>JBJKSI010000014.1:0-25095 GCA_046704165.1 Candidatus Acidiferrales bacterium
TGAAACGCGTTCTGCGTGGCAGCTCGTAGCCTGCTATGCTGGTGCTGGCAGGCGAACCGAACGAACGCCGCCTCATTCCGAAAAAACCAGCGCCCCACCACGCACGAAACCGCCTGTAGCGTGACACCCTGAAAATCTTAACTCGCTGAATAATCGACTGTTACGGAACAACAATCTCGACATCGCGTGACACCCTGGAGCACGCGCAACCCATCCCCACGCAGAATGCCACCGGCAGGAATCTCTACGCCGCCCTGCTCGCCCGATACATGCTGCACCGTTCCGGGTTGGTCAAGCAGCAGCAGTTCAAATCTTTCCATGCCCGCTACCGGCGCGTAGAATAACCGAGTTCGCTGGGGGAAGCGCGAACTCACAGGCAATCCGGAATCAGCGCCGAAGAAAAGCCAATCGGTACCGGCGCAACCAGTCGCAGCCCCCAGGCGAACTTGACGGACCGGGATACCAGGAGACAGACGATGAAAGGTGTAGTGCTCGCGGGAGGCTTGGGAACCAGGCTGAGCCCGCTCACACGCGTGACCAACAAGCATCTGCTGCCCGTCTACAACCGGCCGATGATCTTTTATCCGATCGAAACGCTGGTGAACGCCGGGATTCGCGACATCCTGGTGATTACCGGAGGTCAGAACGCCGGTGATTTCCTGCGGCTGCTTTCGAACGGCAAGGATTTCGGCCTGCACCATTTCAACTACGCCTATCAGGAGGGTGAAGGCGGCATTGCCGCCGCGCTGAGCCTGGCCGAGCATTTCGCCGCGGGAGAAAGCGTGTGCGTGATCCTGGGCGACAACATCATCCAGAACAACATTCAGGAGGCCAAGCGCCGTTTCGACGCGCAGGAGCGCGGGGCGCACATTGTGCTGAAAGAGGTGCCCGATCCCGAGCGCTTCGGTTGCGCGGAGATCGTCGACGGCCGCATCGTGAAGATTCTGGAAAAACCGCAACACCCGGAATCCTCTTACGCGGTGACCGGCATCTATTTCTACGACCATAGCGTCTTCGAGCGGATCGGCTCGCTGAAGCCGAGCGCCCGGGGCGAACTGGAGATCACGGACATCAACAACATGTATCTGGACGACGGGACGCTGACCTTCAGCTTCCTCGAGGGATGGTGGACCGACGCCGGCACGTTCGAATCGCTGCGCCGCGCCACCAACCTGGTCGCCGAAACCGGCGCCAACCAGATGCCGACGGAAGTGACGATCGCCGTGGGCCAGCCGGTGGCGAAAGCAGCCGCTCCCGTGCAGGCGGCGAAATCCGCAGGCACCACGGCCACCAATCAGGGGAAATCAAATTCATGATTCAAGGCGTCCGCACAAAGACTCTCCACTCCATCCCGGATGAGCGAGGCCGGCTGATGGAGATTCTCCGGTCGGATGACGAAGTGTTTCTGGGCTTCGGCCAGGTCTACATGACCACCGCCTATCCCGGCGTCGTCAAGGGCTGGCACTACCACCGGAAGCAGACCGACAATTTCGCCGTGGTGAAAGGCACGATCAAGCTGGTGCTCTACGACGGACGCGAGGATTCGCCGACACACGGCGAGGTGAACGAGTTCTTCCTCGGCGTGCACAACCCGCTGCTGGTGCAGATCCCCAAGCTGGTGCTGCACGGATTCAAGGGCGTGGGGACGGAAGAAGCGATCGTCATCAACTGCCCGACAGAGGTCTATAACTACAAGGAGCCCGACGAGTTCCGCGTCGATCCCTTCAGCGCGGAAGTGCCTTACGACTGGTCGCTCAAGATGAGATAGCGGCCCGGACGGGGCGCCAGGAACGCGCGGGGGGGAGAAGATTCTGCCGGTGCGCGGACAAAAGACGGCGGAAAGGCGGCAAGGCAATGAAAGTGTTGGTCACGGGCGGAGCGGGCTTCATCGGATCGAACCTGATCCGGCTGCTGCTCGCCGAGGCGCCGGATGTCGAAGTCACCAACCTCGACAAGCTGACCTACGCGGGGAATCTGGAGAATCTGGCCGACGTGGCGGATTCGCCCCGCTACCGCTTCGTCCACGCGGACGTGGCCGACGCCGAAACGGTTGGCGGGGTTTTCGAACAGGGTTTCGACGCGGTGCTCCATCTGGCGGCAGAAACACACGTGGACCGCAGCCTGGAGGACGCGACGCCGTTCCTGCGTACCAACGTGCTCGGCACGCAGGTGATGATCGAGGCCGCGCGGCGGCACGGAGTGAAGCGCTTCGTCCACATCAGCACCGACGAGGTGTACGGCAGCGCGCCGCCCGAGGCGAGCTTCGACGAAAGTGCGGCGATTCGCCCGTCGAGCCCGTACGCGGCCAGCAAGGCGGGAGCCGATCTGCTGGTGCTGAGCTACGTGCACACCTACGGCGTGCCTGCGATCGTGCTGCGCTGCACGAATAATTACGGACCCTACCAGTTTCCCGAAAAACTGATTCCGCTGATGATCGCCAACGCGATGGAAGACGCGCCATTGCCGGTCTACGGCGACGGGTTGCAGGCGCGGGACTGGATTCACGTGGAGGATTACGCCAGGGCGATTCTGGCGGCGCTGCGGCAGGGGCGGCCGGGCGAGGTCTACAACGTCTCGGCCGGGCGGCCGCGCACAAACCTGGAGGTGATTCGGACGCTGCTGGGACTGCTGGTCAAGCGGGAATCGCTGATCACGTTCGTGAAAGACCGGCCGGGGCACGACCGGCGCTACGCGCTGGACAGCGCGAAATTCCGGGAGGAACTGGGCTGGCAGCCGCGGCGCAGCTTCGAAGAGGGGCTGGCGGAGACGGTAGAATGGAATCGCAAGAACACGGCGTGGATCGAGCGTTGCCGTAGCGGCGCCTATCGCAGCTACTACGAGCGCCACTACACCAGCCGGGAAGAGACGCTCGCGCGTTGGCGGAATTCATGATCGGCGGGGGCACAATTTGCGGATTTTGATTTTCGGGGCCGGTGGCCAACTGGCAAACGAACTGGAAAGGGCATTCGAAGACGAAGAGGTACTGGCGCTGCCTCACGCTGAAGCCGACATTTGCGATGTCGAGGCCATTGCGCGCCACGCCCGCAGCTTCCGACCCGATTGCATGATCAATACGGCCGCGTTTCACCGCGTGGACGATTGTGAAGACGAGGTGGAGCGCAGCTTCGCGGTGAACACCGTAGCCGTGAAAAACCTGGCCGATGTGGCGCGGGCGACCGGGGCAAAGCTGGTGCACTTCAGCACCGATTACGTTTTTGACGGCGCGCAGCGACAACCGTACCGCGAGACCGACTCACCGCATCCGCTCTCGATCTACGCCATGTCGAAATTCGGCGGCGAGCAGATCATTCAACGGTACGCCGAGCGCTACTTCCTGATCCGCACCTGCGGTCTCTACGCACACGTGCATTCAGGCGGCAAGGGCGGGAATTTCGTCGAAACGATGCTGCGGCTGGCGGACGAGGGAAGAACGATCCGCGTGGTGCGCGACCAGGTGGCCACGCCAACGCGCGCGGAAGACCTGGCAAAGCGCGTGGTGCCGCTGGTGCGAAGCGAGAAGTACGGCCTCTACCACATGACCAACACCGGCGGCTGCTCGTGGTTTGAGTTCGCGCAGGAAATTTTCCGCCTGGCAGGCGTGGCGGCGGACGTGCGGCCGGTTTCGAGCGCCGAGTTCCGGGCCAAGGCGCGGCGGCCACTCTATTCCGTGCTCGACAATTACGCGCTCCGCGAGGCCGGCTTTCCCGAGCTGCCGCCCTGGCAGCAGGCCCTGGCCGAATACCTGCTCGAACGCGCGGAGAGCTGAGCGCCTCGGCACGGCGACTCAGCGCAGGTTCATCACCAGCAGCTTCGGCTCGGTCATCTCCTCGATCGCCGACCGCAGTCCTTCGCGACCGACTCCGGAATCCTTCATTCCCCCATAAGGCATGTGATCGATCCGCCAGGAGGGAATGTCGCCGGCAATCACGCCGCCGACGTCGAGTCGCTCGTAGGCAGCGAAGATGCGCCGTACGTCGTTCGTGAAGAGGCCCGCCTGCAGACCGTAGCGGGAATCGTTCAGGCGTTCGAGCGCCTCGTCGAAATCATCGTAGGGTTCGACGAGGATCATTGGCGCGAACACTTCCTCGCAGCTGACCCGCATCTGGGACTGCGTGCCGGTGAGGACGGCGGGATGGAGAAATGCGCCGCGGCGCTTGCCTCCGGCGAGCAGTTTGGCTCCTCCGGTAGTCGCCTCGGACATCCATTGTTCGGCTCGGCGAGCAGCGTCCTCGCTAATCATCGGACCGACATCGGTTTCCTCGTCAAGCGGATCGCCGAGCTTGAGCGCCTCGACGCGAGGCAGCAACTCGGCCAGGAATTTCTCCTCAACGCTGCGCTGCACGGAGATGCGCTGGACGGAGATGCAACTCTGGCCAGCATAAGAGAAGCCGCCAAGGACGCAGCGTTCGGCCGCGTAGGCGAGGTCGGCATCGCTGTGAATCACGACGCCGGCGTTGCCGCCCAACTCGAGCGCGACGCGCTTCTTCCCCGCTTTCCGCTTCAGTTCCCAACCCACGGCGCTGGAGCCGGTGAAGGTGAACATGCGCAGGCGCTCGTCGGTGACGAGCGGTTCGGCATTGGTGTTGGTGAGCGGCATCACGTTGAGCGCGCCCGCCGGCCAGCCCGCCTCGGCCACCAGCGCCGCCAATCGAAGGGAGGTGAGCGGTGTTTGCGGGGCCGGCTTGTGAACGATGGTGCAGCCGGCGGCGATGGCCGGCGCCCATTTGTGAGCGACGAGGTTCAGCGGAAAATTAAACGGCGTGATGGCCGAGATCGGCCCGATCGGGAAGCGGCGCAGCAGGCCCCAGCGTCCGGCGGCGGAGGGCTGCCGGTCGAGGGTGAGGCATTCGCCGCCGATGCGTCCGGCCTCTTCGGCGGCGACACGCCAGGTAAATACGGCGCGGTCCACTTCGGCGCGGGCTGTGCGGATGGGCTTGCCCGCTTCGAGCGCCATGAGATGGGCGAACTCCTCGCGGTGGGACTGGAGACCAGCGGAGACCTGGTTGAGAATGCGCTCGCGCTCGTAGGCGGGCATTCGGTGCGTCTCGCCGAACGCGCGGACGGCAGCCTGGATGGCCGCTTCCACGTGACGGGCTTCAGCTCGATAGGTGGCGCCGACCAGACCGCCATCTGTGGGCGCATGCACTTCCACGCGCTCACCTTCGGTGAGCCACTGGCCGTCGAGGAAAAATCCGATGGTTTTTGGTTCCGTTTTCGCGTCTCGTTTCGCTGCTTGCGCCATGGCGAATCTCCTCCCCGTATTCTCCTCTTCCCATCATAGCCCCGAAGGAGGCACGGGCGAACAGCAGAGCCGCTCAGGTAGAATCGCCCTGCAATGAGCGCAGCAGGTAGCCGAACGGATCCGGTAGGGCTGGGCGCGTGGACGCTTGCCGCGCTTTGCGGCCTGGGCGTGGCGATGGTGGCCACGAATCCACATTTCACGTTCATCGCAGACGAAGTGACCATCGTCCAGGGCGCGGCACGGCCCGCGGCAAGCATCCTGGGCGCTTTCCTGCACGGCACGGGAATGCACGAGCATCCGCCGCTCTACGATCTGCTGCTGCACGGATGGATCGCGTTGGCGGGCGAGCATCTGTGGGCGTTGCGGCTTCCCTCGATCGCCTTTTACCTGGCGGGAATCTGGGCTCTGGGTCTGGCGGCATCGGAATTGGCAGGGTGCCGTGCCGGGCGAGCGCAGGTCTGGATTGCGGTGCTCTGGCCTTACGGATTTCACTACGGAAGGCTGGCGGCGTGGTATGCGTTCTGCTTCTTGCTGGTGTCGCTGATAACGCTGGCCTATTTGCGGGTGCTGCGCTCATACGGCCCGGGGAACTGGATATTTCTCGGCGCGATCTCCCTGGCGCTCGTGTGGGCCAATTATTTTGGCTGGGCGCTGATCGCCTGTCTGGGCGCGGACTATCTGCTGCGGAGGCGGCGCGAGCGGAACTTGCCGCTGCTGCCCTGGGTGGTGATCGGCATTGCATTGGTACTTTCCTATCTGCCGCTGTACGGGGCCTTCAGCCACGAACTGCTGAATCACCCGACGGAGGGCGGGCACAGCTGGGTGGCGCGGATTCTCTTCGGCATCTACGGGCTTTACACGCTGGCGGTGAGCGAATCGGTGGCGCCGTGGTTCTGGTGGCTGGGTGTGCCGGCGGGGCTGGCGACCGCTGTTCTGTTGCTGACTCTGGCGAGGACGCGGCAGCCGGGGCGGAGATTCTTCGGCTACTTCTGCATTCTGTTTGCGCTGATGCTGGTGCTGGGAATCCTGACGACGAAGAGGCTGATCCTTCTCGGTCCCTGGCTGCTGCTGCCCGCCGCTACCCTTGCCGGCCGCCAACAACAGGATGACGAGACAACGGCCGACCCAAGCATGGGGCGAATCAGGGCGCTTCTGCTCGGCTCACTGGCCGTGGCGTTTGCGATTGGCTGGTACGGCATCCTGGTGCCGCGGCATTACGCCGCGCCGCGGTTCATCACGCCCTGGCGGCAAACGGCACGGCAGGCAGCCGCGGCGCTCGATCATGGCGACGTGGTGATCGGCAACACGCCGGCATTCTTTTTCTATCTCGGCTACGCGATCGCAGCACACCAGGACCATATGCGGCCGCTCGAAGCCTTTCCCTATCCGGGTGTCTACACGGTCGGTAACTGGATTGCGGAGGGCAGGCCACTGCACTCGACCGTGCTGCTGGTGAAAGGCGTTCCCGTGTTCGGTCCGGACGATCCGATGGCGGTAGCCGAGCACTGGTTGGACGCTCACTGCCAACTGGAAGGTAAGGGGCACGCGATGCGCGATCCCGGCTATCGGTTGAAGGAACACTTCTTTCCGCAACTGGGCGAATTGCCCTGGCGCGTGGAGACGCGCCGCTACGCCTGCCTCGCGCCGCGGTAGCGGACTTCCGCGGTTGAAGCCGTGTCCTTAAGGAATGGCGGCGTTGCCCTGGGATTGCTCGGGGCGAACGGAACGCACGCAAAGTTTTCCCTGGATTGGAATCGAGGACAACGGTGATAGAGTGGCTCGCTAACCGTGGCCCGTCCAAGCTCTTCTCGATTCGATCACGGCGCCCAACGTCAAGCATCCACGCCGCCGGAACGAGGGCTGGCGCGCGCGCTGGGGCTTTTCGACACGACGATGGTGGTGATGGGCGGCATCGTCGGCGCAGGCATCTTCATTAACCCGTACGTGGTGGCCAGGGAGGTGCACCACCCGGCGGAGATCCTGGGCGCATGGGCACTGGGCGGCGCGGTGGCTATGGCGGGCGCGCTGGTCTACGCGGAACTGGGTTCGCGGATGCCGGAGGTGGGCGGGCAGTACGCCTACTTGCGCGAGGCCTATCGGCCAGGCGTGGCGTTTCTCTACGGCTGGGCGCTGTTGCTGGTGGTGCAGACCGGTGGGATGGCCGCAGTCGCGGTGACCTTCGCGTACTACGCGCGGGAGATCGCGCCAATGGGGCTCTCGAACGCGGCTCTGGCGGCGCTGGCACTGGGCGTGCTGACAGTAATCAACTGCCTGGGAGTGCGCGCCGGAAGCGCGGTGCAGAGCGGCCTGATGGTGCTGAAAATTCTGGCGATCGCGTTCCTGGTGATCTGCGGCTGGCTGCTGACGCGGCACGCAGCACCAAGCGCAGCACCGTCACCGATCCCCCCGGTGGCTGCAGTGGCAGCATTTGCAGCGGCGATGGCGCCGGTGATGTTTTCCTACGGCGGCTACCAGACGACGAATTTCATCGCGGCTGAAGTGAAGCGGCCGGAGGTGACGCTGCCGCGAGGACTGGTGCTGGGCGTGGCAGGCGTTACCTTGCTTTACCTGGCGGTGAATGCCGTGGCGCTGCGCGCGCTGGGTCCGGCGGGGCTGGGAACGGCGACCGCGCCAGCCTCGGCCGTGATGCGAATCGCGCTGGGCAATCGCGGAGCCGAGATCATCGCGGCGGGGATTGCGATTTCGGCGCTCGGCTTCCTGAGCCAGTCGATGCTCACCGCGCCGCGCGTCTATTACGCGATGGCTCGTGATGGAATTTTCTTTCGCGCGGTTGGCTGGCTGGATCCGCGCTCGCGCGTGCCGGTGGTAGCGATCGTGCTGCAGGGCGCGTGGGCAGCGGTAATCGCGGTTTCCGGACGCTACGAGCAGATCCTGAATTACATGATCTCGATCGATCTGCTGTTCATGGGACTGACAGCCACGTGTCTCTTCCGCAAACGGTTCCGGTACGGGCGCGAGGCAGCGCGGTTCCGCATTCCCGGCCACCCGTGGACCACGCTGGGCTACATAACCGCCTCGTGGATGGTGGTGGCGGGAACGGTGGCCTACGATCCGGTTCACGCCGGCATCGGGTTTGCTATTCTCGCAGCGGGAGTGCCCGTTTACTGGTTTTGGCGCCGGCGGCAGGCGCCCGGGGAGGAAGCATGAGCGTATCGCGCAGCCACATGGAATCGCCTTACATGCAGTGGGCCAAGCTGCATTCCACGGCGAAGGTAAATCTGGCCACCAGTTCGGTGCCGCCGCTGACGCTGGCCGATCTGCCGCTGACGCTGGAAGACCTGGGGCTGGACACGCATGGCAGCTATGGCTACGGGCCGCTGCTCGATCGGCTGGCGCGGTACACGGGCGTCGATCCGAAATGCATCGTCACCGCGCCGGGCACTTCAATGGCGAACTACCTGGCGATGGCGGCGTCGTTCGAGCCGGGCGAGGAGGTGCTCTTCGAGCAGCCTACTTACGAGCCGATGCTTTCGACTGCGCGCTATCTGGGCGCAGAGCTGCGCCGCTTCGAGCGCCGCGCAGAAGAGCATTTCCGGCTGAATGCCAAGGAAATCGAGCGGCAGATCACGCCACGCACGCGGCTGATCGTGCTGGCAAACCTGCACAATCCGACGAGCGCGCTGATTCCAGAAGAGGACCTGCGCGCTGTTGGAGAAATCGCGAGAAAGGCTGGGGCGCGAGTGCTGGTGGATGAAGTCTACCTGGAAGCGCTCTACGACGGCAGGCCGCGAGTGGCCTTTCAACTGGGCCCGGAATTCATCACCACGAGCAGCCTGACGAAGGCTTACGGATTGGGCGGGTTGCGCTGCGGCTGGGTGGTGGCCGAGCCGGCGCTGGCGCGGAGAATCTGGCACATTCGCGACCTGCACGACGTGAATTCGTCACATCCGGCCCAGCGTATCTCCGTGGTCGTTTTCGATCATCTGGAGCGGCTCGCCAAGCGCGCCCACTCGCTGCTGCGGACGAATCGCACGCTCGCGAACCGCTTCCTGGAAGAGCATCCGAAACTGGCCACACTGCGCCCGGCCCACGGCACCGTGTTTGCTCTGCGGGCGCCGGGCGGCGATGAGGACGGCTTTTGCAAGGAGCTACGAGAGAAATACGAGACATCGGTCGTTCCCGGGCGGTTCTTCGAGATGCCGGGGTATTTCCGAATCGGCATCGGCGGCGAGACGGAGGCTCTGCGCGAAGGGCTGGAACGGCTGGCCGCAGCGGTAAAGCATTTCAAGCCCCGAGTCGCGTAAACCTCCGGAATTTTCTGGGCCGGAGGGACGGCAGAAAAATGGCAAAGCTAAGTCGGTACACCTCGCGAGCTTCATTTCCAATAACCTATTTCTTATCAGCAAGATAATTTTCCCAAGTCGGTACGCATACGGGATTTCACCGGAGCGGGAAATTCGGACTTTGTGCCTGACAGAAGGAGAACAGAAAGAGAATACTAAAAGAGGGCCGGAAGTGTGAAAAGGACGTCCTGTCGCACGGCGTAAAGGATCTCCTGGCCGCGTTCGAGGAGGGGCGATATTTCCCGGCTGCGTCAAAGAGGCGCGGCGGCAGTTGTCACCCTTGAGGGTGACGCTACGCCGACACACGGGCGCGATCTAGCGCTCGAGGGATTCGGGCTAGAGGCGGCGGAGGACGAGGCAATCGGCCAACATGTCGTGGAGGGCCTGCTTGCGCTCGGTGAAGGCGATCATCAAATAGCCGATGAAGAGGATCGCGGTGGAAATGAAGCGGCCGAAATAGCGGCCAGTGGCGCGGGCGAAGGAGATGCGCCGACCCTGCATATCAGTGACGAACAATCCAAGCGCGCGCTTGCCGGGAGTGCCCTGCCACGAGGACGATTCGAAAAGGGCGTAATAGAGCCAGACACCGAACAGGTTCACGGCCCAGAACCAGAGCATGAAGATCGCCGTAGCTGGTCCAGGCATAGGGCTTTCGAACGGCCGGTGGCGGAGAAAGACGGACATAAACGGCACGAGCACGATCAGGAAGGCCGCACTGACGATCAGGCTGTCGATGATCCAGGCGACCAGGCGCAGCCAGAAACCGGCATAGGCGGTACGAATGGCGGCAGGTTCAGGCACGGCGGGAGCGGGCGGAGACATTGCCGGAAGCACCGGCGACGCCGGGCGGGACTCGCCTTGCGGCGAAACCACCGGCTGGCCGCAGGACGGGCAGAACGAGGCACTCTCCTCTATCCGGGCCCCACATTTGGTGCAGTACATTGAACCTCCCGATCCTGCTCAGGATTCGGCTGATGCTAGCTCCGGGCTGCGACGGGGTCAACGGAAGAACGGATGCGGCGGAGAAACACACACGGCGCGGGCGGTAGAAAAACGGTCAGACACGATCACGACGGGTGGGAGCCGTGCGGCGGGCAGTAGGTACGGCCTCCGATTTTTCCTTTTCGCGGAGCAATTCCACCAAGGCGCGGGCGGCCTGGGGCAGTTGCTCGTCGTTGCGATGGACCAGGTAGAGACGGCGGGCGATGTGGAGCTGGGGGACGTTCAGCGCGAGCAGGGCGCCACGCTCCAGCTCGAGACGAACGCACATGCGGGGCACGATGGCGACGCCCATCTCCATTTGCACGAAGCGCTTGATGCTGTCGATGGTGGGCAGCTCGACGTCGCGGCGAAGCGGAGTGCGATGGCGAGCGAAGAGCTGGATCACTTGCCAGCGGAAGGGCGATTCGACGATGTGGGCGATAAAGGTTTCCTCACCGAGTTCGGTGATGTCGACACGTTGGCGGCGGGCGAGGGGGTGGTTCGGATAGACGACCAGGGCGAGGTCGTCACGCGAGAATTCGATCGCTGCCAGTTTGGGCTCCTGCGGAATGAAGGAGATCACACCCAGGTCCAGGCGGTAGGTGACCACCTGGCGGGGGACGTCGCGCGAAAAGGTACGGTGCACGGCGATGGGAATGTCGGGATAGCGGCGTCGGTAGCGCGCCAGGGCCGGCAGTATGGCGTGAATGGAGCTTTCGTTGACGCCGAGGGAGAGCTGTCCGCGGCGCATCTCGCGCAGATCTCCGATGGCCTGGCGCAACTGGTCGCGGAGATTGAGCATGCGCTCGGCGGAATCGACCAGCAGGCGGCCGGCATCTGTGAGCTTCAACTCGCGGCTGCCGCGGACGACGAGCGGCTGGTCGAGGTCCTCTTCGAGCTTACGCACGGCGATGCTGACCGCGGGCTGGGTGCGGTGCAGGCTTTCAGCGGCGCGGGAGAAGCTGCCGGCGC
The DNA here is from genome assembly GCA_046704165.1 of Candidatus Acidiferrales bacterium. Classification (GTDB taxonomy): domain Bacteria; phylum Acidobacteriota; class Terriglobia; order Acidiferrales; family UBA7541; genus JAKASX01. The sequence continues at coordinate 11,500 of JBJKSI010000014.1, forward strand.
GAACGACGGCGAGAAAGGTTTCGAGGGCGGCCAGATCCATGACGGTATTTATAAATCCTAGTTATGAATCATGCAAGAAGAATAAAATTGACTCACAGCCTCCTAAGCGCTTCACTCGTGTTGTTGGAAGGAGAGGAGTCGCCCCTATGGATATCGTTCGCATTTTTGACACCACGCTTCGCGACGGAGAGCAGTCGCCCGGATTTTCGATGACCCCAGAGGAAAAGCTTCGCCTGGCATCGCAGATGGACGCGCTGGGAGTGGACGTCATCGAAGCGGGGTTTCCGATCGCCTCGGAAGGTGACCTGGAAGCGGTGCGCACGGTAGCGGGCAGCATTCGTCGGGCGCAGGTGGCCGCGCTGGCGCGGGCTTCGCAGAGGGACGTCGACGCGGCGCTGCGAGCGCTGGAACCGGCGGCAAAGCCGCGCGTGCACGTCTTTCTGGCTACGAGCGACCTGCACCTGGAGCACAAGCTGCGGATTTCGCGGGCGGAGGCGCTGGAGCGCGTCGGGCGGATGGTGCGATACGCGCGCGAGCGATGCCGGGAAGTGGAATTTTCGGCCGAGGACGCGAGCCGGAGCGATTTCGACTACCTGGCCGACGTGGCCGTGGTGGCGGCCGACGCCGGGGCGGCGGTGATCAACCTGCCGGACACGGTGGGCTACGCGACGCCGGAGGAATACGGGGCAATGTTTCGCCACGTGCGGGAGCGGCTGGGCAGCCGCGACGTGTCGCTGAGCGCGCATTGCCACAACGACCTCGGAATGGCGGTGGCGAATTCGCTTGCGGCGGTGGCCGCGGGTGCGCGCCAAGTGGAATGCACGATCAACGGGATCGGCGAGCGGGCGGGCAACGCCTCGCTGGAGGAATTCGTCGTGGCGCTGAAGGTACGCGGCGACCGTTTCAACCTGCAGACGGACATTCGCCTCGAAGAAATCTACCGGACCAGCCGACTGCTCTCGGAGATCACTGGCGTGACCGTGCCGCCGAACAAGGCAGTCGTGGGCGCGAATGCGTTCGCACACGAGGCCGGCATCCATCAGGACGGCATTTTGAAGAATCCGCTGACGTACGAGATCGTTTCCCCGGAGACGTTCGGGATTCCCGCGCGGAGACTGGTGATCGGCAAGCATTCGGGGCGCAACGCGATCCGGACGCGCCTGGAAGAGTTGGGCTGCCCGCTGAGCGGCGAGTCGCTGGAAACGGCCTACCGGCAGGTGATGGAGCTGGCCGACCGGTCGAAGAACGTAGGCGACCGCGATCTGTTGCACATCGCGATTCGCGCCGGGCGCAGCGCCCAGGCGGCTGGCGCGATGGGACCGGAAACCTCGGCAGCACACGGGACGGCGTGAGAGAATAGGTTTCGTGATGGCTAATCAGAAGAGAACGATCGTATTGCTGCCGGGCGACGGGATCGGCCCGGAAATCACCCGTGCCGCGACGCAGGTGCTGAACGACTGCGCGCGCGAGTTCGGCCACCATTTCGAACTGATCGAGCAGCCGGTGGGCGGCGCGGCGATCGACCGCACGGGTTCGCCCCTGCCCGAAGCGACTCTCAAGGCATGCCTCGATGCGGATGCCGTGCTGCTGGGTGCGGTGGGGGGTCCGCGATGGGACGGGCTGCCGGTGGGCAAGCGGCCCGAGAGCGGACTGCTGGAACTGCGGAAACGGCTGGGCGTCTACGTGAATCTGCGGCCGGTGCGGCTGCGGCCGTCGCTCGAAGAGATCTCTCCACTGCGGCCCGAGCGGGTGCGGAACACCGATCTGGAAATCGTTCGAGAGCTTTCCGGCGGCATTTATTTCGGGCGCCGCGGTCGGCAGGGAGAAGGCGAGGAGGAAGCAGCTTTCGACACCGAATCCTATTCGGCGCAGGAGATCGAGCGGGTGGCCCGCGTGGGATTCGAGCGGGCGATGGCGCGGCGGCGGCGACTGGCGTCGGTGGACAAGGCAAACGTGCTCGAAAGTTCACAGCTGTGGCGGCGCACGGTGGATCGCCTGGCGCGCGAATACCCGCTGGTGGAGGTGCGGCACCTCTACGTGGATAACGCGGCGATGCAGTTGGTGCTAGACCCTTCCCAGTTTGACGTGATCCTCACCTCGAACATGTTTGGAGACATCCTGAGCGACGAGGCGGCGGCACTGGCTGGATCGATCGGTCTGATTCCTTCCGCGAGCCTCGGCTCCGGGCCGGGCCTCTACGAACCGATTCACGGTTCGGCGCCGCAACTGGCCGGGAAGGACGCGGCCTGCCCGATCGGCACGATCCTCTCGGCGGCGATGATGCTGCGCGAATCATTTGGGCTGGGGAGGGAAGCCGACGCGATCGAGCAGGCGGTGGACCGCGTGCTCGAAGCCGGATACCGCACGCCGGACTTGGCCTCGCCGGGCGGCGAAGTGGCCGGCCTGGAGCGAATGACCGAAGCGATCCGCCACCAGATGCCGCACGTGATGCAGCCGGCAGAAGGCTACGGCTGGGGCGTGTAGTTTTCAGGCCTGCTATGGAAAGGCTCCGTTTTTCCGACGCCGTCCACGCCATGCGCGGGCGGCGCTTCTGTTTGGGGCGGCCTCGCGTCTTTGGGATGAGTTCCCGTGAACGACGGGCCGCGTTTCTGCTAGCCTGAAGGGCCGTGGCTACACGGGGGGAAACCGGCGGCCGATCACGGAACGCTGACCGAGGCGCACATGAAAAAGAAATCCCTCACCTTCTCCATCCTGCTGGTTTTGGCAGTGGTGGGCGTTTTTTCCGCGGGTTACGCGGCGGGCGTCAACCACTTCGGCATGCCGAAGACGATCGTTCACGTAGTGATCATCGAGTGGAAACCGTCGACGACGGCAGCGCAAAAGAAGGCGGTGGTCCAAGGCGTGCGCACGATGGCCGAACAGATTCCCGGAATCGAGAACATCTGGGTGAAGCCGGTTCGCGTCGCATCGCTCAAGTGGAACTACGCCTTCGCGATCGAATTCGCGAATCAGGCCGCGGCGAACCGCTACGCCAGCGCGCCGTCCCATTCCGCCTGGGCAAAACTCGAAAATGCGGCGCGGCTCGACAGCCTGAACGTGCAGATCGGCAACTGAGACAGGCGCGGACAGTGGAGGCGGGTACAATCGCTGCATGAGCGGCAGCACGCCCAGCCCCGCGGGCCAAAGAAGGCGCTCGTCGAAACTGCCTCCCGGGCCGAAGGGGCGGCATCTGCTGGGCAGCACCTTCGAACTGTCGCGCGACTGGCTAGGATTCCTGACCCGTTGCGCGCGCGAGTACGGCGACGTCGTCTTCTTCCGCTTCTTCCGCACGCCTGTCTGCCTGGTAAACCACCCAGACCTGATCGAATCGGTGCTGGTGACGAACCAGCGAAATTTCCTGAAATCGAAGGATTACCGAGTGCTGCGCAGCGCGCTGGGCGACGGCCTGCTGACGAGCGAGGGAGAGCTGTGGCGGCGACAGCGGCGGCTGATGCAGCCGGCATTCCGGCGGGAGCGGATCGCGGCGTACGGCGCGGTGATGAGCGCGTACGCCGAACGAATAGCGGAAGGCTGGCGAAACGGCGAGGAGCGCGACATCCACCACGACATGATGCGGCTGACGCTGGAGATCGTAGCGAAAACGCTCTTCGACGCGGACATCTCGCACGACGCCCGGGAGGTGGGCGAAGCGCTCACGGTGCTGATGGAGCAGTTCATTCGCCAAGCCAACTGGGCTTTTCTGCTGCCGGAGAAGTTCCCAATCCCCGGCTCGCGCAAGCTGCGCATGGCGCTCGAGCAGTTGGACAAGATCGTTTACGGGATGATCGACCAGCGGCGCACAAGCGGAGCGGGGCCGGGAGATTTACTAGATCTGCTAGTGCACGCCGAAGACGAAGATGGAAAGCGGATGAGCGACCGGCAGTTGCGTGACGAGGTGACCACGCTCTTCCTGGCGGGGCACGAGACAACAGCGCTGGCGCTTTCCTGGACGTGGCTGCTGCTGGCGCAACATCCGGAGATCGAGGCGCGACTCGAAGAGGAAGTGGACCGGACGCTTGGAGGGCGCACGCCGACGGCAGAAGACGTTCCGCGGCTGCGTTATGCCGAGATGGTGATCCAGGAATCGATGCGGCTCTATCCGCCGGCGTGGGGCGTGGGGAGGCAGGCGATTGCGCCGTTCGAGATCGGTGGATACAAGCTGCCGGCGGGGACGAACGTGTTCCTGTGCCAGTGGATCGTGCAGCGCGACGAGCGATTCTTTCCCGAGCCCGAGCGATTCGAGCCCGAGCGCTGGCGAGAGGACCCGGTGCGTGCGGACGCACTACCACGTTTCGCCTATTTTCCGTTTGGAGGCGGGCCGAGAGTGTGCATCGGCGCCTCGTTCGCCATGATGGAAGCGGTGCTGCTGCTGGCGACGATCGCACAGAGATTTCGCGTGCGGCTGGTGCCGGGACATCCGGTGGAGTTGCTACCATCCATCACGCTGCGGCCGAAACACGGGATTCGGGTGCAGCTGGAGCGGCGATAACACGCTGGGAATCCGGGCTTCAAGGCGCGAAGCTATACTGCCGGAACACTTAGCTGTTGTTTTTTCTCCCCCTTCTCGATCCGCATCGTGAGCAAACTGTCTACGCCATTGTCGGATGAAAAAATACGGTACTTTTCGGCCATCTTGACAGCGTGCCCGGACGGGCCGACCCTGAGGTTAACGGCGTTCCCCACTCCCGGGGTGGTTCCCACGCCCGGCCTGAGTCAAAAAAAAGCCGACCGCGACGCCCGCGAACCCGAACGCCACGGCCCATTGCTTCCCAGTGAAAATCTGTGTCTGGAAGGTGCTGCCATGGGCAAAATGCTCAGGGTTTTCCTGATCGCTTCGAGCCTGCTGCTTGTGCTCGTTTCCGCAGGTTGTAACGGAGGGACATCCGCGCCGAACGTCTCCATCGCGCTGCAGCCAGGCGTGTCGCAAGAGATGGACGAGGCGCAGTCGGTCGCCATTTCCGCAAACCTCTCGAACGACACCGGGAACAAAGGCGTCAGCTGGGACCTGAACGGTCCCGGCACGCTGTCCAACAACACAACGATCAGCGTCACCTACCACGCCCCTGCGACCGTGAACGCCACAACGACAGCCACGGTAACCGCGACCTCGGTGACGAACACCCGGGTTTCCGTCCAGCTCGCAATCACCATTCACCCCAGTCCCCAGGTAGCCACGACCTCGCTGCCGGATGGCAGCCTGAACACGGCCTACTCGGCCACGCTGCAGGCCAGTGAAGGCACGGGCGCCTATGCGTGGAACGTTACGAGCGGATCGCTGCCGGCATGGGCAAGCCTCGATGCCAAGACCGGGGTCATCTCCGGCACACCCGACGTCAGCGGGACAGCGAATTTTTCGGTTGCCGTGACCGACGACGCAGGGATCGCCTCGGACGACCAGGCGCTGAGCCTTACCGTGCCGGGTTTCTCCGTCTCCAGCACATCCCTGCCGGACGGGGTCGTTGGGGTGCCATACGCCGCGGAACTGGCGGCAAACGGCGGCGTCGAACCCTATAGCTGGAGCGTTTCCGCCGGGACCCTGCCCTCCTGGGCGAATCTGGACGCGGGCACGGGAATCATCAGCGGCACTCCCGACGCCTCCGACACCTCGACCTTCACCATCCAGGCCACCGACTCGAGCGCCGCGCCACAGAAGGCGCTGCGGGCGCTTTCGATCACCATCGCGGCAGCGAGCACGGGCAACGAATTGGTGCTTCAGGGGCAGTATGCGTTCCTGCTCCGCGGCTTCGATGACGACAGCGGGAGCCAGTTCGGCATCGCCGGCAGCTTCGTCGCCGACGGCAACGGCAAAATTACCAGCGGCCTCGAAGACGTGAACGGCCCGGACGGCTACCAACCGTCGTTGAAGTTCACCGGCACCTACGAAATCGGGCCGGACAACCGCGGGTATGCGACTTTCACCAATTCTCTCGACAAGTCCACCGTCTTTGCCATTGCCGTCGGGAAGCTGAACTCGAGCAAGGTGGCCACCGGGGCCAGCCTGATCGAATTCGACGACGAGACAGGCACCGAGGGCAAACGGGCCAGCGGTTTCGCGGCGATGCAAGGCCCGGTGAACTTCGACCTGGCCAAGATCACCGGTCCCTATGCTTTTCAGCTTGCCGGGCAGTACGCCGAGACCGATACCCGGACGGTGGTCACCGGCGCCTTCACCACCGACGGCAAGGGAAACGTGACCGGCGGACAGGAAGACAGCAACGACGGTGGCCACGTGGCCAACCTCTCCTTCACCGGTACGTTTTCCACCACCACGAATACGAGTTCGTTCGGGCGCGTAACGCTCGACACGCTCACCAACGGCATCACCGGACACTCGGTCATGTACATCGTCAGCGCCAGCCGCGCGTTCCTACTCACTGCCGATCCAGAGGCCCGCTTCGGCCTGATGAGCGGAGAAGTGCGCGCCCAGGCGTCGTACCCGTATACCGCCGCTTCGCTGGGAGGCATGGCGGTGGGGTACGGCGTTGGGCAGCTGGCGATCAATGCAGGGCTGTGGACCTTCGACGGTTCGGCCAACGCTTCCTACAGCCTGGTCTGGAGCGATGCCAGCTTCATCCATCCAGGCCCCGAGATGGGAAGCCTCAGCTTCACGGTTTCCGCCAATGGCCGCGTCACTACGGCGGGAGGGTCGGTTGCTCCCGGCGTGCCCGGCGAGCCGATCTTCTATCTGGTGGACGCGAACAAGGGCTTCCTCATGAGCACGGACAGCTCGGTCGCCAGCGGATTCTTCGAGCCGCAGACCGGAGCGCCCTTCTCGAACGCCTCGCTTTCCGGCAGCTACTACTTCGGCACGGTGACACCGGCCGTGACCGGATCGGTGGTGGCGTCGGGGGTGGGGACGTCCTCCGGGGACGGAACCTTGAACCTGACGGTGGAACAGAGCAGTCCGCTCACGGCGGTGGACCAGAGCAGCACGATCGTTCTTCTCGTCGAGGGCAAGCAAATCGCGCTGCACCTGTCGATCGGGCCTACGGGGTTTGGGCCGGATGAAGACCCGTTTGTGCCGGGCATTGTCTACATGATCTCGCCGAAGAAGTTCGTTGTCGTGCTGAACGGCCCGGGGTGGCCGATGATCACGGTCTTCGAACAGTAGGAAACCGTCGACCTTGCGGAAACCGGCGCCTAAGGGCGCGCTCAGGGCGCCGGTCTTCCGCTGCCGCCCGGGCTGCCCGTCGTTTGCCGAGAAGCGCGGCTGCGGCGGGTGGCTCGGGGTCAGGAGCCGGGGTGGTATTGGCGCTCGATGTAGCCCTTGAGCTGGGAGCGGTAGAAATATACCTTGCGCAAGTTGCCGGTGGCGTAGCGGACGGCCTGATCGTCGAAATGCGGGGAAGCGGGATTTCCACTTTCGCCGCCGGTGGAGACGGCCCAGGCGCGGACGCGGGGACCGAATTCGACGACACAGACGAAGCTGTTGCCGGCGGTACCGTACCAGCGTTTCGTGTTGGGATACGGACGGGCGCCGAAGGCGGCGAGCGAGCCCCAGATCGATGAGGTGAAGGGGATGGGGATGCTGGGCTTCGCGTCGTCGAAATGAGGATGGCGGATGCTGTCGTCGAGACGTTGGAAGCGGTTGATGTTGCCCCAGGGAGTCTGCCAGGTGCCGAAATCTGAGGCCAGCTTCTCGGAAGCGACGGCAAGAGAGCCAAGCAACTGGGCGCGCGTGGCGCGGCGCACGACGTAGTCCTCGGGCGACATGTTTGCCGCATGGGCGGCGGCACGGACACGGTGATAGACGTCCGTGCCCCAGAAGACGGCAAGCGAAGTGGCTATGGAATTGATGCCCCAGCGGTAGTTCCACTGACGCAGGACGGCGATCTGACGAGCCAGTTTTTTCTTGAGCGGGTCGGAGGCCGGCGCGGCGGCGTAGGCCTTGAGCAGCACGGGAATCATGCGGGCGAAGGCAGGCAGGTAGCTGTCGAATCCGGCGGCGGTGAGTGAAGCGGCGGTCCAGTCGCGATGATGCTCGAACAGCCGGAGGGCATGGTAGCCGCGCGGGGATTCTTCGGTGCCGCGATCGACGTATTTGGGGAAGTCCTTGCGCTTGGGGCTGTAGGGGCCGGCGGCGGACCAGGGCCAGTTGTTGGAGTTGTAGAGCCAGCCGTTGGGCGGATCGAGCAGGTGCGGGGTTTCAGCCAGAGTGAGCAGGCCGTGGTAGGCGGTGGCGGGATTGCTGCCGTCGACCGGCTTGGCCCAGTTGAAGGCGTTGCTGCGGCGAGGTATCCAGTCGGAATGCCAGTAGGCGATGTGGCCCTCGGAATCGGCGAAGATGGTGTTGTTCGACGAGTTGGTGTGGAGCTGCATCGTCTTGCGAAAAGCGGCGTAATCCTTGGCCTGCATGCGGGTGTAGTCCTGGATCAGAGCACGCAGGGGGCGCTGCATCAGGTTGATGCTGACCCATTTTTTGCCGATTTGCTCGATGATCGGGCCGTGCTGCGTGTAGTAAGCGGTGAAGGTCTTATGGGCCATGCCGGTGGACGTCTTGTAGTCGATGGTGATCTGGCGCGTCTTCATCGGCAGCCAGCGCTTGCCGTAGAGATATTCGTAGTGACCGTTTCTCCTGGAAACGGTTTCGAGGAAGCGCACGACGTTTTCGACGCCGCTGGAGGTGTGCATCCAGCCGGCGGTCCGGTTGAAACCCTGGTAGATGAAGAACTGGCCCCAGGTAACGGCGCCGTAGGCATCGAGGCCTTGCTGGCTGGCCATCTGCAGCTCGGCGCGGAAGTAGAAGGTGACGTGGGGATTGATGTAGAGCAGCGAGTGATGGTCAAGGGAGTCGGAGGGTCCGACGGCGATGCCGTTGGAGCCGGAAGGCTCGGGCGGCGGGCCATAGTAAGAAGAGGAGGAAGTCGCCGGCAGCGGCTCGTGGCCATAGAAAGCGGCGAGGCGAGGAACGTTGATCTGGTAGATGTCGCCGCCGATGCTGCCCTCAGTGAAGGCGAGTGCCATCCAGGGTTCGTAGTGCTTGATGACGAGCGGCTTCACTCGCGGGTGGGTGTAGAGATAGTCGTTCAGGCCGTCGGCGAAGGCGTTCATCAGCTTTTTGAGCCATTCCGGGCTTTGGGCGTATTTGGCCTTAAGGACCTTGGGATCCTTGAAGAGCTTCATGCGCAGATCGTGGTAGATGGCCGAGCGGCCCTCGGCTTCGGCCAGCAGGCCGAGCGCGTCGATGTAGTTCATCTCGACGCGATGGAAATCGTCCTCGGCCTGGGCGTACTCCATGCCGAAGACAGCGTCGGCGTCGGTCTTGCCGTAGACGTGGGCGATGCCCCATTTGTCGCGAGTGATGGTGACGTCGCGAGCCTCACGCTGCCAGCGTGCGAGTTCCTGGGCAGGGGGCTGATTGCTCGCCTGGGCGCGACGGCCGCTGCAACCGGCGAGGCCGGCGGCGAGCAGGAATGGCAGCAAGAAAAAGATCGATTTCTTCATGGTGGGATCTCGCGGAGGGGCGGTCTCGAGCGGCACCCCCTCGGGGTCTCCTTCCTCGCGACGCAGAACGCGTGAAGTCGGCTCGGGCAAGCGCGGAACAGAGGCTCGGGCCGCGGCCGGTATTATAGTGGCCGCAAGGGGCGAATCAACAGGGGAATACGCGGCTCAGCGCGGCTTGATTGCGTCCGGGCGATCGAGGCCGATGGCGCGAACAAGACGCCGGTCGAGGAAGCGGTCACTGAGGAAGCGGAGCAGGAAGATCATCAGCTTCGCGCCGCGCGTGACAGCGTAGCGCGGACGTGGAGAAGCCTCGGTGAGCGCGCGCAGGATCACGCGAGCGCAGTCCTCAGGGCGGTCTTTCGAACGGCGGGTGGACTGGTCCCAGACGCGACGGAAACCCTCATAGACGACTCGGTAGGGACTCCGCTCAGCACCAGAGACGTAGCGCGAGGAGATCTGCTCGGCCGTACTTTCGAAGCCCGTGCGGATGTAGCCCGGCTCGATGACGACGACGTGAATGCCGAACGGATGCAGCTCGAGCCGCATGGCATCGCTGATCGCCTCGAGCGCGAATTTGCTGCCGCTATAAGGACCGAAGAGCGTCAGCGACATTTTCCCGGCGAGCGAACTCATGTTGACGATACGGCCGTGGCGACGCTCGCGCATGGCGGGGAGCGCGCGGCGGGTAACGCGCACAGCGCCGAAGACGTTCGTTTCGAATTGCAGGCGCCAGTCTTCGAGAGCAACTTCCTCTACGGTGGCAATGATGGCAACGCCGGCGTTGTTGACGAGCGCGTCGAGGGCAGAGACGCCGCGGCGCTCGAGCTCGGCAAAGGCGCGGTCGACCGAATCGTCGTCGGTAACATCCATTTCCACGGTTTCGAGCGGCAGGCCACGCTCGCGCGCGAGATCGTCGAGCTCGCGACGACGCTCGGACGAGCGGCCAGCGGCGAAAACGCGCCAGCCGGTTTCGGCGAGCAGAATCGCCGTGGCTCGGCCGAGGCCGCTGGTGGCACCGGTGACGAGGACGGTCTGGCGATCGGTGGATTGCGGTTGGCTCATGGGGAACACTCCCGGACGGGACCGGATGGCGGAGAGGTTGTCGTGGCGCCCCACGCTTCGGATTGTGCGGAGGGCCATTGTCGCGGCGGAGAAAAACATGGCGGGCTGGAGCCCGCCGCTACACCGGCGCGCCTTCCGGGCCGTGGGGAAACGGCGCGGCGACGCACGGGCGGCGCCACAACCGTTTTCCCACGGCACAGAGGCCGCGTTCCGTTTTGCGTTCTACTTCGCCGGCATCGAAGCGGCGATGAAGCGCGTCAGGTCCTGGTGGAGCTGGGCCGAAGCCTTCGCGTCGATGTAAATCATGTGACCGGTGTCGAAGTGAGCGGTCATGATGTTGTGAGCGAGGATCTGGGGCGACACCTTCAGATGCGCCAGCGTCCATTCGACGGCGTAGTAGACGGTAGCGAAATCGTAGTAGCCCATGCCGACGAACAGGTGCATGTGCGGGTTCTTGGCAAATGCCTCCTCAAGCGAGGGCACGGTGCTGTAGCTGCCGGACCACGGGCCGATGCCGCCGCCGAGCACGTAGTAATAGCGGTCGGTATTGAAGTTAAGCTGGCTGTGCAGGTACTGCTCGAAAGCGGGCAGGAAGGCGTTGGTGATGTTGGCGTCGCTCGCGTCGAACTGGGGATTGTTGGAGCCGGCGTCGGTTTCCCATGCGGTGAAGCGGCTATCGAGCCGGCCGACCATCAGGTGCTGGCTGCGGAGCAGCTCGGTCATGAATCGCTGGAGGGAGACGCGGAGGTCGTTGTCGGCAATAAAAGTGGTGGAGAGGCCGGTGAGGCTGGACATGTCGGCAATGACCTTCTGGCGTTGGGCGGCCGGGAGGCGGTTGCCCTCGTAGAGCGCGTGCAGATACTCGCCGGAGGCGAACTGCTGCGCCTTTTGGGCCAATTGGGCGACGGAGAGCTTTTCGAGGCTGGGCGAGAGCACGTGGTGATACCAGGCGGTCGTCGCCATGGTGGGCAAGTAAGAGACGTAGTGGAAATCGCTCGCCCGGCTGTTGGTGTTGATGATCGTCGAGAGCAGGGCGACACCGTTGAGCGCGATGCCCTGGCTGGTGAGGTAGCCGGAGAGATCGGCTGCGCGCGTGGTGCCGTAGCTTTCACCGAGAACGAACTTGGGCGAGGCCCAGCGGTGGTAGCGAACCAGGAAGAGGCGAATGAACTCGGCGACCGAGGCGTTGTCGCGGCTGACGCCCCAGAATTTCGGTCCCCATTTCGGCTTGATCGGGCGGCTGAAGCCGGTACCGATGGGATCGATGAAGACGAGGTCGGCTTGATCGAGCAGCGTGCTGGGGTTGGTTTCCCAGCGATAGGGCGGGGTTGGGGCAAGGCCGTCGGGTTTGAGGGCGACCTTGATCGGGCCGAGGCCGCCGATGTGCAGCCAGACGGTGGAGGAGCCGGGACCGCCGTTGAAGATGAAGAAGATCGGGCGGCGGGCCATGTCGGTGACGCCGTCCTTGGCGTAGTAGACGAAGAACATGCGGCCTTCGGTGACGCCGGTGGTGACGTTGCGAATCGGCATCATGCCGGTGTAGGCGGTGTAGCGAAGCGGCTTGCCGTTGAGCGTGATCTGGTGGTGCGTCACGACCATCGTCGGGACAGGCGGCTGGACGGGCAGGGCGGGCTTTTTCGGCAGCTTCGCCTTGTAGTTGTAACGGAAGAAATCGTTGGGCTCGGGCCGCTGGCGGCGGTATTGAGCCATGGCGGGAAGAGCGAACAGGCACAGCGCAAACGGTAAAGCGAGAAAACCAGCAGAACGAATCAAGCGCATGGCGATCTTTCCTATCTTCGTGTTTTTTTAGGATGGCGTTGACTGCTTCCCGGGTGAATTCGGGCCGCCCGTCTTGTACACCAAAAGTGTGGGCAATCACAAGGATCGGTTGCGAGGTAGATCGGCGAGAGGGGGATCGAGACCCAGGAAGGGGTGGACACGGAGAGGGCTGTGCGGGACGGGAAGTGGCGGAATAGCGGGAAAAATCTGGGTTTTAGGGGATTTCCACAAGAGCAGTGAATTTCCACAGGGAGGGATTTGCGTAGGGGTTGCGCCCGGCTTGACAGCGCAAGAGATCGCGCTATACTTACCGATGGCCTGCCCCTCCGGTGGGCGGCCTATCCGAGGGAAATCAAAGCTGAGGTTTCCTACGAACACAGGATAGAAACTTTTCGAGCCTCGCGTCAGTCCGCCATCGAGAAGGCGGCGGACTCACCCGGCGCTCGACGCCGGGTTTTTTGTTGGGCAGCCCCGCCGGGCGCGGGGCGACAGGTTCTTTGACAATCGCAAGAAATAGGCATAACAGCCACAAGAAGCTCGAGTAGGGCGTTTGTGGAATGGGCCACAATCTTGTCCGCGTGGCGACACGCTGGATAAGTTTTATGGTCAAGCTACTAAGGGCGTGCGGTGGATGCCCTGGCGCCAGCAGGCGAAGAAGGACGTGGCAAGCTGCGAAAAGCCTCGGGGAGTCGCAAGCAGACGTTGATCCGGGGATGTCCGAATGGGGAAACCCGTCCGGTGTGAACACCGGACACAGCTCGCTGAATCCATAGGCGAGCATGAGCCAACCCGGGGAAGGGAACCATCTCAGTACCCGGAGGTAAGAGAAATCAACCGAGATTCCGGGAGTAGCGGCGAGCGAAACCGGAATAGCCTAAACCGTGGTTCTTTGAACCGCGGGGTTGTAGGGCCCGCAACAAGTAGGGTTACCAATCCGGAGGCTAGGTGAAGGAGCTGGAAAGCTCCGCCAAAGAGCGTGAAAGTCGCGTAACCGAAAGCTTACCGGACCCGAAGCGGGTACCTGAGTACCACGGGACACGTGAAATCCCGTGGGAATCTGGGGGGACCACCCTCCAAGGCTAAATACTCGCTGGCGACCGATAGTGAACCAGTACCGTGAGGGAAAGGTGAAAAGAACCCCTGCGAGGGGAGTGAAATAGAACCTGAAACCGCATGCCTACAAGCAGTCGGAGGGCTATGCTCCGGTCTTCGGACCGGAGAAGGCCTGACGGCGTGCCTCTTGCTTAATGAGCCGGCTAGTTATTCTCCCAGGCGAGGCTAAGCGAAAGCGAGCCGTAGCGAAAGCGAGTC
>JBJKSI010000015.1:0-26462 GCA_046704165.1 Candidatus Acidiferrales bacterium
ACATGCTGCGTCGGGACTCACTTTGTTCGTCGCGAAAGTCCTCGCTCAGGTCCGGCCGGAGGCGCCGGCGATTGATTCGTTAGCGGCGGAAGGCGATGCGGCCGGCTACGATCGTCATCATGGGGGCGCCGCGGAAGGCGCGGTCGTCGAAGGGGGAATTGCGGGAGCGGCTGGCGGACTCATCGGCGCGGAACGTCCAGGGGTGGTCGAGCGAAAAGAGGGTGAGATCAGCCGGTTCGCCCTGGGCGAGGCGACGGGTCATGCCGAGCACGCGGGCGGGGCCGGTGGTGAACAGCTCGACGAGGCGCGGCAGGCCGACGCGGCCGGAATGGTAGAGCTGCTCGAGCGCCAGGGAGAGAGCCGTCTCAAAGCCGGTCATGCCAAAGGGAGCGCTGTCGAATTCAACGTCCTTGCGGGCGGGTTCGTGCGGAGCGTGGTCGGTGGCGATGGCATCGACCGAGCCGTCGGCGAGGCCTTCGAGCAAGACTTCACGGTCCTGCTTTGAAGCGATAGGTGGATTGACCTTGAAGCGGCTGTCGTAGGCGACGTCTTCGTCGGTAAGCGCGAAATGGTGTGGCGTGACCTCGCAGGTGACGTGGAGGCCTCGGCCCCTGGCCTGGCGAACGAAGGCGAGCGACTGAGCAGAGGAAAGATGGGCAATATGGAGGCGGCCGCCGGAGAGCTCAGCCACCTGTACGTCGCGGGAGACGCAGATGGATTCGGTGGCGGCGGGCATGCCGCGCAGGCCGAGGCGCACGGAGTGGGGACCTTCACGCATGACGGCGCCGGCAAAGAGCGACGGGTCCTCGCAATGATCGATCACCGGCAAGTCGAGCGAACGGCAGTATTCCATGGCCTGGCGAAGGAGCTTGGCGCTGGCAACGGGATGGCCGTCGTCGCTGACGGCGACGATGCCTGCCTGCTTCATTGCGGCAATTTCGGCGAGCGATTCGCCACGGCTCCCGACCGAGACGGCGCCAATGGGCCAGACGCGGACGGCGCCGACCGAGGCGGCACGGTCGACGATGAAGCGGGTGACCGAGGCGTTGTCGTTGACCGGGCGCGTATTGGGCATGGGGCAGACGGCGGTGAAACCGCCGCGGGCGGCGGCACGGGTGCCCGATTCGATGGTCTCGGAGGATTCGTCGCCCGGCTCGCGGAGATGGCAATGAATGTCGATGAAGCCGGGGGCGACGACGAGGCCGGAGGCGTCGACGATTTCAGCCGATGGCGCCTGGAGATCGGGGCCGACGGCGGCAACGCGGTCGCCTTCGACGAGGACGTCAAGCGTGGCATCGGTCCGGCTGGACGGGTCGACGACGCGGCCATTCTTAATCAGGAGCATGAGGCAAGTCCTCGAGGCTGCCAGTCCCGCCGATGAGCAGATAGAGCAAGGCCATGCGCACGGCGATGCCGTTGGTGATCTGCTCGAGCACGCAGGATTGCGGGCCGTCGGCCACGGCAGGCTCGATTTCCAGGCCGCGAATGATCGGACCGGGATGGAGCACGAGCGCGCCGGGACGTGCACAGGCGAGACGGGCGCGGGTGAGCTGAAAGAGGCGAATGTATTCATCGCGGGGCAGGGCCGGCTCGTTGAGGCGCTCCGACTGGACACGGAGGGCCATGACGACGTCGGCGCCGTCGAGCGCCTCTTCGATGGAAAAGCAGCGGCGAACACCCGGGGCGAGTTGCTCGAGCTCCGGTGGAATCCACATGGGAGGGCCGCAAAGGGTGATGCGGGCGCCGAATTTCGAGAGCAGGTGGATGCCGGAGCGAGCGACACGGCTATGGAGGATGTCGCCGAGGATGGTAATGCGAAGCCCTTCAAGCGTGCCGCGGCGGTCACGGATGGTGAGGGCGTCGAGCAAACCCTGAGTCGGGTGCTCGTGAAGACCGTCGCCGGCGTTGATGACCGGGACGGCGACGCGCTCGGAGATGAACTGGGCTGCACCGGAGGCGGCGTGGCGGATGACGATACAGTCGGGCTTCATCGCTTCGAGGGTGTGGATGGTGTCGATAAGCGATTCGCCCTTCTTGAGGCTGGAAGATTCGGCCTGGAGGGACATCGAATCCGCGCCGAGGCGGCTGGCGGCGGTGCCAAAGCTGATGCGGGTGCGGGTAGACGGTTCGAAAAAGGCGAGGACCACGCTTTTGCCGCGGAGCGTGGCGAGCTTTTTGAGCGGATAACGCTGAATCTGCTGAAAAGGCTTGGCCTGATCGAGAAGGAACGTGATCTGTTCCGCCGACAGCGGCTCGATGGCGAGCAGATGGCGGAAGCGTTCGAGCACCGGATCTCCTAGGGGACGCGGTCGACCAGCATGACCCGCTCCTCGTTGTCGATTTCCTGCAGGCGCACCTCGATGATTTCGCTGGCCCGAGTCTGGACCGTGCGACCGATGAAGCTGGCCTCGATGGGCAGCTCGCGATGGCCTCGGTCAATGAGAATGCAGAGGCGGACGCGACGCGGGCGGCCGAGATCGAACAGGCCGTTCATGGCGGCACGGGTGGTGCGGCCGGTGTAAAGAACATCGTCGACGAGGACGATGTCGCGGTCGTCGACCGAGGGGATGTCGCTCGACTGGACGACGGGCTGGGGGGCGACGGTCGAGAGGTCGTCGCGGTAGAGGGTGATATCGAGCGAGCCGACCGGGACCGGGCGGCTAAGGATGGTCTCGATGTTCCGGGCGAGGCGTTCGGCCAACGGAACACCGCGGCGGCGGATGCCGACCAGCACGAGCTGGTCGAGCTCCGGCGTTCGCTCGACAATTTCATGGGCGAGGCGCTGCAGCGTGCGGTCGATTTCGGTGGCCGACATCAGTTGCGCTTTGTCCTCGACGTGCATGGCGGCCCATCGTAGCACAGGGCAGCCGAACGGTGCACTCCGCCGGAAAATTCGCTGGCCGTGCTAGACTAGCGCGCAGGCCGTGGCACAACGACCAGACCTACGCGTCCGCATCGGTTCCCTCGAACTGACCAATCCTATTCTTGCCGCCAGCGGCACTTTCGGCTACGGGGTGGAGTTTGCCCATCTGGTGGACCTCGACCGGCTGGGGGGGCTGGTAACCAAGGGACTCTCGGCACAGCCGATGGCCGGGGCGCCGGCGCCGAGGCTGGCGGAGACGGCGGCGGGGATGGTGAACGCCGTCGGGCTGCAAAACGTGGGGGTGCGGGCGTTCGTGGAGGAGAAGCTGCCGGCGCTGCGGGGCTACCGGACGGCGGTGATTGCCAACGTCTTCGGGTCGAGTTTCGAGGAATACGTGGAGGTGATCGAGGTTCTGGAGCAGGCCGAGGGTTTGTCCGGCTACGAGTTGAACGTATCCTGCCCGAACACGGACGGCGGCGGCAGGGAGTTCGGGATCGATCCCGCAGTGACGGCGGAACTGGTGAGGCGGGCCCGGCGGGTGGCGAAACGGCCGCTGTGGGTGAAGCTTTCCCCCAGGGTGACGGATATCGCAGCGATTGCCCGGGCAGCCGAAGAGGCAGGGGCGGACGCCCTGACCGTAGCGAACACCTATCCCGCAATGGCGGTGGACGTCCGGACCCGACGGTCGCGGCTGGGCAGGTTGTCGGGAGGACTGTCGGGACCAGCGATCAAGCCGATTACCTTGAGGCTGGTTCACGAGACCTGCCAGGCGGTGAGCATCCCGGTGATCGGGTTGGGAGGGATCGAAACGGCGGAAGATGTGCTCGAATATCTGCTGGTGGGGGCGACTGCGGTTCAGGTGGGAACAGCCCACTTTTCAGACCCTAGAGCCAGTTCGGAGCTAGTGAGGGGGGTAGAAAAATGGCTGACAGAACTTAAAGTACATAACATCAATGATTTGCGAGGCGCTTTAGGGCGATAAATCGATTGCTCGGCCCGGTTTGGTCCCATATAATTTTAGTATTGGGGGCTGGACTTGGGAGAAATGAAGCGACTTTACACAATCGGTAGATTTGCGTGTCTGCTGGGATGCACCGGAGTCTTCCTGCTGGCGACCCCGTACAAGGTGCAGGGGCCGCAGCCACAGTTGCCGGAGGGAAAGGGCGCATGCAAGCTGCACCTGGGCCGAGCCCCGCTGAATCCGAAGCCGAACGAGTGCTGGCACGCGGTGGCAAGCTGGTACGGACCCAATTTCGAAGGGCAGACGACGGCGGACGGAGCCGTGTTCAACATGTACGCGGCGACGGCGGCGCACCGGAGCCTGCCGCTGGGGTCCATCGTGCGGGTGTACAACCCGGAAACCGGGCGGAGCATGGTGGTGACGATCAACGATCGGGGACCCTATGTTCCCGGACGCGGTTTGGATGTATCTTATGAAGTCGCCCGGCTGCTGGGATTCGCGAACAAGGGCATTTGCCGGGTACAGATCCAATTCCTAAGGCTACCGGAAAGCTCTTGGCTCTCGACCCGCGCGATAAACTGATCGTTGCCCTGGATTACCCGAGCCTGGCTCAGGCCGTGGCAATGGCCCGCCAACTGGAAGGGCTGGCGGGCACGTTCAAGATCGGCAGCCAGCTGTTTACGGCTGAAGGGCCAAAGGCGATCGAGAAGCTGGGACGCTTCGGGAACATCTTTCTCGACCTGAAATTCCACGACATTCCGAATACGGTGGCGGGCGCCGTGGCCGCGGCAGCAGAGCTGCCCGGAGTGCGTTTTCTCGACCTGCATGCCCTGGCAGGGCTCGAAGCGATGCGGGCGGCGGTGGAAGCCGTGGCGGCGCGGAAAACGCGGCCTCGGCTGCTGGGGGTGACCATCCTCACGAGCCACGACGAGCGCAGCCTGAAGCGTATCGGGCTCTCCGGCAAACCGGAAGCCAACGCGCTGCGGCTGGCGAAGCTGGCAAGACAGGCGGGAGTGGACGGCATTGTGGCTTCGGCTCGGGAAGTGAAACGGATCCGCAGGGCCTGCGGCGCGGGTTTTGTGCTGGTGGTTCCGGGAATCCGGCCGGCTTCGGCTGGAGTGCAGGACCAGGTGAGGGTGGCGACGCCGGGCGACGCAATTCGGGCCGGGGCGGATTTTCTGGTGGTGGGACGGCCGATAACGGGAGCGCCGGCGCCGGCTGCGGCGGCTGCGGCGATCGTGGCGGAGATCGGGCAGGCGCTCGGGGCCGAGTGAGCACCCGGAACGGCTCGCGGGAGTTCGAACTCGGAGAAGGACGCTCCATGACCGTTCTTGCGGAATGGATTTCCGCAAGCTGAGCGTTAGAAGCACACTTCAGTGCATACCGAACCTCAATCGATGAAGAACGTCATCGTAGGGACCGCAGGGCATATCGACCACGGGAAGTCGACGCTGGTGGAGGCTCTGACCGGAACGCATCCCGACCGCCTTGAAGAGGAAAAACGCCGGGGGATCACAATCGACCTGGGCTTTGCGTTTCTGGAAATGGATGGGGTGCGGCTGGGGTTCGTCGATGTGCCAGGGCATGAACGGTTTGTGCGGAACATGCTGGCGGGCGCAGGAGGGATCGATCTGGTGCTGCTGGTGGTGGCGGCAGACGAATCGATCAAGCCGCAGACGCGGGAGCATTTCGAGATCTGCCGGCTGCTGGGGACGCGGCAGGGTCTGGTGGCGCTGACGAAGGCCGATCTGGTGGACGCGGAGACACTGGAGCTGGCACGGCTGGAGGTAGAAGAACTGGTGCGCGGCTCCTTTCTGGAAGGGGCGCCGATCGTGGCCGTGAGCGCACGCAGCGGGGCTGGTTTGGCAGAGCTGAGGGCGAAGCTGCTGCAGGCAGCGGAGAGGGCCACCGGCCACAACCCTTCGCATTATTTCCGGCTGCCGATCGATCGGGCCTTTGCGGTGAAGGGATTCGGAACGGTGGTGACCGGCACGCTGATCTCTGGCGCGGTGGGGACGGGCGACGAGCTGGAGTTGATTCCGCCGGGGCGGCGAGTGCGGGTGCGTGGTCTGCATTCCGCCGGGCGGACGGTGGAACGGGCGACGGCCGGGCAGCGGACGGCACTGAACCTTGCCGGCGTGGAGCTCGACGACGTGCGGCGGGGAATGGTGCTGGCTAGCCCGGGACGATTTCGGGCGACGCGGCAGTTGGATGCGCGGATCATTCTGCTCGACTCGGCGAGGCCGCTGAAGAACAGGGCGCCAGTGCATTTCCACCAGGGCACGGCGGAGACGGTAGCGGAAGTGGTGCTGCTGGAAGGAACGGTGATTCCCGCCGGCGGATCGGGGCTGGCGCAACTGCGGCTGCGCGATCCGGTGCTGGTGCTGGCGGGAGACCGGTTCATCTTGCGGCAGTTTTCGCCGGTGACGACGATTGGCGGTGGGGTGGTGATCGACAGCCTGGCGCCAAGGCACCGGCGGCGAGAGGGAACGGCGACGCTGCCGGCGGCGCTTGAGGCCGGGAGCCAGGGAGAGGCGCTGGCGGCGCTGGCACTGGCCGAGCCAAGAGGGCTGACGCTGGTGGAGGCGGTGGCGCGAACGGCATGGGCAGAAGACGAGGTCCGGGCGCTGGCGGAAAAGCTGGAGCGCGATGGCCGGCTCAGAATCGTGTGCCGGGAGCCATGGGTGATGGTGCCGGCAGAGACGGTGAAAGCGTGCGCCGGGCGAATTTGCAGGACGCTGGACGCCTTCCACAAAGCGAATCCGCTGGTGGCGGGGATGCCCAAGGAGGAGTTGCGAGGCAGGGCGGCGCGCGGGCTGCGGGTGGAAACCTTTCAGGCGGCGCTCGAGGAGTTGATTCGGACGGGCCAGGTGAGCGCGGCGGGAGACGTGGTGATGCGCGCCGGGCGGAAGATCGTGCTGACGGAAGAAGAGGAAAACGCGCGACGGCAGATCGAAGATGCTTTCCGCAGCGCGGGACTGGCGGTGCCCCGGCTGGCCGAGATTCTGCCGCGGTTGCCGGTGGACCGGAACCGTGCCGAGCGCTTGTTGCGGCTGCTTTTGCGGGAAGGCGTGCTGGTGAAAGTGAGCGAGGAACTGGTGTTCCATGCGTGCGCGATGGAAGAACTGAAGGGAAAGCTGGCCGAGTACAAGCACCGGCAGGGCGACCGGATCACGGTGCCCGGCTTCAAGGAATTGACGGGGATCAGCCGGAAATACGCGATCCCGTTACTCGAACACCTGGACCGCGCGAAGGTGACTCGACGCGTGGGTGACGAGAGGGTTATACTTTAAAAGCGGCGCGGCAAGGGATGGTTGCCGGCGCCAGGAGGCCCTATGGACATCAGCCCAATGCACATCTTGCTTCTGCTGCTGATCATCCTCATCCTTTTCGGCGGCAAGAAGATCCCCGAGGTAATGCGTGGCCTCGGCCAGGGCGTGAAGGAATTCAAAGAGGGTATGAGGAACGAGGAGCCGGTGCACCAGCAGGCTCAGGCGCAGGCTCCGGCGAACCCGGCACCCACCGCCAGCCAGCCGGCGCAGGAAAAGAAATAACCTGTTCCCGCACTCCGTCCCATTGCTCAGCCTAGTCCGCGAACTGCTCCCAACCCAAGTGGCGTAGCAGTGCGTAGAGACGAGCCAGCGGAAGACCCACCACATTGAAATAGCAGCCTTCGATGCGGGGGACGAAGCGTCCGCCACGCTCCTGGATGCCGTAGGCCCCGGCCTTGTCCATCGGCTCGCCGGTGGCGACGTAGACATCAATTTCGCGGTCGGAGACCGGCGAGAAGGTCACAGCCGTTGTTTCGGCGGCGCGGAGGATCGTGCCGCCGGGCAAGCGAAGCGCAGCCACCCCCGTCACGACGCTGTGCTTGCGACCAGAGAGCCGCCGCAACATCGACCGCGCTTCTTCTTCCGAGGCGGGCTTCCCCATCACTTCCCCATCGAGCACGACAATCGTATCGGCGCCAACGATGATTGCCGGTCCCGTGATGTCGCGCGCGACCTGACGCGCTTTTTCCTCCGCCAGACGAAGAACGCAAGCCTCGGGCGATTCGTTTGGGAGCGGGGTTTCGTCGATATCGGCGGGGCGGCGCTCGAAACGGATGCCGGCGTTTTCGAGAATCGCGGCGCGGCGAGGAGAAGAGGAAGCGAGAATGAGGTTCATCGGTGCGTTTTTCCTATGGAAGAAAACACGGATTCTAACACTGGGGGAGAGTATGCTGCCTGCGGCCGGGGCATGGGGAAGTGAGCAGCGAGGCGCGCGGACAGGAGTGTCCGAGCCACGGAAGGGAACCGATCCGGGAGCCGGCGGTGGGGCCGGGTTGGCGGAAAGAAGGGACACGAGCGCACAGCTCATTTGTGCATGGTCATTCCCTTTGCGGGCGCGGATGGAGTAAACTTTCTAACCCTTGATGAATCGAATTGCCGCCATCGTAGCCGCGGCCGGAATGGGCACGCGGATGGGGTTGGGAAAGCCGAAACAGTTCCTGGAACTGGACGGGGTGCCGATCCTCGTCTTCACGCTGCGGCGGCTGGCCATGAGCCCGCTGCTGACGGAATTCTGGGTCGCCTCGCCCGAGGAACACGTGGAAGCGCTGAGCGAGCGGCTGGCGCAAGAGCAGCTGGGACGGCCGGTGCGCGTGGTGGCCGGGGGAGAGAGTCGGCAGGAATCGGTGGGGCGGGCGCTGGCGAAGATTTCGGATGAAGTGGAACTGGTGCTGGTGCACGACGCGGTGCGGCCGTTCGTGACGCGGGAAATGGTGGAGCGCGTGGTGGCCGAAGCGCGGGCGTGCGGGGCGGCAATCGTCGGCCTGCCGGCGATCGATACCGTGAAGGAAGTGAAGCGGGCAAGCCTGCCCGAGGACGCGGCGCTGATCACGGCGACGATTCCGCGGGAACGGATCGTGCTGGCGCAGACGCCACAAGTGTTTTCCGCGCGCTTGCTACGCGAGGCTTACGAACGCGCAGAGCAGGACGACATGACGGCCTCGGACGAGGCGGCGCTGGTGGAGCGGATCGGGCACACGGTCCATGTAGTGTTGGGATCCGAGCGGAACCTGAAGATCACCCGTCCGTCGGACATGGCGCTCGCACGCTTCTACCTGGAACAGGAACGCTCTTCCCAATGAATTCCGATTCTCCGCCCCCGGGCGTCGCGCGCGCGGGCATCGGGTACGACATACACCGGTTGGAGCGCGGGCGGCGGCTGGTGCTCGGCGGCGTCGAGATCGAAGCCGATCGCGGACCGGTGGGCCATTCCGACGGCGATGCGCTGGCGCACGCGCTGTGCGACGCGTTGCTGGGCGCGGCGGGACTCGGCGACATCGGCACACATTTCCCCGACAACGATCCACAATGGAAGGGCGTCTCAAGCCTGCTGTTTCTCGAGCGAACCGCCGAGATGATGGCGGCGCGTGGACTTCGTGTGACGTGGATCGACGCGGTGGTGATCGTCGAACGGCCAAAGCTGGGGCCGCACTTCCCTGCCATGCGGAAGGCGCTGGCGGACTCGCTGGGGATTTCGGCAGAGATCATCAACCTGAAGGCGAAGACGAACGAAGGGCTGGGCGAGTTGGGACGCGGCGAGGCGATTGCGGCGCAGGTGGTGGCGACGGTGACGGGCTAAGGGATCGGGCCCCAACTCCTTTCGCCTTGGTAAGAAAGATCTGATTCCGATTGGATTCCCCCCGCTTTATTTCCAATGAACGTTCGATGCGCGGGATTGGTGCGCGGCGGTCGCCGGTGAGATGCGGGTTAGAATGAACGCGTGATGGACGAGGAGAAGATGCCGGAAGAGGCGGAAACGGAAGGGATCAGCGGCGAGGACGTCGCGCGCATACTGGTCGAGCGCGGATGGATGGGGAGCACCAAGGAGGAGTCGCCGGGCGAGCTGCAGCCATGGGTCGATCGGGCAGCGCTGCTGCTGGGCCGGAGGGTAAGCAACCGGGAGGAATTGGCTTCGTTGCTCGAGCTGGTATTCCACTACGATGCGGGAGAGATACTCGATTCAATCGAGGCTCAAATCGTCCTGGGACGTGCAGGAGCGCGGACGGTGATACGGGAGCTGGGACGCGAGGTGCTCGCCGGAGGGGCGGTAAATTCGGATCGGCTGAAAGAGATCTTCGAGCGGGTGAAGGAGAGAACGGAGTATCGCGGGCGGGAGCTGTTTCATCCGCTGCGGCTGGCGTTGGCCGGGCGCGCGGGAGAGGGCGAGCTGGACCGGGTGATCCTGTTGCTGGACGACGCGACGAAGATTCCCTTCGCGGCGCGGGTGAAGGGAACACATGAGCGGATGCTGGAGTTCTGCACCCGGCTCGATTGAAGGCTGCCGATGACAAAACTTGTGGGAATACACGCTGTGCGGGAAGCGCTGGCCGGAGGCAGGGCGCTGGAGCGGGTGGTGGTGGCGCAAGGGCGGCACGGCGAACGGATCGAGGAGATTGTGGAGTTGGCGCGGCGGCGCGGAGTGCCGGTGCGGTTCGAGGCGCGGGAACAGCTGGAGCGACTGGCCGGCGGCGGACACCACCAAGGAGTGGTGGCGCTGGCGGCGGCAAAAGGGGCGCTGGACATCGAAGAGCTGCTCGAACGGGCGCGGCGGCCGGGGCTGATCGTGCTGCTGGATGGCGTGGAGGATCCAAGGAACCTGGGCGCGATCGTGCGGACAGCACTGGCGGCCGGCGCGGACGGACTGGTGATTCCCGAACGGCGAGCGGCCGGGCTGACCGAGACGGTGGCGCAGACAGCGGCGGGCGCGCTCGAGCACCTGCCGGTAGCACGGGTGAAGAACCTGGCGCGAGCGATGGAAGAACTGAAGGCTTCGAATTACTGGCTGGTGGGACTGGACGAGCGGGCCGAGGAACGGCACACGGGCATCGATTACACCGGATCGGTGGGGCTGGTGCTGGGTGGCGAAGGCAAGGGACTGCACGAACTGACGCGGAAACAGTGCGATTGGCTGGTGTCGATACCGACGGAGGGGCCGGTGCGGTCGCTGAACGTATCGGTGGCGGCGGGGGTGGTGCTGTTCGAGGTGGTGCGGCAACGGGCGGCAAAGGCGGCGGCCGGGAAGAGCTAGCGAGGGGGTCGCAGACCGTAGCCTCTACGCAAAAGGTAGTCGAACAGACTCTGGGGCAAGAGCATTTTGAGAACCGGAACCCAATGCGCTCCACCACCGACTCCATAGCGCAGACGCGGAGAACGGGAACAGGTCACTTTCCAAATCAGCCGCGCGACCTGCTGTGGATCGCCACCTTTCCGTAAGCTGTTCTGCAGGGTGCCTCGAGCGGCGCGTCGAACGGCGTCGTAGTCCTGGATGCCGGGCTCGGTGATAAGTGCCGCCTGAAGGACATTCGTTTTGAACACACCCGGCTCCACGAGAGACACATGTATGCCAAGGGGCCACACCTCATGGCGCAGGGCTTCGGTATATCCGGCCAAGGCGCATTTTGAGGCGGAGTAGAACGCTTCACCCGGCTCACTGACGCGCGAGGCAAGCGAGCCGACGTTGATGATGCGCCCCTTTCGAAGACTACGCATGTGGGGCAGCACCGTGTGGATCAAGCGCACGGTCCCAAAAAAGTTGGTTTCGAAAACGGCGAGAACAGCTTCCCGGGTCGTTTCCTCCGCCAAACCCAGATGCAAAACACCGGCGTTGTTGATCAGGACGTCGATGCGTCCGGACCGGCCCAGCACTTCCGACACACATTGCGCGATCGAAGCATCGGAGCCAAGCTCAAGTTCCAGCATTTCGACGCCGTCCTTGTCCGGAAGCTTTCGACGGCTGGTACCGAAAACACGAAAACCGTTCCTGGCAAACAACCGGCCGGTAGCGCTCCCGATGCCTGAGGAGGCTCCGGTAATCAAAACGGTCCGCGTGGCTGTTGGCTCTGGAACCACCGGCGGCGACCTTGGGTCAGGCGCGAAATTCACGCCGCATTCCGCGGCGTGTTATTTGTCGTAGCTGAGCAGGGAGAAGATGTCCACGCCGTCGAGCTTGGAACGGCCGTTGAGGAACTTCAATTCAACGGCGAAGCAGGCGCCGATCACTTCCCCGCCGAGCTGGCGCGCGAGCCGGATGGTGGCCTGGGCGGTGCCGCCGGTGGCGAGCAGATCGTCGACAATGAGGACGCGCTGGCCGCGGCGGATGGCGTCTTCGTGAATCTCCAGGCCGTCGGAACCGTACTCGAGCTCGTAGCGAATCTGGGCGGTTTTCCAGGGCAGCTTGCCGGGCTTGCGCACCGGGATGAAACCGGCGCCAAGTTCGAAGGCCAGCACGGGAGCGATGACAAAGCCGCGGGCTTCGATGCCGGCGACGACGTCGATTCCGGCGGTGCGGTAATGATTGAGCATGCGCTCCATGAGCGTACGGAAACCCTTGCGGTCCTGAAATAGCGTAGTCAGATCGTAAAAAAGAATGCCCGGTTTCGGATAATCGGGAATTTCCCGGATCAGGCTCTTCAACTCTTCCATTCGACTCCTTTTCTCACCAGCCTTCGTGTTCGACGGAAAACTCGTCGCCGTAGCGGGGCAAGAGCTGCGCCCGCTCTTCGGTCACTTCCCAGACGGCAGCGGCGGGCGGACCCGACTCGAGTTTCTGGCGAAGAGCTTCGAGTTTTTCGGGCGCGCCGATCGCGTAGACCTCGACGCGGCCGTCGCGGAGATTCTTGGCATAGCCGGAGACACCGAGCGCCTGAGCCGCACGGAGGGTGAAATGGCGAAAACCGACACCCTGTACCGAGCCGCTTACGTAGTACGTTCGGGCGATGCGATGCTCATCCGTCATGGGCAAACGCCTCCGGAGATGCCGCAAACCCTGAATTTTACCAGAGCCTGAGGCGGGCGGCGGCCAGGGATTGGCGCAGGGTTTCCCGCGGACCGGGGCGAGGCGCGAAACGGGCGCGGGCGACGCGAGTATGAGAAAATTGGGACCGGGCGTCGCATGAAACGACTCATGGAAATCCTCGTGCTGCTGGCCGCCGCCGCGGGAACGGCGCGGGCGCAGCAAATCGGTCCGATCCATCCGGCATCGCCGCCGGCGATCAAACGGATTCCGCTGCACGTGGAGGTGGCGCCGCCAAAGCTGCCGCCAAAGGTGATCATTCAGCGGTTTGCGGCGAACGAAGAGAAGTACAAAGAGGCGTACCAAACGTTCGGCTACGTGCAGACGATCCTGGTACAGGAGATGGGAGAACAGTCGGGCGGACCCACTGGGAGTTTTGGGGTGAAAGCGGAGGTCTATCTGAAGAGCAACGGGCAGCGGTACGAGCGGTTGCTGGGACAGACGACCTCGACACTGAGCGATCTGCAACTCTCGGCGCAAGACCTGGAGGTGCTGGCCGATCTTCCGATGTTTCCGCTGGCGGGCAAGTCGGCCGACCAGTACACGTTCACCTATCGCGGGACGGACCGGGTGGACAAGCTGATGACGTACGTCTTTCGCGTGAAGCCGAAGCATCCGGTGGTGGGACAACCCTATTTCTCCGGGGTGATCTGGGTGGACAACCAGGACCTCTCGATCGTGAAGAGCTACGGCGAGTTCGTGACGGGACGGCGGCGGACGAAGGGGGCGCTACCCTTCCACTTCTTCGACACCTACCGGGAAAACATCCAGGGAAAATACTGGTTTCCCACCTACATCCGATCCGACGACATCGTGCATGCCGGCGAGAATCAGTTGCCGGTTCGACTGATTATTCGATCGACGGACTTCCATCCGGGGAAACCGGTGCTACCGGCGAAGAAGTCCTCACACTCAGAGCTGCGCGAAAACTGACGGACAGCTTAGCGGAGGCTGGGCTCGGTGGTGGGATGGAGCGGGTGCGCTTCGGTGCGAGCGGAGCGCGCAGCAGGGTCCTGGCGGAAGCGATAGAAGGGATCGACCGGACCGGGTCCCTTGCCGATGGGCAAGCCGTGCTCGATGGCCTTGGTAACGTAGGCCTTTGCCAAGGTGACAGACTCGGCCATGGCGCGACCGCCCGCAAGCTGAGCCAGCAAGGCTGAGGAGAAGGTGCAGCCGGTGCCGTGTGTATGGCCGGTCTTGACCTGCTCGCCGCCGAAAGTAGCAATCTCCTGGCCGTCAAAGAGGACGTCGACGGGCTTTTCCATGTGGCCGCCCTTGACAATGGCGGCGCGAGCGCCCATTTCGACGAGTTTTTTCGCTGCCGCCTTCATGCCGGCCAGATCGTGGACTTCGATGCCGGTGAGCAGTTGCGCTTCGCCCACGTTTGGAGTGATGACGGAGGCGCGCTTGATCAGCTCTTCCCGCAGGAATTTCACGCCGGCCGCATCGAGCAGCTCGGGCGCGCCCTGAGAAGCGTTGACAACGGGATCGAGCACGACGCAGGGGTAGGCATGACGATCGAGGAAATCGGCGACCGTGGCGGCATTGGCGCGATTGGCGAGCATGCCGATCTTGACGGCGGCGATTTCCAGATCGTCGGCGAGTGCGTCGAGCTGGGCGCGCAACGTGGCGGACGGCACGGGATGGACGGCCTGGACTCCCTGCGTGGACTGGATGGTAAGCGCGGTGATGGCGGCGACGCCGTAACAGTCGTGTACGGCGAACGTCTTCAGATCGGCCGCAATGCCTGCTCCGCAGGATGGATCAAACCCCGCAATGGTCAGAAGAACTGCGGGTGCCGAGGAATTGTTCGCCAATGTCCCGTTGCCTCCACTCAATTTGAACTGTAAGAAGATGCCCGGTGGAGTGCAAGGTAAAATTTGGCTTTCGGCAAACCGGCGAGCGAAAAACAGCTGCGCCGCAAAGGCTACGGGAAGAATCCTCTCATCCGGGTGGCCTCAACGACGCGGCTGATGGCAAGCACGTGGGCGGCCTGGCGGAAGTGGGCGTGATAGCGCTGTGAAGCGGCAACCACCTCACCGAAGGAGCGGCGCATGATCGCTTCGAGCCGGGCGTTGACCTCCTCCTCGGTCCACGAATAGCCCTGCTGGTTCTGCACCCACTCGAAATAACTGACGGTGACGCCGCCGGCATTGGCGAGAATGTCTGGCGCGACGAAGACGCCCTTTCGGCGCAAGACCTCGTCGGCGTGCGGAGTGGTGGGCCCATTGGCGGCCTCGACGATAATGCGGGCCTTGACATGATCGGCGTTGGCGAGAGTGAAGACGTTTTCGAGTGCAGCGGGGACGAGGATGTCGCACTTGAGGGCGAGCAGATCGTCGTTGGTGATGCGCGAGGTGCCGGGCATGCCGACGACGGTGCCGGTGCGGTCCTTGTAGCGGCCGGCGCGGAGGGGGTCGATGCCGCGGGCATTGTAGGCGCCGCCACGGGAATCGCTGACGGCGACAACCTTGGCCTTGCGCTCAGCGAAGAGCCGGCAGGCAACCGAACCCACCTTGCCAAAGCCCTGTATGGCGACAGTGGCGCCGCGAAGATGGAGCTTCTTGAGCTTGCAGGCCTCCTCGGCGATGGCGACGATACCGCGCGCGGTGGCTTCCTTGCGGCCTTCGGAACCGCCGAGAGAGAGAGGCTTGCCGGTGACGACGGAGGGCGTGGCGTGGCCGACCGTCATCGAATAGGTATCCATGATCCAAGCCATCGTCTGGGAATCGGTGTAGACATCGGGGGCGGGAACGTCGATTTCCGGGCCGATGATGGGAAGAATCTCGTAGGTGTAGCGGCGAGTGAGCCGCTCAAGCTCGCCCTTGCTCATGCGCTTGGGATCGCAGATGATGCCGCCCTTGGCGCCGCCGAAGGGGATATTGACGGCCGCGGATTTCCAGGTCATCCAGGAAGCCAGGGCTTTCACCTCATCGAGCGAGACGTTGGGATGGTAGCGGATGCCGCCCTTGGCGGGGCCGCGAGCGACGTTGTGCTGGACGCGGTAGCCCACGAAAAGGCGCGTCTGGCGATTGTCCATCTCGACCGGAACGGCAACCTCGAGGACGCGGCGCGGCGTGCGAAGGAGAAGGCGCAGGGCGGGGTCGAGCTTGAGGTACTCGGCGGCCATGTCGAACTGGAGTTGGGCAATATGAAAGGGGTTGAGATCCTCGCGCGGCGGTATGCGAGTGGGAACAGGGGCCCGGGTGACCGTCGCCATCAAGTCTCCTCCTTGTTCGGGCGCTTCAGGCGTTTGCGGAGCGACGCTGGCGCGCGATGTAGCGGGTCCGGCATTCTTCCGAGCAAAAGTGCAACGTCTTTCCAGCCTCTTCGAGGCGGCACGAAATATCTTCGGCGACGTAGGTGCCGCACCAAGGATCGCGATGCAGCGTCTTCATCGGGGCCGGCGGTTGTTTGCGCACGTTGGGCTGACGCCGGGGCCGGTGCGTGAGCCAGCCAGCGATCCTTCGCACCAGCCAGATCGCGAAAACGGTCCAAAGGAAGAGCTCAAAGATTTGGGCGAGAAACTCCATCTTTTATCTATTTTACGCCCGCCCTTCCACCGCAGACCCCTCACCTCACTTACCGTGCCAAGCGAAACGGTGGCCGCAGTTTATGCAACGGAAAAAGCGGGTGTCAACGAAAACCACCACAGGATGATACGGAAACGCGCATCGAGAGCAGGGGAAAGCGGAGTCGGCGGCACATCCAGAACCAAGTAAGTTGTTTACTTACAGATATATAGATAACCGTTTCCGCGAATAACAGGTTCGACAAGTACTATTTCGAGCCGGGAACCGGGATACGGTCTACACGCATATATGGTCGCAAAGCCTCTGGAATGAGGATGGAACCATCGGGCTGCTGGTAGTTTTCGACCAGGGCTACCCAGGTGCGGCCGACGGCCAGACCCGAGCCGTTGAGTGTGTGGACGAAATCGGTGCGTCCTCCGGATTTCGGCCGGTAGCGAATGCCGGCCCGGCGCGCCTGGAACGATTCGCAATTCGAGCAGGAAGAGATTTCCATGAAGGCACCGGCGGAGGGGATCCAGACCTCGACGTCGTAGGTCTTGGCGGAGGCGAAGCCCATGTCGCCGGTACAGAGCCGGACGACGCGGTGATGAAGGCCAAGGCGCTGGAGCAAATCTTCGGCGTCGCGGACGAGGGATTCGAGCTCGTCGTAGCTCTGATCGGGGAGGGTGAACTTGTACATCTCGACTTTCTGGAACTGGTGCTGGCGGACGATGCCTCGGGTGTCCTTGCCGGCGGCGCCGGCTTCGGAGCGGAAACAGGACGTCCAGGCGCAGACGCGGAGGGGCAACTCGTCGGGGTCGAGGGTTTCGTCGCGATGGAGATTGGTGAGCTCGACTTCGGCGGTGGGCGTCATCCACCAATCGGTGCCTTCGAGGTGAAACATGTCGTCGGCAAATTTCGGGAGCTGGCCGACGGCGGTGAGCGACTCGGTGCTGACGACGAAGGGCGGCAGATACTCGGTGTAGCCATGCTCGCGGGTGTGGACGTCGAGGAAGAAATTCGCGAGGGCGCGCTCGAGGCGAGCGCCAAGGCCGCAATAGAGGGCGAAACGCGAGCCGGCGATACGAACGGCGCGGGCGAGATCGAGAATGCCGGCGTTCTCAGCCACTTCCCAGTGCGGGCGCGGCGTGAAATCGAATGCAGGTGGCTGGCCCCAGCGGCGGACTTCGACGTTGTCGCGGGCATCGTGGCCGACGGGAACTGAAGCGTGCGGGAGATTGGGAACGGTGAGCAGGAACTGGCGCAGGCGCTCATCCAACTCGCCAATGCGCTCGTCGAATTCCTTGATGCGCTGGGAGGTCTGCTTCATCTCGGCGGCGAGGGCGGAGATGTCTTCTCCGGCCTTTTTGCGGCGGCCGATGTCTTCACTGGAACGGTTACGGAGCGCCTTGAGCTGATCGGCTTCGGTGATCAGACGGCGGCGCTCGGCGTCGACGGCCTGGAAGGCGTCGAGGTCGATGGAGACGCCACGCCGTTCCGCCATCTGGCGGATGACGTCCGGATGGTCGCGAACGAATCCGAGATCGAGCATAGAACGAAAAGAGTAGCGCAAATGGCAGAAACGGGGAAGCTTTCCGGCACGACTGCGGAAGGGAAAGGGGACGAAAAAGGCCGGACTTTGGCAGGAAAGAGCGACGATCCCGGAGAGGCCCGCGGGTACGGAAAAGCTGGAAAACGGCTGCGCGAGAGCAAGTGCGCGAGAGCAATGTCGGGGGCGTGGCAATTGTGCTAGCATCTGGAAGTCCCATGGCAAACCGCGACGTGTACATCGCGAGCGCCGCTCGCACACCGATCGGAAACTTCGGCGGCAGCCTGAAAGACATGGGCGCCGTAGAGATGGGGATTCACGTGGTTCGGGCGGCGCTGGAACGCGCTTTCGGCCCAATTCCGGCCGAGCGCGCGCCGGGCGCGCCAGGGGAGAAGTGGGCTTTTGCCTGGAAGATCGACGAGGTGATTCTGGGCAATGCGAGAGAAGCGGGTGTGGGTCCGAATCCGGCGCGGCAGATCTCCTGGCGTGCGGGACTGGGCGACGAGACGCCGGCGTTCACGGTAAATATGGCGTGCGCATCCGGACTACAAACAGTCGCTCTCGGAGCGCAGCGAATCGGGCTGGGCGAGGCCGATCTGATCGTTGCGGGCGGCACGGAATCGATGAGCCGGGTACCGTACATGTTCGACGCACGATGGGGCGTGAAGATGGGCCACCAGACGCTCGTCGACGGGATGTACAGGGACGGGTTCCTCTGTCCTATCTCCGAAATGATCATGGGCGAAACGGCAGAGTTGCTGGCCGATCAGTACAAGATCGGGCGCGAAGAGCAGGATCAATACGCAGTGGAGAGCCACCGGCGCGCCGCGGAGGCGACGGCAACAGGCCGGTTCCAGGCAGAACTGGCTCCGGTGGACATATGGGTGCGCGGCAAGACGACGCGGTTTGAGCTGGACGAACACATCCGGGCGGACACGCAGTTCGAAAGCATGGCGAAATTGAAGCCGGTGTTTCGGAAGACGGGCACGATCACGGCGGGAAATTCGAGCGGGATCACGGACGGCGCCGCAGCGCTGGTGTTGGCGAGCGGGGAGCGGGTGAAAGAATTGGGGCTGAAACCGCTGGTGCGGGTCTCCGACGCGGCGATCACGGCAGTGGATCCGAAAGTGATGGGCATCGGGCCGGTGCCGGCGGTGAGGAAGCTGGAAAAACGGACCGGACGGAAGCTGGCGGATTATGACGTGGTGGAGCTGAACGAAGCGTTTGCGGCGCAGGTGCTGGCCTGCGACCGGGAACTGCATTTCGATCGCCAACGTCT
This sequence comes from Candidatus Acidiferrales bacterium, assembly GCA_046704165.1. GTDB lineage: Bacteria > Acidobacteriota > Terriglobia > Acidiferrales > UBA7541 > JAKASX01. The sequence continues at coordinate 19,006 of JBJKSI010000015.1, forward strand.
AAACCCGAATGGCGGGGCAATCGCGCTGGGGCATCCGATCGGCTGCACGGGGGCGAGGATCCTGACGACGCTGATCCACGAACTGCGGCAGCGCGGCGGGCGGTGGGGTTTGGCAACGCTGTGCGTTTCGGGCGGCCTGGGCATGGCGCTCGAGGTCGAGGCGGCCTAGACGCAACGGGGGCGGCAGGAGCGGACGGGGAGCGGGGATACAGGGGCCAAGGAGCATGGTGGGGGAAACCGGAGCGTTCCTTATCTGGCAGGCGGGGTGGTGCGCCTCGGCGTGACACGGATGTGACAAAGTTGAACGGGGCGGTGATAGCGGAAAGGCGCAAGGGCAGAAATGACCGCGCCACAAGGGGAATAGAAGCTCAAGGCTGGACAGCGGCGTGATGCAGCCGAGGGAGTTCGCGAGGAATCCAATATAACGGGCATGGACGATCCATACATCCGCCGGGCAGACCAATGGGATGCAGAAGCACGGGCCGAGCGGGAGTCTGCGCTACGGCAACGGGCGTGGATGAGGCGGATGCTGATCCTGCTGGTGGGCAGTTGCGTGGCGTTTGGGCTGGCAGCCGTGTGGTTTTCACGGCTCTCGAATTCCCTTTCGATCGAAAGGGCGGACTCGGAAGCGACAAAGGTGGTGCGCGAGCATTTCGCGGCGCTCGAACGAGGCGATTACCGGGCCGCTTATGAGCAATTCTCGCCGAGATACCGGCAACAGATTCCCTTCCCGACGTTCGTGCAAGAGGTGGTGGGCCACTGGCAGATGCTGAAGGGAGAGGCGACGGTGTTTCCGCAGCCGGCCACACCCAACCGCGTAATCGTGCACGTGGACTTCGCGGCAAGCGGAAACTCGAGCCTGACCGCCGAATTCACGATGGTGCGGGAAAACGGCCGGTGGTGGATCGACAACGTGAGCTGGCAGCAGGAGCGGACACCGCACATGATTCTGACGTGAAGGCAGCCGGTGCCGGGGATGACGTGGTTTGCGGGACGCACGGGACGAAAAGCCGCGTCGAAGCGCGTCCGCCAGGAACTGCGCCGCCTTCGGCGAGCGGGAGCTCCTGGCGGACGTTTGGCCGCTGGAGGCTCAGTCTTCAACGTAGAGGCCTGAGCCAACGATGTAGGTGTCCCGACCAAACTGGACTTTGCGAACGTAGGTCAGTTTGCGGGCGGGTGTGTTCGTGCCGGGCTTGAACCAGTAGAGATCCACCCAGGCGCTGCCCTGTTTCATGGCGGCTTCAATTTCCTCGCGGACCACGGCCCTTCCCTTCAGATCTTTCAGGTCCATGAGGTTCTTTCCTTCGAAGCTGGGCTGGGCGGGATTCACGAGTTCGGTGCCATTTGGAGTTTGCACGAACACGTACGTGTCCATGAAAACAAAGGGGCCCGTCTTGTCGCGCAACCGGGCAAAGGCCTGGCTGCCCTTGGCGGCAACGAGGGCGGCGGCACGGTTGACTACGTCTTCGATGAACGCCTTGTCCATCTGCATGTTGTAAATGCCGGCGCCGACGATGTACGGCTTCCCCGAGGGGAAAGTGACGCGCTTGAGGAAGGTGGACTTCCAGGCCGGGAAGATATCGTCGGGCTCGGGCCACATGTAATGGACCCATCCTTCCCCGGAGGGACCAGAGACCGCATCGAGGAACATTTTCCCCATTGGCCGGCCGATGACGTCGTTGAGGTTGCTGTCGTTCCGGCCGACTCTTGACGGCTCCGCAGCGTGGAAAGCCACGGTGCCGTCCGCCTGCCAGACGAACAGGTAGGTGTCGTCACTAAACCACTTCGAGCCCTTTTCTCGAAACTCGGGATAGGCTTTCTCCCCCTGTTGTTCGAGGGCAGCCGCTGCTTCGCGCACGAGCGCCATCAGTTCAGGAGCGTTCATCTTCCTGTGGATGGGAGCCACCTTGGGAGCATCGGCCAGGTAGACGCCGCAGCCGACAAGCATCCACTGGTCGCCTATCTTCGCCTTGCTGACATAGGTCGACTTCTGGGTGGAAACGCTTTCACCCGGCTTGGGCCACATGTAGTCGATCCAACCGGAACCCCTGGTTTCAACCAGTTTGAACATCTGCCGGATCGCCGGATTGCCTTGGGTGTCTTTCACGTCGAGGAGGTTGAGCCCTTCCAGGTTCGGAAAGGCCGGATTAACGAGCTCGAAGCCGTTTCTGTCCATCACAAAGATGTAGGCATCCTTGGCAAGGAAGGGGCCGGTGGGATCACGGAAAAGCGGGAAAGCCGCCTCGCCGTTCTTTTCGATCTGGCCCACGGCATCCATGACCGCGTCGACCACAAAGGCCCTTTCCATGCGGTCGTTGTACATGCCGGCGGCAACGATGTAGCGCTTGCCGGACGGGTCGACCACGAGCCGGGCGTAGGTGCTCTTCCAGCGCGGCAGAAGGCCACCGGGAACAGACCATTCATAGTGATACCAGCCCTCGGGCTTGTTGGGGAACGTGGTGGCGGAGGCGATGATTCCCCGAACGATCGGCTTGCCATTGACGTCTTTCAGATCGATGACGTTTTTGCCATCCAGGGCAGGATCGGGATGAACCAGCATGTTGCCCTCGGGATCGAGGACAAAGATGTAGGTTTCGCCCTGGCGCCAGCGACTTCCGGAGACCCGGAAATCGGCAAAGGCCGCTTCGCCCTTGGTGCGGACCAACTGGCATGCGTCGTTCACCAGGGAGACGAGTTGGCGAGTTTCCTTGTGTTCGTAGAGCCGGATGAGATCGGCGGGAACGGCCTGCGCGCCACCGGCGAGGGCTCCGAGCAGAAGCAACGGAATTATATCCAGCAGAACATCTGCGCCATGCATGAACATTTTCGTACCCTCCTTTCGTTGCGAACGCCACCCGCGACGACAAGGGTCGCGAGCGGTACCGGAAGATTCCGCCCTCGTTATTTCGCGTCCGCCGCAGGCCCGGCGCGGGCAACGGACGGTTCGTTCCACCTGAACCGCCGTCGCCGCGTCGATGCCCGCGCCGCTATTTCTCCTGAACGCTGCCTTTCCCGGTGCGGTTGCGTGGCAGGAATGCGCCAGCGAAGAGCACCGGAGAAGGCCTAGTCCTCCACGTAAAAGCCCGAGCCGACTACGTAGGTATGCTGACCGGACTGGACTTTACGCACGTAGGTCAGCTTGCGGTGCGGCGTATTGTCGCCGGGCTTGTACCAGTAATATTCGACCCAGGCGCTGCCGTCCTTCGTGGCGGCGGCAATGTAATCCCGGGCGACCTCTTTGCCTTTTACATCCTTGAGGTCCATCAGGTTCTTGCCTTCCAGACTCGGATAGGCAGGATTGACGAGCTCAGTGCCGTCGGTGGCGTCGACGAAGACGTAGGTGTCCATGAAAACGAAGGAACCGGTCTTGTCGCGGAGTTCGCCGAAGGCATTCTCACCTTGAGCGGAAACGAGAGCGGCGGCGCGGTTGACCACGTCTTCGATGAACGCCCTGTCCATCTGCATGTTGTAGATGCCGGAGCCGACGATGTACTCCTTGCCGGAGGGGAAGGTGACGCGCTTGACGAAAGTGGACTTCCAGGTGGGGAAGATATCGCCGGGCTCGGGGTACATGTAGTGGACCCAGCCCTCGCCGGACGGGGAGTTGGCCGCGGCAAGGAACGAGCGGCCGATGGGCCGACCGCGAACGTCCTTCATATCGCTGACGTCCTGACCTTCGCTCGAGGGGTTGGCGGCATGGAAGACGCGAGTACCGTCGACCGTCCAGACGAAGAGATAGGTATCGTCACGGAACCACTGGGAACCCTTCTTGCGGAACTCGGGATAGGCCTTCTCGCCTTCCGCTTGAAGAAGTTTCGCACCTTGACGGACGAGCTTCGTGAGCTCGGGCGCGGTCATCTTCCTGCCGGCAGGAGCGGCTTTGGGGGCGCCGGCAAAATAGACGCCGCAACCGACCAGCATCCATTCGTCTTCTATCTGCGCCTTCATCACGTAAGCAGACTTTTCGGTGGAGACGCTCTCGCCGGGCTTGGGCCACATATAGTCGACCCAGCCGGAGCCACGCGTTCGCGCGACTTCGAGCATTTCGTGGATCAGTCGCTTACCATGAGTGTCTTTCACGTCGAGGATGTTGCGGCCCTCCAAGTTGGGGAAGCCGGGATTGACGAGATCGACGCCATTGCTGTCGACCACGAAAATATAGGCGTCCTTGGCGAGGAACGGGCCGGTTGGGTCGTGGAAGAGCGGGAAGGCCGCCTCACCGTTCTGCTCGATTTCGTCGACGGCAGCCGTGACGGCGTCGACCACAAAAGCCCTTTCCATGCGATCGTTATACATCCCGGCGCCGACGATGTAGCGCTTGCCGGAGGGAGCCACGACGAGTCGAGAGTAGGTGCTTTTCCAGCGCGGCAGGAGCCCACCGGGGACGGGCCATTCATAGTGATACCAGCCATTGGGCTTGGTGGGGGATGTGGAGGCGGCGGCGATGATTCCCCGAATGATCGGTTTACCGTTGACGTCTTTCAAGTCCAGGACGTTCTTGCCGTCCAGGGCCGGATCGGGGTGGACCAACATATTGCCCTCAGGATCGAGGAGAAAAATGTAGGTCTCTCCCTGGCGCCAGCGGCTGCCGGAGACACGGAATTCGGCGAAGGCCGCTTCGCCCTTGGCGCTGACCAACGCCGACGCGTCGTTCACCAGGGCGACGAGATCACGGGTTTCCTGATGTTCGTAGTTCTGATTCAGGTTGTCGGGAACCGCCTGCGCGCCCGAGGCAGCAACACCGATCAGAAGCAAGGGAACCGTAGCGAGAAGAGAAACCAGTTTTCGGATAAGCATCTCCATACCCTCCCTGCCTAGCAGGCCCTGAATGCGGCTGCCGGCTTTGGCCGGCGCCTGAGCCAGTTTCGCAATTCATTTCCGGGTTCTCAGGTAATATCCAGTTCCCACGACCCATCCGAAGGGCTCGAACAGCTGGACATAGGACCGCTTGGGAAGGGGGCTGGTCTGGCCTTTCATCGGGAACCAATAGTCGACGTATCCGCCGCCAGCTTTCGCCTTGGCGATGAAATCCTTTATGAAGGGCTTGCCCTTGACGTCTTTCGCTTCGAGCCTGCTCTTGCCTTCGACTTCGCTTCCGTAGAGCACGACGTTGACGCCTTCGGTCGTATCGGCCCAGAAGTAACCGTCGTCGCCGTAATGAAGGCCGCGAAGGAGGTCGGCGCCGAGCCGACGGGCCTGCTCCGGCGTGAGTTCGCCACTCTGCTGCTTGGAAGAGATCGTCTCGAGCATGCTGATGGCGGTCTGGACCTGGCTCCGAATGAGCAGGTCTTGCGCCGACAATTCCTCGTCCATGACTGACTGGCTAAAGGAGGGGGGAGCGAAGAACAGCGCCAGGGACAAGACCAACAGCGTTGCGACAAGTATTCTTTTCATGGTCGACACCTTTTCCGGCCCCAGCAGTTTCGCCAAATGACGGCGAAGGGCGGGAACAGGAGGGTTCCCGCCCCGGGCAAATCCGTTTACGACGCCTTGGCTGCTCGTGCCTTGGTGAAGGATGGCACCAGCGTGACGTCGCAATTTTTCACGTGGATGCCACCGTCAGTGAAACGCTCGTAGATTGGTGCAACCTTCGGATAGCCGTCGACGCGAAACTTCTCTGCGGCGGCCTTATCCTGCCAAAAGCTGACCGTCATCAGCGTGTCGGGCGCTTCGTCGGGAATGAGGACAATTCCCTCGATAAACCCGTGATATTTCTCGACGATCGGCTTAACTTCGCGCTCGATGGCATTGCTGAGCCCGCGGGCTTGCCCGCGCTTGGTCTTCATTTCCAGGACTCGCGCATACATGTTCGTTCCTCCTTCGGCCCCGTCAGCTGACGGAGCTGCACGATCACCACGACAGGCAGCGCGCCTGCTGCCCCAACGGAGGACGGCGTGTTGCTGCCGGAGCTGTTCAATTCTGGTGCCGCGTTTGCGCCGCTCCCTCCGGTCGGCGCCACTTGTGCGTCACTTGCCTGATAACGGCACCTTGCCCGCGAGGCTTCTGATTTTCTCGACGGTGAGTTTTTGTTCTTTTGTGATGAGTCAGGCTCTTCTTTTGCCCTTCTCCCAGCACGCACGATTCCGCGCCGAATCGCCGGGCGCGGCGGGAACTGCGCGGGGAGGGCGGGCTATCCCCTTGCAGGGCTGCCGGATAGGCGCAGGGTCACCGAGGGGAAAGTCGTCGCCAGCGCCAGCCGATCGCGCGGCGTGTGAAATAGCCCACCGGTGTGAGAGTAAGCGCTACAGCGGGAGGGAGGGGCGAGCGGCGGGTGGAATCCCAAGCGACGAGTAGGGATTTGCAGAACTTTGCGTGGACCTCTCCCGGGGAAGGGCGATCCGGAGCGTAGCAGGATGGTGATCGAGGTGGGCGCAGGGCCGCAGAGGAAAGACTGCGGCCCTCGCGCACAAGAAAGCAGCCGACTTACTTCTCGGATTCGTTCTTGGGAGACCGCTTGTTGAGCGTGTCGAGAAGCAGTTTGGCGGAAGCGGGCGGGTGAACAGCGCCCTTGAGAACGATGTCTTTCGCGGTAATTCCCTTCCCGTAGAGCTTCTCATTGGCGCCATTGTCGGGGCGGAGGGTGGAACCGGCCAAGGAGACTCCGGCGAAGAGGCCGCGGGAGCGGGAATAGGAGAGAACTTCCGCGCGCATGGTGACGTCGGTGGCCGCGGAGACATCGCGGCCCTTGGGGCCGGCAGCCGCAGAAACATTACCGCCCAGCTTGACCTTGCTGCCGAGAATCGAATCCGCGCCGCGCGGGTTCATCACCAGCAGAACGAAGTCCGTGGCCTGACCCCCCAACTGCAGGCCGAAGCTGCCACCCTCGAGCGCCATCATGGAAGGCGCACCCCAGGGACCGGTGAAGTTCTTGCCGCCGCGACAGGTCATCACGCCGCGGCCGTAACTGCCTCCGAAACCGAAGGCGAATTTCTTGACCGACGGAAGCACGATGACGCATTCCGCCTTGTTCAAAATGTCGGCCGGGATGTCCTCGGGAACGTTAAGAATCTCGACCATGACCTTACCTGCGTTTTCGATGCGCTCGTTTTCCTTTTTCTGGGCCGATGCGGGCAGGACGGCCAAAGCCATCGCCGCCGCTAGCAAGAGTGCTTTTTTCATAGCCAGGCTCCTTTACCCGCCATTGTGGCAATTCGAGATATTGAAGTACACGGAAAACTGCGTCCGGAACGCCGGGGGATTCCGCTCAACTGAACCAGGAGATCGGAGACCTCGGCCAGGTAGATGGCACGTCGTCCTTTCGAGAGAAGCGTCACACGATGTCGAAGGTTGTGGCGGGCAAGCGGCGTGTTTTCAGCCGAATGCATTTTTAGAAGCGTCACATTTTTTGACTGTTTGGGGCGGTTGTCAGGGTCAAGTTCGCAGGGAAATCAGCGAAAAACCTGGAAGCGTTCCCGCGACAGTTTAGCGATGAAGGGTAAGTGGGGGCAAGGCGAGGG
>JBJKSI010000016.1:0-8847 GCA_046704165.1 Candidatus Acidiferrales bacterium
TCCGGCCACTCCTACGACGTCGGCGTAATGGTGATCTTCCTGTTCGAGATGGTGTTCATGGACACCGCGCTGACGATCGTCACCGGGGCGTGCGCCGAGCGCTGGAAGTTCCTGGCCTTCGCCGTCTCGTCCTTCATCATGGGCGCGGTCACCTATCCCCTGTACGGCAACTGGGCATGGGGTGGCGGCTGGCTGGCGCAGCTCGGATCGAACCTCCACTTGGGCGCCGGCTACGCTGACTTCGCCGGGTCGGGCGTGGTTCACGCCGTCGGCGGGATCACTGCCTTGGCGGTTTCGTTGATCGTCGGGCCGCGCATCGGGAAGTTCAATCGCGACGGGTCGAGCAATCCGATCATCGGCCACGATATATCCGCAGTGATGATCGGCTGCTTCATCCTGGCCTTCGGCTGGTTCGGGTTCAACCCGGGCAGCACATTGGGAGCTTCCGCGGCGGGTAACTTGCGCATCGGCACGATCGCCGTGGACACGATGCTGGCCGGCTGCACCGGGACGTTCGGGGCCTTGCTCTACATGTGGATGAAGAATGGCAAGGTGGACGCCTCGATGAGCGGCAACGGGCTTCTGGCGGGGCTGGTGGCCATCACCGCTCCCAGCGGGTTCGTGAACACGGTCGGCGCCTGCATCATCGGCCTGGTTGCCGGCGTGCTGGTTTGCCTGAGCGTTTCGTTCATCGAAAACTTCATGAAAGTGGACGACCCGGTCGGGGCTGTTTCGGTTCACGGGACCTGCGGTCTGTGGGGCGTGCTTTCGGTGGGACTGTTTTCCGACGGCACGGGCATGGGCGGGGTTCGTGGATTGTTTTACGGAGATCCGGGCCAGCTCGTCGCCCAACTGGTCGGCATTTCCACACTGATCGGTTTCATCTTCACGTTCAGCTTCCTGGTGAATCTCGGGATCGAGTTCTTCGTCGGGCAGCGGGTTTCGGTGGAATCCGAAGTGGGCGGACTCGACCTTCCGGAAATGGGCCAACTGGGTTATCCCGAGTTTGTATTCCGGTCTGAGCCGGAGTTTATGCAGCACGCCGAGGCGGAATACGGAGTTACCTCCTCGGTCTTCGCTTCTTAGCGGAGGTTAGCTGGAAACGCCTGGCGGCGCAGGATCGGTCCCCCCTCTTCGGTCCTGCCCGCCGGGCACTCCTCTCCGAACGACGATAGAAACGCAGCAGGAAGAGCGAGCGAGGCGAAAAAAACGAAATGAGCGACTTGGCCATATTGAGCACGAGCGAAGGCAACGGAAGCAACACGCTGGCGCCGCTCGCGTCGCCGGTTCTGGCCGCGATTCCCGGTCAGGCGCAAGGATTGCTGGCGCGGATGTTCGCCGATCCGCGCGTTCTCACGAAAGAGGAGAGCGGCGAGTTGGTGACGGCGTTGCGCCAAGCTGCTTCGCGCTATCCGAAAGTTTCCGAGCTTCGGGTCCTGCTGGGTATGGCGCTTTGTGTGGCCCTGGACGCGCAGGAGGCCATGGAAGAACTGGCCGAAGCCGTACGTTTGGCCCCGGACAGCTTTATCGCTCACCTCAAGATGGGCGAGCTATGGATGCGGCTGCGGGTGATGACAAAGGCGGAAGACCACACCCGGCAAGCGGCCCTGCTGGCGGAAAACACGGCACAGTCGGAGCTGGCGCGACGCCAGGCCGCGACGATTCGCGACATGCTTAGGCAAGGAATCGACCGCGGCGGGTACCGAACGCCGTGGCTGTCTCTCGGGCGTCTCAAGGGGCTCTGGACGAAAGTCCGCAACAAGAAACTGGAAAGCGGTTCAAACGAGGAATTGGACACGGTAGGCGTCCAGTAAGGACGGAGACATGCAGCCTGCACTTCAACTGGCATTGCTTCTTGCTCTCCTTTTGCCGGCAGTGAAACTGGCCGGCTCGGTTTGCCAACGGTACGACGTGCCGCCGATTCTCGGTGAATTGCTGGTCGGCGTTGCGTTCGGACCGAGCATCCTCAACCTGATGCACTGGCACCTGTTTCAAGGTGGCCAGGCAACCGACACTCTGACGTTGCTCGCACACCTGGGCGGTTACGTTCTGATGTTCATCGCGGGCGTCGAAACCGATATCGAGCGGATGCGTAAGGCCAGCGTAACGGCCTTCTTTGTCGCCCTGTTCGGTGTGATCTGGCCGTTCTTTCTGGGCGCCGGCGTTGGACACTTGATGGGCCTTTCCTGGACGACCGCTTGCTTCCTGGGCGGGGCCTTGACGGCAACCAGCGTTTCGATCTCGGCCCGCACCCTAATGGACTCCGGGAAGATGTCCTCGCCGGAAGCGACGGTGATCCTGGGCGCGGCGGTGATCGACGACGTGATGGGGCTGTTCGTGCTCGCCATTCTGGCCGCTTCGGCAACGACCACCGGCGCCAGCAGTTTCGGTTTGGCCCCGATGGCCAGCACATGGCTGCGCGGAAGATTCCCCTGGGCGGCGAGCCATCCGCTGATCGTTCAAATGTCAGCTATCAGCGTTTGCGTGGCGCTGTTTTTCTTCATTGGCTACGGTGCGGCGAAGCGGTGGCTGGCGCCGCTGGTGCGCCAGTTGCGCAAGCTGTCGGCGCACGAAGCCGTTCCGAGCTGCATTCTCGCGCTCGTTCTTCTTTACGCGGTTTCCGCTGAAGTGTTCGGGAGCGTGGCCGGGATTACCGGCGCCTATCTGCTCGGCTACGTATTCGCCGATTCCGAGTTCAAGCATGACGTCGAACGCAGCTTTCATGCCATCGGCCACGGATTGCTGATTCCCCTGTTCTTCGTTTCCATGGGGCTTTCGAGCGATTATCGGGCCCTGAGCGGCCACTGGGGCCTGATGCTGCTGACGCTGGTCGTCGCCGTCGTCGGCAAGCTGATCGGATGTGGATCGGCGGCGCTGACATGCGGCATGGACTGGGTGCGCAGCTTCCGCGTCGGCTGTGGAATGATATCTCGCGGCGAGGTCGGGTTGATCGTCACGGCGATGGGGGCGGGCACGGGCATTTTCGGCCCAGCCGAAATTGCCGTGATGGTCGCGGTGGTTATGCTCACCACGCTTTTGACTCCCATGGCGTTGCGCGGCGCGTACCGGCTGAGATCTTCCCAGGATGTCGCAGAAGGGCTTGTGGCCGTACCGATGGGCCTGCAAACGGCAGAGATGCCCCTGGCAGCCGAGGCCGATTCCATGGATCAGCCGAGCTAGATTCCCGGCTTCCCTTCCCGCTCATATTATTTAAAGTCGGCCTATCGAGCGTGCGCAGGCATGCGTGGCGTGTGGCTGCAGCGGTCCCGCTCATGCGAAGGGAATGGGGCACAGCGTAGCATCGGGCTCGCACAGAACAGCTTGCTTGGCTCCAGGCTCTATTCGGCAGAGGGAACGATCGCTCCCGTGGGAGCAGGAGGGGTTCCCGCGTCGGCGGAAACAACGCGGCGCAATCCCTGGAGATAAAAGACCAGCCCGAGCAGACCGACCAGCACCGTCACCAGGCGCCAGCCAAGCAGGATATCGGCTCCGCGCTCCAACCCCCCCAGTGAGAACAACGCGCCGAAGGCAGCCTCGCCCACGCCCAGCCCGCCGGGCGTGAGCGGAACGGAGTTGGCCACATCTCCCAGGGGAATCAGGAAACTCATCCGCCAGGCGATCGAGCCCGGATTCATCACCATACCGATGAGCATGGTGGAAGCGAGCGTCGTCAGGTTTCCCGCCAGGCCGAGACCGATGGCGGCGGCCAGCGTGCCAAGGCTGTGGCGATAGCCGCGCAGGGTTTCCATGATGCGCCGCGCATGGCTCCCTCCCGGCGCCCAATCGAGCAGGCGCAGCACCAGGCGGTTCCTGGACGCGTAGCCGGAAACGGCCAGCGCGCCACCCACTAGAAGCGTCAAGGTCAGAACAGCGGCGGCGATGAGCAGCCCGCTGAGAATGGTATTTGAACCGATCAGAGAAAGGAAGAACGGAGCGATCAAGAGCGACAAGAGCACCAGGGAGAACATACCGACCGCTCGGTCGAAAAGCACGATCGTGACGATTTCGGTTCGCCGGCCGCGGTTTTCCCGAGCGGCATAGTACATCTTCACCACATCGCCCCCGGCACCGCCGGGCAGGAATGCGGTGAAAAACTGGCCCACCAGGGTGAGCCGGAACGCCGATCCGAAGGAAAGTTTCAGGGAGTGGGGCCGGAAAAGCGAGGAAAGCCGGACCGCCATCAGGCCCATGTCGCACAGGAAAAGCACGCCGGCGCCCAGCGCAAAAGGCCAGAAGGTGACCAGCCGCTCGAGCGCGCGCAAATTGATCACGCCCGATTCGATCAGATAGGCGAGAAGGCCGAGGCCGATCCCCAAGCGCGCGAGGGCGAGCAGGAGGCGCCGGGTTGGCGAAGGCAAAGCGGATTGGCCCGCGGCAAGCGGGCGCGAACGGGTCTGGGCTTCGCCGATTGCGCTCACGGCTCTAGTCTACCCTCCGCAGGTCCCCTTCCCAACGAGGCATCCCATTTCATCCGAAAGGACTCTGCCTTATGGTACAGCATCCGGGAGGGGCTGGTTTGTCAAGAGTAGTTGACGACCGCTATGGTCCACCAAGTAGAGATGGCTCTTGCCAACCAGATCGTCGAATTGCGCCAAGTGGCGATGAAACGTGCACAGATAATAGCGCTGGCCGGTCATCCACATTTTTTTGAACTGCTGGTTGTCGATGAAGACCTGGTCTTTAGCGCCGGGCGCGTAGGAGCCATATTCGAGATTCGTCACGCGGCCGTTGAGCAGGTACGCCTTCCGGTCCGTGTAGAAGAATACGGCCGAGAAACGGTAATACTGCTCGCCGACGATCAATTTACCGGGCGGCGACTTGAGCAGCGACTGCGCGATCGGGTAGGAGGACATGTAGGGATCGAACACCCCCATGGCCAGTCGTGCGGCCTGGAAGAATATGACCATCATCACGGCAATCAGAATATAGCTGCTCGCGGCGCGCCGGTTCTTATAGCGCCAGGCGGCAATCGATCCCACAAGGCATGCGAGGGCCGCCAGAAGCAGTTCCGGCCGCAGGTAGGCCATCGAGCGGATGGTCAAATCCTCAAAGTGTCCCAGAGCGAACGTGTACACCTTTGGATTGCGAGTCAGTGCGTCCGCAATGGTGCCCGGAGCTGGCATTCCCCGAACTAGAAAATAGATGACGACAGCCGTACCGCACGCCGCGGCGGTCACGACCGAAAGCAGCTTGCTGCCGAAATTGAGCCATTTCGAATCGGTCGCCATCGCCGAACCCAGCAGCAGCGCCATGGCCGGATAGATGGGCATCGAATAGTACGACTGGGTGGTCGAGAAGGTGAAAAACACCATGACAAAACCGATCCAGCAAAGGGCCAGCAGCCGCGTCTTTCCGGCGCGATCTTCGGGTTTGTAGGAAAGCTTGACCGCGGCCGGCAGATAGACGCTCCAGGGAAACAGCCAGGCCAGATTGAACAGCCAGAACCAGAGCCGCGGCACCGTGTTGTAGTCGCGCGGGTAGCGCATGTTCAAGAAGCGCAGCAACTGCTCGTTGATGAAGAAAAACCAGAGAAAGCCGTGGTATACGCCGGGGCCGCTATACATCGACCAGGACCAGGTCGGAGGGTTCTGGAGCGTGGCCAGCACGTGCCAAGGCGCCGCGATGGCCAGCACCACCAGCAGGCCCGTGAACACGTGCAGACGTTTCCAGGTGCGGCGCAGAAAAAGTTGATGGGTGATCGCCAGGTAAACCAGTCCCGCGCCAATCGGGAACACGATCCCGATCAGACTTTTCAGGAGCAATCCGAGTCCCATGCTGGCCGCCAGTAGGAAGGCCCATAAGCGCGGGTGCGGCTCCTCGTCCTCGAGCGCGCGGAGAAACGCCCACATCGCCAGCGCGATCGTCCCGACCAGCATCACGTCCGGGATCAGAATGCGGGTGAAGAGAAACAGTCCGATACAGGTCGCCATGCACAAGCCGGCGTAGAAACCGGCGCGGCGGCCGAACGCCCACATACCGAAACGGGTGGTCAGCCAGCACAGCAGGAGAACCGAAATGACGATGGGAATCCGCGCCGCCCAGTCGTGCACGCCAAAAATCAGGTACGACACGCCCATGGCCCAGTAGACCAGCGGCGCCTTTTCCAGATAGGCGATCCCGTCCAGATGCGCCGTGACCCAGTTGCCCGATTGGACCATGTTGCGGGCAATCTGGGCCTGCACCGCGTCCACATCGTCCATCAGAGAAGGCGGGCGAACGATGCAGCTTCCAAAAATGATCGCGGCGAAAAGGACAACGATCAGCTCAAGGGCAGCACTCTTTCGAGCGGTTCCCCCCGTGCTTCGAAATACGGTGTTGGCTGGATCTGCCATTTCCTAATCCACATGAAAAGTATCATCAATCCCCAGAGATGGAATCCCAGGTTCGCCCGCCGCTCCAGGTGCCGGCGAACGAAGGATTGGACCGCCTCGGGGCGGAACAATCCGCTTTGCGCGACCGCTTCCGGCGCCAGCGTATCCTGCAGAAGCGGGCGCAGAGGACCGCGCAGCCAGTCGTGCGTGGGAATATCCAAACCGATTTTCTTGCGCCCGAGAACGGACGCGGGAAGTTTTTCCTTCATCAGCTGGCTCAGCAAATACTTCTTTTGGAAACCACGGAGCTTGAATCCTTCCGGGAGCGAAGCGGCGAACTCCACGAGCCGGTGATCGAGGAATGGCGGACGCACCTCAAGCGAATGCGCCATGCTCATCCGATCACTTTTGCAGAGGATGTCGTCGGGCAGGTAGCAAATCTGATCGAGCAGAAGGAAGCGGTTCAGATCGCCCAAGGTGGCCGACGGCGCCGGAAGCTGGCGCAGAACGTCCCGGAAATACCGGTGATCGGCGCCGGGCAGCAACTCCTTCTTCTGCGCTTCGGAAAAGGTGCCGTTCCAATACAGGTGCGCTTCGCCGGCCGGTAGACGCGCACCTTCCAGAAAGCGTTTGATCTTGTACTCCAGCCCGATTTTCTCGTTGGAAACCGGCCAGTTCCGCAGCAGGCCCAGACCGAAATCCAATGCGCCCGCGGGCAAGCGGCGCGCGGTTCGCGCCAGGCGGTCGGCCGGATAGGTGAGGTAGCCGGCGAAGAGTTCATCGGCGCCCTCGCCGCTGAGCGCGACCGTCACTTTCTGCTTGCTCAGTCGGGAAAGGAACCAGACCGGGAGGGCCCCGGAATCGGCGCTGGGCTCGTCGGAATAGTAGGCGAAATCCTGGATCGCATCGGCCAGGTCCAGGTCCAGGTTCAAATCCAATTCATAATGCTCGGTTCCGTAGTGTGCCGCCACGGAACGGGCATAACCGGACTCGTCGAAGCTTCTCCCGAAAAATGAGATGGAAAAGGTCTTCAGGCGCGAGGACGCCGCTTGGGACGCATAATGCAGGATGGTGGAGGAATCCAAACCCCCGCTGAGCCATACGCCCAGCGGAACATCGGAAATCAGGTGCTCGCGCATCGATTCCCGCAGCAGGAAATCCAGCCGCTCCTTCGCCGAATCCTCTGTCCATTCCGGCTGCTCGCGAAACTCCAGGCGCCAATAGGCATTCAGGCGGACGTCTCCGTCGCGCCATTCGAGGAAATGGCCCGGAGGAAGCTTTTCAATGCCATCGACCAGGGTCCAGGGGCTGGGAACGTAGTTCAGCGAGAGATAGCAGTTCAGGCCGGGCAAGCTCAGCCGCCGCTCCACTTCCGGATGGACGAGAATGGCCTTGAGTTCGGAGCCGAACAGGATATCGTCGGCGAGCCGCGCGAGGTAAAGCGGCTTGATGCCTAGGCGGTCGCGGGCCAGAACAAGGCGCTTGCTCGATTCGGTCCACAGCGCGATGGCGAACATCCCGCGCAAGCGTCGGAAACAGGCCGTGTCCCACTGAAGGAAACCGCGCAGGATTGTTTCGGTGTCGCTGTGGGTGACGAACCGGTGGCCCAGCCCCTCCAGTTCCCGGCGCAATTCGGCGTGGTTGTAAATTTCGCCGTTGAACACCAGAACCGTGTCCCCATCCTCCGATTTCATCGGCTGGCGCCCGGAGGCCAAGTCGATGATTTTCAGGCGGGTCGAGCCCAGCGAGACAAATGGAGATCGATAAACACCCTGCTCGTCGGGACCGCGATGAATCAGGGAATCGACCGCATCTTCAATTCGGCTGGAACTGACGACATGACTCCTGTGGGTAAAGCCTACAATTCCGCACAAACAGTCATTCTCCAGAGGCTGGCAGCGAATTTTGACTTCGAGACAGACCTAGATGGAGTGGCTGGCAGGCTTTTTCCGGCTAAAGCCTGCGATTCGAAAGAATTCCACCCCTTGCGGAGGGTACCATAAACATGCCCTGCATACCAAGCCATCACCTTGAGGCATACGCGGGGAATGGGCCTAAGATCCGTCGTCTCCGTCAAATGGCTTGGATTAGCTGGAGGAGGGTTGGGTTGCCCAACCGGAGCGGGTGGGCGCGACATGCGGCTGGAAGCGATCATGGACGGTCGCGAGCAGGCAAAACCACCCCGAAGCCGCGCTCTACCGTTGCAGCGCCACGGCGATTTGTCCGAAAACCCGCAGCAGCCAGAACAGGAACCAGGCCCCGCAGACACCCACGATCAGCCATGACAAGACCGCTGTTCCCACGCTTTCAAGTCCGAACGGACGGGATTGAAAGCGGCGGAGAGAATCGCGTTGTTCGGCGGCTGGCCTGGGCGCCTGGGAATCAACCATTGTCGGCGAAGCGAGAAAAAAGGAAACAGGTGCGGAGTCGTCCAATCGGCCGTTCAAGTCCGAACCGGTGGTTGCAGCTTTTGAAGAGGCTTGGCGTTCAGGCAGGGCTGACCGAAGGGTACCGGTCTGCGGGGAAGAAGAAAATG
>JBJKSI010000017.1:0-61154 GCA_046704165.1 Candidatus Acidiferrales bacterium
GTCACCGGCTCTTCTCCGCGCAACCGTTCCTTTGGCGTCGCCGCCCGCTTGTAGAGATTCTTCCAGTCCACGTACAACGACAGCGGCACTCCATAACGCTCGATCCACGCCCGCAACCCATCCACTACCGCCCAGATCGTCTCCTCATCCCCCATCTGCGCCAGCGCCCGGCTCGTCGCGTCGTCGACCATGTTGATCAGACAGCCGTCCGGCCCGCGATCCTCCAGCCAACGGTGGAAGCTGCCGTCCATCTGCACCATCTCCCCGAAATGCTCCTTGCGCTCCCGGCGACGACGGTGACGCCGGCGCCTCCGCTCTCGGCTCCAGAGCCCTTCGGCCAGCATCCAGCGGCGCAACGTCTCCGCGTCCACCCGCAGCCCGTCCTCCGAGCACAGATGCTCGGCGGCCAGCGTCGGACCGAACCGCTCGCCCACCGCCCCGCCGTACTGCTCTCGCACCCGCTTCAGCACCTCGCGCCGAAAGCCCTCTCGATAAGCCCGGTTCGATCGACGTCCCGCACTGCGGTGCTTCAATCCCCCCGCGCCCTGCTTGCGATATCGCTTCCACAGCCGCTTCGTCTGCCGATAACTGAGCTGTAGCAGCGCCGCTGCATCCACCACCCGCAACTGCCCGCCCTTGACTCGAGCCAGCACTTCCACCCTTCCCAACTCCCTCTCGCTCATCTCCGTGCGCCCCAATCCGACCTCCTTCCGGAGGCCGATTAGGGGACATTTCTAAAGAGCTTTGACACATCCGAAAGAAACTCCTTGACAAAGTATCAGTCAGGCAGTACGGTGCGGGCGGTCGAAAAAGCTGGTGGTCGCGTGGGGCAGCCGGTCGACTAGCCTTCGATCATTCACCTAGGGGCGGGTTCACGGGTCACACTGGGAAGGGCGAACGGCAACCCGTGGTAGCGGTGAACGATGCACGAAGGAGAACATATTTCCTTTTCGTGTAAGGTGCTGGCGTGGCAGCGTCTAGCGCCAAGTCCGCTGTTTCGGGTGTGTAGGCCATCTCCAAACAGTTTCCCTCCTATTTTCTTATCCTTCCCAGCCATTACGTTCGTCTTGAATCGCCTACCTCTAGGGATTGCCTAACCTAACGGGCTAAGCGCCCACCGAGGAGGTGCTGGATGCACGAGAGACGTGCTCTTTGGCTCGTCTTTACTTGTGTCTGCATATTTGCCTTGCTCCCTATCGGCCTGCATTCCCAAGCGGTAACCGGGGCCGTGCAAGGAAGCGTGAAGGATCCTACCGGAGCCGTAATTCCCGATGCCGCGGTCTCCCTCGTCAACACGGCAACCAGCGCGACACTCAAGACAACAACTAACGAACAGGGGCGTTTCGCGTTTCCTGCCGTACGCCCGGGAGACTACGTCCTTCGCATCACGGCAAAAGGCTTCCAGACCTACGTGGTCAGCGAAGTGACGGTACAGGTGACGAAGACATACAGCTATCCGATCGTGCTCAAAGTGGGAGCCACGACGCAGACGGTGACGGTACGTTCAACCGGCGTCGCCCGGCTGCAGACGACCAACGCCAGCATCGGCACGACCATCGGCGGAAACGAACTGCTCCGGCTACCGAGTGCGCAGCGCAACGTAGCGTCGTTCCTTAGCCTCCAACCCGCTGTTGCTCCCGAAAGCACCGACGACATCACCGGCGGGCAGGTGGCCGGCGCCATGAGCGATCAAACGACATTCCTGGTCGACGGCGGCGACGCCACAAGCGACACCGAGGGCAGCAACTCCTACGCCGCGGTCCCCGGCGAAGCTCAACCCTCTCCCTACATCCAGGTCGGGGTTGCCAGCACACAGGAGTTTCACGTCGTTACCTCCAGCCCGACGGCGAGCTTTGGCCGCTCACAAGGCGGACAGATCATCATCAACAGCAAGTCGGGCACGAACCAGTTCCACGGCACTCTCTACGAGTACTACACGGGCAGCGCACTCGGAGCGAACAGTTGGGCCTTGAACCGGATCGGCCACCACAAGCCGCACCAGGTCAACAACCGCTTCGGTTTCACGCTCGGCGGCCCGATACTCAAGAATAAGCTCTTCTTCTTCGGAAACTATGAAGGGCGCCGTTTCCGTGAAAGCGCCAACATCGGCACCGACGTGCCAACGGCAACCGCCCGGCAAGGTATCCTGCAGTTTGTGAATGGGGCCGGTAACGTGGTGGCCTACAATCTGTCCAACTCAACCGCCTGCGGCGCCAGCGGCGGCACCATGTGCGATCCGCGCGGCATCGGCATCGACCCGCTCATCCAGCAATACTGGAAAAACGAGCCGCTGCCCAACGTGCCGGGCACCGGCGACGGACTCAACAGCGAGGAGTTTCTTTCCTCCTACTCCACACCGACCAATGAAAATTACGGCCTGCTCAAGATCGACTATAAAATCAACGATCGCTGGCACCTGATGCTGAGCTGGCGCCAACAAGTGCTCAATTACACCACCACCGATCAACTTGACATCATTCCTGGCCAGCAGGGCTTGCTCAGCGACACGCCTTTTCAGCCTCGCTTCG
This sequence comes from Candidatus Acidiferrales bacterium, assembly GCA_046704165.1. GTDB lineage: Bacteria > Acidobacteriota > Terriglobia > Acidiferrales > UBA7541 > JAKASX01. Next base: position 2,529 of record JBJKSI010000017.1, read on the forward strand.
GCACGTTCATGCTCACCGGCCAGATTGGTCCCCATTTCACGAACGTGGCCCACGGCTCGTTCAAGCGCGACAACTGGGCCTGGGGCCGGCTCTCGCCCACCAATCCCTCGAACATTACGGGCCTGAACGCGACGCTGCAGGTTTCCGGAGAAGGAGCAACCGGAGGCGCCGGCGCAGGCAAGCCTTGGGCAGATCCAATCAACTTCAACACGCAGCAAGCCCGGGCGCGCATGTGGGATGGCCGAGACTGGTATCTGGCCGACGATGCCACGTGGCTCCATGGCAACCACCAGATTCAGTTCGGCGGTTCCTGGTATTTCTGGAACATCCTGCACCTGCGCACCGACAACGTACTCGGCGGCCTGACGTCCGGCCCGATTTTCTGGGTCGGCTCTCGCCACATGAGCAGCGGCGGCTTCGTCAACACATCTGCCAGCCAGCATCCGGCGATCTGTGCCAGCGGTCAGGGAGGAAGTTGTATCCTGAGTGGCGATCTGAGCCGCTGGGACTCGATGTACTCGGCGATGCTGGGTCTCGTGGACCACAGCTCGCAGGTCATTTCGGCCAACGGCAACTTCCAGCCCAACCCGGCCGGCACTCCGCTGCTGATTCACATGCACGATGGCTCGTTCTACACGTACATTTCGGACACGTGGCAGGTCCGCCCGAGCCTCACACTGACTTACGGACTGAACTGGGGCGCCCAGTTCCCGCCGCGGGAAGTGAATGGTCTTCAGGCGCTACAGCAGTACACCACCACCGGACAGGTAGTGACCAACGTCAAGGCCTATTATCAGGCGCGGCAAAACTCGCTCGACAACGGGAACGTCTTTCCCTATCTTCCCGGAGACACCGTGGACAGCTCACCTTTCGAGTTCACGCCGATCCGGCACATTCCCGGCTATTCCCGGCCGATCAACACGTATTGGGGTGAACTCGGTCCTCGTGTGGCTATCGCCTGGCAGCCTTCGATCAACAACTGGTTCTTCGGCCACCATCAGACGGTGATTCGCGGCGGTTACTCCATCGTATGGAACCGGACGAACGCCGTGGGGCTGGTGATGACGCCAGTACTGACCGACGGCTTCATGCAGATCGCCGGTTGCAACGGACCGCTCATGAACGGCACTTGCAGCGGCAGCAGCACCACAGCGGCCGACGCCTTCCGCATCGGCATCGACGGCAAGACGCTGCCTCCGCCCAAGGGCATCGGCGGCTATCCTCTGGTTCAACCCGGCAACTTCAGCAGCCTATTCAGCTTCAACCTCGATCCGAACACCAAGCCGGCGTGGTCCCACAACATCAGCATCGACGTCGAACGGACTTTGCCGCAAAACTGGATGATTGACGTGGGCTACATCGGACGCTTGAGCCGCAACCTCGAGCTGGGCGGTGATTTGGGCGCTGCCGATGCCTATGCCAAGGACCCCAAGTCCGGGCAGACCCTGGGGCAAGCCTTCGACAACATTGCTACCTACATCCGGAACGGCGGCAATCCCAACACCGCTCCAACGCAGCCGTTCTTCGAAGACATGGCGGTTCCCGGAACTCACGGAACTACCGGTGCGGCCTGGTGTATGCAGACGTACGGCACCACGTGCACCATCCAGGCAGCGCAAGACACTACCGACGCCGCCAACGGCGACTTGGCGTCGTTCATGCTGTTTAACTACGACTACATTGCCCAGACACCACTCGACCCAATGCAGTTCATCTACGACTTCTATAACTACTGGGGCGGCTGGGCCAACTACAACGCCGGGTTCATCAGCCTCCACAAGTACTTCTCCAACGGACTCCAGTTGGAATTCAACTACACCTACTCCCACGCGATCGGCACGGTGGGTCTGAACCAGCAGTACATCATTTACGCAGACCCGTCGCCCTTCAAGGACAGCACCGGTTATTCTTCCGAACCGTTCGACCGGCGCAGCGTGATCAACACCACCTGGTACTACGAACTGCCGTTCGGGAAGGGAAAGCGTTTTGCCACCGGCAACGCCTTCTTCAACCGGATCATCGGCGGCTGGTATACCTCGGGGATCTGGACGTGGCAGACCGGCCTTCCGATCTGCGTGAACGCCGACGGCAACTATGGCGACCTCTCGGGAATCGGCAACCAGTTGAATTCCGGGTCCGTCTGCGCCGTCGCCTCCTCGCCGATCTACGGCCTGTCGGGTCGGCACAACAACGTTGCCGGATCCGGCGGCGTCGGCACCAATGGCGATCCCGCCCAGCCGACAGGCGGCAGCGGGATCAACGTCTTTGCCAATCCAGCCGCTGTTTACAACAGCCTGAGCAGGCCGCTGATCACCCAGGATGGCCGGCCAGCGCAGGACACCTTGCGCGAACCGATCACCTGGAACGTGGATCTTTCGGTCGGCAAGAATATCGCGGTGACTGAGCGGTACAAAGCCTACTTCAGCGCCGATTTCTTCAACGCGTTCAACATTTTCCAACCCAACTGGGGCACCGGGAGCTTCTCGATGTACGACCTGAACACCCCACAAGCGTTCGGCGTCGTAACCGGTCAAGGCAACAGCCCCCGGACTATTCAACTCGGACTCCGGTTCGAGTTCTAACCGCTCCGAATCCTCGGAGCACAACTGGGGTGGCCCGCCGTACGGCGGGCCACCCTTTTTTTTCATTTCCCGTGAGCGCCCGCTCACGGCCGTCTGCCCAGCCCTGTCATGCCGATCCCACCAGCGGTGAGGTGAAGTACGGCGGGACACGTAGCCGCGGGGTCCTTCGCTTCGCTCAGGATGACAAGGATTTGGCGTTAACGATGCTCGCGGATCGCGGCCTCCAGGGGGCCACGCACGCGGCGAAGCTTGGCGGCTTCGGGGATCTTCGGAAAGCGTGCCAGGATGTCGTTCAATTCGGCCAAGGCAGCCGATTTCTTATCGAGCAGGATGAGGTCATCGTAGTACAGCAAGTGCACCGAGGCCAGTTGCGGGTGCACCTGGTGAGCCAAAACCAGATGCGGGAAAGCCGACTTGGCCTGCTTCTCGCTCAGCAAGACGCGCCCCAACTCCAACTGGGCCAGCCAATCGGAAGGGTTCAGGCGTATGGCGTGTCGAAACTGCCTTTTGGCCTGCCCGGACTTCCCTTCCTTCATGCGCAAATATCCGAGATACGCATAGGCCAGGGAGTTGTGCTTGTCGAGACGCATTGCGCGATCGATCATCTTTTGCGCCTGTGCAAAATGATGCTGATCCGCCTCGGCCGCGGAAAGCTTCAGATAGCTTTCGAAGTAGAATGGGCAGATTCCGACGGCGTTCGAGAAATGCGCCACCGCCTGTGACATTTTTCCGCCGCTCATCGAGGAAACACCCTTCCGGTACTCAGCCTGGGCTTTTTCCGGAATTTTTCGCCCGGCATGGGGGTCCGCATTTGATGCAGAACCCGTCTGCTGCGGAATCAAAGTAAGGAAGAGCGAAACCGGGGCCAGATCGCAGGAGATCACGAACTCGTGCACGGGCACGTAGCCCTGCTGATTGACTTCCACTTCGTACCGAAAATCACCGGTGCGCAGGTTCCGGAAAGCGTAGAAGCCGCTCGAGTCGGTTGTAGTCCTGAGAATCGTACCGTTATCGACCCCGACCAAGGAAACCACAATCGAGGTGGCCGGCTTGCCGTTCTGGTAGCGCACCGCTCCCTGAACCGTGGAAATTCCCTGATTTTCTGAAATCGGCGTCTCCGGCAGAGGTACTTCCATGTCTGACTGCGCCTGCACGGCAGGCACCAGAGAGAAAAGAGTAAGCACAAGGAGAAGCCTGGACATTCCACTCCCCCCACATGTGCTTTCTACTCCCGATTGAAAACAAAGGCAAGAGGCAATCCGGAAGTCGGCTTTACTCGGAGCGTTCGACACTTGGCAGTCGGGATGTCCAACAGATGGAGCGGGAAATCCAGCCTGCGGGGCAAGAATGTACGCTTCGAGCTGTGCAAGAAGGGGTTAGAGTGTCTGCGGCGCAGCAGGCCCCAGGGGACAGACCGCTTACTACGGCTAGTGGTCCTCGGAGTCTTCCCTAGCTCCGCGCACCGTGACCGGCTCGCCGCCGTTACTCGCGCTATGCCCATTTCCGCCGAGGCCACCATTGCCGCCGCTGCCCGCGTGGGCGGGTACCAGTTCCGCAGCCGGTTTGTGGCGCAAGCGCCGCAGCATGCCGGTGAAGGATTCCATGTAGAGGTAAAAGACGGGCACGAGGTAGAGGGTGACAATCTGGGCCAGAATCAGGCCGCCGACGACTACCAGGCCAAGCGGCCGGCGCGTTTGTGCTCCAGCGCCCCAGCCGAGCGCGATGGGGAGCACACCCATGATCGCGGCCATCGTGGTCATCATGATCGGCCGGAAGCGGATCACCGCTCCCTGGAAAATGGCTTCGAGCGGAGACGCCTGCTCGTTGCGCTGTGCTTCCAAGGCGAAGTCGATCATCATGATCGCGTTCTTCTTGACGATGCCAATGAGCATGATCAGGCCGACAAAGCCGTAAAGGTCGAGCTCGTGGCCGAAGATCATCAGCGTGAGCAGCCCGCCGAAAGCGGCTGCCGGCAGGCCGGAAAGAATCGTGAGCGGGTGGATGAAGCTTTCGTAGAGGATGCCCAGGATAATGTAAATGACGAGCACCGTCACGATCAGCAGGATGCCCAGCGTGGCGATCGAGCCCTGGAAAGCCTGCGCCGTTCCCTGGAAGCTGCCGGTAATATCGGCTGGCAACACAAGGCGGGCGAGCTGATCGACTTCTTTCACAGCCGCGCTCAGTGAATAGCCCGGTGCGAGGTTGAAGGAGAGCGTAACGGCCGGCGATTGGCCGATATGGTTCACCGTGAGCGGACCGTAGTTTCGGGTGATGTGGGCGACGGTATTCAGCGGAACCAGTTGGCCATTGCTCGAACGGATATAGAGCACCGAGAGCGCTTCGGGATCGTTCTGGAATTTCGGCTCCAGCTCCGTTTCCACCCAGTATTCGTTGTTGGGGGCGTAGATCGTGGAGATCTGGCGACTGCCATAAGCGGTGAAGAGTGAATCTTCAATCTGCTCCGCGGAAAGGCCGAGGGCGGAAGCCTTGTTGCGGTTGATGACGACGTTCACCTGGGGGTTCTTGATCTGGAGGTCGCTGGCGACTTCGATAATTCCCGGCAGCTTCTTCATCTTCTGCTCAAGCAGAGGGGCGTAGCGATAGAGCTGCGCGGTGTCGGGACTGGAAAGAGCGAATTGATACTGGCTCTTCGTCAGGTGACCGCCGATGTTGATCGGCGGAGGGTTCTGAAGGTAGACGCGAATACCCGGCACGTTGTCGAGCTTGGGCCGAAGCTCGGCCATCACTTCGTCCGTGGTCAGATGGTGGGCGAAGAGGGAGTGCACGTCTCTGACCAGGCCTTCCATCCATGGATGGCTGGCGACGTGGGCCTTCAGCCAATTGTAGGTGGGCGAGGACGTCCACTGCCGCTCGGAATCCGGCTTCAGGTGGGCGAAAAGATGGCCGGTATTGTTTGCGCCCATGAAGCCGCCGCCGGCGCTCGAGAAGAACTGATCGATGTTCGGGTCGGCGATGACGATCTTGTCGAGCGCTTCCTGATAGCTCTTCATGGCATGGAAGGAGATGCCCTGCACCGCCTCGTCATAGACGAACACCTCGCCGGAGTCGCCACTGGGCAGGAAACCCTTGGGAATCGCGACAAATTCCCAGGCGGTGACCGCCAGCATAAGGCCGGCGAGAGTGATGGTCAGCAGGCGGTGGTTCAGAAACCAGCGAAGGCTACGCCGGTAGCCGCCCAGCATGCCATCGAAACCTCGCTGGGTGGCCCGGTAAAAACGGCCGTGCTGGTCCGCTTCTTTCGGGGGTCGCAAGAAACGGCTGCACAGCATCGGGGTGAGCGTCAGCGAGACGATGCCCGAAACAGCGACGGCCACCATGATCACCACCGAAAATTCGTGCAACAGCCTTCCCAGGATGCCGCCCATGAACAGAATCGGCAGGAACACAGCCAGCAGGGCCAGCGTCATCGAGACGATCGTAAAGCCGATCTCCTTCGACCCGCGCAGCGCCGCCTCCATCGGCCGCTCGCCCATCTCCATGTGCCGGACGATGTTTTCGAGCATGACGATAGCGTCATCGACGACGAAGCCCACCGATAGCGTCAGCGCCATCAGCGATAAGTTGTCGAGCGTGTAGCCCAGATCGTACATCACCGCGAAGGTGCCGACGATGGACATCGGCAGCGCCATGCTGGGGATGATCGTTGCCGAGACGTTTCGCAGGAACAGGAAGATCACCAGCACGACCAGGCAGACGGCCAGCCACAAGGTGAACTTCACGTCGTTCACCGAGGAGCGAATGTCCTTGGACCGATCATAGAGCGTGTCGATGTGGACCGCGGGCGGGACCTGGGCGATCAGCTGAGGCAGAATCTTACGGATCGCGTCCACCACGGCGACGGTGTTCGTGCCCGGCTGGCGCTGGATGGCCAGGATGACCGCTCGCTGGTTACTGTACTCATGGGTGTTGAACCAGCTGATCGCCTTGTCGTCCTGGATGCTGTTGATCACATGGCCGAGGTCTTCCAGCCGCACCGGAGAGCCGTTGCGGTAGGCTACAATGATCGGGCGGTAAGCAGCCGCGGTATTCAACTGTCCAGTGGCCTGCACGGTGTAGGCCGTGTTCTGGCCCCAGAGCGTGCCGGTGGGCAGGTTCGCGTTCGCGCTCTGCACCGCTGAGATCACCTGATTCACACCGATCTTCCGCGCCGCCAGCTTCATCGGATTCAGCTCGATGCGCACGGCGTACTGCGCCGATCCGTAGACGCCCACTTCGGCCACGCCGCTGACCATCGAGATGTGCTGGGCCAGCAGGTTTTCCGCGTATTCGTCAACCTGGTAGATCGGCATCGCCGAGGAGCTCACCGCCAGATAGAGAATCGGCTGGTCGGCCGGATTCACCTTGGAGTAGGTCGGCGGACTCGGCATGTTGGGCGGGAGCTGACGGGAGGCGCTGGCAATCGCCGCCTGGACGTCTTGCGCGGCCGCGTCGATGTTGCGGCTCAGATCGAATTGCAGGGTGATGTGGGTCGAGCCCAGCGAACTCTGCGAATTCATGGAGTTGAGGCCGGCGATGGTCGAGAACTGCTTTTCGAGGGGCAGCGCCACCGACGACGCCATCGTTTCCGGGCTGGCGCCGGGCAGGCTGGCGCCGACGTTGATGGTGGGGAAATCGACGTTGGGAAGGTCGCTGACGGGCAGCGAGCGATAGCCCATGATGCCGAAGAGCAGGATCGCGAACATGGCCAGGGTGGTCATAACCGGCCGGCGAATGAAGAGTTCGGCTATGCTCATCGCTCTCGTCCCGCCGCTCGAGCTAGAGGCTCGTGCGGATATCCACCTTTGCGCCGGGCACCAGGCGTAACTGGCCTTCGGTCACCACAGTTTCGCCCGGAGCGATTCCCCCGGCAAGCACCGTCTCGCCCCGGGATTGGCGCTCGATCTTCACCGTTTTCATCTGCGCGGTTTTGTTCTTACTCACCACCCAGACGTACTTGCCCGATTGGCCCGTCTGGACCGCCCGGGACGGTACCACGACGGCATTTCGTTCCTCGCCCAACTGGAGGCGCATCGTGACGAATTCGCCGGGCCACAGTCGGTGATCCTGGTTGGGGAAAGTGCCCTTCAGCATGATTGTGCCCGTCGACACGTCCACAGTGTTATCGACGAAGCTCAGGTGGCCGGTTTCCGGATGTGCCGAGTCCGTCTGCGGGTAAGCCAGTACCCGTTCGCGGGTCTTCAACGCCTGCCGCACCTTGCCAAGCAGGTCCTCCGGCACGGAGAAATTCACGTAAATCGGATTAATCTGGTTAATCGTCACCAGCACAGGTGTGCTGTTTGCCTTCACCAAGTTGCCGGCGAAGACACCCAGCGCGCCCGTCTTGCCATCCATGGGCGAGTAGATTTTGCAGTAGGAGAGCTGCAACTGGGCTGACTGCACGGCCGCACGGTCGGCCTTGACCATGGCGGTGTAGGAATCGGCCTGTGACTGATACTGGTCGTACTGCTGACGCGGGACGATTCCTTCCTCGTACAGTTTCTTGTAACGCGAGGCGGTGACCACGGCATTTTGCGCTGTCGCCGAATCCTTGGCCAGGTTTCCAAGTGCCTGGTTCAGCGCAGCCTGGAACGGCTGGGGATCGATCGTGAAGAGCAACTGCCCCTTTCGAACGAAGGCTCCTTGCTTGAAATAGACGCCCGTCAGCACGCCATTGACTTGCGACTCGATCTGAACGTTCGAATACGCCTGCCCGGTGCCTACCGATTCGACGGTGACCGGCATATTTTTCCGCACCACGTGCGCCACACGTACCGGCACGGCAGCCGGCGGCGGCGCCGATTGCACCTTGGCGCGAGAACACCCCGCCAGCGCAGCCACGGCCAAGGCGGCCGCAACAAACAGTCCTCTCCGCATGCTTAGGCTCATCTCAGGATTGGTTTGCCATTGCCTATTTATTGTTCGACGCTTTGTCCGCCCCCGCGGTTTCGAGAGGCCCCGATTAAGTTTCCAGAGGAAACCATCTCCAGCTTCGAACCTTTATCGCCATGCGAACCCCGGCAACCGGCGGGATATGCCTCCCGGGAAAAGGCAAAAACAATAGTCATGCTGCACTCTTCGGCGTTGGGCCCATTCCGGTATATTGTCATACGGAGGTGTGGAAAGGGTCAACTCCGCAGCTCCCGCTGTGCTAAGATCTGTCCATTCTTCAGACCGGCTAAATCCTGCTCGAGGAGAGGAACTTGGCTGCACCGAAGAAATTTCTCTTACCCGAAAAAGCGATCGAAACTCTCGAAGCATATGTCGCCGTCGGTGGGGGCGAGGGCCTGAAGCGTGCGCTCAGCATGACCCCGGAGGAAGTGATCGCCGAGGTCAAGAAGGCCGGCCTGCGCGGCCGTGGAGGGGCTGGATTTCCTACCGCCATAAAATGGAACACAATTGCTCATAGTCCCTGCTCCACCCGATACCTGGTGTGTAATGCGGCGGAAGGCGAGCCCGGCACGTTCAAAGACCGGACGATGATACGCCGCAATCCCTACCAACTGCTCGAGGGCATACAGATCGTCGCCCACGCCATCAGCGCCAAGAAATGCTTCATCGGCATGAAGACCAGCTTCGAACGGGAATACATGCGCCTGGAAGGCGCGATCGAGGAGATGACCGCCCGCGGCATGATCCATACCCCGGTGCAGGTCGTCCGCGGTCCTGAGGACTATCTGCTGGGCGAGGAACGCGCCTTGCTGGAAGTGATTGAGGGCAAGGAAGCAATGCCCCGCGAGGCCGACAACCCTCCCTACCAAGTAGGCTTATTTACCCGCACCATGTTCGACGTCTACGAACCGAATCCCACGGACGTCAACAATGCGGAAACGCTGGCCAACGTCGGCCACATCCTCCGCGAAGGAGCCGACTGGTTCCGTTCGATGGGAACGACTGACACGCCAGGAACGATGGTCTTCACAGTCTGCGGCGACATCCAGACGCCCGGCGTTTACGAGCTTCCCATGGGAACGCCTTTGCGGGAGTTGATAGAGGTCTGGGGCGGCGGCACGCGGCCCGGGCGGAAGGTGAAAGCGATCTATTCGGGTGTTACCAATCCGGTGATCACCGCCGACCTACTCGACACGCCGCTCGATTTCGGGTCAATGCGCAAGATCGGGGCCGGCCTCGGCTCAGGCGGCTACATCGTCTACGACGACGCCACCTGCATGGTTCGCGTCGCACACCGCTACGCCGAGTTCCTCTGGTTGGAGTCTTGCGGCCAGTGCAATTCCTGCAAGGACGGCGGCCACACGGCCACCATCCATCTGCGGAAACTGGTGGAAGGCAAGGGGAACGAAGTGAACCTGGCAGCGGCGATACAGGCTGCGGTGAAGGCTCCGGGTGGCACCCGCTGTTTCCTGCCGAGCGAACTGGCGAACATCGTCCCCAGCACCATCAACGCCTATAGCGATGAGTTCATCGCCCATTACAATCGCGGCTGCCAAGGACATGCCGACGTGATGGTGCCCAAGATCGCGGATTTCGACGAAACCGCCAGGAACTTCGTCTACATCCACGGCCGAACCACACCCTAATCGCCGGGCCGAGCCAAACAACGATACCCGGCGGTGAGCCCGGTTGGGCACACCGTCAGAGGTGCGTTAAGGCTGAGCAGCCCGATCGAGGAATAGCACGGTGCGACCCTTCGGGTGTACGCAGGCCGCCGGATAGATTTGGCCCTGTTCTTCCGGGGCGGGATACAACAACTTCCTGACAATATCTTTCTTGCTCTCACCGGAGAGCAGGAAGAAGACGTCGCTCGCCGAATCCAGAGCGGGCAAGGTCAACGTCAAGCGTAGCGGTGGCTTGGCAGGGACCTTGACCGCCAGCACCCATCGTTCCACTTCGTTGAGCGCGACAGAGTCCGGAAAGAGAGATGCGGTGTGGCCCTCCGGGCCGATCCCGAGCAGCACCAGATCGAACTTTGGGCCTTCTGGACCGAAATGTGCGCGCAACTCGTTCTCATAAGCATCGGCCGCCTCGTCAGGATCGGCAAAGTAGGTTGGCATCGGGTGAACGTTGCTCTCCGAGATGCCGAGTGGAACGATGAGCGCCTCCTGGGCCATGCGGTAGTTGCTCAGGGGGCTGTTCTGCTCGACGTAACGTTCGTCGCTCCAGAAGAGGTGAGTCCGGCTCCAGTCGATGCGTTCACGATAATCAGAGCACAGGATTTCATAAAGCCGGCGAGGAGTATGTCCCCCGGCCAGCACCAGATCGAACCTCCCGTCGTTGCGGATGGAAGCCGCGGCAATCTTCTCCACTTCCCCTGCCACGGCGCGGCTGAGGGCTTCCCGGTCGTCCCAAACACTCGTTTGCCAGTTCACGATGCGGCAGCACTCCCGAGCGCCGGCAACGAGCTCAGCCTTTCGGCCTCTTTCGGTCCCCAGCTACCGGCGGGATAGAGGGCAACAGCCGGGGGATTTTCGAGAATGGGAGTGTAAAGCCGCCAGGATGCTTCCACCCAATCATCACGAACGAACTGTGTGGAATCGCCGAGCAGCACGTCGAGCAGCAGCGTCTCGTACGCGTCAGGCGAACTCTGGAATGCCTCGCTGTAGCGGAAATGCAGCTTCTGCGTGGCGATACGGAACGGCAAGCCCGGCGATTTCACTTCGAATTGCAGGTCAAACCCTTCGTCGGGCTGGATCGTGATCATTAGCGCGTTTGGGTGCAGCGAGGAACAGGCGAAGGGCTGGAAGAGAGAGACCGGTGGGCAGCGGAAATTAACTACGATTGTGCTCACCCGGCTCGTCATCCGCTTGCCGGTCCGCAGATAGAACGGCACGCCCTGCCAGCGCCAGTTGCTCAACCGCAGCCGCATCGCCACGAACGTTTCCGTACGGGAATCGGGAGCCACGTCTGGTTCCTGGCGGTAGGCAGCCACCGGCTTGCCGTCGATTTCCCCACGTGAGTACTGACCGAAAACGACATCGCCCGGGCCGATCGGCCGGATCGAGTACAGCACCTTCACCTTTTCGTGCTGGATGGCGTCGGCGTCGAAACTGGCCGGAGGCTCCATAGCCATCAGCGTCAGCAACTGCGTCAGGTGGTTCTGAATCATGTCGCGCAGGGCGCCCGCATGGTCGTAATACCGGCCGCGGTGTTCCACGCCGAGAGATTCCGAGACAGTGATCTCGACCGATTCGACGCGATCGCGGTTCCAGAGCGGCTCGAACAGGGAATTGGCAAACCGGAAAACCAACAGGTTCTGCACCGTTTCCTTGCCGAGGTAGTGATCAATCCGGTAGACCTGCTTCTCGTCGAAATATTTGTGCACCAGATTGTTCAGCGATTCCGCCGAGGACGCGTCGCGGCCAAAAGGCTTCTCGATCACCAACCGCGTCCAACCGGGGCCATCGTTCAGGCCCGCCTCTCCCAGGCTCGTGATCGCCGACGGAAAGACGGGCGGCGGCAGCGCAAGATAAAACACGCGATTCCCGCTGAGATTGGCCGACTTTTCCAGGGCGGCCACGCGCTTGGCCAGTGCCTGGTAATCATCCGAGCCACCGCGGCCGATCGTCTGGTAATACAGCGTCTCCTCCACCCACTGCTTGTCGAGGGACACTCCAGCGAGTTCCTTCACCTGCTTCAGAGTATCCTTACGAAAAGCCTCGTCATTGCGTTCCGCGTCGGTGCCCACACCGAGGATACGTATCCGCTTCTCGGGCGGAACGTCGTGGGACATGCGGTAGAGCGCGGGCAGGAGTTTCCGGAAAGACAAGTCGCCCGTCGCGCCCACGATCACAAACAGATCAGGTTGTTTGACCCACTCACTCACGGCATTTCCTTTCCTTGTTGTCATCCGGCACCATCCAAACTGGCCGCCAGCGCGGCCGCCGCGATCGTTTCACCTGTTCCCAGCCGGGGGATTCAGGCGCCGCCGGCTTTACTTCCTGCGGCCCCAATGGACTCCCAGCCGTCCGAGATCCGAAACGAGCTGCTCGGGGTTCTGGTAATGAACCACGCGCATGCCCAGGTGGGTCGCGGCCTCGAGATTGATATCGCGGTCATCGATGAAAACCGATTCGCCCGGCGTGCGCTGCGTGATGCCGAGCGCCAGCCGATAGATTTTTTCGTCGGGCTTCCGTACGCCCAAGTAACACGAGCTGAGGAAGATCGAAAAGATTTCCCTGAGCCTAAACTTCTTGATGCGAAATTCATTCAATTCGAGCGATTCGTTATTGAGCGTCACCATCAGCCAGCGCTTCGCCGCGCTGTACCTCCTCAGCACGGCCATTACTTCGACGTGCTGGTGCGACTGGCTGAAGAGGAACGATTCGAATTCATCGCGCGTGAACGGCCTGCGGCGGTAGAAGACCGTCCGCCGCAGGTAATCATCCAGGCTGATCTGCCCCATCTCCCAGGCGTGGACTACCATCTCGTGACGGTTGTCGAACTCCTCGGGATCAAGGTTGAACTTCTCGATGGCATGGCGGCGCGTGGCACGATCCCAGCCGTTGCTGAGAGCGACGCCGCCCACATCGAAAAACAACGCTGTCGGCTCAGCCACGGGCAATGCTCTCCAGGCGCTTGAGACCCGCCGTCACGTCGCTGCCCAGGTGTACCCGCAGAACACGGCGGCCGCGTTGCGTAAGCGCCTGCCAGTCGCCAAGCGCCTGCGCCCGGATCAGCGCACCGAAGCTGAAATCGGTTTCCGGCACATCCAGGTCCGGAGCAGCGTCGTCTACCAACTGCAGGAAAAGACCGGTGTTCGGACCACCTTTGTGCATCTGGCCGGTGGAGTGCAGGAAGCGAGGGCCGTAGCCAACCGTGGTCGCCAGCTTCGACCTGTCGCGCAGGGCCAAGCGGATCGATTCCAGTGCCGCGGTGGTTTCCTTACGCGGCTCCAGGTAGGCCTGGAGGGCCAAATAGTTCCCCGCCTTCGCCTGTCGCAACCATGCGTCAAAGACCTTTTTCAGCTCGCTCTCGTTGCTTACACGGACCGGTTCGGATCCCTCCGGTGCCAGTTTCCCCGTGCCTTCGGCCATAGCCTTGCGCGCCAAGTCCTTCGCCAGCTGCACGTCGGGCTGGTTGAACGGCTGAATGCCGAGCACGGAGCCTACAGCGGGCACCGCAACCTCCCAGCGGAAGAACTCCTGGCCGATATCTGCCAGATCGCTCAGCCGGATACGGACGATCGGATGCCCCACCTTTTCGAGCGCCCGGAGCTTCGGATCTCCGTCCGATTCCTGCCCCGTCCGGAAATCCACGAACAGGCGATCATTTCCGTAAACGCCGGGCTCGCCGAGCGGTTCTCCGGCTACAGGCAAAATTCCCTTGTTGCTCTTGCCCGTGCTCTCCGCCACCAACTGCTCGAGCCAGACAGGCAGAGCCGCCATGGCCTGGCCGGAGCTGAACGTCAGCTTGTCGCGCCCGGCGCGTGCGGCCTCTCCCACCAGCGCGCCGAGCACGAGGCCGGGATTGTCCTTTGCGGCCACAGAACCCGCGCATGCCTGGCTCATTGCCCAGGCCCGGTCCAGCAACTTGCCGAGGTCCACCCCGATCACCGCCGCCGGAACCAGACCGAAATGGGTCAGCGCCGAATACCGGCCGCCAACGTCCGGCGTGGCGCGAAAGACCCGCCGGAACCCGCGCTCGGCGCCCAGTTTTTCGAGCGGCGTTTCCGGATCGGTGATGGCAACGAATTGCGAGCCGCGATCCGATCCGCCCACACGGTCCCAGAAATAGCGGAAGAGGGAAAGCGTCTCGGTAGTGGTGCCTGACTTGCTCGAAACGATGAACAGCGTGTGGTCAATTTCAATTCGCTTCTCCACCGCACGCACAGCAGCGGGGTGCGTACTATCGAGAACGATCAGTTCGGGAGAGCCCTCGCGGTTCCCAAAGGTGCTCATGAAAACGTCGGGCGCCAAGCTCGAGCCGCCCATCCCGAGCAGCAAGGCATGGGTGAATCCTTCCTTGCGGATCCGCTCACGGAATTGCGTAACATCGGCAATTTCACCGCGCATCTGCTCGGGCAGGCCGAGCCAGCCCATGCGGTCGGTGATCTCGGGCACATGCGTGGGCGACCAGAGCGTGAAATCCTTTTCCCACAGGCGACGACCGAAGTGTTCCTTTTCCCAGGAGTCCAGTCGCTGCTCAGCCGCCTGGCCCACGGGGCCGGCCAGCACCTCCTGATGATCTCTTCCGCCCGCCAGAATCTTCTTCCGTTTTTCATCCAGCGTGGCCATCAGTTGGTTGAAGGATTTCGCGAATGAGGCAACGCCGTCGTCCTGCAGTTTTTCGGTGACGGCGTCCAGAGAAACGCCGACCTGCTCGATCGCTGCCAGATCGTCGAGCGACTGCTTCACGTCCTGCTCGACGGTTGCACCGCGAACCTTGCCATGATCGGCGAAGGCCTCGAAGGTTTGCGGCGGCATAGTGTTGATCGTGTCAGCGCCGATGAGTTCCTCGACATAGAGGACGTCAGAATAGGCGGGATTCTTCGTGCTGGTGCTGGCCCAGAGTACCCGTTGCACGTGTGCCCCGCGTTTGCGCCATTGCTCAAAGGCGTCCCCGTAAAAAATCTCGCGGAACCGCTGGTAGACCCGCCGGCTGTTGGCCACGCCGGCCTTTCCACGCAGCTTTGCCGCTTCCGGAGTACCCACCTTTTCGAGCGCTTCGTCAACCATGGTATCCACGCGGCTGACGAAGAACGAGGCCACTGAGGCGAGGCGTTCGGGCTTCGCGCATTTCGCGAGTCCTTTCAGGTACGCCTGCGCCACAGCCTCGTAGTGGGCCATCGAAAACATTAGCGTGATGTTTACGTTGATCCCCTCTCCAAGCAGGGTTTCGATGGCGGGGATTCCCTCCTTCGTCGAGGGGATCTTGATCAGGAGGTTCGGCCGGTCAACGGTCTTCCACAGCCGACGGGCCTCGTTGATGCTGCCCTGCGTGTTGCGCGCCAGTTCGGGAGCCACTTCGAGACTGATGTACCCGTCGACCCCCTTCGTCTGCTCCCACACGGGCCGCAGCAGATCCGCCGCGGCGCGGATATCCTCGACAGCAAGCTGCTCGAAGAGGCGTTTCGGCTCGGCCATGGCGTCTTTCTGCAGCAATGACGCCAGCGCTTCATCATATTCGTCCGAGCCGCTGATTGCCTTGTCGAAAATCGTGGGGTTGCTGGTCATGCCGGTCACCCCGTTCTCGATCAGGTACTTCAGTTCGCCACTCTGCATCAGGCTGCGCCGAATATAGTCGAGCCAGATCGACTGCCCCTGAGCACGCAGGTCCGCCACAGGGTTCGTTTTCGTCGCTTTGGATCCAGTACTTGTCTGCGGATTCATGAATCCCCCTCAAAATTTTGGATGCTGGTCCTCCGTCTCCGGAGGCGGGAAAGTTCACTCACGGCGCAGGGCCGCGACCAATGCCCCACTCGGATTTCCCTTCGCAGCAACGGCGATTCGGCGCCGGCTTCTCAGGCGGGCGCCGGATTTTACTATCTAGACTGTCGCTTCGGCTTCGGCTTGCGCTGGCCAGAGACTTTCGAAGGCCGCCGTTTGCCCGCAAGGTACCGGCGTTCGAGTGCGAGTGTCTTTTCGAGCCGTTTCCGGTGTCTTTCTTCGCCGGAGAACTGGGCGTTCAGAAACATCGCCACCAATTCGCGGGCGAGGTAGGTGCCGATCACACGAGCGCCCAGCACCAGCACGTTCATGTCGTCGTGCTCAACGCCCTGGTGCGCTGAATAGGTATCGTGGCAAAGGCCGGCGCGGATGCCAGGGATCTTGTTGGCGGCAACTGAGGCACCCACTCCGCTGCCACAAAGCACGATGCCGCGGTCGGCGCGCTTCTGGATTACCGCCAAGCCAACCGCCTCGGCGTAATCGGGATAGTCGGCCGGTTCGTCGTTGTAGACGCCAAGGTCGGCCACGTCATGGCCGAGGCCTTGAAGATATGCAACCAGATCCTGTTTCAAATCGAATCCGGCGTGATCGGAACCCAGCGCAATCCGCATCTATCACTCCCGAACTGGAGGTCGAAGTTTCGGGCCGACCGAAAAACCCAATGCATTACGGTGAGAATTCTATTATGCACCCACCCGGTCCGCACCCGCAAAATAGCGGTAAGACGCCGGCCGCGCTACGCGCGGGCTGGCGAGGCTTCGGCTGTGCCTGCGCTTTCCGCCGGCCGGGGCCAGAGCTAGAATGACGAGCAAGGTCCGGTCGATGAAAACCCGGAAACGCCCCACCATTGTCCTCACCATCGGGCATTCCACCCATACGATAGAGGCGTTCATCGAGCGCCGATGCCCTGCTCGCGCGCGACATTCCGGTGAAGCAGATCCTAGACGTCAAACGAACAGAGCCGCACCATATGACTTTCTTTGCCAAACGGCCAGGCACGAAGGTCCTCTGTCCGGGAGAACCGCTGCTGGCCAATCTGGAAGGCGAGTGAGCCGCCTCTTGATGTCCGCTATCGGCATATTGAGCGTTGAAGAAAAGAAGATTCCTCAACCCACGCGATCAGGGGGATGCTCAGTCGACGAAGCGCCGTTTCGGCGACGCCGGGCGGCCGTCGATCTCCTGCACCGTCTTAAATGAACGTTTCACGAAGGACGGCCACGGACGGCCGGTCGCATGCCAGGCGCGCAGCCAAGCGAGCGTTTTCGGGTCGCCGGCATTTCCGCTGCCGAGTTCCCTGCCCTCGATGGCGTAGCGTGTGTCGTGACGGATCGCCTCGAGTTCGCGCTGCTGTTCACGCTTGGCGACGAGCGAGGCAAGGCGGCATTCGAGGTAACGGTCGTCGGCCTTCGTTGTTCGAACCACTTCTGCGCCAAACCGCCGGAGCTGGTCGAAATATCTCTGGAGTCCGTTGCCGGCGCCGTAGTCGTCGAGCACCACGCGCGCCTTACTCGGATCGATGCTCCTGAGACGCTCGGCGAGCAGACGCTCATAGTCGCGATCGAGCAGGCGATTGATCGAGATGCGGTCGAACTCCTCCGGCGCAATCCGCACTGTCGCGCAAACGAGTCCCTGGGCACGGTAAAAATCGATTCGGCCGAAGAGTTCTTCCCAGTAGCACGCTGAGTGCTTTGTCTTCGTATCGGCAACGCCTAGAATCTCTTCGATCTGACCGAACAGTTCGCGCGGCAGCAAGACGGCGGCCAGCACCACCGGACCGAAAATCTCTCCCTTCCCGGTTTCGTCGAGCCCGATGAGAAGATCCCGGCTGGCAGCGACAAACCGGCTGCCAAGCAGTCCGTCAACATGCCGCTGGGCCTCAAGTAGCGCCGGATCATCGGAATCTGTGACGTAGAGCGTTCCGGTGGAGTAGTAGGTCCACCTTGCGTCGCTGTGGCGCAAGCGCCACTGTTCGTATGCGCCGGAAACTTTTTCCTCGACGGCGCCCTGCTCGATGAGCCAGGTCTTGATCCCTTCCGCTCTGGCGGGTTCGGAAACCACCCATTTCCGATTGGCGATGATTTTCATGCGTACGAGCGGCACCGTCGGACAGTGCAACGCCAGCGTCCCCTCAAATGGCTGGGCCTCGCGAGTCCTCACAGCCACCGCGCTTCAAGGTAGCCCTACGAGCGCCTTGGCGCAACCCGAGCGTGTTGGCATCCGGCCAATCGAGGCCAAGTCCCGTAGCGATTGCCGGTGAACCACCCAAACGGTTTAAACGGCATCAAGTGAAGAAGGTGGAACAGCTTGCCGGTTCGGGCGAGGGACCGCGCGCCACTTGTTTTCAGCCATTCCGCCGAGGGAAAAGCCGCAGAGGGAAAAGCCGCATTGACTTGCCCTATGCGCCCACCTACCATTCTCCTAAGGTGTCGGGAATCGATTCCCTGATTGGTCAAACCATTTCCCACTACCGTATCGTCGAGCGGTTTGGTGGTGGGGGCATGGGTGTGGTCTATCGGGCGGAAGACACGAAGCTCGGACGCCAGGTGGCATTGAAATTCCTGCCGGAGAGCGTGGCCGGCAATCCCGTGGCGCTCGATCGATTCCGGCGCAAAGCCCGCGCAGCCAGTTCTCTAAACCATCCGAACATCCGCACGATTTACGATGTTGAAGAGCATCTGGGTCGACCTTTCATCGCTCGCAAACACGATCGAGATCCCATCTCGACCTGTTGCCGCCGAATGGGACGCTCGAACCTGAACAGGCTCAGGACCAAAACGTCAACTACTTCAACTGGGACGCGGAAGACAGTCTTCTGTTGAGCGAAGATGGCACGCTGTTGCGCGCTTCTCCCGACGGCTCGTCGCGGACCACCCTGATCCACGACCCCAGTTCGAGCCTCGGGCCGTCGTCTTCTTGTCGGGACGCGAGTTCGATCGTCTTTGTCTGGTTCGGCCATGGCGACAGCAACACAGCCGATCTCTGGCGGGCCGGGGCGAACGGATCGAACCCGGTGCAATTGACCAAAGGAGTGGACAGCTCCGGAATCGCCTGCTCGACGGATGGAAAGTGGTCTCCAGATCACCCATTTCCCAGATGAGGAGATCACCGCGTTTGCCTGGTCGCCTGACGGTAGGCGACTCGCCGTTCTCCGTCACCAATCTCAGTCTGACATCGTGCTGCTCCGCGCTACGAACCCTTGAGCAGGCGGCGAAGACACTCCTCAGACTGCGAGGGCCGGATAATTCACTCGGTCGCCTTTCCGTGATGCCAAATCCCTCCGAAGCTTGTATGTCCTTAGCAAATTAAAATGTCCCTCCGAAGCTTGTATTGACTTGATGCATCCTTCTGCCTAACATGCCGTCTCTATGCATGACCGCGACACCTTGGTTGGTCGAGTTGTCTCTCACTACCGCGTCGTCGAAAGGCTGGGTGGCGGCGGAATGGGTGTGGTGTACAAGGCCGAAGACACCCGACTGCACCGCTCGGTAGCGCTGAAATTCCTGCCTGAGGACGTGGTGCGCGATCCGGCCGCCCTCGAGCGGTTCGAGCGCGAGGCGCAGGCCGCCTCCTCGCTCAACCATCCGAACATCTGCACGATTTACGACGTGGACGAGCACGAAGGGCGGCCGTTTATCGCGATGGAGCTGTTGAAGGGCATCACGCTGAAACATCGCATCGCGCTGGGCCCACTGCCCCTCGATACACTGCTCGAACTGGCCATCGGCGTTGCCGACGCGCTGGACGCAGCTCACAGAGAAGGTATCGTCCATCGCGACATCAAACCGGCAAATATCTTCGTCACCGAGCGCGGACAGGCCAAGGTGCTCGATTTCGGACTGGCAAAGGTGCTGGCCCCGGTGGCTGGTGAAACGGCGACACTGGGTGGTGAACCGACTATCGCCGAAGCCAACCTGACCAGTCCCGGTACGGCCCTCGGCACAGTGGCCTATATGTCTCCTGAGCAGGCGCGCGGCCGCCCCGTCGATGCCCGCAGCGATATTTTCTCTTTCGGCGTGGTGCTCTACGAGATGGGCACCGGTCGGCAGGCCTTCCCAGGCGCGACATCGGCCGAGATTTTCGATGCGATTCTGAATCGCGCGCCGGCTGCGCCAGTGCGGCTGAATCCGGAAATTCCGGCCGAACTCGAACGGATCATCAATCGTTGCATGGAGAAAGAGCCGAAGCTGCGCTACCAACACGCCGACGATCTGCGCTCGGACCTGGAGCGGCTGAAACGAGATACCGATTCCGGGCGTTCGGCGGTTACGGCAGCCGCACCAGCCGCGACGGCCGGCGTGACGGACGAAACCGGGGCGGCTACGCCGTCGAGCGGGACGCCCATCAGTGCCGCAGCGGCATCTGACCGTGGACCCGGCAGTTCGGCCGTTGTCGCGGCGGCGCGACAGCACAAATGGGGCACGCTGGCGGCAGCGGTTGTCGCATTGGTGATTGTGGGGGCGGCGGCGTGGGGCGTGTATTCCTTCTTCGCTCGTCCGGCGCCCGCAGCGCAAGTTCCTTTCCAAAATTTCACGATCAGCCAGATCACCTCATCCGGCGACGCGAGCGAGGCGGCGGTTTCACCGGACGGAAAATTTATTCTGAGCGTCAAGAACGACGGCGGGATGGAAGGCCTGTGGCTGCGCAACGTGCCGACCGCCAGCGATACGCAGATCGTCGCCCCGGCCGCGGTGCAATACGCCGATCTGGCTTTTTCTCCCGACGGGAACTACATCTACTTCAAGCGGCTGGTTTCCGCCACGCAGTTCAACCTGTTCCGCGCCACGGTGCTAGGCGGCACGCCGCAGATGATCGTTTCGGACGTCGACAGCAACGTCACTTTTTCACCCGACGGCAAGCGGATGGCCTACATGCGAGGAAACGATCCCATCATCGGCAAATTCCGCGTGCTCTCCGCGGCGCTCGATGGGAGTGACGAAAAGGTGCTCTACGACGGTCCGCTCGGAAACGCGACCCTTCGCGACTTGGCCTGGTCTCCCGACGGCAAAGAGATTGCGTGGACGACCGGGCCCAGCCAAGGTAGCGGCATCACCCTCTTCGACATTGCATCCGGAAAAGTGCAAAAGTTTGTGACGTTCACGCACAAGTATCTCTCCGGTCTGGAGTGGATGCCCAACGGGAGCGGTCTGCTGGTGCAGTACCGGGCAAATCCGGCGGCTCCCATGCAGATTGGCTTTCTCTCCTATCCCGGAGCAAAGTTCACGACCGTCACACGAGATACGAACACGTATCCGTCTTTTTCGCTCGCGACGAACGGCAAAGTCATTGCTGCCGTTCAAGCGAAAACCACCCGGCAACTGGCGTTCCTAGTGCCGAACGGCGCGAAGACGGCCGCTGCGACATCGCCGCTGGCACAAGAGCAGGATGTCTCCAACTTTGCTTGGGACGGCAACGACGGATTGCTGCTCGCCGAACGCGACCGCGGGACCATGCTGCGCGTCTCACTCGACGGCAAGTCCCGTACTACCGTGATCCACGATCCCAATTCCCTCCTTGGTTTCCAAAACCTCTGCCAGGGAGGCCGCTCGATCGTTTTTAGTTGGTATCACCACAACGGCCAGCCGCTCACGGTCTGGCGCGCCGCAGCCGATGGATCCAATCCGGTGCAATTGACACAAGGAGGTCCGGACTATTTGCCTGTTTGCTCGCCCGATGGGAAATGGGTGTATTTCGCGCGGACAGCAGGTGGCAACGCCGTGATTGAGAGGGTGCCGTTCGGCGGCGGGAAAGCCGAGATCATCCCGCAAGGCATCGTGCCAAACGCCTTCTTGGCCACCCCTTGGGCTTTCGCGATCTCTCCCGATGGGAGACAGATCGCGTACGTCGTTTCGAAGGTCACTCCGGGCACGAAAGTTGCCTCCATGGAACTCGCCCTGGCCGACCTTGGATCGATGCACATGCCGCGTCTCGTCCCGATGAATCAGGGCTTCTCCTATGGCGGCTACGTGGAGTTCACCGACCACGGCAAGGCCGTTGCCTATACGGTGAGCGAAAAGGGAGTGGATAATATCTGGGTGCAGCCACTTGATGGCTCCGCCGGCCACGAGATCACCCATTTCAAGAGCGGAAGAATCAGTCGGTTTGCGTGGTCGCCTGACGGCAAGACGCTTGCCGCGCTGCGCAGCCACACGACCTCCGATGTGGTTTTGCTGCGAGCGGGGCAGCCCTAGCTTCCGAAGCCTTGCGAGACCGGAAAGCCCGAAACACCAGGGGGCACTACCCTTGAAGGAAAAACGCCGGCGAGACGCCGGTGCCGCAGGCGCACGGCGTCTCTCACCGGAGGCGGACCAACGACGATTCTTCAGGCGAGACTCAAACCTCTACGCTCAGGTCCATCGTGATATTGGCATTCAATAGCCGGGAAACCGGACAATTCGCCTTGGCTTCGCCGGCGGCCTTCTCCACCGCTGCGCGATCCGCCCGCGGAGCCTTGGCTTTCACCTTCAGGTGACTCGAAGTGATCGTCCAACCCGCATCCTGCTTTTCGAGTGAGACTTCGGCGGAAGCCTCGATGCTGGCGGGAGTGATGTTGGCCGCGCCAAGCTGCGCGGAGAAGGCCATAGCAAAGCAACCAGCGTGCGCGGCGGCGATCAGTTCCTCGGGATTCGTGCCTGCTCCGTTTTCGAATCGTGCGCTGAAATTGTAGGCAGTGTCTTTGAGCGTTCCGCTCTGCGTGGCAAGCTTACCCTTGCCATCTTTCAATCCGCCGTTCCAGACCGCCGTTCCGGTGCGTTTCATCCTGAAGTCCTCCTCTGCGTGAAGTGGAAACAGGCGCGGCTGCGCCTTTTTCTATTGATGATATGGAGTTGCCCGGGGATACGGCGAGCCAAGAGAAATTACCTCTTCACATTGAAATCGAAAACGTCCGGCCGAGAGTAATGGCCGGTAACGTCTAGCGTCAGGCTTTCTCTGGTCATTTCGTCGAAATCGAGATCGGCGGTGAGGATGGCCTCTTCGTCGAGGAGCGGGCCGGCGAGCAGGCGGCCGTCGGGGGCAATGATGGCGCTACCTCCGCGGAGCAGTAGGCGATCGGGCTGGCCACGCAATTCCTCGACGGGATCGAGCTCTGGCGGCAGATCGCGGGCGCGGCCGAGCGAACCGACCGCCAGAACGAACGTTCGGCCTTCGAAAGCGTAGTGTCGGCTGGCGACGAGGTGCATTTCGCGCACCCAGGGCCATGCAGCCACATGCACGTCTTCGCCGGCGACGTGCATGGCCTGGCGGGCGAGCGGCATCCAGTGTTCCCAGCAAATGAGGCCGCCGACGCGGCCGGCAACCGTCGCGGCGGCGGCGAGGCCGGCGCCGTCACCCTGGCCCCAGATCATTCGTTCGCTATATGTCGGCATGAGTTTGCGATGACGATGTGCGAGCCGGCCGTCGGCGTCGAAGACGAGCAAGGAATTGTAGAGTGTGCCGCGGCCGGGGCCTTCGGCCACGCGCTCGTGAACGCCCATGACAAGCACGACTTCGTTGCGGCGAGCGATCTCGGCGAGCGTATCCACGGCGGGACCTGGAACGGTGACGCTATTTTCCACAAGACGCGCGTACACCTGTTTCACGACGGGGTGGTCCCAAACCGCTACGTCGCGGCAGGCATCGAGCCACATGGGATAGCCGGGCAGCCATGTTTCGCCGAAAGCCACCAGACGGGCGCCACGACCCGCGCCCTCCGCCGTCAAATCCGCCGCTCGCTGGAGCGATTTCTCCAGGTCGAGATATACCGGGGCCGCTTGCACGGCTGCTATGCGTACGTTTTCCATCGCTACCCCTCCGCTTGATAACCAGCTCGTCAGGCAGTACTCATCAAAAGATGAATGGGATTCTACCCCTTGCGGGTGGCGTGCGGCTTGGCACGCAACCAGCGAACGGCTCCTGAGTACGACGCTGAATATCGAGGACTGGCGCCACATTCGCATTCGTGCTCGACGAGGTCTTCTACGAGTTGCCCTTCGGTCGGCTGGAGGAACGCATCGCCAAAGAGTTCGTCCATCGCAAACTCGAGCGCCTGTTCAATTGGCGACACGACGTGACGCTTGAAGCCTTCCCTGGCAAGGCTTCCGCTGCCCACGCCACCCGCTCATCCTGAAAGCCGGCAGCTGGATGTGCTTCACCAGCCGCGCACTTCGGCTGCACGCTTCGCCGTAAGCTGTTGGAGTCACGGGGAAAAACTCGGCCGCAAAGGCGTGTAAGGATAGGACACTGCCCTGTCAGTGGAACTGCCGGGGATTCCCTCCTCCGGATATCCTGCATCCTAATTGTTTTGAGGAAAGGAGGAACACCATGCGAAACCGGCTTTTCAGAATGTTGCTGCTGCTCTCCGGCGCGGTGGCGCTCTCCTTCACCCCCGCGTTGGCGCAAGGACGCGGTCACGGTCAGAACAACGAGAAGAAAGATCACAAGGAAGAACGCTGGCAGGAACGGGAACACGGTCGCGGCCACGGCCGCAATCACCATGAGGACCACCGGGACCGCCTCCGCTTTCACAACGGGGCCCGCGGCGAGATCGTCAGCTATTACCGTGCCTACTACCGCGAGCACAGGCATCATTTGCCGCCCGGACTGGCGAGGCGCGGACACTTGCCTCCCGGTTTGGCCAGGCAGTTGCGGCGCAATGGCCGTCTGCCGTACGGCCTCCGAAAGAGAATCGTCTGGTTCCCTGCCCAGCTCGACCGCCGGCTTGGGCCGCTGCCCTACGGCTATCGCCGCTGCTGGGTGGCCGACAACGTGTTGATCGTCAACCGGAAGACGTTCGCCATTCTTGACATCATCCGTGATGTGGCGATCTTGAACCACTAGAACGGCAAATTCTTCCGATCTCTCCATCGATTGCGGAGAGGGTCCGGGCTTCCGGCCGCGACCGCGCGCTGACGCCGGATCCTCTCCAGTTCCCTGGATGACCCACTTTTCTGGCAGCGAATTGTCCAGAAAATGGCATCCCATCAGTGTGAAATCGTTTTCTTCAAGCTAAAAACGTGGTAGAAAGGGCGGGACGTTGACAGCCGCCCAAAGGACTGTCGCGTCCAATGGGAAAACAATCGATATGAAATTACGAACTGGACTTACACTTTTGGCCACCGCGGCTGCGGTCTTTGCTATTGCCGCGCCCAAGTTGAAAGCTGAGGCTGCACCGAAGATGACGTCGAAGACACCCAAGGTCAAAAAGCTTCCGTTCGGAAAAATCAGCAACGGAAAAGAGATGTATCTGTACGTCCTAGAGAATAAGAACGGGATGAAGGTGTCGATCACCAACTTCGGCGCCCGTGTGGTTTCAATCGTCGTCCCAGACCAGACTGGCAAGATGGGCGACGTCGCGCTCGGCTATGACAACGCCCGCGAATACCAGAAAAGCACCACATATTTCGGCGCGATCGTCGGGCGCTTCGCCAACCGCATCGCCAACGGCCGCTTCACTCTCGACGGCGTCACTTACCACTTGCCCATCAACGACGGGCCGAATAGCCTGCACGGCGGAAAAATCGGATTCGACAAGCTCGTCTGGCACGCAAAAATCCTCAAGGATTCCAGGAACCCGGCACTCGAATTGACGCTGGTTAGCCCGAACGGTGATCAGGGATATCCGGGAACCTTGCGCGTGCGCGTCATCTATACGCTGATGCCTGACAACGCTCTGCGCATCCAGTACCACGCAACCACCAACAAACCCACGATCATCAACCTGACCAACCACACGTACTTCAATCTCGATGGGGCGGGCAACAAGACGATCCTTCCCACCGTACTGATGATCAACGCAGACAAGTTCACGCCCACGAACGACACCCAGATCCCCACCGGCAAGATCGTCAGCGTGAAAGGCACGCCGTTCAATTTCCTCAAGCCGACCGTGGTCGGAAAGCGAATCAGCGAGAAGAATCAGCAGTTGAAATTCGCCAAAGGCTACGACGACAACTGGGTGATCAATCGGGATCACAAGAAGGGGCTGGTGCTGGCCGCTCGGGCGTACGATCCGAGAAGCGGCAGGGAGTTGACGGTGTACACCACCGAGCCGGGGATCCAGTTCTACAGCGGGAACTACCTGCACGACGTGCATGGCCGCGACGGCAAGGTCTACCATTACCGCTCAGGTTTCACGCTGGAAACCCAGCACTATCCCGATTCCCCGAACCACCCCAACTTTCCTTCGACGGTGTTGAAGCCCGGCCAGGTCTATCGCCAGACGACCGTCTTCAAATTTTCCGTTCGGCACTAGAAATGCCATTCGCAATGCGGCGGTGCGAGGCCGGATCTAGGACCTCGCGCCGCCGCGTTGCATCCGCCGTCGCTTTTTCCTTCCTGATTGAGCGTTGGCGATTCCTTAGTGCCGCCGGGTCTCGAGCAAAACCGATTCCCGCCTTCCCGCTTGCCGGGCCGCGACTGCGGGAGCATAATGAGCGCCGAAAATCGCCAGTGAAAAACACTTCAGGTTCATCCCTTCTTGTTTTTCTGGCCTCTTAGCTGCTCTCAGCGCAGACGATGCCGTTTCGTCCACCGGCCGTGCCGCTGGTGCTTCACGGTCCTTACTTCAGCATCGGGTCTTTCAACACCAGGCTGCAAACCGGATTCCAGGCGCGCTCGGTCGGCGGCGGCGTACACATCAAGGTGCTAGCTGATCCGGCGATCTGGCAAAAGTGGCTGAAGCGGGAGGGCTTTCCCGGAAGTCGCGCGCCGTTGGCACCGCAGATGAATCCGCCACCCTTGAAATCGAAGGGTGGGGCGTCGCTCAATTCTCTTCTTTCACTGCGCCGCGGGCTTGATGGGCGTTGCCATGTACCACACGTTGCCGGAGGTATCTTTGATTCCGGCGACGCGGGCGCCATATGGCTGGTCGGTGGGCTCGGCGACCGACTCGGCGCCTGCCTCGATCGCACGGTGATAGAGCGCATCCACATCGGGCACGTAGAGATTGAACATCGTCGGCATTGGCTGCCACGGACCATGCGCTTCGCCCATTTCAAATGTCGAACTGCCGAGGCGAAGCGTGGCATGGGCAATGGTACCGTCAGGAGCGGCATGGCGAGAAACTTCCTCGACGCCCAGGGCCCGCACCAGGAATTCGATGAGCGACTCCGCGCCATGCGGATGCAGGGACACCTGAATCGAATGCAGCCCAGGCGGGATATAGGGCCCACTGAGGTGCGTGGCAATGTACCAATGATTGCCAGCGACGTCTCTCACCGCAGCTTCACGATCACCGTAGAACTGATCCACAGGCTCCAAGATCGACGTCGAGCCGGCTTCGATGGCGTTGCGGTAAACTGCATCGCAATCGGGCACGTAGTAATGAAGGGCAGTGGGCATCGGGGCGCCGCTCCATGACGAACCGCCCCCAATCATCAGCATGGAGTCACCGATCTTCATTTCGGCATGGATACCACCCTCCGACCCAATGCCTAGAACCTCGCCTTCAGCTCCGAATGCCTGCTTTACGAAATCGATTAGTTCGTTCGCCTGACGGACGGCGATGTAGGGCGTGATGGTGTGAAAGCCTTCACGGACAGGCCTGGTGGCAGCAGCCTTGCTCATTTTCGCCTCCCAATTCAATTCTTTCCCCAGCCGAGCGCGGAATTGCTCACGCGGTAGATGACGCAGTTCCGCCGCCAAACGGGCCAACCGTGAGGTGCGCGGTGGAAGCGCCTGGAGTGACGCGTCCGGGCTCGCCAGCACCACGTCGAGCGCTCGATCAAGCTCCTCGCTCAAATTCCGCTTAGCCATGTTTCCCACCCAGCCACTCCCGCAGGTTTACGAGTGCGCGGAATTGGAGCTGTTTCACCGCTCCTTCACTACGCCCGATCTCCTGCGCGACTTCACGAATGCTCTTCTCCTCGGCAAAACGAAGTTGCACGACGCGCCGCTGATCGGCCGGCAATCGCTCGACGAGGTGAAAAAGACGTGCTCCCTGCTCCGCTTCTTCCATCCGCGGTTGATGCGCGGTTTGCAGCGAGGCAACTTGCGGCTCGGAATTGAAGCGTTCCCGCCCAGCGCGCCTGTGCCGGTCGTTCAGCACGTTCGTGGCGATACGCAACAACCAGGCCGCAAACGGCAGCCCACGCCATTCGAACTGAGGAAGATTTGCCAGAGCGCGATGAAAAACGTCCGCGGTAACATCTTCGGCTTCGGCCCGGCACGAAACCCTCCGTGCCACGAACGCGTACACGCGGCCGAAGTTTCGTTCGTAGAGTGCGTCAAAGCGGCTGGGGTCCCGTTGTGCCGCCTCGACAAGGAGCCGCTCGTCGGCTTCCTGTGAACTTGCCCTCAACGAAATCTCCGTAGCGATCCGATTCACTTACCAGAACGGCCCGGAAACCCAAAAGTTACGGTGGCAATCATGAGGGGAGAATCTTGACTCTGAACCCCCTAGATAGGGGGTTGCTGGTGCACCCCGGCCCTTTCTCCTTACCCCTGCAAGAGCATCACTTCACTCAGTTCCTTCTTCCGTATGCGCGGTACCATTGCGCCCTCGGCGGGATAGCCGACGGGCACGATCATGAATGCCCGTTCGTTTTTCGGCCGACCCAGCAGCTTTCCGAGAAATGCCATCGGGCTGGGCGTATGGGTTAGCGTGGCAAGCCCAGCCCAATGCAGCGCGGTCAGCAGCATCCCCACGGCAATGCCCACCGATTCCTGGGCGTAATAGCTCTTCTTAAGGATTTCCTCACCGCGCTCATTCCGATCCACCTCGTAATCGAGGCGGAAGACGACGATCAGATAAGGGGCGGTTTCGAGAAAAGGCTTGCGCCAGTCGGTGCCCAGCGGAGCCAGTGCGTCGAGCCATTCCTTTGGCGCCCTGTGCTCATAGAACTCCCTCTCTTCCGCCTCCGCCGCCACGCGGATCTTGCGTTTTGTTTCCGCTTCCGAAACCACAACGAACCGCCAAGGCTGCTGATTGGCGCCGGAGGGCGCCGTTGCCGCCGCCCGGATCGCCGTTTCGACGATTTCGAAGGGTACCGGCTCGGGCGAAAATTCGCGCACCGTCCGCCGCCGCCGCAACCGCTCATAGAATACCCTCACGTTCCGAAGTTGCTCCTCCTCCGTCAGGCGCTCGAAATCGAGCGGATCCAGCACTGGTTTTGCCGCCGGCCGTCGTTCTTTGCTCACGCGTGCCTCCATAGCGCCAGGAACCTTCCTAAACCCGTGGCGTTGCCGATTTAATCCGCGTCAGCGCTGCTGGGCCGCAGCAGATCTTCACGCTGAATGGACCGTCCCGTCTTCTCATCTCGATACTTCACAACCACCGGCGTGTAAAGTGAAATTCCCCACTCGCGTCCCTTCCCTTCCTTCACTGCGCGGGATCCCGACACGACCACAGCGCCATCGGGGATGCGCAACGGCCGGTCAGCTTCGCGCCGGTAGATCGTGCCGCGAACCAGGTCGTAGACCGGCGTGCCGCCTGTGAGGATGGTTCCCGCAGCTAGCACCGCTCCGCGACCCACGATTGCCCCTTCATATACGCCGCAATTCCCGCCGATCAGCGCTTCGTCCTCCACGATCACCGGCAGCCCACCTACAGGCTCCAGCACGCCGCCGATCTGAGCCCCGGCGCTCAGGTGCACACGCTTTCCGATCTGCGCACACGAGCCGACCAGGGCGTGCGAATCAATCAGGCTGCCGTCGTCGACGAAGGCACCGATATTGACGAACGCCGGCGGCATGACGATCACCGCTCGACCCAGATAGCAGCCGTCGCGCAGTGAACTTCCTCCCGGCACGACCCGCACACCATCCGGCGCTGGCCGGGGCGGCAGCGTGTTCTTGTCGGCAAAGCGCAACACGCCAGCCGTGAGCTCCACAATTCTCCCGATTCGGAAAGCGAGCAGAATCCCCTTCTTCACCCATACGTTCACGCGCCACTCGCCGCTTTCCGTCTGCTCAGCGGCGCGCGCACGGCCGTCGTTGAGAGCTGAACGCAAGTCGTCCACTGTTCGGAAATGCTCCTCGCCAGGCGCATCACCCGAACGCTCGAACAGTCGCTCGATTCGTTCCGCCAGTTCGCTCATGGAATGACTCCCGCGTGCGCCGGCTGTTGCAGGAGTCCCTGGGCATGCAGTACCTGCTTCAGACGGTCGCGATTGTCCGGCTGCATCGGCACCATTGGCAGCCGGTAAACCTCTTCGACGAGCCCCATCATGGCTAAAGCCGCTTTCACCGGGATGGGATTTGTTTCGTAGAAATTAGCGCGGAAGAGCGGTAGCAGCTCGAAGTGCAGCTTCCGAGCCTCAACGTAATTTCCTTCCCCCAGCAGCCTCGTCAGCCGCGCCACGCGGCTTGGCGCCTCGTTCGAAACCACCGAGATTACCCCGGCCCCTCCGAGCGCCATCAGGGCAAACGTCCTTGAATCGTCGCCCGAAAACACGCGGAAACCCACCGGCGCCGTTCGCAGCAATTCCATCTGCTGCTCGAGATTCCCCGAAGCTTCCTTGATGCCGATGATGTTCGGAATCTCGGCTAGCCGTGCCACCGTGGCCGGCTCCAGATTCGAGCCGGTGCGACTGGGAACGTTGTAGAGAATTACTGGCAGCTCGGCCGCCTCGGCCACTGCACAGAAATGCCGGTACAGCCCATCCTGAGTCGGCCGGTTGTAATAGGGAGCAACCGAAAGGATTGCGTCCACACCCAGCGTCCGCACCTCACGCGCCGTCTCGGCCACGTGGCGCGTATCGTTGCCGCCCACACCGGCAACGATGGGCACGCGCCCGCCGGACTCCAGCATCACGCGACGGATAACCGCCAGATACTCTGTATGATCGAGCGTGGGTGTCTCTCCCGTGGTACCGCATGCCACCAGGAAATCCACCCCTCCTTCGATTTGAAACCGGACCAACCGCCCGAGCGATTCCTCGTCGAGCGAACCATGCCGGTGAAACGGCGTCACCAGGGCCGTACCGCAACCAGTCAGTTCAAGCATCATTACCTTGCCTCCCGATCCAAAATTTCCGAAAAATGCCGAAATTCTTTATGCGCCGCCACCCAGCGCGCTGCCACCAGCGCGCCTTCCGCAAACGCCTGGCGTGTCCGCGCCGAATGCCGCAACAGCAACGTTTCTCCCTCCGTGTCGAATCCGAGTTCGTGGATACCGGGAACGTACCCCGCTCGCACGCTCTGGATTGCGGGCATTCGCTCGGCAAGCAGAGGCTCGATCTGCCGTGCAAGCTCCCGCGCCGTACCCGATGGCGCGTCCCGCTTGAACCGGTGGTGCGTTTCCACCAGGTACGGCTCGTACTGCGTCCAGCCGCCAAGCAGCCGCGCCGCCTCCTTCGCCAGCCGGTAGAACATTTGCACGCCCAACGAAAAATTTGCCGCGTAGACCAGCCCTGCACCACCTGCTTCCACGGCCTGTCGCGCCTCGTCGAGATGGTCGTGCCAGCCCGTCGTACCCACCACCATCCGACCGCCAACCGCCCCCACGCGCCGGATGTTGTCGAGCGCTGCTTCCGGCCGCGTGAAATCGATCACCACATCGACTTCGGCGAGCGCATCCGCATTGCAGCCTGCGCCACCTGAGTTTGATTTCGAGTCAAGGGCTCCGGCAATTACGAATCCCCGCGCCGGCGCCAGTTGCTCGATCGCCCGGCCCATACGACCGTGCCCGAGCAGCAGAAGCCGGATCCGTCCATCTGCCTGTTTCTCCGTCATGAACTTTTCCTTTCCGTTTCTCTCCGCGATTTCAGTTCGCGCACCAGCAGGGCGTACAGTTCGGCGGCCTCCGTCAGTTCCGCCTCGCTCACACGTTCTTCCGGTGTGTGCGCCACCAGGATCGAGCCGGGCCCCACCAGCAGCGGTCGGCCGCAGTTTCCGAGGTTCGACACATCGGTGGTGAAAGCCACCACGTCCGCCTCGAAGCCCTCCATGTGCATGAGCCGCACCGGGGGCACCGAGCGAGGGAATTCGCATTCGGCTCGATCTCCGATCAGCGATTCGATTCTGTGCTTGAGTTCTTCGCCCTCGCCGACCGTGCGGAAGAGCAGCGTGGCCTCGGCCTCGGAGGGAATCACGTTGGCTGCGATGCCACCGGAAATTTTCCCGATGCTCATCGTCGTCGAGCCGAGTTCGGAATCAACAGGCAGCTTCATCGATCGCAGTTCGGCGAGCAAGTCGAGCAGCTTCTCGATCGCCGATTCGCCCCGTTCGGGATAGGCCGAATGTGCCGCACGCCCGTGCGTGCTCAGGCGCAATTGCAGAACCCCCTTCGTCGCCGCCACCAGGCGGTTGCCCGTCGGCTCCCCCATCACCAGGTAGCGTGCTCCCCGAGGCGACTTGTTAGCCGTAAGCGCCCCGTCGCTTACCGTTTCCTCGCCCACGACGAAGAGCAGGCCGAATCCGCCCGTGCCTGCGTGTGCCAATCGCTCGGCGGCGATCATCTGGCAGGCTAGGCTGCCCTTGGCATCGCATGCGCCGCGCCCCCGAATCCATTCGCTGTCTTCCGATGAAGCGAAGAACGGGCCTACGGTGTCTATATGCGTGCTGAGGACGACTTCCGGCTGGCCCAGCGCGGCGAAGACGTTCGCGCGGCCAGGCGTGACCGGCTGCATTTCCACGGCAAACCCGCGAACGCGGAGCCACTCGGCCACAAACTCCCCACAGCGACCTTCATCGCCGGTCACCGACGGGATATCGATGAGTTTGCGGAGCAGATCGAAGAGTTTCTGCACGATTTTCCTTCCGCCGCCACGGCAAAGCGCTACGGCCTTGACGAATTCGCATCCGACACGCAAGCAAATGCCACGCACCGGCTTTTGAATCTCAGATTGAATGGAAAAGCGCTAAGTGAGGTACAACCTTATCGTGTTGGCGGCGGGGCCGCCTTACTGGTCCGCTTTCGGAGGGTGATAAGCATCACGTCGCCTCGCCCGGCGCGAAAGTCCGTCGCGCCAGCGAGTAAGACATTTATAGCCATCGCCCGGAGAATTGTCAATCCTACGAGCGATGGCACAGCAAATGGAGACGCCACGCCATCCGTGGGGCACGCGCCATCGGTCACAATTTCACAGGCGTCACAAAAAAAGCAGCGCCCGGGACATGAGCGCTTCTGCTCGTGCCCCGGGCGCTGTTCGATGCGTATTCTACCGAGCCGCAGAACCGGTTACATGAACCGTCCTCGCCGCTGTGCGTTCAGCTTCCAGTAGACGGCGTATTTTTCGCCGTGCATCTGGTAGAACGGAATCAACTCGGTGGGTTCGCTCTGCCCGACAAGATGGAACGAGAGCGGCTGGCTTGACGGTTCCACCCAATCGAACCTGCCCGGCTGAGCGTTGTTGAGCGGCGCGACCTGGGCCGGCCGGCCACGCGGCGCAGTGTTGTACTCCGCCGTCTGCATCTGTTCCGTGAGCCCGTCCTTACCGAGACGCCCAGCGAGCACCAGCGGCCCGTACATTGCCACCTGCTGCGTCTCGTCGCCCGCCAGGTGTTCGGCCCGCAAGCTCATGGGCAGGACGATTTCCACCCGGTCGCCATTCTTCCAAACGCGGTTCAGCGTCAGGTAGCTGGTCGGGTTCGAGAAGATAGGAAGCGTCTCGCCGTTCAGCTTAACGCTGCCGCCCTTGGTAGCCCAGTAGGGGATACGCAGGTGCAGTGCCATCTCCACAGGATGATCGGCTTGAATCACAAACGTCGCCTTGCCTTCGTGCGGGAAACGCGTGTCCTGGCGCAACCGCACGCCTTTCTCCTTCCAGTTCACTTCCGAGGCGATGTAGAGATTCACGTAGATGCCGTGGTCGTCGTGGTAGTAGATCGTGTTGTTGAACTTGGAGAAGTCCTCCAGTCCGGTTCCAGTGCAGCACCAGTAAGAGTTCCAGCGGGAGTTGTAATACTTCCAGTAGCCCGAGCCGAGCGGCACGAAGTAGCCCTTCATGCCCTCCGAGTCCTGCGTGCCCAGCCGGCTGTTGAAGAGCGTCCGCTCGTAGTAGTCCATCAGCTGCGGGTCGGCGGTCCAATGGAACAGGTGACGGGTGAGCTTGAGCATGTTGTAGCCGCAGCAGCACTCCTCATCCCATTCGTTCAGCGTCCCCTTCAGATCGCCGGCCGGCGTCGTCCAGTGCTCGCCATCGCTCGTGCCACCGGTGGCGTAGATCCGGTGGCCGGTCACCGCTTTCCAGAAGGTCTCGGAAATGTCGTAATAGCGCCGGTCGCCGGTGATCTCGTAGAAGCGCGCCGCGCCGATCACCTTCGGGATGTTGGTGTTCGCATGCAGACCGGTAAGCTCGTCCTTGAACTTGGCTAGCGGATCGAAGAACTGCTTCTGGTCAAATCGGTGCGCGATGCCCAAGTATTGCCATTTGCCGGTGGCCGCGGCCAGGTTGCAGAGGACTTCGAACATGCCGCCCTGTTCCACCTCGAGCACGCGGGCCATGTGCGCATCGCTCAGCGGCGAAACCCAACGGCCGACCCATGCCGCCATCTTCTCGAGAGTGTCGAGCGCCTGTTCGTTGCCCGTGTACTGATACATATCGAAATGCCCGGCCATGATCTTGTGGATGGTGTAGAAAGGAGCCCATACTGGCCGCCCTTCGCGCAGCCGGTCGAATTCCTCAATCGGAAAGGCGCTCAGATAGCCGTTCTTGTTGGCCTTCTGGCAGAGGGCCAACTGCGCCACCAGTTCGTCCGCCTTCTTCTTCACGTCTTCATCGCCTGTGGCGGCGTACATCTGCGCCGAACCGGAAAGGTAATGGCCACCGGCGAAGTGGCCGCGCAATTCGCACTTCGGATTCTCCCAGCCGCCTAGCGGCTTGGCCGACGAAGAAATCCCGGAGGTAAGCCGGAACATGTGCAGCAGGCGATCATTGGGAATTGTAGCCATGTACTTGCGGTTGATTTCCATCTCGTCCAAGAAGGGACTGGGCCGCAAGCGCACGTCATGCATCGAAAACGGCTCGACCGCAACTTCCCCGCGGAGGCTGAATTCGCGCCGGCGCCGCTGCGGCGGCACCGCACCAAGGGCCGCTCCCGCCGCGCCGGCCGCACCAACCTTTGACAGCGCGAAGAGCGGCTTGGGAAGCAGTTCCATCCCCGTGGCTGCGGCTGCGCCCAGCAGAAACTTTCTTCGCGAAACGTCCTTTTCCCAAATTGCCATGACGATCTTCTCCTTCTATGTTTGTTTCGTCACGCTGCGCCGGTGAACAGTCTCGCCGGAAACTTGCCACGTGGCTGCCCGCCGGGGACCCGGAAAGCCCTCCCAAATCCGTATCGGCGGGAAAGGTTGAATCGAGGAAATGCCGTGGCCGGTAGCGGAGCGTGGTCCGACACAGGTAAATAGCAGGCGACGCGGCTCTCCATTCCTCCGGGGATATGAAACAACGCGCCTGCCTGCGGTCTACCGCTGAGCATCAATCTGGGACCCTCAGTCCCGGTTCTCGTGGAGGGGCGACCCGGACCACGGAGATCCAGAAAACGTTTACAGGTGATCTCGCCTCTCCTCGCCCGCAAAATCCCGAGGAGGAGTTCCTTCACCATATACGCGCATTTGGCCGCTCAATCAAGCATTTTTCGCTGCGATATCCACGAACCATGACGCGCTCGTTCAAATAAACTGACACAAGTCATTCTTTCTCCCGCCCCGGTCGCCGATTACCCTCGATTCCGGATAGCGACGGAAACGGCCCAGCGCACACACTCCCTCGTCGCTTGACGTGCCACCTCCACGTCGCCAGAAGCCGAGGGTGCTTCAGTGCAACATAAAGTGGAAAACCACCGGCCGGCTGCGGTTCACCCTGACACGGACGTCGTACCGTCCCGGTTCGAGTCTCACGTTGTTGCCGTAGTGCGTCGTTGCGAGCCCTTTGCCGGAGACGTGCATCCGGACGACCGGGAGCCGCATCCATCCGCCCTCTTTCGGCGAGAGTTGCCGGTATTCAATGGAAACCCTCGCCTTCTCCACGGGCTTGCCCTCCCTCTTCACAAACGCAACCATGTGGTGGTTGGGCTGTTCCGGTCCATTGAGCAGGTTAGGCTTGGCTCCGGCGTCCCGCACCATCTCGGCGTGAGGTCCGCTAAAAGACTCCGCCGGCAGCACCTTGAGGGTGACCGAATAGGGGCCGGCCATGCCCGTCTTGCTCACGGTCTGGGCCTGAGCGGCCAAGGGAAGTAGTAGAGCGCCAAGCACAAAGGCCAGCGCTATCGGAAGCGAACAAAAGACGGAAGCCTGTTTTTTCATAGTGCTTTTGAGAATAGGCCCGCAGGGAGGTAAGGGCAAGAACAGAATTCATACTTCGCAATCGGGCGGACTCAGCGCGGAGTCTCTCTCTCCCGAAGCACTGGATGAACTACGCTGGGACTTCCGAAAAGACGACCGGAAAGAGGAAAAGCTCGCCTAGCACGCTCAGTTTGTGGCCAGCGCGGCACTTACCTGCCGGTTCAGCTCGGCGGGGTTCAGCCAGCCGCTGTGATGCCAGAGGATTCTCCCCGAGCGAGAACTGAGCACGAACCAGGGCAATCCTTCGACACCATAACCATCGGCCAGGCGCCCGCTCACGTCCTGGACGATCGGGACCTGCAACTTCGCCGCCAACCGGGCAAGCATCTGTTCCGCGCCCTTTGCCGATGCCTCAGTTGAAAGTTCGTTGACAGCGACCGGCGAAGGCCAGCCGTGCCGCCGAGCCGCGGCCGCGTAGCGGTTCAGGATGGCCAGCTTCACCGGCAGGTTCGAGTCCTCTCGCAGCCACCCGGCGAAAAAGAGAAGCAGGTGAGGGTGCTCTTTTCCCAGGTCCACCTGCTGGCGGCTACGGCCGACGGCGGCGAGCTGGAGTGTTTCGACTGGCTTGATCGGCCGGATGTATCGCAGCGAGATCCTGCGCTCCACTGCCGGATGTTCCGGCAGCAGACGGGCAATGCCCTCAGCCAGCAGTTGGGCCTGTTGCGAAACGCCCTCGAAACTCATCTGTGTCAGGAAAATCTTGCGTTCCCGGCCTTGCGGGCCGATCAGGAAGATAATCGGTTCGTGGTCGATGTCGTTGTGGGTGGCAGCCACGTAAACGTGGTAGTCGCGCCAGACGCGTTTCAGCTGTGGGAGCGAGCCGGTGAGGAAACGCCAATGTCCCTGCATGTGGTGTGCGTTCGTGTAGGCGGCCACATCGGCAACCAGCGTCGCCTGCGGATTGGCGTTGATGCCCAGCAACTGCACCCGCGACGCCGCTGGGCCGAGCAGCCGCAGCGCGTCCACCATGCTCTCGGTCGTCAGCGGACAGATTGTCGTGCAGTGGGAATCCACGAATGCCAGCAGGACCACCTTGCCACGAAACTGTTTCAGAGATGTTTGCCGGTCAAGCTGGTCGCGCAGCACAAACCCTGGTGCCGGCACATCACCAGCCGGGTTTCCGGGGTCGATGTCCGGATTCGAGTTTACGGCAGTTAGTTGGCCGGGCGAGGATGCGTTACCGGCCACGTTTGCCTGGCCTTTCCTCGTCCAGTTGACCCCCACCCACACAACGGAAACCAAAATCGCCAACACCGCGGCCATGCTGACCAGCAGCAACCCTCGCCACTGCCAGAAGCCCCTCGATTGATCTGAATCCCCCATTTCCATGCCTCAATCTACACCCTAGGCACCCTGCCGTGTGCGGTCAAGCAAAGCGGTGGCAGATTCTCCAGCAAGCAACTGGTCATGCAGCCGCTCGGGGACACGCCGGGGCGAGATCTCCCGGCAGCTTCCACTGACAGTATCTATTGCCGCGCCTGCCGGACCGTGCTCAGCCGAAGAATCTCTACCGTGGAAGACGCCTCTCGCATCGGCACGACTACACTTGTCTCTTGCCCGTTCCGGCTCGTGAAGCGTTCCAGCGGGAGTCCGCCGAAGTTCACCTGATAGACGCCTGGCTTCAAACCGGAGATCCGAATCGTCGTCCGATGCTGGCCACCTCCGCGATTTTCCAGGGTGAAGGAGATTCGGTTCAGCGACCGGTTAAACATCACCGGTTTCCCCTTCGCGAAACCGTCGCGCGAAAGCAGGATGTTCACGTGCTCAGGTCCCAGGAAGATATGGAACCGGGCACGCAAACCGTCCATCGGAACCACTTCCACCATAGATTTCCGCTGCCGCAGCCTGCCGCCGTAAGCGTAGAGGCCGAAGATCGGGTCCTGAACCACAATGGTGGCCGCCGTCCGCAGCGCTCCGCTGAAACCCAGTTCGATTTCGCCCGAGTACCGCCAGGCCCCGCGTCCCCGCTCGAAGTTGCCGAACCAGACGTTTCCCCACGGCGCCGGCTGGAATCCACCGCTGGCACCGCCATCGTTGTTCTTGCCCGGGTACCAATAGCCGTAATTGGAGGCTTTGGTTCCCGCGTTCACCAGCGCCCAGGAACTCAAATAGGAAGCGTAGCCGAGCCGGAAATAGGGCACCGGATTCGAGGAAAAATGGAGCCCGTAGTCGAGCACGGCCCAGCCGCCCATTTGCGACATGTAGCTTAGCGTATAGCTGGCATTACCCCCGGCTCGGTAGTCGCTGCCCAAATCGTAATAGGCCGTTTCCAGCCAACCGCGGTCGCCGATGTTCATGCGAATCTGCTGGTTCAGAAAGGTAAGCGCGTCCCGGTAGCTCACCGCCCGCTGGAATGCGGTCTCCTGATGGCCGGCCGGCAACGTTTCACCCGGCTTCAGCACGTGCTTCATCGCGTATTTCGCCAGCGCCTCAGTCGATTCAAAGCCGGTCGAGTCAAACGGAAACTCCGACTGGAAAAGATCCGGATGTTCGTTGACGAAATACTCCACCTTTCTCTGCCATTGCGCATCGAGCCAGGCTGCCTGCTTCGGGTGGCCGTTTTCGCGGAGCGACCGGATGATCCTGGGAATGACTAGCTCGTCGTAAGTACCGGTTTTGTCAGCCGACCAGTGAATCAACTCGTAAGGAACAGTGAAGAACGCCTTGGCTGTGCCATAGGCGCGCTCCAGATACCCGTCGGCGTCAAGATAGTGCGTCAGGTTCGGGTAGAGGCTGGCCACGCGGTACATGTAGTAGTACATTGCGAAAACGTGCGGGTAATCGTAAATTCTCCAAACGTGCTCCTGCCCGCCCGGACCCTTCTTGGGGCTGTGGCGATTGACATACCAGTTCGGGATTCCGTAAACGGCGTAGGGGAATTTCTCCTTGGTCGTCTCCTGCAACCCGCCCCAAACGTAGTGGCGAATGTAATATTCGATCGCGGAGATTTCTTTCGGGTCGGGATAGTAAATGTTCTTCTCGGCTAGAAACTCCGCCTTGCCCAGAATCGGGTCGTCGCAGGCCACCATATACGGCCGCAAGTGGTCCAGATTGTTGGGGCCGCGCAGCACCTGGTTCTTCATGTCCCACTGCGAAAACAGGCCGTCGTACCACTTGTTGGGGTTTCGGTGCTGCTCGTGAGAGACGATGAAGGCCGCGCGTTTCTTGATCAGCGTCTCGAGCGGTTGGGTCACAAAGAACTGCAGCGGCAGATACCGGCCGCGCCCATATTCCACCTTCAACGTGTTTTCGCCCAGGCGTGAGAACTGCACGCGGTAGAGCCTCACGTCCTTGCCCCGCTCACCCAGATAGCGGATTCGCGTGCTCCGCGGATATTGCGCCGCGACCCGGCGAATCAAGTTCCGCGTATGCAACGAGAACAGCACCGGCAGGTCCACCGGGTCCGTCATGCCCGGTACCACGTTCACGTCGAACAAGTGCTGTTCGTAGAGCAAGTGGCGCACACCCGCATAGTTCTGCGCCCAACCAAAGCGGAAGCCGTAACCAGCCGAGGAGTCACGCCGTCCCCTGGGCGCCAACAACAGATGCGTGGTGGGCAGCGGCCACGTTCCGCCCTTGGCACGCACCGCCGCGGCGCTGGCCGCCGAATGAATGTATACGGCGTAACCGGTGCGGCGTTGCAGGGTGAAATATTCGAGCGACGTATCGCGCGACGGCGTCATCACCAGGAACGGCCCGATACCGTCGGTGCGCATCCAGAAAGCAAATGAGCCGTTGCCGCCGATGAAGCTGTGGCGGATCACTCTCCGCGTGTAGGTAATCGTCTTGTTTCCCACATAGCGGTCATTGAACGGCAAGGGCACACCGAGGTCGCCGATTTCCATCTCTCGGTTCGTCTCGTTCCGCAGGCTCAGCGTCCAGTAGAGCCCTCCGCCCTCCAGATGAAACCGTTCCGTGACCTTGAGATCGTGGATCGGCGTAACCGTGCGAGCCGACTGATTGTTCACGCGCCACTGGAATAGGCCCGAGGTGGCACCTTTCGGCAGTCGTACCTCGATGCGCAGCGCCGTGGTGGTCACCGGCGTAAAGCTCACCCGATTGAAGCCGTCGGCGGCGATCGGGTATGGCGTAGCCGCCTTCACCGGACGCCATTCGTTCCCGCTCCGGTAGAGCACCTGCCAACTTTCCGGCAACTCGCACGGCACCCGGAGCCCCGGCCGTACCACCCAGTAGACTTGAGTCGACCGCACCATCTCCGGCTCGCGAAAATCGTACTGCACCCACTCCCGGCTGCCCTTGCGCCCGCGCCATATGTATGCAGGGATCTGCGCCTGGTGCGAATTGGTCGGCACGATGCCGTCACCCAGCGCAAAAAGCCCGAACGAGCGAACCGATCCCGAGGGTCGGCTGCTGCGGGCAACCGTCGGCACCCCGACGCCGATTGTGTACACGACTGAGGAGCCGGGCCGGCTGGCGGCACGATCGATCGTGGCCGCCGATGCCTCCTTCCACTGCTTTTCGCCAACCGCCCGGTAGCGAATGATTAGATCGCCGAGCGAGGCACCACGAGCGATATAGTTCGTGTCGTACTTATCGTCGACGCGATGAACCGCCGTAATCCCCGAGGAGGAATAGCCAATCCGAAACTGGGCATCGGACATATGCTGTGGCGGAGCGGCCAGTGCCGGCAGGCACGCCGTGGCCGCAAGAGCCGCCGCGGTCCCGACCGCTATCCTCAGACGGCAAACCTTGTTCCGTGCATCCAGCCTCTGCGCGGGGAGTTTCCTTGTGCACGCGCGGCCGCGTTTGCCACACGTCAGAATCGTTTGCTTGACAAGATTGAAGATCGGTTTCACGACTGGATCGCTCCTTCCGAAAGCGTTTACCTCTCTTGGCCGCCTTCAGTGCCCTATTCGATCGCTGATGAGCAAACATTTTTAGCATAAGTGGGTCACCGCCCGAAAAATATATGGATGCGGGGAACCAAATTTCCCAACCAACGACGAAAAAACACTCATCCCGAACCTTACAACGGGCAGCATTGAGGGCTCGGCAACGAAGTCTTCAGACCCTGGCAAGTTGGCCATGTGGATGCGCAGCAGTACGATTCAAAGGATGTCAACTTCGCCAGCCCGATGCGGTTGATGGATTCGTCTGTCAGGCTCGTGGCCGTGGGCGATCCTACCGTCCGTTGGGACCTGCACGTGATCGAGAAAGCCTGAGGACTTGAGAAAGGTGCAGTGCGGGCTCTTTCCGGGCCGGTGCCACGCGTCGCTAATCCAGCACGGGGCGGGCAGCGGGCATCCTCAGCTGCAGCGAGAGGATCAACTGGCCTTGTTTCGGACCAGACTCGATGAGTGAAATCCCCCCACAGTTGTCCAGCACCCAATCCGCACCCGCTTCGCGCAGTTCCGCCTCTTCCATGGTGGTGCACAAAGCCACCACACGCGCCCCGGCAGCCTTGCCCGAACGAACTCCTGCGGGCACATCTTCCACCACCACGCATTCCCTCGGCGCAAAACCCAGCATCGCCGCGCCCTTTTCATAGGGTTCCGGCGCCGGCTTGCCGTGCTGGATGTCGTTCGACGTGACGAAACAGGCGGGACGCGGCAAACCCGCCACCTGCAGGCGCAGCTCGGCCAGCGGCCGCGTGCAAGAAGTTACGATTGCCCATCGGTCTTCCGGCAGCGAACGTAGCAGCTCCATCGCACCCGGCCACGGGACGACCCCGTCAAGATCCTCCATCTCTCGCCGTTCAATCTCCCGATTCTCGGCCAGGTGATCCGCATCGGGCAGATAATCGCGCACGGTGGAGAGACTCGGCCTGCCGTGGGCCTTGTGCACTACCTCGTCAGGCTCGAAACCGCGCTCGATCGCCCACTGCCGCCACACACGCGCTACCGCCGGCGTGGAATCGATCAGCACTCCGTCTAGGTCGAACAGCATCGCGCTGCAAACAATCTCTCTGGTCACTCGTTCCCCCGCACATTCACTCCTGCTTACATCGCCGCGCCTAGCTTACCAGACGAGCGGAACACCGTGCCCGGCACATCGTTGCGCACCCGACCGCCGTTCGGCGCTCGCCGGACACACTCGTGCGCACCGGGGCGCCTTCCCGGCGCATCAGCGGTGAAAGATCAGGCTTTCTGGGAAGACGATTTCGCAGAACCACTCGAGCCGCCGCTGACCTGGTTGGCGGCCACGCGCATCAGCGTGGGCAGCACATCGCCAAATGTCGTGCCCGCCGCAGGCTGACCGAAGTCGAAATAGAGCCGTTTGAACAAGGGATAGAGTTCAGCGTAAACGCGCTCGGCTTCCGGCTTTGGCTCGTACACGTCGTGTGGCGGACAGATCTTCTTCTGTGCCTCTTCGATCGTGGCGAAGGTGCCGGCCGCCAGGAAGGCAAAGATGGCCGAGCCCAAACTGGTGACTTTCTTGCTCGGCACGAGTACCGGCCTTCCCAGCACGTTAGCGTACACCTGATTCAAGACGGTGTTCGTCTGCGGGATGCCTCCGGCGTTGATCACCCGCTTGATCAGGGTGCCGTGTTCCGCCATTCGCTCCAGAATGACACGCGTATGGAATGCCGTACCTTCGATCGCGGCAAACAGTTCATCCTGGGCCGTGTTCTGCAAGTTCCAACCGAGCGTCATGCCACGCAGGGCGGCGTTCACCAGCACGGTCCGGTCGCCGTTGTCCCAGGGCAATCGCAGCAGGCCGGTCGAGCCGGGGCGGTACTTTTCGAGACCATTGCTCAGTTGGGAAACCGAGGTGTTCGCCCGCCGGGCC
Source organism: Candidatus Acidiferrales bacterium (assembly GCA_046704165.1). Taxonomy (GTDB): domain Bacteria; phylum Acidobacteriota; class Terriglobia; order Acidiferrales; family UBA7541; genus JAKASX01. The sequence goes on from JBJKSI010000017.1 coordinate 45,401, forward strand.
ACCTCATCGAACACATCTCCGGTTGCCGAGAGCCCAGCTTCGATGCCGGTGTAGGCTGGGTTCACGCTCCCCTTCACCACTCCGCAGACGCCCGGAATCAGCTGCGTCTGCCTGGAGATGCCAATGATACAGGTGGACGTACCGACCACGTTTACGATGTCGTTTTCCTGGATTCCCGCGCCGACCGCGTCCCAGTGGGCATCGAAAGCACCCACAGGAATCGGAATGCCGGCCTTCAGGCCGAGCTTCTCCGCCCAGTAAGGAGACAAGTGCCCGGCAATCTTGTCCGACGTCGCGTAGGTTCCCTGCAGCTTTTCGCGAACGCCGGCCAACAGCGGATCCACCTTGGTCAGGAACTCCTCCGGCGGCAATCCGCCCAAGTCGGGATGCCACATCCACTTGTGGCCCATGGCACAGACGCTACGAACGGCCTTGGCCGGGTCCGTCACTCCACAAAGTGTATTCGCAACCATGTCGCAGTGTTCAAAGGCGCTGGCGAGCTTGTTTCGCTTGTCGGGATTGTGGCGCATCCAGTGCAGCAGCTTGGAAAAGCCCCATTCGGTGGAATAGACGCCGCCGCACCATTCGATCGCCTCGAGCTTTTCGCGGTGAGCCAGTTCGGTGATCTCTGCCGCTTCCTTCTTGGCCCGGTGATCGCACCACAGGTAATACTCGTTGAGCGGTTCCATCCCCGCGCCCACCGGAATCACCGACGAGCCGGTGGTGTCGAGGGCAATCGCCTCAATCTGGTCGCCCGAAACGCCGGCCTGTTTCACGGCTTCGCGCGTGGCCTGCACCAGCGCCTTCATGTGGTCTTCATGCGACTGGGTGGCGTATTCGGGATCGTCGTGCCGGCGGTGCAGCGGGACCTCCGCCACCGCCGACGCGAGCATTCCCTTCTCGCTGTCCACCACCGAGACGCGAACACTCAACGTTCCAAAATCCACTCCTGCGACAATCGCCATGAAAACTCCCTTGCGTCTTATTCCCCGTGCAGGTACATGTCCCAGCCACAATACCGCGTCGTGGCCTCGTACACCGCTTTCGCCACGGTCGAGAAGTTCGCCGCCACGTGATGCTCGAAGCCGCTGGCGCAGATGTAGTGCAGCAAATCCTGCATCTTCGGAATCTCCACTACTCCGGCGCCGCCGAAGGTCTGCAGCGGATCGTCGGTAAAGGCGCCGCCGCCCACGTAGCCGCGCAGCCGCCCGGCCCGGTCGTTGGTGCTGAAGCGCGCGAACGTCATCGGACCGCTCTTCACCTGCCCCACGCAGGTGCCGAATGTATTTTCCTTGCCCACCGTCCCGGCGATGATCGCCTGGTAATCCATCGTCACATCGCGGAAGAAATGCTTCGGCAGGTTGCTGCAATGGAAGCAAACGGCCTTATTCGGGTCATCGCCGTAGTTGTTGTTCCAGTCGAGCAGCGCGCTGGGCGTCTCCGAGGCCAGGCGCAGGGCGTGCATGCTGATTGCTCCACAGACGTCCACTTCGCAAGCGCTCGAGTGGAGCTCATTGCTCATCATGCTCATCACCGTGCACGGCACCACGCCCAACTGCTCTTCGATCGCCGTCCAGCACTGGATCGTGCTGATCTGGAGGTCCGACTTCGTCATCCAGTCTTCCCACACCGCAGCCAGCTTCGCCATCTTGATCAGCGCCACCTCGGGCACCTCGCCGGTGGTGACATACTTCTTGATCTCCGCCAGCTTGCCTTGCACAACCTTCTCGTCGTCCTTGAGCTTGTCGATCCGGGCCAGCACTTCCGAAAGGTCCAGCGTCTCCACCGAGATGCCCTGCGATTCAAGCAGCTTTTCGCTGTAGCGCACCGTCTGGAAAGCCGCAGGGCGAGCGCCGATGGCGCCCATCCGCAAATGCCGCAGCCCGTTTGCCACCCGGCAGACGGCCGCGAACCATTCCAGGTCCTTGGCGAACGCTTCCGACTGGGGGGCCACCGTGTGGTTGGCCGTCAGCGAATAGGCGATGCCGTACTGCCTCAGGTTGTTGCACACCGACATCTTTCCGCAGAAACTGTCACGCCGGTGAGCGATGGACATCTTTGACGGGGTGTCCGGCGTGGCCTGCACCAGCACCGGCACCTGTAGCCGCGCCATCCGCAACGTATCCGCCACCGCGCGTTCGTCGCCGAAGTTCGGCAGGGTCACGATCACCCCGTCGATGAGGTCGCTTTTCGCCCGAAATAGCTCGGCACATCGCCTGGCCTCTTCATAGGTTTCCACAGCACCGTACCGGCTCTCTTTCGGATCGAGCGTCACCACGTCCATGCCGGCCTTGGCCAACACATCGAGCATCTCCTGGCGGCCGGATTCCGCCAGATGCCCAGGGAAGAAGCCCCGATTGCCAACGATCAAACCCATGGTCATTTTTTTCTTGTTTGCCATTACTCGCCTCGCATTCCACAATCCTGTTCTTCACGTCCCGTTTCCGCTCGCCTTTCGTCCGCCGGGCCGGAAGAGTTTCCGCCGCGGAAGCAGGTCGAGGGCAATCGTCCAAACGGAACGCTCGATCTATTTCTTCTGCGTCACCTGTCCGTAGTAGGCCGTGGCGCCGTGCTTGCGGAGGAAATGCTTCTCATGAAGAGCCACGGGAAGCGGCTCCGCCTTGGGAGATAGAACTACCGTGAAATAGTTCAATCGAGCGACCGCTTCCAGAATCACGGCGTTCCGTGCTGCGGTCGTCGCATCCGGACCCCAGGCAAACGGCCCGTGGCCGCGCACCAGCACTGCCGGAATCTCTCCGGGGTCCAGCTTTTCAAAGGTTCGGCAGATCACCGTCCCGGTGTTTTCCTCATACCCCGCGGAAATTTCTGCCGACGTCAGGAAATCGGTCACCGGCACAGGTCCGTGGAAGTAATCTGCGTGCGTTGTACCCAGGCACGGCAGCGGCCGGCCCGATTGTGCCCACGCCGTGGCGTATTCCGAATGCGTGTGTGCTACGCCGCCCACCTGCGGAAACTTCCGGTACAACACCAGATGCGTCGGCAAATCTGAGGACGGCCGCAACTCGCCTTCCACTCTCTTGCCGGAAAGGTCCGTGACGACCATGTCTTCCGGCTTCAGTCTTTCGTAGGGAACTCCGCTCGGTTTGATGACCACCAGTCCCTGGTCGCGGTCAATGCCGCTGGCGTTGCCGAACGTGTAAAGCACCAGTCCGCGACGCACCAACTCCAGGTTGGCTTCCAGCACTTCCTCTCTCAGTTGCTGCAACAGCATGGCAGACTCCAACCTTAAATTTGTGCGATTGTCCTCGGCGAGCAAACGTTTACTTCAGCCGACAATCCAGATTCCGCGGTCGCTCGCTTGCACCCCTCCTCTAGCCTCCTGCGCTCACCGCGCCGAAGCAGCATGTCGGGGCACGGCACTCATTCTACCGCCGCGGCCCGAAGCGTTCCGCACCAAAGCCGTCGAATCGCGCAGCACCAGGCTCGTATGGAGGACGTATTCGGTTCCGTCGGGCGAGGGGGCTTCCCTCTGCACCTCGTTCAACAAGGCGTTGAACGCAAGATGCGAGATCTCCGTCTGCGACATCTTCACTGTGGTGAGAGGGGGAGTGACGAATTGCGACAGGTGAATATCGTCGAAACCGATCACCGAGAGGTCCTGGGGCACCCGGACGCCCTGCTCATAGCTCTGCCGCATCACGCCGATGGCCGTCATGTCGTTCGAGCACATCACTGCGGTTGGCCGGTTCCGCAGTTTCAAAATCTCCTGGATCGCCGACCGGCCACCTTCCAGCGTGTGATTGCCTTCGATCAGCCACCGGGGATTCACGGCAAGCCCGATCTCCCGGATCGATTCCAGAAACGCTTCCCGCCGGGCGACCGCCGATTTCAGCACCAGCGGCCCGGAGATGAAGGCAATTCGCGTGTGCCGAAGCGCCGCCAGATGCTGCACCGCTTGCCGGATCCCGTTCCGATAGTCGATCCGGATATTGCTGATCCGGGGCAGCTGCGGGCCCACGTCGACGAAGACCAGCGGCATGTTGCGCGACTTCAATTCCCGCAGGATCTCTTCTTCCATACCGAACGTCAGCACCGCAACTCCGTCTACCCGGCGCTCGATCATTCGGCGAACCGCCAGACCCATGCGCCTCGGCTCGTGGATGGTGCTCGTGGTCAGAATCTCGTAGTTGTGACGGACGGCGATGTCTTCGAAGCTCTGGACGATTTCCGGAAAGAAGGGGTTGGTAATCTCTGAAACGATCAGGCCGAAAATCCGGCTGCGGCCCGACACCAGCGATCGTGCCTGCGTGTTGGGATAGTAACCCAGCTCCTCGATCACTTTCCAAACGCGGCGGGAAAGCTCCGGCGAAACGGTCGGGATGGCATTGATCGTGCGCGAAACGGTCGCGATCGAAACCTTCGCTCGCCGAGCGACCTCGTGAATGCTCAACGACCTCTCTCCACCGGAACGGCCGGTCGCTTCCCCATGGGGTCTGTGGGTTAGATTCTCCGGCTCGCCAGACGAACTGTCAATGCCGGCGGCGCCGTTCCCGGCCGGGGCCGCCAGGCGCGAATGGCTTCTGCGCGGAGAACGCACCGTCGCGCCGTCGCTCACGACTCCCTCACTCCTTCTTCCTATGCCGCCAGGGAGCGTATCCCATGAAGAAAAACAAGCCGACTGCGGCGAGCACCGCGCCCCACCACACGTTCGCATGAAGCGCAAAGAGGACGACAGGGTGAAGCGGGGGGTGGAACAGCTGATAAATCCCGGCACCGAGAATCAGCACCCCGTCGACCAGCAAACAGACGCCGATGAAAAACCAGATCGAAATTGCGTTTTCCGCTTCCATCCCCTCACCAGAAAATGATGTTCAATGCCACGAATATGATCCCCACGATAGCTGCCCAGAACGCGGGCTTGTGGATCAGCGAAACTTCCTCTTCCTTCGGGATCTCCGTCGCTCCATAAACCAGGCCGGCCAGATCCTCTTCCCGATTCGGCTGGGTGAACAGGCTCACCACAACCGTAACGATCACGCAGATCAACCACGACCACAATGCCAGATAGATGTCCGCAGCGAGCGGCTTGGCGTCCTTTGAGAGGGCCAGGTACTGCACCGCCGACGGGCTCATCTTATACCAGATGAACATTGAGGCGGCGCAAACGGTGCCGACCAGCAGGCCCCAGAATCCGCCCTTCTTCGTCGTCCGCTTCCACATCATGCCCAGGATCACGGTGCCAAACAGCGGCGCGATGAAGATGCTGAAGAGGCCCTGCACGTAGTCCATGATGCTCAGGAACTGCATCGTCACGTACGCCGTGCCGATGCTGATCAGCACGCCCAGGATGGTGGACCAGCGCCCCACCAGCACGTAGTGCCGGTCGGACGCGAACTTCTTGATCAACGGACGGTAGATATCGTAGGTCCACACCGTGGCAAACGCGCTCACGTTGCCCGCCATGCCCGACATGAACCCGGCCATCAGCGCCGTCACGCCCAAACCGAGCAGACCCGGTCCGCAATATCGCACCAGCATCAGCGGCAACACCGCGTTGTAGCTGTCTGCCCCGCCTTTCGCCAGACTCGCTCCGGTCAGATGCGGCAGCACCACCAATCCCAGCAAGCCGGGCACGATCACGATGAAGGGAATGAACATCTTGAATCCCGCGGCGATGATCGGCGCCATCTTGGCCGACCGCAGATCCTTGGCCGCGAGTACGCGCTGCACTTCCAGGAAGTCCGTCGTCCAATAAGCGAACGACAACACCAGGCCCTGGCCAAAAACCACTCCCACCCAGTTCACACCCATCGGATTGTGGAACGAACCCATGTACTTCCACAGGTGGACGTATTGCACCGAGGTGTTGTGGATGATCTGCATCTTCAGGTTTTCCCAGCCGCCCGTCTCCACCAGTCCAAGAACCGGGATCAACAGCGCGCCGCCCCAGATCAGCACGAACTGCAGTACCTCGTTGAAAATCGCCGAGCGCAACCCGCCGAGACCCACGTAGATTGCCACCGTGAGTGCCGAAACCCAGATACTGAAATCCATCCGCCAACCCAGCACGATATCGAGCACCAGCGCCATCGCGTACATGTTGATACCGCTCATCAGCACGGTCATGAACGCGAAAGACACCGCCGAAACCGCCCGCGTCGGCTCGTCGTAGCGCAGCTTCAAATAACCGGGAACCGAGTGCGTCTTACAGATGTAATAGAAGGGCACCATGACGACGCCCAGGAAGAGCATCGCCGGAATCGCGGCAATCCAGTAGGCATTCGTGGCCAGGATGCCGTATTCATAGGCAGCCGCCGACCACCCCATCAATTCCAGGGCGCCGAGGTTGGCCGACATGAAGCTGAGGCCGGCGATCCACGAGGTCATCTCGCGGCCCGCCATGAAGAAATCTTCGCCCGTTTTGGATCGCGACTTCAGATACCAGCCGATTCCAAGTACAAGAGCGAAATAGAAGATGACAATGCCCAGATCGACTGGGGAAAGCTTGGCCAGACGCGGAGCTACGGCAAAAGCGGGGAGTAGGGTCATGCGCGGAAAAGCCTCCGTCCTTCGGCCAGTAGGCGCCCGGACAGGACAGAGGGCCCTCCGGCAAGTCTTACTTGTTCAACTCGCCATCGAGAATTTCTTGAACCGGCTGCCGACAGAAAAAACACGCACACATCATAACACTTGCGCGGAGCCATGACGGAAACACCCCAATTCAATTTGATGGCCGCACCTTCCGTTCCGAAAGAAGCGTTCGCCGGAGCGACGCCGCCCCCTCGCGTGTCGACAAACCGCTTCCGGCATTCTGCGTTCCCGCAAAGTTCCCGGCCGCTGGCACCAGTCGTATTTCAGCTAATCCACTCCCCACTTTGCGTACGTATCGGCATCCTGCTGCACGTGGCCGCGGCTGCCCGTATAACCGGCGCAGGTTTTCGCCGCGGGAGAGGAGTAGATACCGAATTTCAGGCCCAGGCTGTGAATGTAATCACCCAAAGCCTTCCTATTCGGGAATTTCTTGTTCGGCTGAATAAATCCCTGAGCGTTGCGCTTCCCTGCCCAAGTGTCGTCGATGATGACGTATTTATAGCCCGCCGCTTTCATCCCGCTCGTGACCATCGCCTTGGCCTGCCGGCGAACAATCCCCTGGTCAACGCGGCTGTGAAAATGGTTCCAGCTGTTCCAGCCCATGGGAGGAGTTGGCGCCAGATCTTTCTGCTGGGCAAAAGAAGGAATGGCAAAAGCCAAACAGAACAGCAAGCCGATGAGAAACGGGCGCAACTTATTTGGTTTCATGCCTGCTGTTTGGCTCTCCTTCCTTGCGAATACCCAGGCAGGATAGATCTGCGGACGTCGGGATCAAGAAACACTGAATGTCTTGGAGAGTGTAGCGGTGCATTCACGGGGTGGCGGATAACCCCCACCGGGTTATGGCCCCGCCGGTTACACAGACAAGTCAGCCGTTAGAAGGTGATACTTGCCCGCAGTTGGATTGCGCGTGGTCCGTTGGACACATACGCATTCCCGAAGGCCGGATCCTGCACGCTACCGCTGTACATGGTCCAGTTCGGATGGTTGAACGCGTTCAGGAACTCCGCCTGCAAGATGAACCGCACGTTCTCTCGAATCTGGGTCGTCTTGGTAACGGCGATATCCGTATTCGAGAAATGCGGACCGTAGATCCACATGTGGTTTGCGAACGTGCCTGCGGTGGTGTTCGGCGTCAACGTCGATCCCATGGGTCCGTCGACAAGCGTGCCGGTTCCCTGGAACAGGTTCGGGTTGAGGCCGTTGGCCACGGTTGCGCCGGGGATGTGGTAGACGCCCACGGCGTTCTGCAGCGTGCTGGTGGTAACACCATTGAAGTTCACACCGCCATCAGCTTGGGCGTTGAAGGTGTTGTAACCACCACCGATCGCGATTGGATTGCCGGTCTGGTAAGTGACGATCGTGCCCACCGTCCAGCCGCCGACGACCCTGTTGACCAACGGGTTGCCGGTGTTCAGGAACCGCTGGCCGTTTCCGAGAGGCAGATCGTAGGTGCCGCTGACGTGCACCACCTGGCGAACGTCAAACAGAGACGGTCCGTAGTTCAGTCGGATATTGCGCATCGTGAACTGCGTTCCGGATCCTGTCCAGTTGCTGTTCGGCTCGACGCCCAGCGCATGGCTCCAGGTGTAGTTCGCATCGAACTCCATCCCGTGCCAGTTGTGTTGCCGGAAGTCGACCTGCAGAGCGTTGTAGTTGCCGAACCCGGTAGCCGACATGAGCCCGGTGCCGGACCCCGAAGCGTACGGGTTTGCCTGGAAGAAGTTGATCGGATAGCCGGCTCCGGCTCCCACCTGAGGATAGTAGGTGGCGCAAGGGCTGAACGACGTGCCAACCAGGTTGCAGAAGTAGGGAGCGTTACCGAAGATGCTGTCCAACGTGCCGGCAAAGGCACCGGCGTTTCCTTCATTCAGGTAGTTGAGGTACGTGCTGTTGCTGTAGTCGATCGGAACGCCAGCCGCGTTGTTCGATTCACCCGTAAACGCCGCATCGAAGACCGGCAACGGCTGCTGGCCGGGAAGCCCGTTGTAGGCAAACCCATAGCCGCTATCGCCGTTGGCGGCGTTGATCGCCATGTTCTGCTGTGCCGCCTGGAACTGCGTGAGGAACCCGTTCTGGAAGATATTCACTTCGTTCGGGTTCTGCGCAATCCATTCATGCACGGCATGGTGACCAAGGTAGGTGATCGAAACCACGTTGTTCTGGCCCAGCTGACGCTGGATACCGAAGTTCCACTGCTCCAGGTACGGCTGGGGGATGTTGTAGTTGAAGCCGTTCACGCCGGCTCCAAACCACGTCTGCGAGGCCTGCGTGTAGGACTGTTGATACTTCTGGATGTCGTAGTGGAACGGAGGCAGCGTATCGCCGAGAGCAAGGCTGCCCGGCTGGAATGTGCCGGTCCCGCCACTCGTCGACGGCGTCAGGTTGAAGTACTGATAGAAGGCGAAGCCGTAGTTGGAAGCGGCATCCCAGTAGTACTGCTGCGGTTCGGTAAATCGCGTCAGGTTGAAGCCGGCGCGAATTACCGTGTTGCCATCGCCGGTCAGCTTGCCCAGCCAACCGTACATGTGCCGCGGGTTCCAGGCGATTCCGATCTGCGGCTGCGGAGTCATGTAGTAGTTCTGATAGGCATACTCGCGAGCAGTCAGCATCGGGTTTTGAACGCCATTCAACACGCCGGGTTCAAAGAGCTGGCCCGGAGCTGTCGGTCCGAGAACGTTGGCCAGGTTGGCGCTGTGATAGGCGCTGGTCAGGTCGTGGTTCGCATTGTAGAGGCTCCAACGCAGACCGTAGTTCAACGTGAACGTCGGCCGCAGCCGCCAGGAATCGTGGAGGTAGAGGTTCCAGGTGGACTGCAGTTCGTCCAGCGGGTATTCGCCCACGCCAGTCGCGTACTGACCGGTCTTCAGGTTCAGGGGGTAGCCGCCGCTTGCGCCGCCGTTCGGGCCGACGAAGTTGACCCGCCCAACCAGCGTTGCATAGAGTGCCTCTGCGCGGCCACGGTCGGTGCTCGAAGCGTTCGCAAAGTAATTATCGAACGCCGAGAGCGCCGGATCGCCGTTGGCCAGGCCCAGGCTGTAAGTGAGGATGCCGTCCGGCGGGTTCCAGTAGTGGTCCTGCTCACGCCAGTACGACACACCATAGGTGACCATGTGCGAACCGGTCTGCCAGGTCATCCCATCGCTAAAGTTGATGACGGGATAGTAGGTGGTGATGGGCAGGTTGAAGTTCTGTCCGGAAGTCCCATACGCCCACCCGACGATCGGCTGGGTCAGATAGGCGTTCGTCGAGTCGTATGCATACCACGTGGCATTGTAGTAGTAACCGCCGCGGAACTGGTTGATCAACGTCGGCGAAATCGTCCAGTCGATGCCCAGCGAACCGGTGTAATTATTGGACTTGTTTGACGCCGCCGTACTGGCAAACGCCGAACCAGGGAAATATGGAGCGCCGGCGCCAGGACGACTAAACTTCGTTTCGTTCCAGGCAAGGTCCATCCGGACTTTGGAGGAAAGACTATAGTCGACGCGGACGGTGGGAAAGTAAGTGGTCTGCGGCGAAGGAACGAACCAGGTAAGCGTCTGGAGGTTCGGATCGCCGGTGATCGGCGAAAGCGCGCCATCGGAAAGCACGCCGTTGATCTTCGTCAGTTGCGACGACACGTTCGAATTGAGCGTGGTTGGCAGTGAGTTGGGCCCAGCCACCTGACTGAACAGGTTCACCTGAGTCCCATTGCCTTCCGTGAAAATACCCTTTTGCGCGAGCGGGGTCAGAACCGTCGCGGTGTTGTTGTAGCCACCGGGCTGCTTTGCGATGCCCAGGGCGCCAAAGAAGAACAGCTTGTTCTTGATGATCGGACCGCCGAAGTCGCCGCCGAAGTCATTCAAGATGAAATGGCTTCTCGGCAGACCGATAGCGTTGTTCACCCAGCTGTTGGCGTTCAGGTAGGAGTTCCGAAAATCCTCGTAAACGCGGCCATGGAAACGGTTGGTGCCGCGCTGAGTGGTGAAGTTGACCGTCATGGCCGAAAGGCCGTAGCCCTGACTCACGTTCATCTGGCTGCTGTCAACAGTCATCTGCGAAATGGAATCGAGTCGGGCGGAAGGGCCCGGCTCCGCGTTGCCGGCAAACTTCATGCGGGTGCTGGAAGAAACGACGCCGTCGATGCTGTTGCCCTGCGCAATCGAAGGCAAACCGTTCCAGGTTCCAGGGGCTCCTCCAGGCTGTGCAACGTATCCCGGAGTCAGGAAAGCCAGGCTGGCGACGTCACGGCCGCTCAGAGGCAGGTCCTGCAACTGCTTCATGTTGACCGTAGTTTTGATGCTGCTGCTGGTTGTCTGCAGCAACGGGACGGCGGCGGCGCTGACCGTGACCTTCTGCGCGCCGGTGCCGATCTTCAAAGTGACGGAAACGTCGGTCGTTACGCCCGCCTGCACCACAACGTTGCTATTGACCTCGGTATTGAAACCCGTCTTTGTAACGGTCAGCCGGTACGTGCCGAGCGGCAACGCCACGAAACTGTACGTGCCGACTCCCGACGAGACCGCCGTTCGAACAGCGTTGGTTTCGAGGTCCACGAGTTGCAGAGACGCCTTGGGAATTACGGCGCCACTGGGGTCGAGAACGGTAACGGTCACCGTTCCGCGTGTACCTTGGGCTTGGGCTGGCAGAACGCTCAGTCCCAAGAGAAAAGCAAAACAAACTGCCACGCAACTAAACAACCATGCGCGAGACAAGCTTCGCGGCATTTCCTCACCTCCCAGAGGAAAACAAGTTCAACTCACAGCCCCCGCAACCCACCTGAGAGCACCAGCGCCCAAAACCCGCGCCTACTCGACAGGACGGAAGACCATGCGCATAACTTCTTTGCTCTTTACCGCCGCCCCGAATCGGCCGTCCGCCTGTAGACCGGCAGCCAATTCCGTTTACTGGGAGTAAACGTTTACACGCACTCCCCATGAACCCAGTACAGCCTGCCGTTTCTATAGCTTCGCCGCCCTCATGTCAAGACAATTCTTCACCCCTGCCCGTATTTCCCCGTAATCCTAGTTCGTAAAAGTGATAGATCGCCCGATAACCGCTGCATTCAGCAGCTTTCCCCTCTCGAAACCGTTCTTCCACGCCTTCTCCCCCTCTGCGGCCCCGACGCGATGAAATGCCTACAGAAACACCGCTCATTTCATCCGCCGCACCCCCCTGCGCCATCTTCGTCATCTCACCCGCAAAAGAGAAAGAGAGGGATATTGACCCTTTCCAGTTGGCATGATTTAGGCGCAGAATACGTGGGAAAGTGCTGTGTGTCTTCGAGAGGCAGGGCCGGGATGAGGAAGAATCTTTTTGCAAGCGGTTCAACCCCTTCGCAGGCAGATCCCAATAGCGGAAGCCGTTCGCTTCGGGCGCTGGCCTGGTGGTTCCCTTGGCTACTCGCACTATGCCTGTGTGCCGCCTCGCAGGCGAAAGCCCAAAACCGGGGAACGCGACAGGAAGGGGCTTCCACAAACCCCACGCCCACCGGATTGACGCCCACAAACAATCCTGGCCCCGGAAACGTTTCCCGGGATCCCCAGGCCGCTCTGCAAACCGGAATTCGGCTCACGCGGCAGGGCCGTTTCATCGACGCAATCCCCTATCTGCTAATCGCTCAAAGGAATGGGGCCCAGCGCGAGGAATTCGCCGCCAATTTCGACCTCTCGCTCTGCTACGTCGGCTCGGGGCAGTATGGCAAAGCGATCCCAATTCTGCTCGGTCTACGCGCCCGATACCCCTCGCAGGTGAACGTCGAAAATCTGCTCGCCCAAGCCTATATCGGTTCGCGGCAACCGAAGAAGGCGCTCGAGGCGTTGCGGCGGGCTGCCACGGTCGATCCGAGCGACGTGAAGCTCTATCTCTTTGCCACGGATGCTTGCACGCAAAGCGGCTCGCATGCCCTCGGCCTCCGAGTTGCGGACCTTGGTCTCTCCCATCTGCCGCATTCCGCGCGGCTGCACTACCAGCGCGGCATGTTTCTCTCTCAGCTGAACCGCGCAGACCTAGCCACGAAGGAGTTTCAACTCGCCTCGAAATACGGCGGCAGCCACCCAATTGCCTACATGGGCGTGGCACAGGCCGCTCTTTTGAATGGGAACATGCCGGCGGCCATCAAAGCCGCTCGGCAGGGATTGCAGAAGAGCCCGGACAACTACGTGCTGCTCGCTATTCTCGGCAAAGCACTCGTCCGCTCCGGAGTAGCTCCCGGCGAACCGGAGTTCACCCAGGCCCTCCAGGCAATGGCCAAAGCGGTTGCCGAGCAACCGGACCACCCCGGCTCCCAGGTCACTCTCGGCAATCTCTATCTGATGGCGGGCAAGCTGGACAAAGCCATTGTGCATCTCGAGAAGGCCCGGGCGCTCGATCCGCAAAACACTTCTGTCTACGCCCATCTGGCCATGGCCTACCGCCGCAGAGGAAATCTCAAGAAAGCCCGCGAGATGCTCGAAACCCTCGCTCGCATCAACCAGCGGCAGGCCGCCGCGTACCGCACCGGCCCCGGCACTGAGCATAGCGGCTACGTCGCGGGCGGCATGGCCAAAGGATCGGCCGACATCCCCCACCGCCGCTAGCGGTCCCCCCCACCGATCCGAGGTGATTCTGGAGGGGCGCGCTTCAGCCCGCCTTCCTGCCCTACTGCCGCAATTTGCCGTCATGGCTCTGCCTGCTGTGCCACTGTTACACGCACATACCTGCCATGGATGAAATTGTCGAATATTTGCTTTAGCGGGTAACAATCCGGGGAAACGGCCGTTCTACCACGCCCTCGCCTTCCTTCACCGCTAGAATGCGATTGGCAGGGAGCTTGGTTAGCCGCGTGATGGTACCGCTTGGCCATTTGATTTCGACCTCGTCCACCTTCGTCCGCTTTCCCAAGCCGAAATGCAGCCGTGGGTCCTGGGCCGATTGGTAGCTCATGCCGCCTTTTCGCTGATCGTAGATGTGCAGGTCGCCGGCAGTCAGGTGCACACGAGCGCCGACGCCGTCCCGGTTCGAGCGCGTGCCGATCAGCAGAATCTCCAGCCAGTTGTTCGCATTACCACCGTCGTTGCGGAGCAGTTGCGGGCGTACGCCGTTGTTGCTCACCAGAATGTCCAGGTCCCCATCGTTGTCGAAATCGCCCACGGCGGCTCCGCGGCTCGCGCGAGGCCGCAGAAAATCCGGCCCCATTTGCGCGCTCACGTTTTCGAAGATGCCCCGGCCCGTGTTCCGGAACATCTGTTTCGGCTCCCTGTAACGGACGTCCGGGTGAAACAGGTGGATATTGTCGAGCACGTTTCCCTCGGCCATGAAGAGGTCGAGCGCGCCGTCGTTGTCGTAATCCATGAACCGGACGCCGTATTCGCTCCTGTGGTAGGTCGCATAGCCGAGCTTCGAGGCGATCGTTGCGTCCTCGAACATCCCCTGGCCCAGATTCCGGTACAACCGCGCCAGTTGCATGTCCAGGTGGGTAACGATCAGGTCCATACGGCCGTCGCCGGTCGTGTCGCCTGCGTCGGTGCCCATGCCTGCTTCCGTCTTTCCGTCCATGCTCACCGCGACCCCGGCCAGGTAGCCCACTTCGGTGAACGTGCCGTCGTGATTGTTGTGGAACAGGAGATTTCCCAGCGAATCGTTGGCGATGAAGATGTCCTGCCAGCCATCGTTGTCGTAGTCAAACGTCACCACGCCCAGCGCGTTGGCCAGTTTCTTCCCCACCCCCGAGGACTGGGTCACGTCGGTGAACGTCCCGTCGCCGTTGTTGTGGTAGAGCGTGGGCGGCTCGCCCTTGTAGTCGTCCGGATAGCAGTAGCTGCGCAGGCCGGGCTTGCGCGGCCCACACCAGAAATTGTGCTCCGGCGACCAGTCGCAGTAGTTGGCGATCACGAGGTCCAGGTGGCCGTCGTTGTCGTAATCAAGCCAGGCGCCGCTCGAACCCCAGCGGCCCTTGTTCCCCACGCCGGCCTTTTCCGTCACGTCGGTGAACGTTCCATCGCCGTTGTTGTGATACAGGATTGCGCGGCCGTAGCCGAGGACGTAGAGGTCCGGGTAGCCGTCGTTGTCGTAATCGCCGACTACCACGCCCATTCCGAAGAGCCCTTCGGCGCCCACGCCCGCCTTTTCCGTCACGTCGGTGAACGTTCCATCGCCGTTGTTGCGGTAGAGCGCTCCGCGCAGCGGGTGTGGAGGCTTGTACACCTTCGTTGCCGTGCCGTTGGCGAAATACAGGTCCATCAGGCCGTTCTGGTCGTAGTCGATCCAGCCGCAGCCCGAACTCATCGTCTCCACCAGGTATTTTTCAGGCGAAGCGGCGTTGTCGTGCTTAAAGGTGATTCCCGACGTGGGAACGATATCGCGGAAGGTGACCGGCAGGATTTTCGAGTCTGGCGCTGATTTCCGCCCGGGGGCGAGCGCCATCGGCCAAGCACTGGGAGCGGCCACCAGAGCGGCTCCCATCAGCTTCAGAATATCTCTTCGGGAAGGATTCGAACGCCTTCTCACCGGTAACCCGACCTACGGACTCACTGCCCCTGCAAGAAAACGTAGCTTACAGCAGCCGCGCTTTCGCACGCGAGCGGATTTTCATTTCACGAATTGCTTTGTGGGTTGTACTATTCCCGCCGGTGTTGAACCCAAAGGCCCGCTCCCAGTTGACCGCTCCCGTAACGGCCCTGCTTCTTGCTCTGGCAGTCGCCTTGCTCCCCTTGGGCAGGTCCGCCATGGCCTCCGCCGCTTCCCATCGTGCTTCCTCTCCCGCACCCACGCCGCCGAAGGTTCACTTCGTCGACGTCGCCCGCAAGGCGGGACTGACCGCGAAGCTCGTCTACGGCGGCCAGAAAATCAAGAAGTACATCCTCGAAAGCACTGGCAGCGGCGTGGCTGTGCTTGATTACAACAACGACGGCTGGCCCGACATCTTCCTTGTGAACGGCACCAAGCTGGGCATGCCTCCGAGCCAGGAGCCGACTGCCCATCTCTATCGCAACAACGGCAACGGCACCTTTACCGACGTCACCAAACAGGCGGGCGTGGCACTGAAGGGCTGGGGCCAGGGCGTCTGCACCGGCGATTACAACAACGACGGCTATACCGACATCTTCGTCACGTACTGGGGCCACAACGTTCTGCTGCGCAACAACGGCAACGGCACCTTCACCACCGTCACCAAGCAGGCTGGTTTATGGCAACCGGGAGTCCACTTGAGCTCCGGCTGCTCGTTCGTCGACGACAACGA
>JBJKSI010000018.1:0-5655 GCA_046704165.1 Candidatus Acidiferrales bacterium
AGGCAAAATGCGCGCCGAGCCGAACATGACAATCGTATCCGCGATTCCCTCGCTCTGCAGGCGCGTGAGCGGATCGATGTATTCGGTCAAGATGCGCAACGGCCGTGCGGGAACACTGCGCACGAACTGCTCATCGAGGTAGCCCAGGGGGGGTCTCGGCGGCTCTTTCATCCGTTCCTCTCTTCCTGCAACGTCCGAACCGCCGATTCTATGAAAACCGGGGCCGACCATGCCAGCCCGCGCTGCGGGCCGATAAAAATACGGGATTTCAATCCGGTGATCGAGTAGAGTTTACTTATGAGGTTTCTAGCCCCTGTGGCGTTGGCGATTTGGGCCGTGCTGTCGGCCGGGGCTCCGCTTCGAGCGCAAACGGCCAGCCCCTCGGCGAACGTGCAGGTCCAGCCCGCCCAGAGCGCAACCCAGCCGACCGGTCAGCAAAACGGGGCAGCGCCGCTGCAAGGGGAAAAACCACTCCAGTTGCACGTCACCGAAATACGGCTGCCGGTGACCGTGCGCGGCCCTCACGGCAAACTTGCCTGGGATCTGGGGCCGGAAGATTTTCAGGTCTACGACGACGGGGTGCGGCAACGCATCCAGCATTTCGACATGGGAGGCGACCCGCTCTCGGTGGTGCTGGTGGTGGAATCGAGTTCCCGGATCCAGCCGTTGCTGAAAGGCATACGCAACAGCGGAATCGTCTTCACGCAAACGGTGATGGGAGCCAACAGCCGGGGAGCCGTCATCGACTTCGACGGTACGTCAAAGGTTTTGGTGCCATTCACCGCCGACCGGGAACGAATCCAGCAGGCCGTCGCAAAGCTCAAAGTCGGCGACGACGGCGCGCACCTGTACGACGCCATGTCCCGGGCACTTCGGATGCTCGCCCACCAGCCCGAGATCCGCCGCCGCGTCGTGGTGGTGGTTGCCGAATCCACCGATACGGGCAGCGCGGTGAAGCTCGGCACCATCCTGCGAGATGCGCAACTGGAAAACGTCGCCATTTACACCGTGGGGCTTTCCACGACCGCGGCACGACTCCGCGCGCCGGCAGAACAGGCCGGACCGGCGCAGATCGGTCCCGTCGGCACGTTTTCCGGACCCGGCGTGCCTGGCGTGCCGCAAACGCCATCGACCATGGCGCAAAATTCCGGCAACATCAATCTGCTTCCCGTCGTGGAAACGCTGGTGAAAATGGGCGTCAATCTGGTTTCGCCGGAAGCGCTGAAGGCGGCCAGCGTGGCCACGGGCGGCGACCACGTCTCCACGTTCCATCCGGGCTCGATCCAGGATGCGATGGATCGCATCGGCGGCGAATTGCACGCCGTGTATACGCTCGCCTACCAGGCGCCAACCAATGGCCCCTACGGCTATCACGAGGTAACGGTCAAGGTCACCCGGCCCGGCTACCACGCGCGAACCCGGCCCGGCTACTATCTTGCCCCGCCCAGCGGTTCGACAACTTCCAACCAGTAGATTTCCAACGGCAGATGGCGCTTGGCAGGCCCCTCAGTTAAGATCTGCCACCCGCGAGGACAACAGGTTCAGTGCGCAGCCGGCGTCTCGCCGATCGAGCACCGAGCGTCTTCGCTATCGAGAAATTCGGCCGTTTCCTGGCCCGGGGCGGATTCGACGCGCGTGGGCGGCTGGGTGAAGCGCACGCCGCGCTCGACCAGTTCCTGGCAAACCGAAGACAGGCCGGCGGCGCCGAAGCCTAATTGGAGCGTGCCGGGAGGGTTTTCCTGCGAGGCCAGGGACAAGGCGAGCGTGACCTCGCCGGTTGAAAATTCGCTTCGCTCGGGCGATTCCAAGCGAATGGGCAAACCCATCGTATCGCGGTAGAAATGTACGGCGCGATCCATGTTGGCCACGAATTCGACGACATAGCGCAGGCTGGCTGCCATTGGTTTCCTCCAGGAAGTTCGCGATCGATCGCTCACGAGCGGGCCCGCTGCCGGTTGCCGCGCAGGAAATGCGGCACCGAGCCGGCGAGACGACCGGGCGTCCGGTGGCGGAAAAAACCGGAACGGGCAATTCCAACGGAATGCGCCGGCGCAACAGGAAGCGCTCGTTGCGATTCAAATGCTAGCTGGCGCTTCCCGAAGCAGGAGGCGTATCGGCCGGGCCGCCATTGGCGGACTCCTCGCCGTTTTCGAGGATCACCGCGGCGGCGGCGACGCGGTCGCCATCCTCCAGGCGCAGCAAGTGCACGCCCTGGGTCGAGCGGCCGGCCTCGCGGATTTCGGCGGCGTGGACGCGGATGATCTTGCCCTGTTCGGTGATGATCATCACGTCGGATTCCTCGCCGACCTGAAGGGCGCCGACCACCGGGCCGTTCCGCTCGGTGGATTTCAGGTTGATGACGCCCTTTCCGCCGCGGCTGATGATGCGATATTCGGCGAGCGGGGTGCGCTTGCCGAAGCCCTTCTCGCTGATGGTCAGCATGAGCGAGCTGAGCGACTGGCGCAGATCGTCGCTCGGGATTTCACCCAGATCCTCGGTCTTGGCCTTGAACTCGTTGCGGAGGACCTCGAAATCCGGCTGGACGGCGTCCATGCCGACCACCCAGTCGTCCTCGGCGAGGCCCATGCCGTTCACGCCGGCCGCCGGGCGGCCCATGGGGCGCACCTCGGTTTCACGAAACAGGATGGCCTGTCCCTGGCGGCTGGCGAGGAAAATCAACTGCCGGCCGTCGGTGATGCGCGCGCCGATCAGCTCGTCGCCCTTTTCGAGATTGATGGCGATGATGCCGGAGGGGCGCGGATTGGAAAATTCCGCCAGGCGCGTCTTTTTCACCGTGCCCTTGCGCGTGCCGAGGAAGACGAAGCGGCCCTCCTCCTCCAGATTGCGCGCCGGAACGACGGCGGCCAGTTTTTCGCCTTCCTGAAATTTGAGCAGGGAATGGATGGCCTTGCCGCGCGTGGCCGCGGCGGCTTCGGGAATCTCGTAGACCTTGAGCCAATAGACGCGGCCGTGGCTGGTGAAGAGCAGGATGTAGCTGTGCGCCGAGGCGACGAACAGGTGCTCGACAAAATCCTGCTCGCGGGTTCGGGCGCCGATGCGCCCCTTTCCGCCGCGCGATTGATGCCGGTAGACGTCGACCGGGGTGCGCTTGATGTAGCCGGAATGGCTGACGGTGATGGCCATGTCCTCGTCGGCGATCAGATCCTCGAGCTGGATTTCCTCGACCCGCTCGACAATCTGCGTGCGCCGCTCGTCGCCGTATTCCTTCTGGATTTCCTTCAGCTCGCCGACGATCACCTGCCTCAATTTGCGATCGCTGGCGAGAATCTCCTTCAGCTCGCCGATGCGCACGCGGATTCCCTCAAGCTCCTTCAGGATCTCATCGACGGAAAGCTGCGTCAGGCGGTGCAGTTGCAATTCGAGAATGGCGTCGATTTGCGCGTAGCTAAGCCCCCCCGCCGCGCTGACCGGACTGTCGCCGCGCGGCTCCCACGGCGCCAGACCCGTGACACCGAAATGGTCGCCGGCATCGGAGAAATCGAAGCCTGGAACGCGCTGCTTGAGTGGCGCGAGATCTGCCGCCTTCAGCGCGTTCCTTCCGGTGCCCTTGACGAAACTTAGCTCCTCCTTGCGGCTCCATTTGTGCAGGTTCTCACGCGCCTGTGCCTTGGAGCCGCTGCCTCGAATTATCAGGACGAGCTGCTCGACGTTATCGACGGCGAGCTTAAAGCCCACCAGGATGTGTTCTCGTTCCTCGGCCTTGCGCAAATCGAACTGGGTGCGCCGGCGCACGACGTCGACGCGGTGCTCGATGAAATGCCGCAGGATTTCCACCAGGCCCATCTCGCGCGGCTGGCCGCCGACGATGGCCAGAAGGATCATCCCGAACGATTCCTGCATCTGGGTGTACTTGTAGAGATTGTTCAGGATGATGTCGGGCTCTTCGCCGCGCTTGACTTCGATCACGATGCGCATGCCCTCGCGGTCGCTTTCGTCGCGAACGTCGGCGATGCCCTCGACTTTCTTGTTTTGCACCAGATCGGCGATGCGCTCGATCAGGCGGGCCTTGTTCACCTGTTAGGGAATCTCGGTGACGACGATGTTCTCGCGGTCCTTGGAGACCTGTTCGATCGCGGCCTTGGCGCGCATGGCGAACGTGCCGCGCCCTTTGGCGTAGGCCTTCGCGATGCCTTCGCGGCCCCAGAGGTAGCCGCCGGTCGGGAAATCGGGACCGGGGACGCGCTTCATCACCTCGGCCAGCGTGGCCGTGGGCTTATCGATCAGAAGGATGGCGGCGTCGATTACTTCGGTGAGATTGTGCGGAGGGATATTGGTGGCCATGCCGACGGCGATACCGGTCCCGCCGTTCACCAGCAGGTTGGGAACGCGCGTGGGGAGCACGACGGGTTCGTCGTCGGTCTCGTCGAAATTCGGGGAGAAATCGACGGTTTCCTTCTCGATGTCGGCCAGGATGTCGTCGCTGATGTGCGCCAGGCGCGCTTCGGTGTAACGCATCGCCGCCGGCGGATCGCCGTCGATCGAGCCGAAGTTTCCCTGGCCGTCGACCAGCGGGTAACGCATGTTGAAGCCTTGCGCCAGGCGAACCAGGGCGTCGTAGATGGGAGCGTCGCCGTGGGGGTGGTACTTGCCCATGACCTCGCCGACGATCTTGGCGCACTTGCGATAGGGGCGCGTGGAGGTGAGGCCGAGTTCGTACATGCCGTAGAGAATGCGGCGCTGAACGGGCTTGAGGCCGTCGCGGACATCGGGCAAGGCGCGGCCGATGATTACGCTCATCGCGTAATCGAGATACGACTTCCGCATTTCAGCTTCGATATCGACCGGAAGCATCACGCTCTGTGGTTTTTCGTCAGCCATCCTGATTCACCCCTTGATTCCATCTCCCGGCGCGCGGCCCGAACGGACGGCAAATGTGCGCGGGATAAAAGCCGGCGGGATGCCGGCGAAATACCATCGGGCTCAAACGTCCAGGTTGACGACTTCGAGGGCGTTTTCCTGGATGAATTTGCGGCGCTCCTCGACGTCTTCGCCCATCAGCGTGGTGAAGATCTGGTCGGCGGCGACGGCGTCTTCCAGGCGCACCTTGAGCAGGGTGCGCGTTTCGGCGTTCATGGTCGTTTCCCAGAGCTGGGCGGGATTCATTTCGCCCAGGCCCTTGAAGCGGGTGATCGCGAATCCCTTCTTGGCGTCCTCGAGGATGAAATCGAGGACCTCGGGCGCGCTTTCTTTCACCACCCGGTCGCCATTGTGACTGACGGTGAAGGGCGGCAGGTTGAGACCGTCGAGCTGGCGGGTGAGCGCAACCAGGCGCCGGAATTCCGGCGTGGCGGCCAGTTCCCAATTGATTCGCCGTTCGGCGTGGCCGTTGGCCAGAACGATCTGATAGAGGCTGTGCTCCTCGTCGAATTCGAGGCTGGCCTTGAATTTCAGCTCCTGCTTCTCGATGGCCTTCAGCAGCTTTTCCAGCGCTTTCTGATCGACGAAATCGGCCTTCTTTTCCAGGCCGGCCTGGGCGAGCAGGGCGACCAGACGGGCGTCGCGCAGCCGGCGCTCGAGGCGTCCACGCACCTGTTCGAATTCCTGCACATTCAGCAGGAACTGGGTGAGCGCGCCGCCCTGCATCGCATCGCCCTTGTGCGGTTTCACCGAACTCTCGTCGGCGGCGTGGCGCAG
>JBJKSI010000019.1:0-18134 GCA_046704165.1 Candidatus Acidiferrales bacterium
CGCTCGACCTCTCGCGCAACGCGCTTCGCTACCGCCGCTCGAAAATGGGCGTCCCCGATCCCGCCGAAAAAGAATCGTGGCGCAGGCCGGCGAAGATGAATTCAACATGAACGGAATTCCAGGAGACTTTCAGACGGCGCGGGGCGGGCTGATCCGGCGTGCTGGTGGCTGAAAAGCACCACCGCCGCACGAAAAGCACCGCTCTGCGGCAGAGATTAACAAGCAGTCATGTTGAGCACGCCTTTTCCATTGAAATAAAACAGCTTAATCGCACTTTTGCATCGCCGCGGTTTGGCACATCATCTGCAGTATATAGGTGTGGTTGTTTGGAATGCCGGCTGATGCGATGCCGGCGAGAGGGGGCCAGATGAACAAATTGCTTGCAGGTTTTGCGGCGATCATTTTCGCGACAGTTGGATTCGCGGGCACGGCCCATGCCCAGGCGGAGCAAACGCAGACGCAGCCCGGGGTCGCACGCGTGAGCCTGATTAGCGGCAACGTTTCGATGCAGCGCGGCGATTCGGGCGAGTGGGTGGCCGTAACGGTCAACACGCCGCTGCTCACCGGAGACACGATCTCCACCGGCCCGAATTCGCGAGCCGCCGTGCAACTGGACTATGCCAACGTTTTGCGGCTCGATTCCAACTCGACCGCCAAGATCGCCAACCTGGACCGGAAGACGATCCAGGTGCAGGTGGCCCAGGGACTGGTGAGCTACGACGTTCTGTTCCAAGACGAAGCGCAGGCGGAAATCGATACGCCGAACGTCGCCGTCCACCCGACCGGCAACGGCCAGTACCGCATCGAAGTGGATCCGAACAACCAGACGCTGGTGACGGTGCTCAACGGAGAGGCCGACGTCTCCACGCCACAGGGCAGCACGCGAGTGGAGCAAGGCCAACTCATCACCATCCAGGGCATCGACAATCCGGAATACAAGATCAGCCAGGCAGGCACCGAGGATGCCTGGGATCGCTGGAACCGCAACCGGGATCGCCAGATCATCAATTCCAGTTCCTGGCGCTACACCGACCGGTATTACACCGGCGCGCAGGAACTCAGTTCCTACGGCCGCTGGGTCTATGCGTCCGATTACGGCTGGGTGTGGACTCCTTATGATGTAGGTCCCGGCTGGGCTCCATACCGTATGGGGCGCTGGGTCTGGGAGCCTTACTATGGGTGGACCTGGGTTTCCTATGAGCCGTGGGGCTGGGCGCCGTTCCACTACGGCCGCTGGTTTCTCTATGCCGGCAACTGGAGTTGGTGGCCGGGACCGGTGAACGTCTATCCGGGCTATTATCCGGTCTGGGCGCCAGCCTACGTTTCCTTCTTCGGCTTCGGCGGCGGGGTCAACTTCTCGATCGGTTTCGGGTTTGGCAACGTCGGCTGGCTGCCGATCGGTCCGGCGGATTGCTACTACCCGTGGTATGGATACGGAAACCGGATCTACGCCTTCAACTTCTACGACTTCGACCACTACCGTGACTACAGACGCTATCACGGCTGGGGTCCGCTGTACCGCCGGCGGGGTGGCTTCTCGAACTTCCGCATGCTGAGGACAGACACCCGCCTGCGCGGGGGAGTTTCGTGGATGAAGTCGGACCGGTTCGGGCGTGGGCCAGTGCCGCGCCAGCGCGGCGCGATCGACGGCTCCGTGTTCGCCCATGCCAGAGGGTTCAGCGGACGCCTGCCGGTGATGCCGACCAAGGCGAGCCTGCGCGTGACAAACCGTGAAGCGAATCCGAACAGCTACCGCCGCGGCTTGATGGGGCACCAGAGGTTCTTTACTGCGGGTCATCCGGCGGGCCGGTTGACTTCGTTCCACGAGCAGCGGACGCAGCTTCAACGTTCAATTCAGTCCTTCCGCAAACAGGGCGGCTTCCGTACCGCAGCCAACGGACGGCCGTTGGACGCGAATCCGCGTGCGCGTACCAACTTCGGCGCGCGTGGAAAGACCTCTGTAGGCAACAGCCGCGGCTTCCAGACCGGAGCCCGCGGCAGCGTCGCCACTTCCGGCGCCGCTTCGGTGAAGACGCGCAATGGCTGGCAGCGCTTCGGCGGACCCGGCAGGCAGCGTGCGGCCCAGGGAATTCCCACGCGGGGGCGCGGTAACGTTAGCCCGGCGAGGCCGGCACACGGAGTGGGGGCTCAGCGACCTGGATGGCGCACCTTCGGTGGCGCCAGCGGCTCTCGCAACGGCAACGCCTGGATGCGCCAGGGCGGACAGGCCAATCGCGTCCGGCAGGCACCGGCACAACGCCAGGGCGGCAGGACGTTCAACCAGTTCTCCCGCCAGTCCGGACAGGCGCAGAGGGGCGGAGGCCGCGCTCCCGCACAACGCCAAGGCTGGAAGGTCTTCACTCCGAATTCGGGTCAGCCGCGCAACACCCCTCCGGCGCGCGGTCGTCAGTCCGCTCCAAACGGGAGGCAGGGCGGATGGCAGGTTTTCAGGCCATCTTCCCGGCCTCCCGCGCAGCGGGGCGGCGGTTACAGGGGTTCTGGGCGCCAGCCGCTGAACCTGCGGCAGCCGATCGTCCGCAGATACCAGGCGCCGCGGAATCGTGGTGGGCAAAACTTCCGTGGCGGCTACAACGGTGGCGGACAAAACCGGTACGGCGGAGCAGGCCGCGCCCCGTCTTATCATCCGCCGAGCGGAAACCGCGGTGGAGGCTTCCCGCGGGGCGGATTTAATCGCGGAGGGTCTCCACGCGGCGGATCTCCACGCGGCGGATCTCCGCGAGGAGGCTTCTCGCATGGCGGCGGGTTCCATGGCGGATCGCACGGTGGTGGACCCCGCGGCGGCCGACACGGCCACTAGAACATTCCCGGCCCCGGCGGAAAGGCCGGGCCACAGCCTTTGCTCCGGCGGCGAGATTTTCCAAAGGACCGCCGGAGCAGGCTTTAGGGGTGGAGTATAGGGTAGTCGGGAGGCGCGCAGGCATGGTATCCTAGTTGCAGGCATTTCAGTAGCATGGCAGCCGCTGAACCCCTATATCTTCAACCGGGAATTCTTTCCCCACGCCAGCTCGCAGAGCAGGCCTTTTCCCGGGCCGCAGGTGCACCTCTTGTCCCCGGAAACCGGGTTCGCATCCTGAAAAACGCCGAAGCCAACTATCCGGCCTGGCTCGCCGCCATTCGACAAGCAAAACGCACCATCCACTTCGAGAGCTACATCATCAAAGATGATAGAGCGGGACAAAGCTTTGGCGAGGCGTTCATCGACAAGGCGCGGGAAGGAGTCCGCGTCCGAGTGATCTACGACTGGTTTGGCGCGCGCGGGATGACTTCGAACCGCTTCTGGAAGAGGCTGCGGGCAGGTGGGGTAGAGGTACGCTGCTTCAACCCGCCACGGCTCGACAGCCCCATCGGGTGGCTGAGCCGCGACCACCGCAAGGCCATCACGGTGGACGGCGAAGTGGGATTCGTCGGCGGGCTGTGCGTGGGCAACGACTGGGTGGGCAATCCCGAACGTGGAATCGATCCGTGGCGCGACACTGCGGTCGAAGTTCGTGGACCCGCCGTAACCGATCTGGAATGGTGCTTCGCCGACATGTGGAAGGCCGCAGGGTCGCCCCCGTTGCCCGATGACGATCTCCCTCCCGAGGGCCAGGACCTACCCTCGACCGGAGAGGTTCCGTTGCGGGTGGTTTCGACGATGCCGAACACCGGGGGACTCTACCGGCTGGAACAGTTGATCGCGGCATTGGCCCGGCGGTCGATCTGGCTGACCGACGCGTATTTCGTGGCAACCGCCCCGTTCCTGCAGGCGCTGGGTGCGGCGGCGATGGACGGCGTGGACGTTCGGCTGCTGGTGCCGAGGGTGAGCGACGTACCGCTGGTCCGATCGCTTTCCCGGGCCGGTTACCGGCCATTGCTGGAATCGGGTGTGAGGGTATTTGAATGGAACGGCTCGATGCTGCATGCCAAGACCGCCGTTGTCGACGGCCGCTGGGCTCGCGTCGGATCGTCGAACCTGAATCTGGCAAGTTGGATCGGCAACTGGGAACTCGACGTGGTCGTCGAGGATCGAGGCTTCGCCGAGCAGATGGAGCGGATGTATCTGGACGATCTGGCGAATTCGACCGAGATCGTGCTGGCCCGGACGCAGCGGCTGCAGCCGGTGGAATGGCAGCGACGCCGGCGACGCCGCAAACGGCGGCTGGCGCAGGGCAGCGCGAGCCGCGCGGCTTCGGGCGTGGTCGCGATCACGAACACGATCGGCGCGGCGATCACCCGGCGCCGCACGCTGGGCCCGGCCGAAGCCAGGCTGATGTTCTGGGCCGGACTGCTGCTGCTGGCGCTTTCGGTGACCGGCTGGATTTTTCCGCTGGTGCTGGTCGTCCCGCTGGGAATTGCCGGCGTTTGGGTTTCGGCAGCGCTGATGCTCGACGCCTACAAACTCTGGCGCAAGAGCCGGGAGCCGGAAGAGCAGGCCGGCGGCGAAGAGGCCGAGGGGGATGACTCATTGGGAACGACGCCGGAAACCTCGGACCCGGAAGAAAATTCGATACGCGATAAAGGAGCGTCGCAACTTCGATCGAAACCATGAAAAAAGATACGATTCGCATCGCAACCTACAACGTTCACAAATGCCGTGGCCTGGACGGCCGCGTGCGGCCGGAACGGATCGCCGAGGTACTCGGTGAGATCAACGCCGATATCCTCGCGTTGCAGGAAGTGATTAGCGCACCCGACCGCCGCGGCGGTGAGGACCATGCCGGGTTCCTGGGCCACGAAATGGGACTCAAGTTTGTACTTGGAGAGACGCGACGCCGCAACGGCCGCCCCTACGGCAACCTGCTGCTTAGCCGTTTCCCGATCCGCGCCGTGGCAAATTACGACATCAGTGCGCCCGGCCGCGAGCCGCGCGGTTGCCTGCGCGCCGACCTCAGCATCGATCACGACGTCGTGCTCCACGTCTTCAACGTCCACCTTGGTACGTCTTATTTCGAGCGCCGGCACCAGGCGCGCCGCCTGATCGGGCCTTCAATCCTCGGTCATCCGTGGCTGAACGGCCCGCGTATCGTGCTGGGCGACTTCAACGAGTGGACGAAGGGACTGGCCACGCGACTGCTGGGAGCCCAGCTCCATACGGCAAATATTCGCCAGCACCTGGGACGCCGGCGTACATATCCCGGCGTGCTGCCGCTGCTCCACCTGGACCATATCTACTTCGACAAGCATTTCGAAGTGAAGAAGCTGGAACTGCACCGAACGCCCACGGCGCTGGTCGCCTCCGATCACCTGCCTCTGGTGGCCGAATTGCAGCTGCTCCCCGAGGGCGATCGCCGCAAACAGCGGACGACCGAAGTGCGGCACCACGCTGCGGCCTGATGCTGTTGGCAGCCTTTCCTGTTTCACGCCGGTCGTTGTCCGGCTCCGGCACGGCCGTGCCATACGGCCCCGAATTTCTCCGGGCAGCTTTTTTGCCACTACGAGGATCAAAAGGCTGAGATGAAATTGCTCGCGTGTATTGTGGTCTGTTTCGCAGCGGCCTGGGCCGGCTCGTGGTTCACACGACCCGCGCTCGTGCCCTGGTATGCCGAACTGGCGAAACCCTCCTGGACGCCACCCAACTGGGTGTTTGCGCCTGCATGGCTCACGCTTTTCGCCCTGATGGCGATCGCCGCGTGGCTGGTGTGGCGGCAAGCCGGGCTAGGTTCGATCCCGCTGAAACTGTTTGCCATCCAGTTGGTGCTCAACGTTGCATGGTCGGCGTTGTTCTTCGGTTGGAAATCGCCCGCGGCGGCGATGATCGAAATCCTGCTCCTCTGGCTGGCGATCCTGGGAACGACGATCTCCTTCTGGAGCGCAAGGCGCGTGGCCGGCTGGCTGCTGCTTCCTTATCTCCTATGGGTGACCTATGCGGGCGCGCTCAATTTCGCCATCTGGCGTCTGAACGGCTAGACCACAGTTCATTCGGCCTCCCGTCCGATTCCCGGTCTCCCGCACATTGCCGGGATCGAGTAACATGCTTCCCTCGCCGGTCGCAAGAGCGCCGGCATCGCACACCCATAACGAAAGGGCACTCGCCGTGCCAAACGGGTCCCCGCTGATCCTCTTGACCGGAGCCACCGGCTACGTGGGCGGCCGTCTGCTGGCCGAACTCGAAGCCAAAGGCCATCGGCTGCGCTGCCTGGCGCGCCGGCCGGCCTTTCTGCGTGCCCGCGTTTTGCCTTCCACCGAAGTTGCCCAGGGAGACGTCTTTGATCCCGCTTCGCTTCGTGCTGCCATGGTGGGCGTTCACACCGCGTTCTATCTGGTCCATTCGATGGGGGCCGGCGCCGCTTTCGAGCGGGAAGACAGGCGCGCCGCTGAAAATTTCGCAGCGGCAGCCCGGGCGACTGGCCTGAAGCGGATCGTTTACCTCGGAGGGCTAGGCCGCGGTGAACCTCTCTCACCGCACCTGAAAAGCCGACAGGAGGTGGGTGGCATTCTGCGGAAATCGGGCGTGCCGACCATCGAATTTCGCGCGGGGATCATCATCGGATCCGGCAGCCTCTCCTTTGAAATGGTACGCGCACTGGTGGAAAAACTGCCGGTGATGACGGCACCGCGCTGGGTACGCACGCTGACGCAGCCGATCGCGATCGAAGACGTGATCGCTTACCTCGCCGCCGCGATCGATCTTGACGTGGCCGAAAGCGTCATCTTCGAGATCGGCGGCACCGACCGCGTCAGCTATTTCGATCTATTGAAGGAATACGCGCGCCAGCGCGGCCTGAAACGCCTGATCGTTCCCTTGCCCGTGCTCACACCCTGGCTTTCGAGCCTGTGGCTGGGTCTGGTAACCCCGCTCTACGCGCGCGTGGGCCGCGAGCTGATCGAGGGCTTGCGCAACGAAACCGTGGTGCGGGACGAACGGGCGCTCCAGGCGTTTCCGCTTCGGCCGCGCGGCATGCGCCAGGCCATCGAGCGCGCGCTCAGCCACGAAGACCGAGAATTCGCGCTCACCCGCTGGTCCGACGCGCGATCCACGCTCGGCAAGCGGCGTGCGTGGGGCGGCACGCGCTTCGGCTCGCGCATTGTCGATTCCCGCTCGGTCCACGTTCCCTGCCCTCCCGAAGAGGCATTCGTCCCGGTCGAGCGCATCGGTGGAAAGACCGGCTGGTATTACGCCGACTGGCTGTGGCGGGTGCGCGGCTTCATCGACATCCTCGCCGGCGGCGTCGGCATGCGACGTGGCCGGCGCGATCCCGAAAAGCTGTTGCCCGGCGACACGTTGGATTGGTGGCGGACGGAAGCCGTCGAGCCGGGACGCCTGCTGCGCCTGGCGGCCGAGATGAAATTGCCCGGCCGCGCCTGGCTGCAATTCGAGCTGACGCCGGAAAACTCCGGCACGTCAATCCGTCAAACGGCAATCTTCGATCCTTTCGGCCTCGCCGGCTTGCTCTACTGGTATGGCCTCTATCCCGCGCATCGATTCATCTTCGCGGGCATGTTGCGCGGCATTGCCAGAGCTGCCTCTCCGAGCCCCACACTGCGCTGACAATCTCATCGACGAGTCTCCATCTCAACGCCGGCTTCCCCACAAGGCACGATCAAACAGCTCGTGCCGCATCACCCGGCTGTCACTCGAAGCAGATTGCCGGGACGTGCCCCTCCCCGGCCGCGCCAAGCCGGTCTGGCCGAAAGCTGTTGTCAGAGACCTTTTCTTTGTGTAACGCTGTTCCTAACACTTCATTCCACTCTTCTGCATTCCGTCGGCGCGGAGGACCACGATGGGCTACCTGATCTGGGTGATTCTGCTGGGCATCATCGCCGGGTGGCTGGCGGGAAAAATCGTCAGCGGAAGGGGCTTCGGCCTGTTGGGAGATCTGGTAGTCGGGATTGTGGGTTCTCTGGTCGGCAGCTTCCTGTTCGGCCTGTTTGGCCTGGGGGCCTATGGCCTGCTGGGTCGGCTGATTGTCGCGGTTGTGGGCGCCATTGTGCTGCTCTGGCTGATCCGATTGGTGAAACGAGTCTGAAGCCGTTCGGAATCCGGAGGAACGCGAGTGGCCGATCGCCTGCGCCCCTCGACCGATTCCCCTCCGTTTTCCCAATCGGTTTCCGCATAATGTCTCCAGATCTGGCCTGCCACCGGAGGCGCCATGACAACCGAAACGCCCGTTGGGAAGAAACGGCATCGTCGCGGGCACAAGAGCGAAGTTCCCGGAACGCTGCAATCAGACCCGCACGCGCCGCCGCCGGTGATTCGCGTAATGGCTTACGGGCCGGAAGAGCTTCACGAAGAGGAGGTCCGCAACGTCGCTGCGCTCGAGCAGATGCGCGGGAAATGGCCGGTGCTCTGGGTGAACGTCGATAGCGTCACCAACGCGGAAACGGTTACACGGCTGGGCGAGATCTTCGGCTTGCACCGGCTGGCGCTCGAAGACGTGACGAGCGTGCAACAGCGTCCCAAGGCGGAATCCTACGGCGAATACCTGTTCGTCGTTGCCCGAATGGTTTTCTCCGATCACCCGCTGCGCAGCGAGCAAGTGAGCCTGTTCCTCGCCAAGGATTTTCTGCTCACTTTCCAGGAGCGTCCGGGGGACTGTTTCGACCCGGTGCGCGAGCGAATTCGCAAGGGCCAGGGCCGCATCCGGCAGACGGGTCACGATTACCTGGCCTATTCACTGCTCGACGCGATCGTGGATTCCTATTTCCCCGTGCTCGAGGAGTACGGCGAACGGCTGGAGGAACTGGAGCAGGAGGTGGTGACGCTTTCCGACGAGAAGACGATCACGCGCATCCTGGGCACCAAGCGCGATCTGCTCACCCTCCGACGCACGCTCTGGCCGATGCGCGACCTGTTCAATTCCCTTCTAAGAGACACCGCCGCCCACTTCGCCGCAGAAACTCAGATTTATCTGCGCGATTGCTACGACCACACATTCCAGGTGATCGACATGCTCGAAACCTACCGTGAAAGTTCCTCGGGCCTGCTCGACGTCTACCTGTCGAGCGTGAGCAACCGAATGAACAGCGTGATGAAGGTGCTCACGATTATCGCGACGATTTTCATGCCACTCAGCTTCATTGCCGGCGTTTACGGCATGAACTTCAATCCGCAGCGCTCGCCGCTGAACATGCCGGAACTGAACTGGTATTGGGGCTATCCGTACGCGCTGACGCTGATGCTGCTGGTGGTGGGCGGAATGCTGCTCTATTTTCGCCGCAAGCGCTGGCTCTAGCGCCGCCTTTTCAGGGGAGGAATAAACAAAACAAGCGGGCGGCGCAGCGGTGAGCCTCAGCCCATCATCCTCTCCGCGCCACTTGAGCACGCCGTTATTCCGGCGAGCTTTCGGATACCTTCCCCGCCATCAGATCGTCGATGGTCTTGAACATCGTGTTCTCCATCGGCTGCAGCAGGCCGAGCGCGCTCGGATCTCCCTTGGCCAGCGCCGCGATGACCGCGTCGCGCTGCTGGAGCATGGACTGAAGCGTCTTCTTTACCTTCGGATCGGCCTGCCGCGGCAGCTCATCGCGGACTGAATCAAAAAACTTCGTTGCCGAATTCGAAGCCTGCCCGTAGTTCTTCTGGTTGGTTTCACGGACGACGGCAAGCAACTGATGCTGCAAACGGTAGAGGCCGGTTTGCGCTTCCGTGTTGGAGAGTTCGGTTGCTACGACCTTAAGCTGGTTCTGAGTACGCTGCACCTTCTGATACTCCGGCCAGAACCCGAGCAAGTAGGCAATTCCAATCAGCACGATTCCGATGATGATGGCAGCGCGTTTCATCGTCCTCCTCCATGAATGTCCCTTTCACAACGATCCGCTGGTAGTGTACGCGCCCAGAGCCTCTACGGGAATCCCCCTCATCGAGTTCCCGATCACTTGCCGACCGTCACTGGCAGCGGAGAAACAGCTGCACCGGCCGGGGGACCTCGGTAAGATGGCTCGTATCCTTCTGCCGCGGGAGCCGTCCGCTCCGCCTGCGACGAATCGACCGATTGAAGAGACCGACGGGAGAGAACGAAATGACCGACCTGCCGCACAGCGATCACATGAGCATCGAGGAGTTCCAGCGCCGGGGCCACGAGGCCATCGACTGGATCGCCGATTATTACCGCCGAGTCGAATCGTTCCCCGTCCTTTCACGCGTAAAGCCGGGTGAAATCCGTGCGGCGTTGCCGCCGGAACCTCCCGTCGTGGGAGAACCCTTCGACGCGATGTTGCGCGACGTGGAAGAGATCATCCTCCCCGGGCTGACGCACTGGCAGTCGCCGAATTTCTTCGCCTACTTCCCTTCGAACACTTCCGGGCCCTCGATCCTCGGCGAACTGCTTTCGGCCGGCCTCGCGGTGCAGGGCATGCTCTGGGCTACCAGCCCGGCCTGCACCGAGCTGGAAACGCACGTGCTCGACTGGCTGGTCGGCATGCTCGACCTGCCCGAAAGGTTCCTCTCGAGCGGCAAGGGCGGCGGCGTGATTCAGGACACCGCGTCGAGCGCCTCGCTCTGCGCCCTGCTTGCCGCGCGCGAGCGCGCAACCGCCGGCAGATCGAACGAAGACGGGTGCGACGGCAAGCTTACCGCCTACGCCTCCACGCAAGCCCACTCCTCCATCGAAAAGGCGGTGAAGATCGCAGGCATCGGCCGCCGCAACCTCCGCGCCATCGAAGTCGATTCCACCTACGCGATGCGGCCAGAGGCGCTGGCGGAAGCAATCTCCCGCGATCGCGCGGAAGGCAAAATCCCGTGCTTCGTCAGCGCCACCGTCGGCACCACCTCATCGAACGCGATGGACCCTCTACGCGCCATCGGCGGAATCTGTCGCGAGGCGGGCGTCTGGCTACACGTCGACGGGGCGATGTCGGGCACGGCCGCGTTGTGCCCGGAGTTCCGATGGATCCACGAAGGGATCGAGCTCGCCGACAGTTACTGCTTCAATCCGCACAAGTGGATGTTCACGAATTTCGACTGCGACTGCTTCTGGGTGGCCGACCGCGCGGCGCTCGTGGGCGCTCTGGGAATCCTGCCCGAATACCTGCGCAATCGGGCCACAGCGTCGGGCGCGGTGATCGATTATCGCGACTGGCACATTCCGCTCGGCCGCCGCTTCCGCGCCCTGAAATTGTGGTTTGTGATCCGGCATTACGGCATCGAAGGCTTGCGCGCACAGGTGCGCCACCACGTCGAGTTGGCGCAGATTTTCGCTTCGTGGGTGCGTGAGGATTCGCGTTTCGAACTGGCGGCGCCTGCTCCGCTCAATCTGGTCTGCTTTCGCCATCGCGACGGCGACGAAGCCAACCAGGCGCTGCTCGACCGCCTGAACGCCGGCGGCGACCTCTTTCTGACGCACACGCGTCTCAACGGCCGACTTACGCTCCGCATGTCGATCGGCCAAGCGCACACACAGTTGCGCCATGTGGAACACGCGTGGGCACGCATCCGCGAAGAGGCGGACCGGCTTTGAGCCGGAGCCTACATGCCGGCGCGTTAGACCGCCGGCGGCCCGCCGAACATCATGTCTTCTGGCCGCCAATGAGTTGCGGCGCCCGAACCGCGGTGCGCACCAATTAGGCGTGAGACGGAACGAGGAACGACAATCGTGGAGAGCGTCTTTTCCCAAATCATAATCATCTATTGACGCATGAGTTACTTATTTCTTACTATCTTCTCCCTTATGAGCACCTCGACCCTCTATATTCTCTTGACCGTTCTGGTGGTACTGGCCGCAGCAGGTTTTCTCTACGAACTGGCTGCCGAGCGTCGGCGCGCCTCCCTGCGGGAGCGTTCCCAGCGTGAATGGGAGCGGCTGAGTGCACGCCCAGAGGCTCGTTCACACAGCGGTAAGTAAGTCTGGCCGATTATTGAATGCCGGGAAGAACAATCTGGTAGTAAGCAGCGCAGCAGGCCACCTGTCGCCTGAGATCCTTTGCATCGTAGAAGACAGGGACAGTCATACCTGCGTAAAGCCGGTGACTTACATCAATCGCTTCCTTGACGATCGTGGCACCGCCGACGCTGAACTCGTAGCGAATCCAGGAATTGCCCCGCGCCTTCCACTGGCTGGTGATTCTGGCCAGTGCCGCGTCTCCGTTTGCCACCAGGTGACGCTGCCTCGCCAGCCCGTAGGCGACGATCGCCACGGCCGCGGGGAAAAGGAGCGCGCCCACCACCATGAACCACGCCTCGGCCGTCAGCGAGGCGGCCCAGCCGGCTCTGGTCAGCAGCGGCACCAGATGCCAGAGCAGAATGAACTCGAGAATTGCTCCCACCAGCGACACGCCAACCATGTAGATTCGGCCAGAGTAGCTTAACTGCACCGGCCGGGGTCGCGGCAAGCCAACGAGCGTCCGCGCGCGCGCCTCTTCTTCCTCGGAAGGGTCGGCGGTCGCGGTTCGCCTGATCTGCTCGGTTTCGATTGGCTTGATCCGTTCCAGCCGCTCCAGCGAACGGCCCAGGGAAAGCACGCCGGCCACGCAGAGCGCCGCCCCGGCGATCACCACGTAGAGAAACGGCAACCAGCTGTCTTCGTGGGCAACCAGCAGGAAACCGAAGGCGAGCAGAGGCAGCAGGAAGATCGGCAACAGGCGTTGCAGCGAGCGAATCTGAAGCGCAGCCACGTGGCGGTTCCAGCCGCATCGCGAGCAATAGGCCTGGCCAGCCGTATAGGCCACCCTTCCCTGGCACCGAGGACAGTACGTCACACCCATTTATCGCGGATTTTACGTGTTTTCTCCTTTCCGAGACAAATTGTTTCTGCTGGAGCGCATCTCCGCCATCGGCCGGAGCCCGGCCCCGCGGAGGGCCACAAAAGCGAAGGGGCCGCGCTCGTAGGCGCGACCCCACGTTTTATTCTATTCGGCCGTTGTTCGCGGCTTCAGAAGGTCAGGTGCAGAGCCATCTGAATGAACCGAGGTCCGCCGAGCGGGTTCTGGATGTAGCCTTCTCCGGCCGGAGCCCTGCCGTTGCCGAAAGGCCCGGCACTTCCCACCGCAGGGATGGTGCCGTACCAATTGCAGGAGTAGCCACCCGGAGCGGTCTGGACGTTTGGACCGTAGCACGGATCCAGGTTGAAGTTGTTGACCGGGGTATCGAAACTCGGCGTGTTGAAGAGGTTGAAGAACTGAGCGTCGTACCGCAGGGTGAATCGCTTGCTCAGCTGGAAGTTCTTGAACACGTCGAAATCGAACCGCGTCTGGAACGGTCCGCGGAACTGGTTGCGGCCCGCGCTGGTGTAGCCGGTTTCGGAGTAGTCGCAAGCCGTGCCGCCTCCGGTGGTCAGACCGCAGGGAGGCACGCCATTGGTTCCAGGGGCATTGATGAAGACGCCGAACGCGCCGCCGTTGAGCACCGGCTGGCCGGGATTGACGCCCGTGGTGCCCTGGAGCTGCACGGTCTGCGCGTTGCCGTTGGGAATGGCGAGCAGGGGGTTGGTGATGAAGTCGTCGCCCGCGCCCCAATACTGGCTCGCGACATCGCCCGAGAAATCATACACACTATAGGGCTGTCCGCTCTCGGCGACCGTCATTCCGCTGATGCCCCAACCGTTGGTGACGTGGCCGAGGAATCCGCTGGATTTCACAGCGTTCGGGATGTCGTAGACGTAACCGACCGTGAGGACGTGGGTGCGGTCGAAGGACGCGTTGCCATAGGCGGTGCCCGGGTTCAACGGGTTGTTGCCGTAGTAGAAGAGCCCGGAGGAGAGCCCACCGCCTTCGTCCAACGTGTGCGACCAGGTATAGGAGGCATTGATTGCCAAGCCATGAGTCATCCGCTTTTTCAGGCTGACCTGGAGCGCATTGTAGTTGGAGATGCCGACGGCTTCCCAGTAGTTGGAGTTGGGGTTGTAGCCGATGTAAGGCACGCGAAGGGCGGTGTTCCCGTCCGAGCCGGTGTACTCGCCGATCGTGGTCATCACCTGCTCGGTTGTCAGCGGGTTTCCGTTCGCGTCGGTCGCCTGGAACCCGTAGGAGTAGATCTGCCCGTTCACCGGGTGATTGGGCGTGGCGATCAGAGCCTGGTTGAAAGGCACCGGCAACAGCTCATTCACGCCGTGGTTCCCAACGTAGCCGATGTCGATCATCATGGAGTTATACGGCTGCCATTGCAGATCGAGCGTCCAGTTCTCCGAATAGGGCAGGTTGTTCTTGGGATCGTAGCTGCCGAAGAGAAACGCGAAGAGCGGCGTACCCGTCGGCGTGCAGGTTGGCGTGACCGGTTCCGGGCAGCCGCTCAGCCCGGACTGATTGTGAACCAGCGCCGCAACGCCCGAGAAATTGCTCGGCGGCGGAGCCGGAGCGGTGCTTCCAAAGGGGTTGGTCAGGCAGTTCGCCCCGGTGCAACTCGTATAGAAAGGCACGGTAAACGGCTCTTCGGTGGTCACGCCGAACGGGCCGCTGATGCCCAAGCCGGCGCTGGGGCCGAGTTCGGTGAAGTACTCGCCGCGATCGGCATACATCCCGAAACCGGCGCGCACCACGAAGTTCTTCACGAACGAGGGGCTCCAGGCCACGCCGATGCGGGGCTCGAACATCCATTGCCGCCCGGTGAGGGTGGAGTTGCTGACGCAGTAGGAGTGCGAGGAGGCACAGAACTGCTTGTTATTGCCAGCCACCACCAGACCAACGTTCTGGATCGTGTCGGTCTGCAGGTTGTAGGAGTAGTCCTTCGGATAGAAGTTGGTCAGCAGACCGTTCTTTTCCGAGAGCGGACCATCCCAATCCCAGCGCAAGCCGACGTCAACGCTCAAATTGCTCTTCACCCGCAGATCGTCCTGGACGTAAAGGCCCGCCTGTTTGTAACGGTAGTAGCGATTCGTCTCGCCGTTCAGCAGCCGGCCGCTGTTGCGTCCGCCCAGAGTTCCGGTGAGGAAACTGGCGAAGTTGTTAAAGCCGAACGTCGCGATCTGGTTCTCCTTGTTGACGACGTTCAACTGCCCGTAGTCCACCGTGGCGCCGAAAGAGAGATTGCTGTTGCCATGGAACCAGGTGTAGTTCGTCTCTCCCTCGAACTGATTCTGAAACACGCCGGCATTGGCGAAGTTGTTCGATGGCCCAATGCCCAGACTGCCTCCGGTACCACCGGGAAGCTGAGCCGTGTTCGTCGGATTGTTAATGCTGAAGCCGGGGAAGTAGGTGCTGCCGAGCACATTGATACCGACGCTCTGCGGCGTGAGGGTCTGTGCCGTATTCGCGTAGGCTATTTCCCGCACGAAGCCGAGCCTCTGCTCCCAGGAACTGCTCGCCGTTGGCGTGAAGATGTTGTCGAGCGAAACCACCTGGCTGCCGGCCTTGAGCGATTGCGGGAAGCCCAGTGTCTGGCTAACCGCAAAGGGGCTGGTGGAGGGATCGCGCTGGAAATAATACTTCTCCGAGAATCGGTCCGTGGTGCTGAAGTTGTAATCGATGTTCGCGTTGACCTGGTCGGCGTCGAAGGTGCTCGGCGGTCCTTGTTCAAAGGCGTTGTAGCCGAGCTGGGCAATCTGGTTCAGGTTGCTGATCGTCTGCGAGGGAACCAGGTACTTTCCACTCGAGTCCTTCGCCTGCATGATCTTCAAGGCCACCGGGTCGATTTGCGAGGCAGTGAGACTGGTGCCGTAATCGGCGTTGGCCAAGGCGGCCAAGGCCGAAGCACTACGGTCGCTGCTAAGGCCGATCGGCACGTTCACGCCTTCGGTGGCGCCGTTGAACGCGTCGGTAACGCGCTGGCCCTGGTAGGAGCCGAAGAAGAACATCTTGTTGTGCAGGATCGGGCCGCCCAACGTGCCGCCAAAGGTGTTGCGATGGAGCGGCTGGCGAGAGATTCCGGCGGCGTTGAGGAAGAAAGGATTCGCGTTCCAGCCGGTGGTCTGGTGGTACTCATACAGCTGGCCGTGGAAATGGTTGGTGCCCGACTTGGTGACCACCTCGACGTGCGCGCCGCTATTGGCACCCTGCGAAGCGTCGTACATCGACGTCTCGACGTGCAGTTCCTCGATGGTTTCCGGCGGCGGTGTCGGCATGCCCTGCCCGATCGCGTCGTAGACCGATGTGTTCGTCTGGATCTGACCGCCGGGCAGGAACTGCTCGTTGGTGTTGAGCACGAAACGGTTCGCGCCCACCGAACTGGACGTCATTCCGTTGAACACGTTGTTGCCGTTGATGCCATTGAACGACATGCTGTTGCTGGTGTCGCGCTGACCGTTGGCCCAGATATCCTGGTTGCCGAGGCCGGCGTTCGTGCCCGAACCGCTCAGCAGATTGGCATTCACGCCCGGGGCGAGCGTGGCGAGCTGGGTGAAGCTGCCGGTGCCGAGCGGAGTCGACTGGATCACCTTGGAATTGAGCACGTAACCGTTCGTCGTGTCGGTCTGGTCGAGCAGCGGGGTGGCCGAGACGGTGACCTGCGAGGTGACCGCGCCTGGCTGCAGCACGCTGTTGATGGTCGCCGTGTGATTGGCCTGCACCAGCACTTCGCTGTGCACCACCGTCTTGAAGTTCGCCATGGCGACCGTGACTGTATAAGTGCCGATCGGCAGGTTGACCACATTGTACGAGCCGTTCTTCCCGGTCTTCGCGGTGAGCGTCAGGTTCGTTCCCACGTTCACCACTTTCACCGTCGCTCCCGGCACCACCGCTCCGGAGCTGTCGGTCACGGTTCCGTTGATCGCTCCCAACAACTGCTGGGCATGCGCAGCAGCTGGAAACAGTGCGAAGAAAACCAGCAGGACCGCGGCAAGCCACCCGGTCTTTCGTGAGGCGCCGGGTCTGCCTTGCGCGCTTGCCGACTTGTTACGAACGAGGGCCGGATTGCCGACCCGCGTCAGTTGCTCTGCCATGTAGTCCTCCATCTAGTTTTGCGGGAAGGCCGGATTTGAGGCGCGATCGCGGAACCGCGATACCGGCAAACGCCGGGCTGCCCCGCACACCCAAACCGACCGCAGCAACGCCGCGCACGATCCCGCACTCGCTGGCGCTGCAAACCGGGGAAATACTC
The DNA here is from genome assembly GCA_046704165.1 of Candidatus Acidiferrales bacterium. Classification (GTDB taxonomy): domain Bacteria; phylum Acidobacteriota; class Terriglobia; order Acidiferrales; family UBA7541; genus JAKASX01. Next base: position 16,904 of record JBJKSI010000019.1, read on the forward strand.
CTGGCGACGAAATCCGTTTCTCTCCCTCCCGGCCCGACACGAAGTCTGGCGAGAGAAGATGTACGCAGGAAAAGTACCGTATGAAAATTCCGTAACAGCACGACCTCCCGATCGCGCCCGAAACAAGAAACGCGGGCGCGAATCAGTTTCGGGAATTTTCCCCGTTGGCTGCACGACTAGAGTTGTCGGCTTTTTCCCCACGGGCGGCACCTCTTCCCCAATCGTTTCGGGGCCACCGGACAAACCGGGCACACGATTCGGACACACGAATCAAACGTCACCGTGCCAAGGGAAAAACCGGCGCGCGTGCGGAGCCCTTCCAGCTCACGTCCTAACCTCCGATTCGCGCTCCCGGCTCGACGCTTTCTACCGCCTGAGGCCGTGGCAAGTCAAGCGAGACGCTCCCGAAAAACCAGAAAAAGCTGTGGAAAAACGAGGAAAAGCTGAGGAAAAGCCGGACGCTCACTCCGGCGCAAGACCGGCACGACGCCCGGTCCTCCCGCATGGAGTTCATGTGCAAAGACTTTTCACCAACGGCCGCCCATCATCTCAAAATCCCGCACGAACGCTACCGCCAGCCGATTCCCTGCCCCTCGCGTCTCCAAAACCCCACTCCCCTCGACCAGAATAATGGAAGCTTTTCTCTCGCTCCGGCGTTATAGTGCGCCCCGGGTGTGACCAACCCGCGCCCGCGTTGCCTCCGACGCCAGGAGCCGCTGCCAGGGCGGGGACACAATATCGCTTCCCGACGATTTGGCCCTCCCCGAGGACCACCGACATGACCGGTCCGGAAAATTTCTACGCGCACAGCGCTGGCAGCGAGGGCGGCGAGCCCGAACTTCTGTCGGAGCATTTGGAAAAAGTGTCTCGTCTCGCCGCGCAATTCGCCTCCGCCTTCGGCGCCGCCGAGGAGGCCAGCGTGGCCGGCCTCTTGCACGATCTAGGCAAGTACGGTGCTCTCTTCCAAGAAAGGCTGAAGGGAAAGGAGCGACGGATCGACCACTGGTCAATCGGGGCTTGGGCGGCCCTCAAGCGTTACAAGGAGAAGGGGGTCCCGCTGGCCCTCGCGATTCAGGGTCACCACATCGGGCTCCAACAAGCCTCGGAAAACTCACTCCGGGACTTGGACCCCACCAAACTGAACCGCATCCACCCGCCTGACCTTCGACTCTCCGAACCGTCCATGGATTTGCTGTTGCAACGCCTGCTTCGAGACGGTCTCCGGTTGCCG
>JBJKSI010000020.1:0-32623 GCA_046704165.1 Candidatus Acidiferrales bacterium
CCGCATCGAGGAAGCCGCAAAGGCCCGCGAAGCTGCGGAAGCCGAACTCGCCCAGTCGGCCGCCCGCTTGGCCGCCTTGCGCGAGGAACTCAACGCCGAACACGGCCGCCTCGCCAATGGCCGCGCCGATCTCGCCGGCATGACCGAGCGCCTTGCCGCAGCCGAAGCCGCCGCGCAATCCCTTGAGGCTGAGCGGGCGGAGCTTGCCGGCCGGATCGACCGGCTGGCCGCTGACCGCGAGTCCCTTGTCACCCGCCGTTCCCAGTTGGCGTCCGACAGCACCACCGCCCAAGCCGAGCTCGAACAGTTGGCCCTCCGCGCATCCGAGCTGGAACAGCGCGGCCGCGAGCTTGACGAGGAATTCCGCCAGTCACGCGCGCGCGCCCTCGAACTGGGGGACACGCTGCGCCTGGCCCGCCTGCAGCTCGACGAGGCCCGCGAGGAGCGCAGCCGCGTCGACGTCGAGCGGGCGCGATTCGAATCGGAGATCGAACATCTCCGCGCGGATTGCTTGACCGAACTCGGCACTTCGCCGGACCAGATCAAGGCCGAGCAGACCGAACCCTTGTCCCCGGAGCAACTCGCCGCGACCGAGGCCAGCTATCGCGAGATGAAGAACCGACTCGAGTCGATGGGGCCGATCAACATGATGGCGCTCGAAGAGTTCAAGGAGTGCGAGCAGCGCTCGGTTTTCCTCACCCGTGAGCGTGACGATCTCGTCAGTTCGATCGCCGACACCGAGCAGGCCATCGCCGAACTCGATCAAGCCTCGCGCGAGCGTTTCGCACAGGCATTCACCCGGATCAACGCCAACTTCACCGAGGCCTTCACTTCCCTCTTCGGCGGTGGCGTGGCCGAAATGCGCCTCGGCGAAGCCGACAGCGGCGGCGAGCAGGGACTCGACATCGTTGCCCAGCCGCCCGGCAAGCGTCTTCAGAACGTCATGCTGCTTTCGGGAGGCGAAAAGGCCCTCACGGCCCTCGCGCTGTTGATTGCCATCTTCCGCTTCCACCCAAGCCCGTTCTGCGTGCTCGACGAGGTCGACGCACCGCTCGACGAATCGAATGTCACGCGCTTCAACCGCATGCTCGCCGATATGAGTACCGACACGCAGTTCCTCGTCGTTACGCACAACCGCCGTACCATGGAAATGGGCACCGCGCTCTATGGCGTGACGATGCAGGAGCCCGGCATCTCGCGCCTCGTCTCGGTTCGCTGGGACGAGCCGGAAACCGACGCCGCCTGATCCCGTTTCCTCGGCGGGTTGACAACCACGGCCGGTCCGCTACAATACGGCCTTCGATAAAACCTATGACTTCTCCAACGAAAAATCCGATCGTGCGCGAAACGAACTTCGAGGGGGTGAAGCTCCTCGCCCGCGGAAAGGTGCGGGATATCTACGATTTTGGCGACCGCCTGCTCCTGGTGGCCACTGACCGCCTCTCGGCTTTCGACGTTATCTTGCCGACGCCGATTCCCGACAAAGGCCCCGTACTCAACCAGCTTTCGCTCTTCTGGTTCCAGCAGTTGAGCGATGTGGTCGCCAACCACGTCATCAGCGGCACGGATTTTCCCAAGGAACTCGATCCGTATCGCGATCAGGTGCGTGGCCGCTCGATGCTGGTTCGTCGCACCGAACCCATTCGCTTCGAGTGCGTGGTGCGTGGTTATCTCGCCGGCTCGGGCTGGAAGGAATACCAGAAATCCTCCAGCGTTTGCGGGATTTCCCTGCCCCCGGGACTCGTGGAATCCGCCCGTCTGCCGGAACCGATTTTCACCCCGGCCACCAAGGCCGAATCCGGACACGATGAGAACATCTCCTTCCAGGAAATGGCTCGCCGGACGGGCACCGAGCGCGCCGAGCAGTTGCGCGAGGTCAGCTTGGAGCTTTACCGCCGTGCCGCCGCGTATGCCGAGCAACGCGGCATCCTGATCGCCGACACCAAGTTCGAGTTCGGTCTTCTCGATGGCGAGCTCGTCTGGATCGACGAAGCGCTCACGCCGGATTCCTCCCGCTTCTGGCCGGCCGACAGCTACAAACCTGGAGGTTCCCAGCCTTCATTCGACAAGCAGTTCGTTCGCGACTACCTGGAACGGATTCAGTGGCCGAAACAACCCCCGGCGCCTGAGCTCCCTCCCGATGTCGTTGCCTCGACCCAGGCAAAATATCGCGAAGTCTACCGGCGTCTCACGGGAAACGAACTCGCCTGAGCCGGCGCAAAAATCTTCATTCTTCGGGAGTGCGGTTTTGAAAGACCAGTTGGAAACTTTGGTGTCGCAAATGGTCAGCCGCGGCATTCTGCTCGAAGAGGCTCTCGAAGAGTTCGAGAAGAAGTTCATCAAGGCGGCCATGGACGGGGCGGGCGGCAATCAGTGCCGTGCCGCCAAGATTCTCGGCATCCATCGCAACACCCTGGGCCGCAAAATCGAGAAATTCCATCTCGACCGTCAGCCCGCCCGCCGGCGTTGACCTCTTCGAATTCGTCTTAACGGACCACGGAAACGGGTCCCGGGGCGCTTCAGGCCCGGGAAGCTTTCCCGTCAGCCCATCCTCGGCGCTGACCGGTTTTCCGGCCCCTTCGGTCTGCCTCGTGCTCTATTTTCCAGTCTCTTGGCGTGAGTCGCTTTCCTGCCTCCAGGCCGTCCGATTCCTTGCTCGCAGCGATGTGGGAAGGCCCCACAAAGAAAAACGCCGTAGCGCGGGCTGTGCCCCCGCCACGGCGTCTTTCAAAATAGAACTGGGTGCTGTCCCAGCCGTTCGGACGGCGCTACCGCCGCCTGTGGCCCCGACGTGCCCCGGGTTTTGCCGGAGGGATGTCGGCCGGGTTGATCTGGGCGTCTTTCCAGTGGAGCAGGAAGGTTGGCGGAGGATCGTAGCTCGCCAGCGTCCCGGTAAAGCGGACGATATCGCCTTTCTTCACCCGCTGGGCTGCCGGCTGGTTCGGCACGTTCACTTCCATGTTGGCGGTCTTCGCGGCCTGAATGGCCTTCGGCGTCTGGCCGGTATAGACCTGCAAATCGACGCCATTGGCGCTCGCCGTCGTGCTGATCACTTTTACCGGCACTTCCGGAAACTCGTTGCCGCAAACCGCCAGCCAGACGAACTTGGCCCGGTCTCCGCCGACCTGCAGGTCTTGCATGATCGTGAAGAGGTTGCTGCTCTGCAGGTAGCTGTTCAGCTGAACGCCACTCGGAATCGAGTAGCTGGACGGCGGATCGATTGTATCCGTCGTCTGCGCCATCTGCAGCAGGTCATTCATTTCCTTCGTCAGCAGATCCTGGCAAGAGGTCTTCTGGTAAACCAGCATCTGGTTCTGCAGGTAGGAGCGCACCTGCTCCGCGTTCGGGTTCTTCAGCGCGATGGACCGTGCCAGCGCCCAGAAGCCCTTCATGTAGAGCTCCTGCCCGGCCGAGGGGCCAGGCAGTGGTGTCGGCTGCGCGCCGGAGGTCCCTCCGGTTGCGCCTGCCTGCCCGCTTCCGTTCGTGCCCGTTCCCGTCGTGGCTCCCGCGTTGGAAGGCGCCGAGCCGGACGAGTTCGAGGAACTGCCGGAAGAGGCCGCGTTTGCTTCCTCCGCCGCCTGCGCCAGGTAGGCCACGCCGAGCCGGAAATAGGTCACTGGGTTCTTCGGGTCGTTGGCCAGTGCTTCGCGGAATGACTTCTCAGCCCCCGGATAATCCTTCAGGAACAAGGCGCAGAAACCGTCGGTGTAATGAAAGAGCGCCGCCACAGGCTTCGTTTGTGCGTCGAACTGAGCCTGGGTCATCGCCTTCGGCTTGGCCAATCCGGCGAGCAGCTTCAATCCCCGAACTGCGTATTTGCGCGCCTGCTGCGCCTGCTGCGTCGCGTCCGGCGCCTTGTCGCTGAAGCTGTAGTTGAAGGCCACTTCCCGCGTGTAGATCGCTTGAAGCTTCATCCCGTCGGTCGCGTTCGTCGACTGGCTGGCCACCAGCTTGTCGGCGTACTCGATCACCTTCGAATACTGCTTCATGCTGTCGTAGGTCTTGTAGTACGCCTGATAGACGTATGGCAGGAGGGTGGACTTCGGAAACTTCGAGACGAATTCGTCGAGCAGCTTGATGCGCTGCTCTGGATTCTTTTCCTTCGCCGCAGCCTGATAGGCATTGTACTCGGCGTAGGTGTAGGCAGGCTTTTTCTGCTGCCCCTGCGCGTGCGCCTCGGCCGCGAGGCCAGCCAATGCGAACGTGAACACGAGAGCGAGGGCCAGCCCGGAGCGAGTAATCCCTTTAAACATCGTGAGTCTGCCTCCTTAGCTTGCTTTCCGCGGCAAGTCGGTCCGGACGGAAGAGCGACCTTTCAAATCTTGCGGATCGAAAGAGCCGCGATTATAGGAAAACCTCACCACTCGTTCAAGTTCCCCTTTCACTTTCCGGCATTCCCGGCCGAATTGCTTTGCTTCCCGTCCGCCGCCGGCACATCGAATCCTAAATCCTAAATGTTATGATGGCAGGAAGATCAATCTCGTCGCCCGCCATTTCCGGGAGGAATTCATGGTTCCAGCCGATTCTACGCCCCTCGCCGGCCAGGTCGCTCTGATTACAGGTTCCAGCCGAGGCATTGGACTCGCCATTGCCGAACGCTTGGGACGCCTCGGCGCTGCCGTTAGCCTCTGTGCCCGCCATTCGGAACCGCTCGAGCGGGCCGTCCGTTCCCTCGCCGCCGGGGGAATTTCCGCCATCGCCGTTCCAGCCGACGTCACGCGCGCCGATCAGGTCGCACGCCTCGTCGAGGAAACCCAAAGCCGGCTAGGGGAAATCAGCCTGTTGGTCAACAACGCCGGAGTCGGTTGGTTCGGTCCGGTGCACGAGGCCACGGAAGCCGATTGGGACCGTGTCATCGACACCAACCTCAAAGCTCCGTTTCTTCTGCTGCGCGCCGTCGCTCCCGGCATGATTCGCCGTCATCGCGGCCATATCATCCAGATCGCCTCCCTCGCGGCCAAGAATTCCTTTGCCGGTGGCGCGGTCTACTGTGCCTCCAAATGGGGACTGGCCGGGATGAGCTATTCCGCGGCCGAGGATCTCCGCGCCCATGGCATCCGCACCAGCGTCATCTGCCCCGGCAGCGTGCTTACCGAATTTTCGCCCCACTCGGGCAAAGACCCGCGCAAGATGCTGCAACCAAACGACGTCGCCCTTGCCGTCGAGATGATCGTGCGCCAGCAGCCGCAGAGCTTCATCAGTGAGGTGCTCTTGCGCCCCACGGAAAAGCCTTAACAGGTCTTGGGTGCCGGAGCTCTGGTATCCCCGTTCTGTACCGTGTGCAATTGGCCAACTCCCTTCACAGGCATCCTTTTCCCCGGCCTGCACTTCTTTACAATGGCCGTATGAGTGGTGCCGGGACGGGCCGGCCAAGAAATCCGCAATGGCGGTTATTTCATGACCAACGTAATCATCTACCTCGTGGCGGCGATTGGTGCGGGCATTCAGGTCTACGGGGCATTTAGCCACAATCTCTGGTGGGCGCCCAGCGCTCCTCTTCCCCTGGTGGGTCTGATCGGTGTTGGGATCATGGTGCTGGGAACGGCCTGGAGCGCGGTAAAGGGTTCCTCTGCGGCCTGGTTCGTTTTCATCGGGGCGCTGCTCTGCTGGGCGTTTTATCTTCCCGGCCTCGGCAGCCTGCTGACCAGCATGCGTGAAGCCGTGATGGCGGGGCGGCTCACTCTGACATCCACAGACGTCTACCTGCCCCTGCTGCCGCCCTCATTGCTCGCAGTTGCCAGCGTCACCTCGCTCATGTCCGGCCCGCTTGGCAAACACGAAGAATAATCCGGCCCTTCGCGCCCAGGCGCTCCCGGCATTCATCGAAGCGTTCCCTGCCTTGGCTTTTGCTGGTGCGCCATGCACCCCGCGGGGCGCGCGTCAAATCCGGGGCAAAACGATCCCGCCTTGCGCCTGGTATTTCCCCTTCTTGTCCTTGTACGAGCGTTCGCAGGGCTCGTCCGATTCGAAGAAGATCACCTGGCACAAACCTTCGTTCGCGTAGATCTTGGCGGGCAGCGGAGTGGTGTTGCTGATCTCCAGTGTGACGAAACCCTCCCATTCCGGTTCGAATGGCGTCACGTTCACGATGATCCCGCACCGCGCGTAGGTCGACTTCCCCACGCAGATTGTCAGTACGTTCCGCGGAATCCGGAAATATTCCACCGATCGCCCCAGCGCGAACGAGTTCGGCGGGATGATGCAGACGTCGCCCTTGAACTCCACGAACGAGCGTGAGTCAAACCGTTTCGGGTCCACCGTCGTCGAATTGACGTTCGTGAAGATGCGGAACTCATCCGCCACGCGCATGTCGTAGCCGTAGGAAGAAACCCCGTAACTGATCACTCCTTCCCTCACCTGCCGGTCCACGAACGGGTCGATCATTTTCTGTTCTTCCGCCATGCGCCGGATCCAGCGGTCGCTCTTGACGCTCATCGTTTCCCCTCCCTCAGCGGACAAAGCAGCGCAGTTTAATATGTCGCGGCCGCCACGGCAAAGGGAACGTCCCGCCGCACGCCATTTTTTCGCTCGCCCGTTCCACGCCGTCCCGATTCGTTGTAGTCTTCGGGCCCTGAAATATTCGCTCGAATGGGGAGGATTCGATTCCTGAGCCGACGCCTGTCCCAAAGGAAACGGAAACGATGCGAAAACCGGCTGCCCTGCTTGCGATCCTGCTCTTTGCAGTAGCCGTCGCTGCGGCGCAAGGCCCGCCCGTTCGCCGCCCGATCGATCTGTTGCGCGGCAACATCGAGCGTATCGCTCGCGGCGTCAATGCCGACTGGGGCATCTACATCCAATCGCTCGACACCGGCGAGCAGTTGGCCATCCACGCGAACCGGCCAATGGAAACGATGAGCGACATCAAGCTGGCCCTGCTCGTCACTGCTTTCCGCCAGATCGACGCCGGAAAGCTTCGTCTCGATCAGCCCGTCACCCTCCGCGCTTCCGACAAACGCTTCGGCACCGGCGTCCTCCGCACCCTCCATGACGGCCTCAATCTCACCCTGCGCGATGTGCTCACGCTCATGGTCATTCAAAGCGACAATACGGCCACCGACATGGCCTATCGTCTTGTCGGCGGACCATCGGTCGTCACGCGCACCATGCGCTCGATGGGCTTCCGCCACATCACCACCGATCGCACCGCTTTTGAATGGTTCCGCTCGCTCGCCGCGGCCGGCGATCCCGCCTACGCCACAATCTCGCCCGGCCAACTCTTCGTCCGCGGCTACCCCGCTATCACCACCGACGAGCTCGACCGCTTCGACGCGGAGGACAAGACTCCCTTCGGCCTCGCCAGCCCGCGCGATATGGGCCGCCTGCTCGTCGAGATCGCCCGCGGCAAGGCCGCGAGCCCTGCCTCCTGCCGCGAGATGTTGCGCATCCTCAGGATGCAACAGATGAACACCCGCATCCCCAAATACATCACCGGAGCCGCCATCGGCCACAAAACAGGCGACTTTCCTCCCTACATCGCCAATGATGCCGCCATCGTTCAGTCGCCCGATGCCAATTTCGTCATCGTCGTTTTTGACGATCGCTATCACGGCATTTATCCGCGCCTGGAAGACGCTGTTGCCCGCATCGCACAGCAGGCCTGGCTCTATTTCAGCTACCGTGCGGATCACTCCCCTGCGGCGCCCTCCCATTAGGGGGAATCGGGCCGGTTCCCTTTTTTACGCTTCACCCCTTGACAATCCCCCGCCCAGAAGTCTAGCATTCTCCGCTACTTGGAGGCGGAATGATCAAGCTAGACCTCGTGAATGCTGTTGTGGAACGCCTCGGCAACCGGATTTCTCGTAGCAAGGCCGAAGTTGCTGTAGAGACGGTTTTCGAGTCTATGAAGCGGGCCCTCGCCGAGGGAAACCGTATCGAGCTGCGTCGTTTCGGCGTCTTTACCGTAAAACCGCGGAAAACTGGTGTTGGCCGTAACCCGCGCACCGGCGAGCAGGTCAGCATTCCGCCCGGCAAAGCCGTTCGTTTCAAGCCGGGCAAGGAATTACAGTCGCTCTGATCGCGCTCCGGCCCATGCCCTTGCCTGAGGTGTGTCGCGGTCGCTCGCCGCATGGTGGTCCGTTCGGCTAAGATGGACGAGATCATGGATGACGGCAAGAGCTATCGCCAAACTCCTGCGGAAATCACCGTAGAGCCGGTAGGCGTGCAGGTCCAGGTGCCGCCGTTCTACCGGCGCTCCTCGCGCAGCGACAGGCGCTCGGCAATCATCGCCGGTATCCTGTTCGTGGTGACGGTCTTTTCCACGCTGGCTGTCGGCACCGAATTCGCTGCCGCCTATAGTGCCGGCGTTCCGCCATTCACCAACGGCAATATCTTCCCCTATTCCGCCGTCCTGGCCAACCCAGCCATCCTGCTCACGGGACTGCCCTTTGCCTTCACGCTCATGGGCATCCTGCTGGCGCACGAACTCGGCCATTTCTTCGCCTGCCGTCGCTACGGCATTCCCGCCAGCTACCCGTATTTCATTCCTGCGCCCACGCTGATCGGCACGCTCGGCGCCTTTATCCGCATCCGCTCGCCCATCCTCAATCGCAAGGCGCTCTTCGACATCGGTCTCGCCGGACCCGTTGTCGGTTTCCTGTTCGCCCTGCCGGCGTTGGCTGTGGGCATTGCCATGTCCAAGGCTGTACCCGGTTCGCAGGCTCAGGGCTGGCTCGTCTTCGGCAATCCGCCGCTGGTGAAGCTGCTCGAATCCGTCCTGCGACCCAACGTTCCATCGGGCAACCTGTTGCTCAGCCCGGTCGGCCGCGCGGCATGGGTCGGCCTCTTCGTTACCGCGCTGAACCTGCTGCCGGCCAGCCAGCTCGACGGCGGCCACGTCGTTTACGCCGTGGCGCCCGACAAGCACCGCTTCCTCTCGCTGGCCGTTATCATTGCGCTGGTGCCGATGGGCTATCTCTGGTCCGGCTGGCTGCTCTGGGCGGGACTTCTGCTCCTGATCATCGGTCTCCGCCATCCGCCGATTCTCGATTATTGGGAGCCGCTCGACGACAAACGCAAGTTTTGGGCCTTCATCGCGCTTGTCATTTTCCTTCTCTGCTTCACCCCGATTCCCTTCGCCGTCCACGCCGGCTGATCACGAGGAGAGCGGCCTCCCGCGCTCGTCCGCCTGGCCGGCATGGCGAAGTCCTCAGCGCTCCCGCGTCGCCCCTGTGCGCCAAACACGCCCGATCTGCTTCTTCGCTTCCTGCAAACGTGTGCGCCGGATCCAATTCGATGAACGTTCCAAGTCCCTCTCAGGAAAAACCGCCGCCTAGAATTGCGCTGCGTTGAGCAACTGCGACCCGAAACGAGCGCACGGCCTGCCTTTGAATTTCGTGAAAAAGATTTCCCCGAATCGCGGTAGATTGTGAGTAAGCCTTGGTAGGAGGGTTCCCCTCTACCTCAAACGGGGTCCGGCACCGCTGGACTGGTCGTTCAGCCCGCCGCAAAATCGCCTTCCCCGAATGCTGGCATGGAAAATTGCCATGAAACCTGCAGACGCGAATTCCCGTTTCTCCGCGCAATCCGTGCTCTCCGCTTGGGGAAAAATCCTCAGCGGCAAAGCGCCCATGCTCTCGATCGAGATCACTCGCGAGTGCCCGCTCTCCTGTCCCGGATGCTACGCCTACGGTGAGGATCATTTGGGCGGGGAAACCACCCTCCGCCAGCTCAGCGATCTGCGAGGTGACCCGCTGGTTGAAGGCGTGTTGAATCTCGTAGATAAACACAGGCCCATCCATGTCTCTCTGGTCGGCGGCGAACCGCTCGTTCGGCACCGCGAACTCAGCCGGATTCTTCCCGCGCTCGGCGACCGGGGAGTGAATACGATGGTCGTCACGAGCGGCGTCATCCGCATCCCTCCTTCCTGGATGAAGATCCCGCGTTTGCGGGTAACCGTTTCCGTCGACGGCCTGCCCGAACATCACAACGTCCGCCGCAAGCCGGCCACCTATCAGCTGATCCTCAAGAACGTCGAAGGCTGCCTGGTAAATGTCCACTGGGTGATCACGCGGCCGATGCTCGAGCGCCCCGGCTACCTGGAAGAATACGTCGCCTTCTGGAATGCGCGTCCCGAGGTCAACAAGATCTGGGTCAGCCTCTATTCGCCACAAATCGGCGAACGCGGCCCGGAAATCCTCGGCGCCGCGGACCGGCAGAGAGCGGCCGGCGAGTTGCTGGCACTCGCCCGGCGCTATCCCAAGCTCCTGGTCACCGACGGGGTCGCCCGCGCGCTCCTTCACCCTCCCACCGACCCCGGCGACTGCCTGTTCGCGAAAATGTCGGTGAACTATTCCGCCGATCTGCAAACCCTCGTCGAACCGTGCATCTTCGGCGGCTCGCCCGACTGCTCGCAGTGCGGCTGTTCGGCCACCACCGGCTTGCATTCCATGCAGGAGTTTCCTCTGGTGGGCCCGGTCAAGATCGGCCATTTCGTGGCCGCCTCAATCGCCGTCGGCCGCTTAGCCAACTTTTTCCGCTCACGCTCGTTCGGTCATTCGCGCTGGCGCGCCCGCTCGGCGAAAAGGGGAGAGCCTCTCGTGCACATCCGCTTGTAAGACCCGCCTGCGCCCGTTCCGCTCGAAAGCCACACCAGGGAGAAAAGCGGGGACGCCGGCAGGGACGGCAACCACACCCGATTGACGGAGAGGCACGAGAACATGGCCGGCTGCCGTGCGCGTTCCCCGACCGCCCTACGGTCGGCCATTCGTTGCGCGCTACATCAGACTGACTGGGTCCACGTCCACCAACACTGCCGTTTCCGGGATCTCTCTCTGGGCGCAGAAGGCCACGCATCCCGCCAGTGCCCGCACCAGCGTCGACCGGCGCGGCGATTTCAGCAGAAACTGGAACCGGTGCTCGCGCTTCAACCGCGCCAGCGGAGCGGGCGCCGGTCCCAGCACTTTCAATCCTTCCTGCTCGCGTCGCACGAAATACCCCGCCAGCGCCCGCGTCCAGCCCAACACCCGTTCCAGGTCGCGATCCCGCATCACCACGTTGGCCAGCGCGGAAAACGGTGGATAGTGCATCAGCCGCCGGAAGCGCACTTCCTGCTCGAAAAACGCCGGATAATCCTGCCTGGCGGCGTGTTGGATCGCGTAGTGTTCGGGATGGTAGCTTTCCACGAGCACCCGTCCGCTCAATTCGCCCCGCCCCGCGCGCCCGGCTACCTGGGTCAGCAGCTGAAAGGCGCGCTCGGCGGCGCGAAAATCCGGCACGGCCAGTGCCCGGTCGGCCCCCACCACTCCCACCAGCGTCACCCGCTGGAAATCATGCCCCTTTGCCACCATTTGCGTGCCCACCAGGATGTCGATCTTGCCCTTGGCGAAATCTCCCAGCACCCGCCGGTATGCCTGCCGCGAGCGCGTCGTATCGCGATCCAGCCGTGCCACCCGCGCGTCCGGAAATTCTTCGCGCAGATACTCTTCGATCCGCTCGGCGCCTTCGCCGAAATAGTGCAGGTGCTCGGAGCTGCATTTCGGGCATCTTGCCGGTACGCGCGTCGAATAACCGCAGTAGTGGCACACGAGCCGGTCGCGACGCTTGTGATAGGTGAGCGCGATGCTGCAGTGTGCGCACTCGATCGTTGTCCCGCACGCCCGGCACAGCACAAACCAGGAATACCCGCGCCGGTTGATCAACACCAGCGCCTGCGTCCCTCCATCCAGGCACTCGTGGATTCCGCGCACCAGCGCTCGTGAAAGCGGCAGCGCTCGTTGCGCCTCCTGAAAATCCGCCCGCAAGTCCACCACCTCCACCCGTGCCATCGGTCGCCCCGCCACGCGACCGCCCAGCGCCAGCAGCTTGTATTTCCCCTGCCGCGCATGCTGGTAGCTTTCGAGCGAAGGCGTCGCCGATCCCAGCACCACGGCTGCGTTTTCCAGCTTCGCCCGCATCACTGCCGTGTCGCGTCCGTTGTAACGCGGCGTCTCCTCCTGCTTGTAGCTTCCCTCCTGTTCCTCATCCACCACCATCAGCCCCAGTCGCGGTACCGGCGCGAACACGCCCAGCCGCGTCGCCACCACTACGGGTGCTTCGCCTCGCCGTATTCGCCACCATGTCCGCGCCCGCTCGCCGTCCGGCAGCGAGCTGTGCAGCACGGCCACCCGGTCTCCAAATCGTGCCCGCGCCTGCCGACCCACGCCATAGGTCAACGCAATCTCCGGCACCAGCAGAATCGCTCCCCTGCCCCGATCGAGCGCCGCTTCCGCGGCCCGCAGGTAAACCTCGGTTTTCCCGCTCCCCGTCGCGCCAAACAGCAGTCCCGTTTGGAATGTCCCGGCGTCAATCCAGCCCCGAATCTCACCCAGCGCTTTTGCCTGCCCCTCCGTCAGTTGCCGCACCGGCGCGAACTCGCCGGGATCGATCGTTTCCGCCTCCGCGCCGATCGCCTCTTCCCAGCTTTCCAGTTTTCCCGCTCGTACCAAAGCTTCGATCCGGCTTCGGCTTATACCCGCCTGCCGCACCGCCTCGACCAGCGGCAGCGCCCCGGCGGCCGACAGGATCTCCTTCAGCGTCTCCTCTTTCTCGCCCTCCGCCGGCGCCGCCTCTTTCCACACGACAATCCTTTGCCCTCTTGCCCGTCGCCGCCCTGCGGTTTCGTGCATCTCCACCAGTTTGCGTTCCAGCAGGCGTTCCACTGCCCCTTCCGCGTCGGTGCCCGCGGCCAGTCGCCCCAACAGCGTTCCGGAAATCTCGCCCCCGCTTTCAGCGATCTTTCGGAGCAGCTCCAGGTCTGCCCGTTCCGCGTCCGATCCCTCTCCCTGCTTGCCCGCGGCTTGGTTCGTCCGCGCCCGCCCCGCGTCGGTGAGCGTAAAATGCCGCTCGCGCCGTATCTCAACAGCCGGTGGCAGTACCGCCCGAAACACTTCACCCGGCGGCGCCAGGTAATACTCCGCCACCCACCTCCCGAGTCGTACAACGTTTTCGGTGAGTGCCGGCAGCACGTCCGGCGCGTCGAGTATCGACTTGATTTTGTTCGTCTCCGGCGGCTCTTCCCGCATTTCCAGCGCGACGCCCACCAGCACTCGATTGCGGAACGGCACAACCACGCGCGATCCCACGTCCACTGCCCCAGCCAACTCTTCTGGCACACGATAGGTGAAGAGCCGCCGCAGCGGCACAGGCAGTGCGACGTCGCAATACCCTCCGCTCATCGCCGCTCCCGAACCCCGCACTGAAATCTCGCGCCTCCAGCCATCAATCCATCATTTCCTTACTTCGTTTTTCCGCCGGTACGGAACACCCCATCTTATCGGTTCGCCACGAACCCACGCCCCGAACCGCCCGCAGCACTGGCGTCCCGCGGGCAGTTTTTCGCGGTTCGCAGCCCAAAGGACCCCTTCTCACACAGCCAACACGACCACGCCCACAAAAATCAGAGCAATGCCCAGCCACTGTTTTCCGTTCAGCTTCTCCCGCAGCACCACCGCCGCCAAAAGTACCGTCACCGCCGCGTAGAGCGACGCCAGCACCGTCACGATCGACACATGGCGGAATTCCAGCCCGAAATTGTTCGCGACGTACGCAACTACGTCGAGCACGGCGATTGCCAGCAGCATCCAGGAGACACCCTTCCGCGGCAGCCGCAGGCTCTGCCCGGTCGGCCAGGCCACCACGGCCAGGGTCCCCGTCGCGAACACCCGCACCACCCATACCGACGTCACTGCGCCCAGTGCCGGCACTACGTGAAATCCGAGCAGCCAGAACATCACCCCGAAGCCCAGCGCGGCGACCAGCGCCCAGCCCACCCCCGCCCTTGGATTGGTTTGCCTCGCTTCCGGCTCTACCTGCCCGTTTCCTGCCGCGCCCACCGTCAGCGCCACGCCCGCCAGCACCAACGCTATGCCCGCCCAGTGAGCCGCGCTCACGCGCTCCCCGCTCCCGATCGCCAGCAGCGCCGTCAACGCCGGATAGCCGGAGGAAATCGGAGCCACCACGGCCAGCGTGCCCGTCTCGAACGACCGGTAGAGCGCCAATATGGCCCCCGCGCTCAGCACGCCCCCAATCGCCGCCCAGTCCCACGCCGTGGCCGGGGCCCTCAGTGCCTGTCCCAAGCCGTCTGCCAGACAGATGGCGCTGAGCGGGACCAGCCCGAACAACTGCATGAAAAACAGGCTGCGATACGCGCCGGCATCGCGTGTGGTGTAACGCGCCAGGAAATCGGCCACACCCCAGCCCACCGCCGCGGCCAAACCGAGAATCAGACTCTCCGCCACGGGCAACGATCATAGGGCAAAGTCGTGATTTGTGCGGAAGGAAACGAACTTCGTGTGGCTTTACTTCGTCTTCTTTCTTGGACTTTTCTTCGGCAGCTCCAGCCCCAGTTCCGACATCACCTTCTGCAGATCCTCCCAGACGATCCCCTTGGCGTTCGGGTTCCGGAGTAGATAGGCGGGATGATAGGTGGGCAGCAGCTTCACTCCGTGCCAGCGAAACCATTTTCCGCGCACGCGCGCCATCGGCTCGCCAGTACCCATCAATGCCTGCGAGGCCACGTTGCCCAGCGAAACAATCACCTTCGGCTGGATCACCGCCAGTTGCCGTTCGAGAAAAGGTCGGCAGGTGTTGGTCTCGTCTCTTTCCGGCGTTCGGTTGCTCGGTGGCCGGCACTTTACCACGTTGCAGATGTAGACGTCCTTCCGCTGCAGCCCCATCGCCTCGATCATCTGGGTCAGCAGCTTGCCGGCTCGTCCGACGAACGGCAGTCCCTGACGATCTTCTTCTTCGCCCGGGCCCTCCCCGACGAAAACCAGGTCCGCACGGGGATTGCCGTCGCCAAATACGATATTGTGGCGGGATTTGTGCAGCTTGCAACGGGTGCAGTCGCCGATGTCTTCCCGGATGCGTTCCAGCGTGTCGCCCTCGATCCGCTGGGCAGTCTCGAAGAGTGAAACGCCGCTCGCTATGGCCACCGGTTCTTCAGCCGCCATAACGGGCGCCTCGGCCCGCTTTGGCGAGGGCTCGGCCCCGCTCACAGCCGGCCGCTCCGGTCTGGCAGCGGCCTTTGTCCTTGCCGCTGTTTCGACGCGCCGCCTCACCACGCGGCTGCCATAAAATGACCCGATGCCGATGTCTTCATAAAATCGAAGCCAGTCCTCAAGCCTGGCCAGCTTTTCTTCGTCCATGCTCCTGCTTGTCCGTGGATTTCAGCCGCAGCACTTCGTCCAGAATCTGATCGGCCACTTCCCGCTTCCGAAGCCGCGGTAACGGCTTTTCCTGCCCGTCCCGCGAAAAGAACGTGACGACGTTCGTGTCCACGTCGAATCCCGCACCGCGTTGGGTCACGTCGTTCGCCACAACGATGTCCACCGGCTTGGCCGCCAGTTTGCGCCGCGCGTGCTCCGAGAGCCGCTCGGTCTCCGCCGCGAACCCCACGACGATCCGCCCGTTCTTGTGCGCGCCAATCTCGCCGATGATGTCCGGCGTCATCTCGAGTTCGAGCGAAAGGTTCGGATCGCCCCGTTTCACCTTCTGCGCGTGCTTCTGCGTCGGCCGGTAATCGGCCACCGCCGCGGCCATCACCACGATCGTCGAACCGTCCAGTTTCCTGGCCACCATACGGCTCATGTCCTCTGCGCTGCGCACTCGCACGTACTCGACGCCCCTCGGCGGCGTCAGGCCCGCCGTTGGCCCGCTCACCAGTACCACCTTGGCCCCGCGCGCCAGCGCCGCTTCGGCCACCGCGTAGCCCATCCGTCCTGAGGAACGGTTCGTCAGGTAACGCACCGGGTCGATGTCTTCGCAGGTCGGTCCGGCGGTCACCAGCACTGTCTCGCCCGTCAGGTCCCGCTTCGTTCGAAGCGCGTCGCGCACCGCCTGCAGAATCGCCTCGTGGCTTGCCAGCCGTCCGGCGCCGGTCATTCCGCACGCCAGGTAACCCTCGTCCGGGTCCACCACTCGTACCCCACGCGATCGCAAACGAGCCACATTTTCCTGCGTCGCCACATGCTCCCACATGTTCACGTTCATCGCCGGAGCCACCACCAACGGCGCCCTCGTGGCTAGTGCCAGCGTAGTGAGGAAATCGTCCGCGATGCCCGCGGCAAGCTTGGCCAGCACGTCTGCCGTCGCCGGCGCGATGAGCAGCAGGCCGATCCTCTGCGCCACGGCGATGTGCTCGATCGCACTTTCCACATTGGCCGGCTCGCCCGTGCCACCGAACATGCCGGTGATTACCTGATGGCCGGTGAGGGCGGCAAAGGTCAGCGGGCGGATGAATTCCCCCGCTCCCTGCGTCATCACCACTTCGACGTCGAAATTTTCCTGCTGCAAGCGCCTTACGAGTTCAGCGGCCTTGTAGGCCGCCACGCCGCCGGTTACGCCCAGAGCAATGCGCATTGGTTTTCGCCTCGCAAATCGGAATGGGGAAACCCTGCCCGCCCGGGAGCCGGCCGTCCGCGGTCTGCGTTATCCGCGCGCCGGGGATTGCCGTCCGCGTCGCGATCAGCGCCGCTTGCTCCCCTTTCCCTCTTCTTCCTCGTCCGGCCGTGCCGGGATATCGAACTCCAGAACGCCTCGATTCAGTTCCTGCTGCGCCAGTCGCGTTGCCTGGCGCGACTTGGGATTGTCCACCAGTGGGGGCGCTCCGCTCATCAACTGGCGCGCGCGCCGAGACGCCACTACCACGTATGCAAACAGGCTTTCGGGAGCCTCCTTCTTCACCGTCATACCCTTGTTCCTCCAAAACTTGCCAGAATTTTCTCCACCTGCGGCGCGTTTCGCGCCGTTTCGAGCCGTGCCGCCGTCGCCACTGACTGAATCCTGCGGCCTGCCGTTTCGACGTCGTCGTTGATCACGTTGTATTCGTAATCGCGGTAGGCGGCAATTTCCTGCCGAGCACGCTCCAGCCGCCGTTTGATTTCTTCATCGGAATCCTGGCCGCGTTCACGCAACCGCCGTTCGAGTTCCTCGCGCGAAGGCGGCAGAATGAAGATCCCGATCGCCCCAGGCACCTTCCGCTTCACCTGTTCGGCTCCCTGCACATCGATCTCGAGCACCAGGTCTTTGCCCGCCTCTCGCGCGCGTGTCAGCTCGCTCCGTGGCGTCCCGTAGTAATGGTGACCGAAAACGCAGGCGTACTCGAGGAACTCGTCCGCCGCGATTCGGCGTCGAAACTCCTCTTTAGAGACGAAATTGTACCATTTCCCATGTTCTTCCGAGTCTCTCGGCGGCCGCGTCGTGCAGGAAATCGACAGCAACATGCTCGGCAATTCCACCAGTTTTCGTACCAGAGTGCTTTTCCCCGAGCCCGAAGGGCCCGAGACGATGAAAACGAGGGGTTCGGTCTGCTCCGTAGTCATTCGATATTCTGCACCTGTTCCCGCAACTTTTCGATTTCCGCTTTCACCGCCAGTGCCAGCCGGGTGATCCCCAGTCCATCCGGCCCGAGCGCCGGCGTCTTCGCGAGCGTCGTATTTACCTCGCGCAGCATCTCCTGGCAAAGGAAATCGAGTTTTTTCCCGGCTTCTCCCGTCGATTCCAGCACCCGCGCGAACTGCTCCACGTGGCTCGCGAGCCGTGTGGTCTCCTCCGTGGTGTCCGTCCGGGTCGCCAGCAGCGCCACTTCTTGCGCAAGGCGCGCTTGGTCGAGCGAACTGTCGCCCAGCAGCCCGGCGATGCGATCCTTCAGCCGCTCGGCGTAACCGCTCCGCGCCTGTTCGCTCAGCTCCCGCACCTTACCGACGTCTTCCCCGATCTGCCGGACCGCTCCGGCCATCACCTCTCCCAGCCGTTTGCCCTCGGCTGCCCGCATGCGGTCCAGATGCTCCAGCGCCTCTGCCAGCGTCCGCTCGAGCGTCCTGCCGATTCGCTCCCGTTCCTCGGCGTCCCCGGCCGCTCCGGCTTCCACGACCCCGGGCAACCGCAGGATCGAGCCCAGGTCCGGCTCCTCGCTCAAGCCAAACCGTTCTTTCAGCGCGCGTGCCTCCTCCAGGTACATCTCCGCCGCCTTCCGGTTCACCCGCACCTCAGGCGGACCGGTCGAATCCACGCGCACGAAGACGTCCACGTGCCCACGCCGTACCTTGTCTCGCGCCAGTCGCCTGATGATCGGCTCCAGCGACTCGAGCCCGTCCGGCAGGTGCGGGTGCAGATCCAGGAATCGGTGGTTCACGCTGCGCACTCCCACGCGCACCACCTGCCCCTGTTCCTCGGCCGCCGCTTCGGCAAATCCTGTCATCGACCGCAGCCCGCTCACGGTTTCACCGCCCCTGCCGTTCCCCCGAGCGCTTCGCTGCCCGCAAACTGCAGGTCGCAAAGCCGGCTGTACAGCCCGCCACGGGCCAGCAGTTCCGCGTGATTGCCCACCTCGCGAATCGCGCCGTCCTCGAGCACCACGATGCGGTCAGCCCCGCGCACGGTGACCATTCGATGTGCGATCACGAAAACCGTTCTCCCCTCCATCAGATTCCCCAGCGCCGGTTGCACCAATTGCTCCGACTCGGCGTCCAGTTGCGAGGTCGCCTCGTCCAGAATCAAAATCGGCGCGTCTTTCAGCAACGCCCGCGCAATCGCCAGCCGCTGCCGCTCGCCCCCCGAGAGCCGCAGCCCGCGTTCGCCGAGCCGCGTATCGTACCGCTCGGGGAGCTGTTGAATGAAATCGTGCGCCAGCGCCGCTTTGGCGGCGGCAACCACCCGGTCGGCTGAAACGCCGCGCTGCCCGTAGCAGATGTTGTTCCAGACGGTGTCGTTGAAGAGAATCGTTTCCTGTGTGACGATGGCGATCTGCTCGCGCAGCGAGCGCAGCGTCACGTCCCTCGTGTCGATCCCGTCGACCCGGATCGCCCCTTCGGTCACGTCATGGAACCGGGGCAGCAGGTTCACCAGCGTGCTCTTGCCCGCGCCCGAGAGCCCGACGATTGCGACCACTTCCCCGCGCCGCACCCGCAGCCGGATGTTTCTCAGTACCGTCGGCCCGTCCTTATAGCCGAACCCGACGTTGTCGAATTCCACCTGATCCGAAAACCCTTCGAGCGCCTTTGCACCCGGTCGTTCTGTCTCCTCCTGCTCCAGGTCGAGGAAGTCGAACACCTGCCGCGATGCCCCCAGCGCCAGTTGAAAATGCTGGTAAATTCCGCCCAGGCGTTTCACCGGCGTTGAAACGCGCAACAGCGCATACGCGAATGCCAGTACCACCGCCTTGTCCATCACTCCGCGCCGGATCTCATCCCGCGCGTAGAGCACGATCAGGCAAATCACCACCGCGCCCAGCAGTTCCATGATCGGCCCGTTCACCGCGTAGGCCGTCACCCAGCGCATCGTTTCCCGCAACAGCCGCCGTGCCGCCGTCCGGAATTTGGCGATCTCCGACCGCTCCATCCCAAACGCCTTCACGATCCGGTTCCCCGTTGCTGTTTCGTGCAGGATCTGGCTCAGTTCCCCCAGCTTCCTCTGGCTCTTGTCCACCGAGCCGCGAATCCGCCGTCCCAGCTTGCTCACCGGCCAGACGACCAGCGGCACCAGCACCAGCGACCCGAGCGCCAGGCCCCAATTCAGTACCAGAAGGGTCCCGACAAGGAACACCATCGTAAACGCCTGCCGCAGAAAATCCGCCAGCCATTCCGAATAGGCGCTGCGGATGCGCTCGATGTCGTTGATCACCGCCGAGACCAGTCGCCCGGTTCCCTGCCCTTGAAAGAAACCGATCGGCTGGTAGATCACCTTCTCGTACACCTGGTTGCGCAGGTCGGTCACCGCCGACTGGCCCGCGTACTGCACCAGCAGGTCGCCGCCCACTTCCGCCAGGCCCTTGACCAGAAAAATCAGTAGCAGCGAGATCGCGAAGACCGACCAGACGTAGTGCACCGACGAAGGCAGAAACGAATTCAGGTAAATCGTGTGGTGAATGTAGGGGATGGGGGGCAGCTTCAGTTGCGAACCCACCATCTTCGGGTCGAGCACGCGTTTGAACAGGGGCACGATCATCAGTGCGATCAGCCCCTCGGTCAGACCCACGATGCACATCAGCACCGTCGCGCCCACCACCATCCAGCGGTAGGGCCGCGCATAGCCGAGCAGGCGCCGAAGATCTCCCGAAAGTTTCAAATCTCTTTCCCGTCTCCGCCGGCCGCCCGGCCGGCGTCAGGCTACTGTCCGGTCGATGTCGCGATGCACCACTTTCGCCTGGTACCCGCGTCCCCCCAGTTTCCGCGCCACCGCTTCACCCAGTGCAACCGACCGGTGCCGGCCGCCCGTGCAGCCGAAGGCGATCGTCAGGTAGCTCTTCCCCTCGTCGATGTATCGCGGAATCAGGTATCCCAGCATGTCGTCCACTCGCCGCAGGAATCCCTTCGACTGCCGGAACGACATCACATACCGCGCCACCTTCTTTTCCTTGCCCGAATACGGCCGCAGGCTCGGCACAAAATGCGGGTTCGGCAAAAATCTCACGTCGAACACCAGGTCGGCGTCGGTGGGCACTCCGAAGCGGTACCCAAAGCTCACCACCGAAATCAGCATCGGTCGCTTTTCTTCGTTCTGGAACCGGTCGATGACGAACTTCCGCAGCTCGTGCACGTTGAAGCGCGACGTGTCGATCACCACGTCCGCCACACGCCGGATCGGCGCCATCATCTGTCGCTCCCGCCGGATCCCGTCGCGGATGGAATGGTCGCGGCTCAACGGGTGCGGCCGTCGCGTTTCGCTGAATCGCCGCAACAGCACCTCGTCGCTCGCCTCCACGAACACCAGCGTTGCCGGATACAGCCGCGCCAGCCGCCGGTAGGCCGACGGCAGCACCTTCAGGCTGGTGCCTTCGCGCGCGTCCACCAGCATCACCAGCCGCTGGTATTCGCGGCCGCCCTGCATTGCCAGCTCACTGAGTGTCGGGATCAAATCGACCGGAAGGTTGTCGACGCAATAGAAGCCCAGGTCCTCAAACGCCTTCAGCACCGACCCCTTCCCGGATCCGCTCAGCCCGGTGAGGATCACGAGCCGCCGGCCCGCTCTGTGGTTTTGGCGTTTCACAGCCGCTTGCGGCCTCAGGATTTCACTCGGCGTTGATGCGTGCTCGGGATGCGCATGTCTTCCCGGTATTTCGCGATCGTCCGGCGCGTCACGTGGATCCCTTCCTCGTCCAGCCGCTTGGCGATCTGGTCGTCGGTCAACGGGTGCGTCGAATCCTCTTCCTCGATCATCTTCCGCACCTTGCGCTTCAGCGTCACCAGCGACATGCGGTGCCCTTGCGGTCCGTTCACCGATTCCGAGAAGAACATCCGAAGCTCGATCACTCCATGCGGTGTGTGTGCGTACTTGCTCGACACCGCCCGGCTCACCGTCGACGGGTGGACGCCGACGTCCTCGGCTACTTCCTTGATCATCATCGGTTTCAGGTTGTCCATGCCGTGCTCGAGGCAATCGCCCTGCCGGCGGATAATCGCTTCACACACGCGCAGGATCGTGTGTTTTCGCTGTTCGATGTTCTTCATCAGCTGCATCGCCGCCGTCAGCCGCTCCCGCACGTAATCGCGCACGTCGCGCTCGGCCGCACCGCGCGCCAGCAACCGGCTGTAGGTGGGGCTGATGCGCAGTTGCGGCACGTCGTCCTCGTTCAGGAACGCCTGCCACTCGTCGGCCACCTTGCGGAAATAGACGTCCGGCTCGACCAGCCTCGGCTCCGTCGCGTTGTAGCGCAGCCCCGGCCGCGGGTCCAGTTTCCGAATCGACTCCAGCGCGCGCTTCACCAGATCCACCGGCCGATTCAGTGCTCGCGCGATCTCCCGCAGTTGGTTCGTCTGCAACTGCTTCAGGTGGTCAGTGACAATCTGCTGCGCCAACGTGTTTTCCGGGTCCAGCAGGCGCAATTGCAGCAGCAGGCATTCGCGCAGATCCCTCGCCGCAATCCCCGGCGGATCGAACTGCTGCACCGCCTCCAGCGCCTTTTGTACCGCTTCAGTCGGGTACCGCCCCAGGTTCGCAATCTCTTCCACCGTCGCCGAAAGGTACCCGTTCTCATCCAGGTTCCCGATGATCTCCTCGGCGATTTCCGCCGTCTCCTTGTCGAGTGAGGAGGCGCCCAACTGCCAGGCAAGGTGGTCGGCCAGCTTCTGCGGCGAGCTGACGAACTGCTCGAACGATGGTTTTTCAATCTGCTCGCGCTCGCGGAAATTGTTCTCGCCCGCGCTGTTCAGGTATGTATTGAGGAACGCGCTGACGTCGAACTCGTCAAAGGGATTCGGCGCCTCGGTCTCCGGGATCTTTTCGGTTTCCTTTTCCAGGAACGCCTGGTCGGTGTATTTCTCCGCCAGCACTCCGTCTTCACCCAGTTCCTCGAGCACCGGATTCGCCATGATTTCCTGATTGATCATCTCGCGCAGCTCCAGCCGGTTCAGCGCCAGTACGCTGACCATCTGCACGAGGCTAGGCGTCAGAATCTGCTTCTGCGCCACCTTCAAATGCAATTTGGGCTGTAGCATGCTCATGGGCGTCTACTTAATTCTAATTCAAGCTGAACGTGTCCCCTAGGTAGATCTGTCTCACCTCGGGGTCCTCGCTCAGATGCTCCGGCGTGCCGGAGCGGAAAATTCGTCCTTGATTGATGATGTAGGCCCGGCTGGTCACCCTCAGTGTTTCGCGCACGTTGTGGTCGGTCACCAGTACGCCGATTCCCGCCTTGCTCAGGTCCCGGATGATTTTCTGAATGTCGATTACGGTCACCGGGTCGATCCCCGAAAACGGCTCGTCCAGCAACAGAAACGCCGGGTCCAGCACCAGCGACCGTGCGATTTCCAGCCGCCGCCGCTCGCCACCCGAAAGCGTTTGTCCGCGATTCGTTCTCACCGTCTCGAGCCCCATCTCCGTCAAAAGCTCCTCCAGTCGCTCGCGGCGCTGCGCCGCCGACAGTGGCAGTGTTTCCAGTACTGCCAGGAGGTTCTCTTCTACCGTCAGTTTTCGGAACACGGAAGGTTCCTGCGGAAGGTAGCTCATCCCCATGCGAGCCCGCAGGTACATGGGAAGGTCGGTGATGTCTTCCTCGTCGAACATCACCTGGCCCGCGTCGGCGTGGGTCAGTCCAACCAGGATGTAAAACGTCGTCGTTTTCCCCGCCCCGTTGGGTCCGAGCAGTCCCACCACCTCCCCTTGCTCGATCTCCAGATTGACGTCATTCACAACCTTGCGGCCACGATAAGACTTGTGTAAATCGACGCCCCGGAGCTTTCCCATTCCGCTTCAATTCTTCTTGTGTATCGGATGTCCGGTCAGGGTGCGGGATCCCTTCGCTGACTCGACCAGAATCGTATCATTCGCTACATAGAAGGTCAATTCACTGCCGGTAACCAAATCGCCGGATGTGTCGTGGAGAGAAGGCCTTGCGCCGCTGAGCACGAACTTGCCCTCCTCCGCGTCGTACATCGCTCGCTCGCCCCGGCCCCAGCGCTTTCCCTGCCGCACCAGTACGCCACCGTCGCCGGTCGCTTGCGTCAACTCCGCCCGTCCGAGGGCGTCGCGCCGCATCTGGAGCGCGAGCCGCTGTGCCTGGATCTGCCCGTCCCTCGACGTCGCCACCACTCCGCCGTCTAGCGTTGCCGTTCCGCTGTCCGCCTTGCCCGAACCGCCCCGGTTCACATACGTCAGTCTGTCAGCCTTCATCCGCCAAAGCACCGGTATTGTCGATCTGCCTTTGGTCGTTCCTCGCTCCCCCGGCTTGGATTGTCGTCCCGTCTGCGGGAATGCGCCGCGCACGCCACCGGTCGCGGTCAGTTCCCCGCTCTTTCGCCGCAATTCGATCCGGTCGGCCTGGATCATCAGGCCGCCTTGCCACAGCCGCGCGCCGCCGGAATAGGTCGCCTCTCCGATCGACGGTTTGGCCTCCATCATCCGCGCTACCAGATTCACCGGTCCCGCGCTCGGACCAGCTCCCGTGCCGCCGGTCGCGCTCGGAAAATACGTCGACCGGACGTCTCCCGATGCGCGCAGCTCGCCTGTTCCCTGATTCCAGAAAATCTTGTCGGCGAGCGTCTGCCCCGAAGGATCGTGAACCTGTGCGTTGCCTTCGAATTCCATCACCTGCCGCGCCCGTGACCAACTGGCCCGCTGCGCCTCGGCCCTCCGGTCACCCTGCACCGCGTGCACCCCGCCCGACTCCTCGGCGCGTATCCACTGCCCGTTGGAAAACAATACCTGCAGCGCGCTGGCGGTCGTCCGCACCGGGGTTTTCCCGTTCTCCAACCGGTCGACCTTCACCCCTCCCGAGCCGCGCAACTCGCGAATCTGGTTCTCACCATCAAACGTTGCCGAAAACCGTCCGGCATCGAAACTCAAACGCTCCTTGCCCGATTTCCATTCCCCTGCGGCTCGACCCGGCGCCGTCGCCTGCTCGATCCTCACTCGCCCATACGCTCCGCCCTTCGCGGCACCCGTTGCCCGTTCCGCCGTGCGATCTGTAGTTCCCACGGTCAGGTACAGCGTCGCGCTGCGCAATCGCCCCTCGCGCCCTTTCCCGGCCGACGTCAACTGCACGTCCCCGCTCGCAATCACCTGTCGCGGTTGCTGGTCCGCGGGATCGAGCATTACGCTCGCTTGCCTCGCTTCCAGCTGGCTTCCTTGTCTCTGCCGCGCTACCACGCCGCCACTCGCGTTCACCCTGTCCGCGCGCCCCTGCCGGTCGAAAAGCACTTCCGCCCGCTTCGCCTGCATTTGCGCCGGCCGCTTGCCTCCGTTCACCGCGAAAAGCACGCCTCCACCGGCATTCGCCACACGCGGGCGCATCCGCTCGTTCAGCATGACCGTCAGGGTGGACGTGCGAAATGAACGGTTCCCCTTGCGGATGTTCACCGGCCCGCGCAGCAACAGCTTTCCGGTCGCCCGGTTGTAACTCAACCCGTTCTTCGACGTCACTTTCGAGGGCACTCCGCCTTGCCGGTTCGGCGTCAGCGTCAGATCCACATCGCGCTCGAGCGTCACCGTTGCTTTCCGGCTGGAATAGAGAACGCCGACAGCCTCGCCCCGCCCTCCGGAAAACTGGAACTTCACTGGAGCGTCGGTGATCGCATCGCCGGTTTCCCGGTCGAAACGCACGCCTCGGGTAACGACGTGAATATGCCCTGCCGTCGAACCCAGTCTCGCCACGCCCTTGGCGTTCTCCAGGCTCAGTTCCACCTTGCCCCGGCACACCATCTGCCCGGTTGACTGCTGGTAATCGCACGATCGCGTATGGATTTCGTCGTGCCGCTCTCCGTGCTCGCCATAAACGACGACGTCGACGTCCTCGAGCACGCTGCTCTTCTTCCCGCTGAACTTTGTGGCTTGGGCCGCGTGGATGGTGAAAACGGTCTGTTGCCCGTCAACCTTGGAAAAGGTAAATTGCAGGGACCGCTGCTCCACGCTCGCCGGGACGGCCGGAGGAACATGCTTCATTGCTCGCGAGGAGAGCCACTCGCGGTGGGCAAAAATCCCCGCCACCGCCAGGACGATCGCTATCGCCGCCGCCGCGGCGACCCAACGGCCAATTTTTGGTATCGAGCGCGGGTTCAAGGTTACGCTCGGCACCTCCTTTTTTCAGTATAGCTCCGCTTTTCCGTGCACTTGCCCGCCTTCCGAAGCCCTGCCTTTCCCTTGGGACGCACCTGCGTATGCTCGTTTCCCCGCTCGATTGCCCTCTCGCCCCGCCGCGACCCTTCGGGAACGTTTACCCCCACGCCACACCGCAAACCAACCCGCACCAGCTACACTTGACCCCGCCCCTACATGCTCCTATAGTCTCTTTCCCGGATAACCCTCCTATGGATACAACTTCATTAGGGCCCCGTCTGCGCCATGAGCGCGAGACAAGGGGCGTTTCTCTCGAAGTGCTTTCGCGGGCCACGCGCATTCCCGTTCGTTTGCTCGAGGCCCTCGAAGACGAACGCTGGGACGAGCTTCCCGGCGGCGTATTCAACCGCGGATTCGTCCGCGCCATCTCGGAATATCTTGGTCTCGACGCCGATGATTCCATTGCCGCCTACGTCGCCGCGACCAACGATGCTCCTCGGCTTCGCCGGCTTGAAACCGAAGCGCAACCGCCGCACCGGCCGGGACTTTGGCTGGCTGCCGCCGCGGCTATCCTCATCCTGGTGGTCGTCGCTGGCGGCTGGATGGCTTTCCGTCATTTCCGGCCGCAAACCCGCATTGCTGCGACCAGCCACTTGATGCATCACGCCACGCCCGCCACAGCCACAATGGCGCCCTCCCGCTAGCCAACCGCCAGGCGCCTGTAGGCTGTTCGTCTGGCGACTCCGGACGTAGCGGCGCTCCGCGCACATGTCCTGCGTGCTCATCGCGGGACAGTCAGGATTAGCTGGAAGTGTGGAGTGCTTTGCCCGGTTCCCGAGCGGCTCATGCGCGTTCCCTCGGCGTTTTCCGCGCCGGCCCGCCTGGTCGCTCGCCTCTGCCGCTATTTTTTCCGCTTGGCCGGTTTTTCCTTCAGGCTCCGCAACACCTGCTGGCCGTATGCCCGCGCCTTTTCCAGGATCTCCGGCTCGTTCAGCGTCAGCAGCTTCCGGTTTAGCATCAGCGGCTTCCCGCCGACGAAGACGTCCTTCACGTCGCTCGCTTCCAGCGCGTAGACGATCTGTGAGTAGACGTTATACAGCGGTACGCCGTGCGCCTCGTCGAACGAAAGGAACGCCAGGTCGGCCTTCTTGCCCACCTCGATCGACCCGATCTCGTTCTGCATGTGCAGCGCCCGCGCACCGTCGATCGTCGCCAGCGCCAGCGCCTGCTCTGCCGGCAGCGCCGTCGGGTTCATCGTGGCCAGCTTCTGCAACTTCGACGCGAAATCGATCTCGCGCATCAGGTCCAGGTTGTTGTTGCTCGCGGCGCCGTCGGTTCCAATCCCCACGGGAACGCCCGCCGCCATCAGCTTGGTAATCGGCGCCATGCCGTCTGCCAGTTTCAGGTTGCTCGAGGGACAATAGACGCAGCCAACGTCGTGCCGCGCCAGCAGTTTCATGTCCGCCGCGTCCACCCACACGCAATGCGCCGCCGTCAATTCCGGCCCCAGCACTCCCAACGAGTTCAGGTAGCCCACCGGCGTCAGATGGTGCTCTCTCAGGCTGTCATCGAGCTCTTTCTTCGTCTCCGCGAGGTGAATCAGCACCGGCACGCCCAACTGCCGCGCCAGTAGGGCCGATTCCCGCAGGTCCGGTCCGGGAACCGTGTAGATTGCGTGTGGCGCAATCGCCGGCGTGATCAGCGAATCGCCCTTCCAACGCGCCACATACTTTCGGATGTAAGCGAAGGAGTCGGCCGGCGTCTTGTTGTCCGGTGCCGGGAACCCGATCACCGTCTCGCCCAGCACGCCGCGTTCGCCCGCCTCCTTGGTCACCTCGGCAACGTCGTTCTCGAAGTAGTACATGTCGGCAAACGTCGTTGTGCCGCTGCGAATCATCTCGATCAGTCCCAGCCGCGTCCCTTCGCGCACGAACGCCGGAGTTACGTTTCTCGCTTCGGCCGGGAAAATGTACTTGTGCAGCCAGTCCTGCAGGTCCTCGTCGTCGCCCAGGCCGCGAAACAGCGTCATCGCCGCGTGCGTGTGCCCGTTGATCAGCCCTGGGATCAAAACTCCGTCGCGCAGCACCAGCGGATGTTTCGGCTTGAATTTGGCTTTGAGCGCCGCGGCTTTCCCCACGCCGACGATCGTGTCGCCTCGAATCGCCACCGCGCCATCGTGAATCACCCGACGGTGCGGGTCCATCGTCACCACGATCGGCCCGCTGATCAGCCAGTCGACCGGAATCATCGCCGCGACCGCCGCCCTTCCCGTGGATTTGCGCACGTCGCTGCGACCGCGCGCTTCTAGCCAACCGGCGAACGCCAGGATCGGAACCAGCCCCACGGCCATGCGCCAAAACCATTTGTGTCTTATTCCATTTCGCATCCTTGGTCTGTCCTTTCCCGAGCGCGCACCTTGGCGTTCCCCGAACCGGTTACAGCGACCGCGCGTCAAACGGCGCGGGCAACAAGTCGCGCATCTTGTGCACTTCCACCTTGCCCCGCAGGTTCGCCAGCACCACATCCACGTCGCCGCAGAACTCCCAGATGATCTGCCGGCAGGCGCCGCACGGCGGCGTCAACTGCTCGGCGTCGGTCACTACGGCGATCGCGTCGAATTTCTTTTCCCCTTCCGATACCGCCTTGAATATCGCCACCCGCTCGGCGCACAGCGTCAGCCCGTAGCTGGCGTTTTCGATGTTGCAGCCGCCAATCAGGCGCCCCGACGCCGTTCGCACCGCCGCTCCCACCCGAAAATGCGAAAACGGCGCGTGCGCGTTCTCCCGCGCCTTCCGCGCCGCCGCAATCAACTCGCCGTAGTTGCTCACGCCCCTTCTCCCATCATTTCCGAATGCGCTTGGCCTCCTTACCCGCTTCCCCTGTCGCTCTTGCCGCGTCGCGCGGCTTGCCCATCTGGCGAAGGACAACGGAGTCCTGTAGGAGAACCTTGACGAGCAAGGCGGTATATCCCTTCCTGTAGGGCCAGTCGGAGATGCTCTGTGACCCTTTTTTCAGAATGACAACGGCCCGTTCGTAGCTCGACTGTGCCTTCTTTACGTCTCCCTCGCTCTTGTAGGCCATTGCCAAATGCCAATACGCATAGCCGGAACTGGCGTCAACTGGTACCGGACCTGACCCCTCGACCGCGATTTGATGCCGCAGCAAATCGATCGCTTCACCGTAGTCGCCTAGGACGAAAGCCGATTGGGCTGCGTAACGATAAGCCTGCTGCTTCACCGCGTAGTCCCCCGGTGGAACGGCGGACACCATCTCTGGCAACGTCGAGCATACCCGCGAAGCCGTGCCGTTCTTCCCGGCTGCAAGTAACGACTTGCACCGGACGTACTGCCGCGCATAAGCCAGCGCATTCTGAACGTCACGGGGCCTTTTGGCCTTGGGCAGGCTCAGAAAAAAAGCTACGGGGACGAAACTGCTCACGATGGCCGCGTGGCCGTCAACGGCGAACGGCCGATATCGCCACTTCTTTACCGCTCGCATTGCCGCCTTCACCAGCACTGGCGGACCGCAGATGTACCCCAGTTGACTCACGCGCCCATCTTTGCCGATCACAGCCTTCAGGACGACAACCCCCTGAACACTTGCCATCCTCCCCACGGCCGGATACACCGGCTTCACTGTCTTGAGAAGATGTTGCTCCGCCACCGTGGCCGACACCTTCAGTGGAGTCTGCCCGGCCGCCGGAATGGCCCCCAAACAGACGCCAAAAACGGCTATGGCGCCCAGCCTTCTCGCGAGAGCCTTCTTGATCCTTCCCCGCCCTGCGAGGTCTGCCAGATTCACCGCAAAAGACATCATCGGGAACTCCCCTTCACTTCTCGCGCGGAAACTTCCTCTTCAATCCTCGGCAGCACCGCCCGCAGCAGCGCCACAAAACATCCTTTCACCTGCTCGCCCACGCGCAACACCTCCTCGTGATCGATCGGCTGGTCTAGAATCCCCGCCGCCATGTTCGTAACGCACGAGATTGCCAGCACCTTTAGTCCCATCTGCCGCGCCGCAATCACTTCCGGCGCGGTCGACATGCCCACCAGGTCCGCGCCCAGCGTCCGCAACGCGCGAATCTCCGCCGGGGTCTCGTAGCTCGGTCCGGGCACCGCCGCATACACGCCTTCATGCAACGTGAACCCGAATTGTTTCGCCTCCTGGATCGCCGCGACGCGATAACTCTTCGTGTACGCCTCCGTCATGTCGGGAAAGCGGACCCCGAACCGTTCGTCATTCGCTCCAATCAGCGGATTTGTCCCCTGCAAATTGATGTGGTCGCGCAACGCCACCAGCGCGCCCTGTCCGTAAGCAGGGTTGATGCCCCCGGCGGCGTTGGTAAAAACGATTGCCCGCACGCCCATCCGCGCCAGCACGCGCACCGGGAACGCAACTTCGCGTGCGCTGTACCCTTCGTAGAGGTGTACCCGTCCCTGCATCGCCGCTACCGGTATGCCTTCGCTCCGGCCGATTACCAGTCGGCTCGCGTGCCCCACAACGCTCGACCGCGGAAACCCAGGGATCTTCGCGTAGGCAACGCTCTTTGCGCCTTCCAGCTGCTCCGCGAAATCGCCCAGCCCCGATCCCAGCACCACGGCCACGCGCGGCCGCAGCTTCGTCCGGCCCAGCACGAATTTCGCCGCGCGTGTGGCGCGGGCAAATTCATCCGGTGCCTTGCTCGAACGTTTCGGGCTCATCGCAGCATGATTCCCGCAATCGCGGCCGACATCAGGTTCGCCATCGTTCCGGCGAGCATCGCGCGCATGCCGAGCTTCGCCAGTTCCGATTTCTTTGTCGGAGCGATCGCTCCGATTGCACCCAGTTGGATGCCGATCGACGTGAAATTGGCGAATCCGCAAAGCGCATATGTGGCAATCACAAACGATCGGTGCGAAATCGCTCCCTTCATGCCGCCGAGGAACTTGAACGCGATCAGCTCATTTAGCACCATGCGTGTGCCCAGCAAGTTGCCGATTTTCCCCGCGTCATGCCAGGGCACGCCGATCAGCCACGCCACCGGCGCAAACACCCAGCCAAACACCTTCTCCAGGCTCGACGGGAAATAGGCAAAGCCCATCCTCGCCAACCCGCCGTGAACGCCGCCCATGATCCCGTCGCACAGGTAGATGATTGCGATGAACGAGATCAGCATCGCCGCCACGCTCAGCGCGATCCACAACCCGTCCATCGTACCGCGCGAAAGTGACGCCAGCGAGTTGGCGTCCTGCTCCAGCTTCACCATCTCCACGCGGCCCAGCGTCTTCGGCTTTTCCGTTTCCGGCACCAGCATCTTCGCCATCACCAGCGTCCCCGGCGCCGTCATGATCACCGCCGTGATCAGGTGCTTCGCCTGAATGCCGAACGCGATATACGCCGCCAGAATGCCGCCCGAAACGTGCGCCATGCCCGCCGTCATGATCGTCATCAGTTCGGAATAGGTGGCGTCCGCCAGAAACGGCTTGATGGAGAGCGGCGCCGTTGACTGGTCCAGGAAAATGCTCGCTGCCACGTCCACCGCCTCCGCTCCGCTGATCGAGAGCAGCCACGACATCGCCTTCGCCATCTTCTTCACGATGAACGGCAGCACGCCCCAGTGATAGAACAGCGCCGTCAGCGCCGAGATGAAGATGATCGTCGGCAGGATCTGGAACGCGAAGAGCACGCCGAACTTCGAATGCTGCGCGCCCAGCGGCCCGAACACGAATTTCGATCCGTAATAGGAGTACGCCAGGATCTTGTTCACCCCATCGCCGAGCACCTGGAACAAGCTCCGGCCATCGCTCGTATCGAGAACGAAAAACGCGAAAACGATCTGCAGCCCCAGGCCCCACAGAACGATTTTTAGCTTGATGGCCCTGCGGTTCGTGGAGAACAGGTAGCAGACGCCCAGGATCGCCAGCATCCCCAGGATTCCCGTAAAACGCCCCACTCGTCTTGACTCTCTGCGGCCACCCGGCCTCGCGGCCCGTGACGCACAGCCTTTCCTCAATTTGTGAACCCGTACCCTGCAGCCCCCGCCGCCCCTTACGGCCCAATCACCCGCCGCACCAGCGGCCGCGCTGCCGGCGGCTCCGCCGCGATCCGGTATCCTTCCCGCACCAGAGCCGCGGCGCTTTCAACCCGTGCCGCGGAATTGTAATGCAAAGTGACCAGCGGCTCACCCTCGCTCACCTCGTCGCCCAATTTTTTAAGGACGATCATGCCCACCGCCGGATCCACCGCATCCTCTTTCTTCTCCCGCCCTGCGCCCAGCAGCACCGACGCCAGCCCGATCTTCTCACAATCGATCTCCGCCACGTGCCCGTTCGCAGCACTCGCCACTTCCTGCCGGTGCGCCGCCTGCGGTAGCCGCGAAAAATCGTCAAGCGCCTCCGCATCTCCGCCCTGCCGTCGCACGATTTCCCTGAATTTCTCCAGCGCGCACCCGCTTTCGATCATCTCGGCCGCCTTTCGCCGGCCCTCTTCCACCGATCCCGCTCGCTCGCCCAGATACAGCATCCACGCCGCCAGCTCCAGGCACAGTTCACGCAGATCGGCCGGCCCTCCGCCGCGCAGCACCTCGACCGACTCCACCACCTCGAGCGAATTCCCCACCGCGCACCCCAGCGGCTGATCCATCCTCGTCACCAGCGCCACCACCCGCTTGCCCACCGCGCGCCCCGTTTCCACCATCAATTCGGCCAGATACGCTGAGTCTTCCTCCGTCTTCATGAACGCGCCAGAGCCCGTCTTCACGTCGAGCACGAGCGCGTCGATCGATTCCGACAGCTTCTTGCTCATGATCGACGCGCAAATCAGGTAGGGACTTTCCACCGTTGCCGTCGCGTCACGCAGCGCGTAGAGTTTCCGGTCGGCGGGAGCGATCTCTTCGGTCTGCCCGATCAGCGCGCAGCCCACCTCGCCCAGCGCGCCACGAAATTCCTCCAATGTGAGCCGCGGATTGAACCCCGGAATCGATTCCAGCTTGTCGAGCGTCCCGCCCGTATGCCCCAGCGCCCGCCCGCTCACCATCGGCACCACCACGCCCGCCGCCGCGGCAATCGGCGCAATAATCAGCGAAGTCTTGTCGCCCCCCCCCCCCCCCGCAAGCTTGTCCACCATTCGCCCCGCCAAAAGCCCAACATCCAGCCGCCCCGGCGCTTCCATCATTGGCTCG
>JBJKSI010000021.1:0-2769 GCA_046704165.1 Candidatus Acidiferrales bacterium
AGCAGTCGGTGGTTTGAACCCTGATCCTGTAACCCGAGTTCGGGGGGCCATCCCCCATCTCTTGTGCAGCAAGGCTGCTCAAAGGTGCTTACATGTCCACACCTCCTTCGCGCCGTCGTGGCGCACAATCGTCAGCATAGGCGACGATCTTCGCGCCAAACCTCGTCTCCACGCCTCGCTTCTTCCATCCCAGAACAAACCGTCGCATGTACAAATTGGAAAGCAACGGCGAGATGGGAGCGCCTTGCGGAACGCCGCGGCCCGTGTCCCTCGCCGTCGTCGTTCGTCTCTTTCCCCCTCTGCCGTCATCCTCTTCCACCGGCGCTTCAAGCCACATCTTGATCAGATGCAGCATGTGCCGATCAGATACTCGGCGTGCAACCGATTTGAGAAGTTCAGCATGCGGGATCGAGCCGAAATAGTCGGCAAGGTCCGCTTCTATGATCCGCGTGTGTCCCTCATTGAGCAGGCGGTCGACCGACCGCACCGCCGTGTGAGCGCTCAAGCTTGGTCTGTAGCCATGCAGCTCCGCCGGCATGTCAACTTCGAAGATCGGCTGTAATACCGTTTCCGTCGCCGTCATCACCACGCGGTCTGCAATGCGAGGAATCCCCAACGGCCGCAGCTTCTTGCTGTCGCCCGCCTTCGGAATCCACACCCGTCGGACTGCCTCGGCGCGATACGTCTTCCCGCGGAGTTTGTCCGCCAGTTCGCCGAGCCACCGGTCTTCCCCGTACGCCTCGATGTCCGCAAATTCCTGGCCGTCGATCCCCGGTGCGCCTTTGTTGGCTTCGCACCGTTGATAGGCGTAGGCCAGCACGTCTTTGCGATACAGCTTGTCGTATAACAGATAGAACCGATAATTCGGCGCCTCCTTAGCTTTCGCTTTTAACGCCCTCTGCAGCTTCTGAACGCTTTCCGGAGGTGCGAGGATCATCTCCAATCTCCTGAACTTTGCCGCTTCTTGCGTTGCCTTGAACCAGGGCCCCTTTCCTCCGCCGGAATTACCCGGCTTCACAGGTCATACGGACCCCTCCGTCACCCCGAATGGCCCGGCCTGTCCCTCGCGGGAGTCCAGTTGGCCAGGAACGCCGCCTGGCCACCTCTCGGGGCTTCCCGTGTTGCGTCGATTTCCCTGCGCATGCGTGCCGCCGCCAATACCCCGGTGGACCCGCTGGGTGCCGATTTCGCTCACTTCCCCAGCAACGCCGGCCTTCCCCGTTTCAACGTCGGGTCGGCCCCCACATCACCATTTTCGGAGCCTGCTCAGCGTTCACTACGCGTTGCAGCCCGCATCCTCGCCGAGCCACCAAGTGACCCTCTACACCGAAGGCTCCAATCGCTTCGTTACCTCCACGACTGCTCCGATTGCTACCGGCAGGAGCGAAAGTTGCCGGGTGGGTCTGACTCCCACTGGGAAATCGCGCCTTTCCACGGCGCACGTTGAAGGCCAGTCCCCGTCATTCCGGGAAGGGCCCGCAAGACGGACGTGACGGAAAACTCCAGCAGACTTTGGCGCCGGTCGGACCATGGTGCTGGAGAGAAAAGCCCCGGCTTGGGCTGGGTTTCGTGGAGGGCTCGGCGAGCGCCCCGAGCACCAGTTCATGGCCGTCAAAACCTAGACCCCAACCCGCAATTTCTGTGGGACGGAGACGAAACCATCATGTGGTCCGCGATCAAACTTCGGCTTCCTCCGCGCGTCACGTCCGAACGGTCGAGGCACTCCGCATTTTCGCCTACCATTCACACCGGCCGCCCGGGCTGCCTCATAGCCTTAATAATCTATCGGTTTCGCGCCGCGGCTACCTACCGCACCGGCCGGCGCGGCGCGCTGGCAGCAATCACGCCGCACGGAACCCGCATCGATGACCGCGCTTCTTTCGCGATTTGGCGCTCGTGACGTTTCTTTCAAAGCTGGAAAGGCCGTTAGTTTATGTTGTCGCCGAGGTTGCGGGAGGGCCGACAAATCGCCAATGCCCGCTTCCCGCAAGGTGAAATCATCGTCACCCTCGAGGGCGGTTCCAGGCCGCGGCAGCCCTGTCCCAGGGTGGGCGGATTCCGTACCCGCCTTCGACGCACGGCTGAAAATCTCATGTGCGGTCAAGCCCGCTCCGTCTCTCGCCGCGGACCTATCAGAGTAAACGGCGAGAAATTCCCTCGCCACTTCATTCTGAAATGCCTTGCGCTCGCACACCCGTTTGCCTCATCTATTTACGTTGCTGAAACTATTCACCGGCACGCTAAGAAGGTCAGACGGCTGTTCGCTGCAATGAGTTGCCGGCACCCTTCGCCTCCCGGATCGGGGCCGTGCCCTTCGCCGCATTAAGAGCCCTGTCTTGGGAGTTGCCAAAACCAGCGACAAGTCTGAGAGTTAGACGCTTGCGGCGCTCGCGATTTCCGCTTATTCCGGATGCGAGGCTGTGGCCGCCGAGTCGGGCCGAAAGCGATGCCACGGTGCCAGCCATTCGCTTTCAAGACTTGGAGCTGGGCGCGTGAACGCGCCTTTACAGGGAAGTCGTAACGCTCGCAAGACCAAGCCCATGCTATCGATAATCGGAAAAATCTTCAGTTTCGTGCTGGCTGCGGTCGTTGGCGCCACCGCCGGTGTGGGGACCTATTATGCCTTTCTCGGCCCCCACGTCGCCGTGCACGGGCTTAGCCTCTACGGCAATATCGATATCCGCGAGACCGATCTCGGGTTCGACGACGCGGGCCGGGTCGCGAATATGCGGGTCGATGAGGGCGACACGGTGCACCGCGGCGAGCTTC
>JBJKSI010000022.1:0-53205 GCA_046704165.1 Candidatus Acidiferrales bacterium
ATCCCACGATCCCGCCGAGCAGTCCGCCCCCAACGCCGGCTGCCGTAGTCTGGGAGCCCTCGTTGCGCGGCAGGTATTCGCCGATGATGTGCGCCAGGCGCGAAATGGTGAGCGTCTGCAGCCACACGCGGCCGGGACCGGTGAGTACGGCGAGGAAGATTCCGTCACCGCCAAAGATCATGTTCTTGATCCCGGGCACGGTCGTGATCTGGAAGGAAACGTTGGCCTCAAATGCGCCGACGTGCCCAGGATGCACCCGCAGAGTTTCACCCGCCTGCAAGTCCTTTGTGACCAGTTCACCCGAAAGCTCGATCCATGCGGTCCCCGTTCCGCTGACGCGCTGCAGTAGGAAGCCTTCGCCGCCAAAAATGCCTGCCCCCAACGATTGCTGGAAGCCGACGCTGATTTGAATCTGCGGCGTCCCGCACATAAAACCGTGCCGGTGAATCATGTATTCGTTTCCAGCGCCAACTTCGACCGGCACAATATGGCCCGGTAGCTTTGCGGCGAAGGAAACCGTTCCCGGGGCGCCCATGGCGCGGTACTCCGTCATGAACAGGGATGCGCCACCCACCACGCGCTTGAGCACCCCCATCACTCCTCCGCCCCCGCCATACTGCGTGTGCGTCGTCATCTGGATGGAACTCGTCATCCAGGAAAGTTCACCTGCTTCAGAAATAACGGACTCGTTTGGATCAAGTGCTACTTCCAGCACCGGCATGGTCGTCCCGACAACGTGGCTTTGCATCGTAGGGCTCCTGATTTGAATTTGCACGCCGACGGCGAGTTCCAAGCTCTCGCTTGGCGTTCGACTGAATGTATATCGTCAAATTGCTGATTGACAAGAAACCGGACAGCCGAGCCTGCAGGCAAGGGCTACTCGTCCGAACCGGATGCCAGACATTCGTTGCGTCAGTGCGTAGCTCATGGCGAGACTGTATAATCTCGCCCACGATGTCTTTTGTGAGAAGCCCGCGACTGGTCATACTCCACGAACTCGAAACGAAAAGCTGAGGGCATGTGGGAGGACAATCATGGCAAACAAAATCACGCGAAGAGAGCTCTTTAAAGACGTCGGTGCCGTTGCGGCCACGACGCTGCTGGCGACGAACGCGGCGAAGTCCAAATCCACTCCGGAGGCGACCGAACCCTCGTCTGCCGCCGAACAGCCGAAGTCAGCACTCCTCCCGAAACCGGACGGCAGTCACATCTTTCGAATGACTGCCGGAGAAATGGTGATCGATTTCGATCGTCGTTATGGCTCGATCGTGTCCATCACTCAAAAGGGTGACCCGCTGAGGACGAACTTCATCGGGAACGAAATGAACACTCCCGGAGTTGACGTCTCCAATTCTCGTTGGATGGGCGACCTTGTTGCCACGGTCTGGGAGATCACGGACACGAATCCAGCACATCGAAATTGGACGCCGGAATCGCAGTTCTTGCTCAAAGGAAAATGGCGGCAGGAGGTGACCGGCAGGTCTGCCGACATCCGCCATGTTTCGACGCGGGGGGATGCCTTCCGTGTTGAGTACAAAGGTGCTTCAGGCAACGACGGCGGCTTAAAAAGTTTCGACCTCTCGACGAGCTTTCGCGTGGGAGAAGGTTCTTCACTCTTTTGGGATATCGAGTTGCAAAACACCACGTCTCGAGTCCTGGAATTTGGCGAACTGGGATTCCCTCTTATGGTCAACGACGACTCCGGGGAACTGAGTCTCGATCCAAAAACCGGCAAACCCTACCCTCCCGACGAGACGCAGCATCCTCTCCGCTATCCGGCCACCACTTTTGCCAATTACCACCGCGTCTATCCGGAAATCCAGAAACGCTATCACGAGCAAAAAGTGATCGCACATCATTTCATCGGTGGACACAGTTCCTACGTGCTGATCGAGCGTCCTCTCGGTAACGCACCGTTTCTTCTGCTTCAGACTCTGGGAGATACGCCGCTCGAGTGCGTGTATCACGACCATAGTTCCTTTGCTTCAAATGTCTACTGGTGGCGTGGTCCCAATATCCTGGCTGTACACTCCTGGGCCACCCGGAATATTCGCCACTGGGGCCGGGCTCCCTGGATCAATGGACATACCTCCCTTGTCCTTCAGCCCGGAGAGAAAAAGTCCTACCACTTCCGTTTTTCCTTTATTCGCGGTTACGACGAGGTGCGCAAGCAACTCTCCGATGCCGGCAACCTTGGTATTCGAGTGCTGCCCGCAATGGTGGTTCCTGAAGAGATGCCTGCTTACGTCGAAGTCCAATCGAAGACAGATCTGAACAAGATCGAATTCTGCTCCGACAACATCACGCTTCGGGAGCGCAAACGCGACAATGGCAAAACGCTATTGACCTTTTCCTTTAAGGGGCGAGGGCAAAAACAGGTGAAACTGCACTATGGCGGCGGGCGATGGACCAACATTTTTTTCTATTGCGTGAACGACATCGAGCCGTTGCTCAAGGCACGTGGCAAGTTCATCGTCGACCGTGAGTTTTATGAGAATCCGGAGGATCCTTATCACCGCAACCATATGTTCCTCCCCTTCGATCACAAATATGGCACAACGTTTCGCGAGTCCTACCAATCTTGGGAAGTGGGTGGCAGCGACGAATACGGTTTCTCAGAGCCCTTGTTTCTTGCCATGAAGAACGCCCGTTTCCCTTCCGCCAGGGAAATCGAGGCGCTCGAAACCTACGTGTCCGACTGCCTGTTCAAATACATTCAGGACCCTCAGACCTACGATGTTCATGCCTCTCTCTATTGGGTGCAAAGATATCCGTCGAGCCCGTGGAGTGAGTGGACCAAGGCGCGGAGCTTGACGACTTATCGGGCGTACAACTATGCCCACGTGGCCAATATCTACCATGCACTTTACAGGATTGGGAAACAGTATGGCTTGCTTTCCCGCAGACCTCCCCAAGAATACCTGAAGATGTCATATCGAACCTGCTTGCAGTGGTTTAAGACGGAGCCGTGGGGGCATGTAGGTGTGATGGGCGGAGGCAACGCCGTCAACATTCTTGCTGACATAAAAAATGAAGGTTGGGAAGACGAGCATCGAGAGCTCCTCGAAGCCATGCGCAAGTGTGATGAGGTTTTCGTCAAGGATCCTTTCCCGTATGCCTCAGAATTTCCCGTAGACACCACGGCGCATGAGCAGGTCTATTTTTTTACTCGTTACTTCCACAACACCGCAAAAAACCTGAAGACCTTGCAGATCATCAAGGCACTCCGTGGTGGAGATCAGCCTGTCTGGTTTCAATACGGAAACGATAATAAAGGCGACCTCACGTGTTGGTATACCGAGTCAACCAATGGATGGGCTCTCCTGCGGGGATTCGAAGATACGGGAGATGTGGACATGCTCGTGAAGGGATATGCCGGCGTGATGAGCGTGCAAGTCAACATGCTTCCCGACGGAATGGGTTTCGGCAATTTTCTCTCATCGCCGGCAATTATGGACCACGAGGCACAGCGGACGCTCGACAACGGTGTGGCGCAATTGGGTTTCATTCTTGCCGCGAAATCCTACGTGATCCGCGACCCATCCTTTGGGCTTATAGGTTTCGGCTGCCGAGTGGATCCCTCCAAAGATGGGGTGCGGGTGTTCCCCAAGGACGGTTTGAGGAAACGCCTCTTGATTGTCCCTCATAAGATCGATCTGGAAGCCACCCAAGGCGAATTTGACGAGGTGGATTTCAATAGCTCTGCGAGCGAGCTCGAAATTCACATGAGTGATTCGACCGGAGTCGTCAGGAAGGCGGAATTAGAGATCAAAGGCCTGCCACTCGGTACGTATCGTGTTCAGTATGAGGGAGGGTTTTCACAAGAGCGAGTCTCCAACGTGCTGAAGCTATCCCTCCCGATCGCTGGCGCAAAAACGATCCGGGTCGAGAAAATGTAGCGGCAACTGTGTCAGCCCCTGCCGCACTTGATCACGGCGGCAGGGATGCGTTTTGAGGTTCGTGCTGCCAGCCGGCGTAACGGGGGGATCAGTGGCCAAGACGCCGTCTTGGCCACTTCGGGAGCACCGTCTGTGACGCGCCGGGACTGGCTCGCACGATACTTGTCCCTCGGTGAAGTTCTTAATGCTCTATCCGCAATAGGACGCTCTCATTGGGCGCCAGGTTGAGCGGAAATTGACTTGCATGTTCCGCGATCACGCGGTCCGTGAGCAGGTTCACCACCCTGGACGTTTGTGGCAACCGAATCGTCCTCTTGCCGCCCTTGGGCGAATAAATCCCTAGGAAATTGCCGTCGGCATAGACGACGTCGTTCCCTGTGTCATAAATATTGACTCCGGCCGCGCGGGCGATATCTCGCAGTAGGGCGGCAGGCAGGATCGGCGCGCTCGAATAGATCGACGTCCATCCCGGCATCTGTTTCACCACCAGCCCCGGTTTGTCGAACCCCGCCAAAGTACCCAGAACCTTGACCTTTGGATCATCGCTCCAGAAGCGGGGACTGATCCGAAAACCCGGCAAGTCGCGTTGTAGGCTCGGGTCGCGGGGATCCTTCAAATAGATCTGGTGGTCGTACCAGCGAATGATATGCGTCACGTTCACGTCGGTTCCGTAGGCCAGGTCTTTGGGCAGTCCCTTCGTATAAGGACTGTCTTCCGAGGTAATGTTCACGTGCAATTCCCCGGTGGTGTCCGATTCGGCCAGGCGAATGCCCGTTAGCTCACGCATCGTTGCAAGCGATAGCTTGTTGCTGATGTATCCGGGCGCATACACCCAGATGGCGGTCGCGTGGTTGCGTTTTAGACGGGCGTGGATGGCGGCACGCTCCTGGGGGGTGACGTGAAACGTGTTGAGGAAAATGTAGAGCTTGTAATCGCGCAGCTTGGGATTTCCGATATCGCTTAGCAGGTACTGATCCCAGGGAGCACCGATATAGGCAAACTCGTACTGCGCCTGGGCGCTGATCAAAGCGTTCCACAGCGGCTCGCCGTCGCCGCAGTAGGTGAAGCTCGATTCGCTGAGAATCACGGCGATCTGAGCGTTCGATCGCTTGCTGACTTTCAGGTTTTTCTCGTCGATCTGCTTGAGTTGGCGGAGGAGGTGGATGATGTCAGGTGCGTGGAAATTGCCGCCGAACAGGTCTGTCCACCACATCCCGAATCCCTTGGCCAAGGCATACGCGTAATCGCGAACCAGCAGGCCCTTGGTCTGTTGAAAGCTCTTGGGATTGTTGAGCGAGTTGCCCCACCGCCATTGAATCTGGTGTAGGTAGGTGTCTGTATCTACTTCGTTGAAATAGAGCTTGCCGTGCAGTTGGACTTCCGTGGGAAGCGTTTGCGAGTAATCGGGCCCGCCGATTTGTTTGTTGGTGTAGCTGTACGGGCTGGCGATGAAATCGATATAGTGAGAACGCAGCACGCGCGCCAGGTCCAGGTGCCCGCTGTGGACCACGCTCAAGTTGGGAAAGTTGCAGTAGAGGTATCCGTAGAAAGCGCCGACGATTTTCTTGCCGTGTGTGAATTCCTTCACCCATCGCGCGTTCTCGAGCAGTACGTTCCCAACCATCTGGTTGAAGAAGGTGAAGTAATCCGGCACGCGGCGGCTGATGGCAGGATCGAAAAATATGCCATGCGTGGTCGTGTAGCGCGCCACCTCACCCGGAGGCGTGGCCGTCGCAAACGTCACCCGCGGGTCGCCCCAGGCAGCGCGTAGCTTGGCAACGGTGCGGTACTTCTTCCGCAGCCATCGCCGGAAAGCTGCCTTGGCAACCGGGCTGTAATCCTCCACGCCGAATTTTGTGGGTGGCCTCTGATTGCCGTGGATCTCCCAGAAGGAATTGAACGTCAGCCATTCGCCGCCGAAACCGTTCCCCACCTGGTAGCCGACGATGTGGTTGCCAAATTTGCTTTCGAAGTGTTTCAGGAACGCAATCATCGCTTGATGCGAAAGCTTGCGGTATTTCTCCGAGGCAAAAGAGGGGTGGCAGGGAGCGCCAAACATGCCCGCCGGAGTGCCGTCGGGGTGCATCGTGATGTCGTTGGGGAAGTCCTTGCACCACCATGCTCCGGGCGTCAGCAGAATCCGCGGCAGGAAAAGCGCGTGCGGATCGAGCTTTAAATACGATTCCAGTTTTGCATCCGATTTGCTGAAATCATATTGCCCCGGCCCCGACCAGCGGAAGCGCAGATAGATATCGAAGATCGAAATCCCCGCCTTCAGAAAATCCTTGAGGTCCGACGGATCCGGTTTGTACGGTGCCGCGAGAACCTGGCTGGTCAGCTTGCCGTTCACGTAAAGTGCCGGCACGCCTTTGTGCATCTTGACTTGGCTGGTCAATTCGGCAGCCTGGAGAGAGCAGGGCAGTA
This sequence comes from Candidatus Acidiferrales bacterium, assembly GCA_046704165.1. GTDB lineage: Bacteria > Acidobacteriota > Terriglobia > Acidiferrales > UBA7541 > JAKASX01. The sequence continues at coordinate 6,324 of JBJKSI010000022.1, forward strand.
GGGCCGCGGCAGCGACCACTACGGCCACTTTCAGAATTGTCTTCACGCGTTTATCCTCGACATCCGGTTTGTGCTCGCCAGAATTGTACTCCTCACCACAATGGATATCTCCTGAGCCAAGGCGCTCCATTCGTCTGTTTCCCCATTGCTGATTTCCTTCCGCTTCCGTCTGCCGTTTGCGGTACGAACAGCGAGCCGGGAAGAGGTCTTGCATTCTTTCCAGTTCAAGGGCAATCTTTCTCCGCCGGAGCATGCGTTTGGTATCGCTGTTCCCGGGTGAGGGGCGGGGTGCACCGGTGATTGACGGTTTCAAGCTCTATCCAGATTCCAATTGCCCGCGGGTGCCTCAGTCCACAGGCAGCAGAGGAGCAGGGATGGCTCGTTTTCAAAAGATCGCAGTTTTAACCGTTGCCGGAATTTTGTTTGCCGGCTTGTACTTGGGAGTCGGCGCCGCTCCGCCGCAACTCCAACAAAAGCAGCGCGTCACGGTTGGGCCGGTGACTGTGCAGCGCGCCATGAAGTTCGACATCTCGAAACCACTCGCGTCGGTGGCTGTTTCGGAGCTCCGTTCGTCCTCGAGTTGGTGCGCTAGCCTTTCCTGCGGCACTTCCCCAGGCGATGCGGAATGGGGTCCGGCGTCCGCTCAGCCGGCGCCGAAGATCAGTGCTGCTGGTGATGCCGCCGAGCAGACTTCGCAGGGGACCCGGCCAGCGCTGAAAGTGCTTCAGAGCTTCAATGGCCTGGGCGCGGGATTCAAGGGACCTCAGGGAACGGGTCGGTTCCGCAATCCCTCCGACAACAGCCTCGCCGTCGGACCGAACGACATCGTCCAGATTGTGAACGCGCGCTTCGCCGTCTTTACAAAGAAAGGTGATCGCTACAAGAAAACTGGGCGGGTGTTGTACGGCCCTGTTCCCACGAACGCGTTTTTCCACGGCTTTGGCGGCCCCTGTGCCGCTCGCGATAATGGCGACGCTGTGGTTCGCTACGATCAGCTCGCCCAGCGCTGGCTGCTGGTGATGCCGATCTTCCGGCCGATCCTGTCGCGGCAGCCTTCGGCACCCACCGCGGCAGCATCCAGCCAATCTGGAGCCCTCGCAGTTCCTGGGCAGCCTTCTATCCCTGGTCCACCGGAAGCGCCTCCGACCAATCCTCCGCACGGAAAGGGAACCTTCGGCGTCTGCTTCGCGGTGAGCACCAGCCCGAACCCGCTTGGCCCCTATTACCGCTACGCTTTCGCGCGCAAGAATTTCCCTGATTATCCTCGGCCGGCGGTCTGGCCGGACGGCTACTATGTCGCCACCAGCAGTGGAGACACCGTCATTCAGAAACAGGTATGCATCGTCGATCGGGCCAAGATGCTTAAGGGAGAGCCGGCGACCGAGCAGTGCATCGTCATCAACGGCGTCAATTTCCTGAATAACGCGGATATCGATGGCCACAAATTACCGCCGCCCGGCGCTCCGAACATCATGATGGCTGCCGGCGGTACGCAATTGAAAAAGAAGTTCGCCAGCCACTGGATTCACTACTGGAAGGTGCACGTCAACTGGCAAGACCCGTCGAAGACCAGATTCGTCGGCCACGGCAAGATCCGCGTTGCTCCCTACCACTATCTCTGCAACGGCCAGCTGAGCCATTGCGTGCCGCAGCCGGGCACCGGGATGAAGCTCGATTCGCAGGGCGACAAGATCATGCAGCGCCTCGTCTACCGGAGGATCGGTGACCAGCAGGACATCGTTGCTGCCCAGTCGGTGGATACGAGCGCTGGCGGGGGAGGTGTGCGCTGGTACGAATTCCACATCGACAAGCGCGGCAACCCGAAGCTCTACCAGCAGGGCACCTACGCTCCGGACCGTTTCTACCGATGGCTGCCCAGCATCGACATCGACCGGATGGGTGACATTGGCGTCGGCTACTCGTTCGGGGGGCCGCAGAACTTCGTGGGCCAGCGGTTTGCCGCGCGCAAGGCCGGAGATCCCAAGGGCAAGCTTACTTTCCACGAGACGGTGCTAGCCAGAGGTGCGGCGGCGCAAGCGAACACTTTCCGCTGGGAAGACTACACCACCACCGCAATGGATCCGACCAACGGTTGCACCTTCTGGTACGTCGGTGACTACTACAAGAAGGACGCCAAGACCTATTCCACCCGCATCGGCGCGTTTCGCGTGCCCGGCTGCGAGGATCGGAAGTAGCCCCACCGTACGCCCGGGCGGCCACGGTGGCGACTCCCGTGGCCGCCTGGGCGAACCTGAATCTTCTTCGTGATTTACTGGTCGGATCGGGCGATTCTAAGTTAATATGTGCACAGGCGTATATGTGTATATGCACTCAACGGTCCCGCCTTTTTACGGCTCCCCCGGTTTGGGGTACGGAGTCTGGTGGCGGGGCGTCCTTGGGAACGAACGGGAGAGGTGGTGCTCGAATGAAGAAGATGCGAGTGTATGACCCGCCGATGTGTTGCTCCACGGGGGTTTGCGGCCCGTCCGTCGATCCCGTGCTGCCGCAATTTTCCAGCGATCTTGAATGGATCAAGCGCCAGGGTGTGGAAATCGAACGCTACAACCTGGCGCAGCAGCCACAGGCTTTTGCTGGCAGCGAAACTGTGAAAGCGGCGCTGCGGCGTTTCGGAACCGGTTGCCTGCCGCTGGTGTTGGTCGACGAAGACGTGGTGCATCAGGGCTCGTATCCTTCTCGGGAACTCCTCTGCCGCCTGCTTGGACTTCCAGCGCCGGGACAGGCGGACTACTCGACCAAGTCTTCATCGGGGCACGGAACCGCGGAAGGGTGCTGCCGGTGAACTCTGCCGACGATTTCCTCGCGCGGGCCACGCGCATTCTTTTCTTCAGCGGGAAAGGTGGTGTCGGCAAGACTTCGCTCGCTTGTGCCGCGGCCGTTGGGCTGGCGCGAAGCGGGCGGCGAGTGTTGCTGGTCTGCACCGACCCGGCTTCCAACCTGGAGGAGGTGTTTGGCGTTTCGCTATCGCCTGAGCCGACCCCCGTGCCCGGCGCCGAGGGTCTGTTCGCGTTGAATATCGACCCGGAGGCCGCCGCTCGCGCCTATCGCGAAAACGTTGTCGCTCCGTATCGCGGCGTGCTGCCTGATGCCGCCATCGCCAGCATGGAGGAGCAACTATCGGGCGGATGCACGCTGGAAATCGCCGCCTTCGACCAGTTCACCAGCCTGCTCGGTGATGCGCAACGAACCGGCTCGTTCGACCACGTCTTGTTCGATACCGCCCCGACAGGCCATACCCTGCGCCTGCTCCAGCTGCCCGGCGCCTGGACCGGATTCATCGCGCAAAACACGACCGGCACATCGTGCCTCGGACCGCTTTCCGGCCTGCAAGCTCAGCAAAAACTGTACGAGGCAAGTTTGCTGGCGCTAACCGACGCCGCGCGGACGACGCTGGCGCTTGTGGCGCGGCCCGAGCGTTCGGCCCTCGAGGAAGCCGCGCGCATGCGTGCCGAACTGGCAGCCCTGGGCATGAAGAACCAAGTCCTCTTTCTCAACGGTGTGCTTTCCGCTTCTTCGCCCAACGAAGATCCGGCGCTCCAGGCTTTGCATGCCCGGCAGCAAGAGGCGCTTGAGCGCATCCCAGTTGGTTTGGCGGCTCTGCCTCGGATCGATGTTTCCTGGCTGAGCTTCCCGCCAATGGGCGTCGGCAATCTGGCGCGGGTGTTTTCGCCGCACAGCGTTGCCACACCGGCAAGCGAACCGGAATCGCGCTGCCGGTTGGAGACGTTCGAACCGCTTTCGTCACTAATCGACGAAATTGAGGCCGCTGGCCGCGGCGTTGTTCTGACAATGGGCAAGGGAGGTGTTGGCAAGACGACGATTGCCGCGGCAATAGCCATGGAACTGGCTAGACGTGGGCATCGCGTTCATTTGAGCACCACCGATCCTGCGGCTCATGTGGCCGAAACGGTGGGGAAGGGGTTGGCAAACCTGGAGGTGAGCCGCATCGACCCTGCCGCTGAAGTGCAACGTTATACAGCGGCGGTGATGGCCAAATCAGCTCCGAATCTGGACGCGCGGGGCATCGCGCTGCTCAAGGAAGATCTTCGCTCGCCTTGTACGGAGGAGATTGCTGTCTTTAGCGCCTTTGCCGAAACGGTGGAGCTCGGCGAAGCCGGTTTCGTCGTCCTTGATACGGCGCCCACCGGGCATACGTTGCTGTTGCTCGATACGGCCGAAGCCTATCATCGCGAAGTCCTGCGCACGCGGAGCGAGATGCCGGAACCAGTGCACAGACTGGTGCCGCGCCTGCGCGATCCACGCTTTTGCCGGGTTTTGCTGGTTGCGCTGCCCGAATCCACCCCTGTGCACGAGGCTGCAAAGCTGCAACAAGACCTGCTCCGCGCCGGCATTTCACCGTTCGCTTGGGTGATGAATCAGTGTTTTGCCGGCCGACGTTTTCGCGACCCGTTCCTCGTTGAGCGCGGGCGCCGCGAGCTGCCCTTTCTGGACGAGGTTCATCGGCGTTATGCTGGACGGGCGGCGCTGGTGCCATGGCAAGCGGAACCGCCGATCGGTCCTGACGGACTGCGTAAGCTGATTTGTGCGGTTCTGGAAGAGGAAGCGGCGTAAAGCGCGAAGGTTTCCGTCTACTGGGTGACCGCGACCGCGTAATGTGGCCGGTGTGATCTCGGGCGGATCAAAATGAAGAAGAAGGTTGATATGGTGAATCCCTCCACTGTGCAAGACAAAACCTCGTGGTTTCCCACCATCGATCCCGAGCTTTGCCTAGGAGACATGGTTTGTGTCGATTTTTGCCGCAACGACGTGTTCGCATTCGACGAGGAAGCCTTGAAGGTCGTTGTCCGCAACGCGTACAACTGCATCCTTGGTTGCGACGCCTGCGCTACGCTTTGCCCCGGCGAAGCTATCCGTTTCCCCCACAAATAACGGTACAAGCTTCCCGCCCGCGGTTGTTGAAACCTGCGCGTAGCCGCGCCCAGTGCAGCAAAGTCTTCTATCGCCCCATGCGCTGGCAACGATGCCAGCGCCACGCAAGTCTGACCGAAACGAGGGCCCCTTTTTGCTCTTGCCCTCTCGGTACCCGCCGGTTCATATCTGCTTATTGTGGGTTTCTTGTGCGTCTTTCTTGTATGGCGGCGGGTTTCAGTCGCCCATCTTTGTCCGCCCGATCCAGTCCGACGCAATGCTACGGTAGCGGCCGCCCCAGCCCCGCATAGAAGGTCCGTGATTTTCGCGGCGATTTACGGATCAAACGCGGGCGGGCGATGACGACGAGTTCCTCGTTCTGGTTCTGCCGATTGCGGCCGGCGAGCACCCCCAGCCCGGGCCAGCCGGTGAGAGTCAGCGTCTCTTGCGGTTGCAGAAAGCTCACCAGCATTGTGGGCTCTCCCATCTTCACGCGCGCGGTCTGCTCGATCGTGCGGTTGGTGAGGATGGGAATGCCGTTGACGTCTTGCGGGGTGAGGCCGCGGATTTGCAGCTTCATTTTCAGTGTTACGCTGCCGTCGGGATGCATCCGCGGCGTGACGGTCACCTTCAGTCCCAGATCGACGAACTGGAAACCGGGGTAGGGCGTCAGCCCCGCAGTCGAGGAGCCGGGTACCAGATTGATGTTGTTGAGGACGACCGATACGGTGTCGTCGGTCTGGTTGACGATGGCCAGATCGGGACGGCCGTTCTTGTCGAAGTCTGCCGTGGTAAGAGCCACCGGTGCGGTGCCGGTCTGGACGTCGATGCGGCTGGCGAATCCGCCGCTGCCGTTGTTGATCAGGATGGAGACGGTGTTGTCGTCCTTGTTGGCGACGGCCAGATCGGGCGCACCGTCGATGTTGAAATCGGCGGAAAGAATCGCCGACGGCGCCGTGCCGGTTTCGTAATCGAGTTTCGGCTGGAAGGTGCCGTTGCCGTTGCCAAAGAGGATGGAGACGGTGTTGTCGTCCTGGTTCGTTATGGCCAGATCGATGTTGCCGTCGCCGTTGAAATCGGCCGCGGCGATGGCGTTTGGTGTGCTGCCGGTGGCAAATGTGCCTCCGCGGGTGAAGGTTCCGTCACCCTTTCCGGTCAAGATCAAAATGTTGTTGTCTCGCTGGTCGACGACGGCCAGGTCGATGTTTCCGTCGCCGTTGAAATCGCCTGCAGCAAGCGCGACCGGCGAGGTGCCCACCGGAAGGTCGAGCGGCGGCTGGAAGGTACCGTCGCCGTTGCCGAATAGGATTGAAACGGTGTTGGCGCCGGTGCTGGCGACGGCCAGATCAGCTTTGCCGTCGCCATTGAAATCGGCGCTGACGATTGCCGCGGGGCCTGCGGCCACCGGAATCTCCTGGGCGATGGTGAAGGTTCCATCACCGTTGCCGGTGAGGATGGTGACGACGTTCGCGTCACGGCTCGCCACCGCCAGGTCCTGCTTGCCGTCGCCGTTGAAATCGCCGGCCACGATCGCATCCGGCCCGGACGGGACAGGGATTACCTGGCCGGTTGTAAACGATCCGGAGCCGTCGTTCATCAGGATTGAGACGGTGCTGTCGCCTTGGTTGGCCACGGCCAGATCCGCGTACCCGTCGCCATTGAAATCCGCGGTGGCGCTGGCGGCGGGCTTCGAACCGGTTGGGTAATCGCTGCGCGGAAAACTGGAACTGCTCACCTGCGGCACAATCGCCGGCGCCCCCAGGCTGCCCGAATACGAAGCCAGCGTCACCGGATACCGGTCTCCCACGAACAACGTGGCGGGCTCGCCGTCTTCGGCGCGGAGCATCATCTGTTGGCCGCTCTGCACCAGATTGAGTGTTTCCCCGAGTTGCGCCACAGCGCCCGGCAACGTTGCCAGGAAGGTCGTTTTGCCGCCTCCAAACGCGACCAACGGCGGCAGCAGGCCCGCAACGCTCAACTGCCCGGCCCCGATCAGCGCCTGTACCTGGCTTGCCGGCAGCCCGGCGAGCGACGAGGGCTGGCCGAAGATCTGCGTGATGACGTTGATGAGTCCGGAGAGCGACTGCTGCGCCTCCTCGATCTGCGTGGGGCTGATTGTGTACATCTGCGCCGAGGTCGGCGGAGTGATGCCCAGTTGCTCGGCCAGGTTGCGGTTCACCTGCAGGATGTCGAGTTCGATCAACAGCTCGCCGCGCGGCTGCTCGATTTCATGAACGAGCGCGGCGGCCAGGTTCACTTTATTCGGTGGCCCGCGCAACGTGAGCGTGTGTGCTGCGGTGTCGAGCTGGGTGCGGTCTATTTCCGCGATGCTGCGCACGATGCGCGCCGTCTCCTCCATGCCGCTTTGCGTCTGGTTGGCATTCAGCAGCACCGTACGCACGATCGACGGGGCGTACTCGCGGACCTTGGCTGGCGTGTTGGCCGTCACGAAAAAGAGCCTTGGCGTCAGCGCCCGCCAGAACGTTCCGGAAAGTGTGGCCACCAGCCGCATCGCCGTGTGGAAACCAACGTCTTTCACGCGGAATCGGATCTGCGTGCGCGGCAGTTCGGGGTCGAACGCCACGGAAAGTCCGAATTGCTTCGCGATCTGCTGGTAGGCGCCCTCTGCATCGCCACGGTAGTCGAAACTCCGCGTTCCTGACTGCGGCTGCAGTTGGGGCACTTGCGGTTCCTGCCTGGAGAGTATCTCAGGGCGCCCCGCAAGCATCTGGTCGATCTCGGTCAGCCTTTGGCGAGCCACCGTGTAGGAGGGATCGAGCGTCAGCGCCAGTTGCAGGTTTTGCCGCGCTGCCCGCAGGCGTCCTGAGGCCGCGTCGCGTTCCGCCGCGTAGGCGCGTGCCTGCACGATATGAAATTGTGCCAGCGATTGGCGAAGCCGGTAGGCATGCTTCTCCGGCCAGTCGTGCGCGGCGCGGCTGTACTCACTGAAGGCGAGTGTCCAGTCGCCATTCTTTTCGGCGCGGCGTCCCGCGCTAAATTCCCGCCGGGCCCGCTGGATGGCTTGTGGCGAAGGTTTGTAGTGTATGGAGGAGCGTTTCTGGCCGGCGAACGAGGCCAGGGAGAGCGCGACGACGGCAATGAATACGAGAATGCGGCCGAAACGCATAAGTCCTGCCCATTCTATCGAAGAGCGGGGAAGGATGCGCGGATTCCTTGACGGTGCCAGAGAGGGGAATTAGACTCGGACCTTGTTGGTCTGATACTCGCCGCACGCCCTTGTCCAGGACACATGCCGCCGCGGTGGTGTGTTCAAGTCGGCCAGCGCATGGGTTCACCCACGTCAGGCCAACGCATCGATCTGCAAAACTCAGGCTCGTCGCAGAAGTTTGAGACGGGAGGAAATTCCATGGCCCGGCAGGATACCGGCCGCTACAAACCGATCGACGTGAAGGTGCGAGTTTCGACAGGCGAAGGTGTGGACGTCGTCTGGGCCGACGGGCATCGCAGTCACTACGAATTCGCCTACCTGCGCGACCATTGCCCTTGTGCCGTGTGTAACGACGAGTCCAGACGGCGCCCGGTGCCGCCGGGCTCGGCGGAGCTGCCGCTCTACAAGCCCAAAGTTACCGCGCGAGCTGCTTCTGCCGTCGGCCACTACGCTCTCCAGTTCGATTTCTCCGACGGCCATGCGACCGGCATCTACAGCTTCGAAATGCTGCGCGACCTCTGCCCCTGCGATGAGTGCCACGCCGCCACGCCCAGGCAGCGCTGATTGCTCACCGCCGTTGCGAGCCTGAACACGAAAATCCTAAGGCACTGCTTATAAAGGTGTTGTTCGTTGCAACAGGCGAATCACGAACGAATGGCCGCAAGCAATTTCTCTCCTGGCCCGACCTGCGGACAAATTTTGCCTTCCGCTCACATCTTTTCCCGAATTAGGCATTTCCCTGAATACTCAACCCGTTTTGACAAGTCTCTTGCTTTCGTCATATCGTCTGTCGGATTTAGTGTCCTATGGCCTCTGGTTCGACCACTCCCGAATCTCCCCGCAGCGGACTGAGGGCTGTCCCGCAAGTTCTGGTCGCAACGACGGCGATGCTGTCGTTCATCTCTTACTGGCGCGCCGCGGCGGTGGTGCTGAACGACTTGGCATCGTCCGCCTACTATGCGGCCGGCGCGGCCGAAGCGTTCATTGGACCGACGGCGCCTTGGTTCGTGCTGGCGATCATGGTGTTCAGCTACGGGGTGCAGGCGATTTACATCGAGAGCTGCAGCATCTTCGTTCGGGGCGGTGTCTACCGCGTGGTGAAGGAATCGATGGGCGGGACGATGGCGAAGATCTCCGTTTCGGCCCTCCTTTTCGACTACATCCTCACCGGGCCGATCAGCGGCGTCAGCGCCGGGTTGTACATCGGTGCCCTCCTCAACGAGCTGTTCTCCTACTTCCACGTTGCCGAACGTGTGCCAATGGGCGAGACCGCGGTGATTTTCGCCGTATGCGTCACGCTCTATTTCTGGTGGGAGAACATCAAGGGCATTCCGGAGTCGAGCGAAAAGGCGCTGCGGATCATGCAGCTTACTACAGTTATGGTGGTGATTCTGCTCGCTTGGTGTGGTTACACCATCTGGATACGCCATTCGCACCTGCCGCTGGCGCCGCTGCCGCACAACGTCGTGCTCAGCAAGCACGCGATGGGCTGGCTCTGGGGAACGCACATTCCATTGGCCATCTTTCCACTGCTGGCGATTTTCATCGGCTTGGGCCATTCCGTTCTGGCGATGACCGGTGAGGAAACGCTAGCCCAGGTCTACCGCGAAATCGAGCACCCCAAGCTGCCGAACCTGAAGAAGACCGGCTTCATCATTTTCATGTACAGCTTCGTTTTCACCGGCGTCGTTTCCGTGCTGGCGGCGATGATCATTCCCGACACGATTCGCCAGCATTACCTGGACGACCTGATCGGTGGCCTGGCGATGAACCTGCAGGGCCCCTACATTGCGCGACTGGTGTTCCAGATCTTCGTGGTGATCGTCGGTGCGTTGATCCTTTCCGGTGCGCTGAACACGGCAATTGTCGGATCGACCGGCGTGCTGAACCGGTTGTCTGAAGACGGTGTGCTGCCCGGCTGGTTTCGCCGGCCGCACCGCCGATATGGCACCTCCTATCGCATCATCAGCAGCATCGCGCTTCTGCAGTTGGCAGTGATCCTGATCAGCGGCGGCAACATTGTTTTCCTCGGCGAGCTATATGCCTTCGGCGTGATCTGGAGTTTCACGATGAAAGGTTTCGGAGTGATGGTGCTCCGATACAAAAAGGGAGTGAATCGTGAATACAAGATGCCGCCGAACATCACCATCCGAGGCGTGGAGATACCGATCGGCCTGGGCGCGGTGACGCTTGGCCTTTTGCTGATTGCCGTCGTCAACTTGTTCACCAAGCCGACCGCGACGATTGCCGGCGTCAGCTTCACCGCGCTACTTTGCGGCGTATTTGTGATCGCCGAACGGAAGACGAGCGGCGGCAAAACGGCCCACATCGAGCTGGACGAATTCAACCTGGCACAGCGCCAGGAACTTTCCATCGAGGCAATTGGCGCCCGCGCCGGGAACTACCTGGTTCCCGTCGGCAACTATTACCATCTCCAGCACCTCTCGGCCGTGCTCGACCGCGTGCATCCGGCGCGGCGGGATATCGTGGTGCTCCACATCCGGCTATTGCGTCGTACCGGCGCTGGCGAGCACGAGCTGGCCCCTGACCAGCTTTTCACGCCGATCGAACAGTACCTGTTCACGAAGGCGCTCGAAATCGCCGAGAAAAAGGGCAAGACGATCCATCTGGCGATGGTGATGGCGAGCGAACTGTACGACGCCATGCTGCGTGCCGCGCAGAATCTGCAATCCTCGGCCATCATCCTCGGCGATTCGTCAAAGATGCCGGCTACCGAGCAGGCACGCTTGCTTGGCAACGCCTGGGAACGCCTGCCCGATCCCAAACCTCAGTTGCGCCTGGAGATCTATACCCGCGCCGGCCAGGACGAGATCATCTACCTCGGCCCGCACGCTCCCAGGCTCACCACCAAGGAAGTGGATTTGCTCCACAACGTCTGGTTGCAACTGAGTGAGGCCTTGGCGCCGGAGGAACTCCACCACCACGACATTGTCCATTTCGCTCTCAACGAACTGCAGCGCGATATGGAACGCGAAGGCGCCGAGCCAGTGCTCGATCGCCTGCGCAAGCACTTGCAAGAGATTCAGAGCCGGCGTGGAGGGGCGGGCAGGGAACCGCCGCGGGAGAGCTAGCTCAACACGCCCTGTGCCGCAATTGCCGACCCGATCAGGCCTCGCACAGCCAGAATGCCTCCCACGATTGCCAGCATGAGCGGCGCATTACCCAGCGGCAGCCAGGCCATGGCGATCATCACGAGTCCGGCCAGCACCAGCGATCCGCCGCGCACCCATTGCATCGCGCGCGCCAGCGGCATGTTCATCTGTCCGCGACGCAGCCACGTGCGCAGGCCCCAGACCATCAGCAGGGCTCCCAGGCCGATCCACAGCGCTAGTTCATGCAGCACGTAAAACCGTCCGCTCAGGGCCAGCAGGATGAGCAGGAGCCCGAGCACCAGCATCACGAGTTCGGAGAAAATCTGCACCATTCGAGCGGGTTTCATGCCGCCATTATGCCGATGTCGGCGCGGGAAGCAAGCGCCGGTTTGCGTTGGAGCGGCATGCTACAATTTCTGGGCGCCGCTGAGGTCTTCGGCCGCCGATTCCATTGAAAGAATTTGAGACCATGAATCCTCCCAGTGCAGAGATCGAGAACGTCGTCATCATCGGCAGCGGTTGCGCCGGTCTCACCGCTGCCATCTATACCGCCCGCGCCGATCTGAATCCCCTTGTGATCGACGGGCACGAGCCTGGTGGCCAGCTCAGCCTTACCACCACCGTCGAGAATTTCCCCGGCTTCCCCGAGGGTGTGCTGGGGCCCGACCTGATCGAGCGTATGCGCAAGCAGGCCGAGCGGTTCGGCGCCCGCTACGTCGAGGGCGCGGTTCGGCAAGTCGACCTGGACAACCGTCCGTTCACGCTCACAATGGATGGCCGGACGTTCCACACCAGGGCGCTGATCGTCGCCGCGGGGGCCTCGGCACGCATGCTCGGCCTTGAATCCGAGCGCAAGCTGTTGGGCCACGGCGTCTCCAGTTGCGCTACCTGCGACGGCTACTTCTTCCGTGATCGCGAGATCATCGTGGTCGGTGGCGGCGATTCGGCCATGGAAGAGGCCACCTTCCTGACAAAATTCGCCAGCCGCGTCACTATCGTGCACCGACGCAACGAGTTCCGCGCCTCGAAAATCATGCTCGATCGCGCCCGAGAAAATCCGAAGATCCACTTTCTGACGCCCTACACCGTCGAGGACATCCTCGATCCCGAAAAGGGCGCCGTGGAGGCAGCCAAGCTCCGCAATACGGAAACCGGTGACGAGAAAACGCTTCCGGTCGAGGGCGTCTTCCTCGGCATCGGGCACGAGCCGAACACGAAAGTGTTCCGAGGCATCCTGGATATGGACGAGGCCGGGTACCTGAGGACGCAGGGCCGCACGCGCACCAACGTCGAGGGCGTTTTTGCCGCCGGCGACGTCGCGGATCACGTCTACCGCCAGGCTGTCACCGCCGCCGGCACCGGCTGCATGGCTGCTCTCGACGCGGAAAAATTCCTCACGGAGCACAAATAAGCTCGGCCCCCCATCGGACGGCAAGCCGCACTGCCTTGAAGTCCAAGTGTCTTCGGCGCTGGAATCGTGTGTCTGCGGAGCTGCCTTAACCCTTCCGGCAGATGGCCACGCCGTCTCGGAGTGGAACGATCACCGGAAACAGCTTCTTGTTCGCGTAAATCTGGTGGTTGAACTTCTGGATCGAGCGTGTGAAGCTGTCGCCGCGTTTGGCCGGCCGCGCCGCTCGACCGTACCAAAGCACATTGTCTGTAATCAGCAGCCCGCCGCGCCGCAGCCGTGGAAGGGCCAGGCGCAGCGCCGCCGGGTACTGGTCCTTGTCCACGTCGATGAAGATCATGTCGAACCTGCCGCGTGTGCGCCGCAGCGAGGCAAGCGCATCGCCCTCCAGTAGCTCCACGCGATTCAGCACGCCGGCCCGGCGCAGGAACTGTCGTGCGCGGATCAGATTCTCAGGGTCGGCGTCTGTCCAGTAGACCTTCGCCCCTCGCCCGGCCGCTCGCGCCAGCCAGATCGTCGAATACCCGATCGCCGACCCCATCTCGAAGATGCGTTTCGCCCCGGAGATCTGCGCCATCAACGCCAGCAGCCGCCCGCAGGCGGCGCCGATGATGGGGATCTCCTCTCGTTTCGCCAATAGTTCCATTTCTGCAAGGACGACATCTCGCGGTGGCAGCAACTGGTTTACGTAGCGGTCTACGTTGGGTTCGAGTATGCCTTCGTGATTGTATCGGGGAGTGGGGCGGGCCATGGTTCCTCCTTCGGTTGAGCTTATACCGCAGCTGAGGGATGGTCGAAAGGTGCTGCGAGGATGCTCGGAAGATCGGAGATCGGCCGAGGGTCTTCCGCAGGGCTCGCGGAGATCCTCACCGAAGTGCCCCCTTGCCCTGCGCGGCAAGGGGGATACCTGTGCGGTCAACTGCCAGCCCCCTATCCGCCCAGTGTCTCTCCCGGTTTAAGCGCGTGAATGTTGAGGCCTGCCACGTCTCCCGTCTGCGATTTGAGCGCCTCAGGAGTTCCGGTCAGCAGCGGAAACGTGCCATAGTGCATCGGAATCACCTGGCGCACGCCCAACAGCCGTATCGCATGGGCGGCTTCGCGCGGTCCCATGGTGAAGTGGTCGCCGATGGGCAGCAGCGCCAGTTGCGGCTGGTAAAGCTCGCCGATCAGGCGCATGTCGCCAAAGAGGTTCGTATCGCCCGCGTGATAAATGGTGAGTCCGCCGGGAAGCCTCACCACGTAGCCGGCCGGCTCGCCTCCGTAAATGAACTTGCCGTCGTCGACGATGGAGTTGGAATGGAAAGCGTGGACCATGGTGACGGCGATATCATCCACCTGTTGCGTTCCGCCCTTGCCCATCGGCATAACGTTCTCCACTTGTTTCGAATTCAGCCACATGCCGGTCTCGAAGATCGCGATCACTTTCGGCTTGTGCTGCTGTGCGATAGGAATGACGTCGGCGAAATGGTCGGAATGGCCGTGGGTGATCAGGAGCAGGTCGACGCGATCGAATTTCTTCAGGTTTTCAGGGCAGGTGGGCCCGCTGATCCAGGGATCGATCAGAACCACTTTGCCGGACGGCGTGGTGATTTTGAAGCTGGCGTGGCCGAGCCAGGTGATCTTGTTTCCGTGCATGTCGAGCATGAGTTTCCTCCCTTGACGGCCGGAAGCGCGGCAAGGCTTGCCTCGGGCCTCTGAAATCCCTCCCAGGTGGAGAACGACCGCGGCAGGGAAAATCCATTGTATTCGCCGCTCCCTGCTGCCCGCAACGGATCGGCCGCCCGTGCGGAAAACCGGCCCTTGCCACACAGCGCACTTTTTCCAAGATCGTTCTTGTTCCTCCATCGCGCTGGCTGTACCATAGCGACCACTTCGCTCCCAGAAATCTCAAGACTGTGGAGGCACCATGCGTTTTTTCTGCGCCTGTGTTTGGCTGGGTCTCCTCTTGGCCGCTGCTCCGGCCGCGGCTCAGTCCTCGGCTGCCAACTCGCCCGAGTCTGCCGCGTGGACAGCTGTTTCAAACGCCGCATTTGATTCCGCGAAGTCCGCGCAGGTGGAAAACATCACGCTCGTGCGCGATCGCATCCGGATCACGCTGGTTCGTGGCACGATCGAATTCGCTAAGCCAGCCGAAGGAAAAGTGTTTGGCGCCTCGTTCCGGGGTACCGGCCGGATCGAAGTTGTACCTCCCAGCAAGCTCGAGGAGCAGCAGCTGGAACTCTTCACCGGCCAGAAGATTCTGCGCATGTCTTTCAGTCAGGCGACTTTCTGCTTCAACGACGACACCTATGCCGAGGTTGCCCGGCAGGTGAAATGGAGTCCTGCGTCCGACGACCACCTCGCCCGGCTCTACCTTGACCGTCAGCAGACGCGGGAAGATGAGGATGCGGCGCAGGTCCTGCCGCGCCTCTTCCAGGCCGTGCTTTCCACCAACACTACTCACGACGCCTATTTCTATGCCGATCTAAAAACCGATCATTTCGGATGGGTGGAGGCCAGCGACGACGCCGCCCAACTCGAAAACGTCACTATCGGCCGCTGGCTTGAAATCGATGAGGGGATGATCTTCGACACCTGGATGGAGTTCCCGGCCTGGAACCGCAGCCCCAAAAGCGAGGATCAGCATCCGTTGGCCGACGACAACTACCACGTCGATAGCTACCGCATCGACGCGACTGTTACCGCCGGTGCCAAGCTTTCCGCCACCAGCACGCTCTCGCTGCGGGAGCTCGAGCCCGGCGAGCGCGTGCTGCTCTTCAATCTCGACGCGAACCTACGCGTCAGTTCCGTCAGGGACGTTTCCGGTCGGTTGCTCCCCTTCTTTCAGCCGCGCCCGTATGGAAATAGGGACCAGACCTTTGGCAGCTACCTTGGCGTTGTGCTGCCCAAACCCACCGTTGCCGGCGCGACGGCCGTGCTGACGTTTCGCTATTCCGGCAAGCACGTGATCCGCAGGGTGGGTCCGGGAAACTACTTCTGCCCGAGCTACGGCTGGTATCCATCGCCCAACGACAATTTCGCCACGCGTTCGAAGTTCCTGCTCACCTTCCACGCCCCTGATCGATTCACCTTGGCCGCCACCGGCGAGCAGGTGAGCAAAAAGAAAGACGGAAAGGAAATCGTTACCCAGTGGAAAAGCTCCCAGCCGCTCACCGTTGCCGGTTTTGCCTTCGGCGACTACAAGCAGTTCGATACCAAGGTTGGCAAAGCTACCGTGCAGATCTTGGCCAATGCGCATCCCAACGAGTTTCTTCAGGGAATCCAGCAGGCGCTGAATCCCGATTTACCAGGCTCTGATCCTGGTGCCAGCGTGCCGGTCGGTACGCTGAATCCGTCGGAAACCATCAAGACGATGGGCAATGAGGTGAGCAATTGCCTGCGGTTGTTCGACGACTATTTTGGCCAGTATCCCTACCAGAAGTTGACGGTGACGAATATCCCCTACAGCTACGGTCAGGGCTGGCCCACGCTCATCTATCTTTCGGCGCTGTCATTCCTCGACGCCACCCAGCGCCACGTGCTGGGTTTGCCCGACAACTACGAGCTCACCGACTATTTCCGCGCCCACGAGACCTCACACCAGTGGTGGGGACAGCTGGTTGGCTGGGACACCTATCACGATCAGTGGCTGTCGGAGGGTTTTGCCCAGTTCTCCGGCAACCTCTATGTGGAGTTTCGTGAAGGCCCGAAGCAGTTCCTCGAACGGTTGAAGGAGGATAAACAGGCGCTGCTCGCGAAAAACCGCTACGGGCACGTCTACGATTCGCTGGGGCCGGTCTGGATGGGCCAGCGGCTCTCATCTTCGCTCGCACCCCGTGGCTACGACGTCGTCGTCTACAAGAAAGGCGGCTGGATCCTCAATATGCTTAGGATGATGATGTGGAACGGGCGCTCGAAACATCCCGATGCCCGCTTCAAGGCCATGATGCACGACTATACGAGCACCTACGCCAACAAGTCTGCCTCCACCGAGGACTTCGAAGCCGTCGTCAACAAGTACATGACCCCCGTGATGGACCTCGACCACGACCACCGCATGGACTGGTTCTTCCGCCAGTACGTCTACGGAACCGGTATCCCCGACTACACCTTCAGCTACAAAATCGCCGGTGCCCCAGCTGGAAAGTGGCGCATTACCGGCTCGGTGACGCGCACTGGCGTTCCCGCCAATTGGGAAGACATCCTGCCGCTCTATGTGCATTTCGGCAATCGTCAGGGGCGCATCGGATGGATTTCCGCCCGCCAGCCGGTCACCCATTTCTCTTTCGACTTGCCCGAGAAGCCGGACAAATTGTCCCTGAACGACGACCAGGAAATCCTGGCCACGATTCATCAATAGCAACCTGACCCTGCCGGCGGTTGCCCTCTCGGCGGCAATTTTCGACGCTTCGCTGTTCGTCGGAAACTATCCGCCGGTGTCGGGTTGTTGGCGGTGGGGCGTTGGTGGTATAAGGTTGCTTGAGTGGGGGGTGTTCAGAGCCAGGGTGATCGATCCCGGGTCGAGTTTTGTTCGAGGAGAAGGAGATGGCTTACGTAATCGCAGAACCGTGCATCGGAACCAAGGACACTGCGTGTGTCGATGTGTGTCCGGTCGATTGCATCCACCCCCGCAAGGACGAGGGCGAATTCGAGGGCGAAAAGATGCTCTACATCAATCCGGACGAGTGCATCGATTGCGGGGCTTGTGTCCCGGTTTGTCCGGTCACGGCCATCTTCGCTCTGGAAGATCTGCCCGAGAAGTGGCAGAGCTACGCACCGATGAACGCCGAGTGGTACAAGAAGCAGACGGCGAAGTAGTAGTTTCTTTCATGGATATCCTATCGACGGAACGGGTCTGGGCGCGCTCGGAAAAAGGGCGCGCTTTTTTCTCGCGTGGCGGCTTGCCGGTCATTTGCCGGGGTTGAGGCCCAGGGCCGATTCCTCGGAAGTGCTGGAGCCTGCGGCGGTGCGTCGGCAAACCTCACCGAAACTGGTTTCGAAGAGGATGCTGTCCACGTTTCGCTTCAATTCTTTCCACAGTCCCCGCAAGCCGCAAGACTCTCGTTCAGGGCAGGTGTAAGGGCCATCTTCGCCAGCACGTAAGCACGTCGTCTCGGAAAAATCTCCGTCCACCGCGCTAAGCACTTCCCCCACCGAAATCTGGTCCGGAGACCTGGCGAGCGTGTAGCCGCCGTGGACGCCGCGCCGGCTTTCCAGCAGTCCGCTTCTTTTCAGCGCCAGCAGGATTTGCTCCAGGTATTTGAGCGGGATGTGGTGGCCTTCGGCCACTTCATGGATCGTAACGACGCTCGGATACCTCAGGCTGAGGAACAGAACCGCTTTGGCTGCGTATTCCCCCTTCGCGCTGATCCGCATCAGCCGCCCCCGTTTGAAGTTACGCACAGATTCCCATAGGCCGCTCCCGGTGTCAACGAAATGACGGCACGGGCGAGGGGGTATTACTCCCTCGGTTGGCGGGGACTGGTGGAATCGACTTCGATTGCCGGCAGTGGCAGGTGCGGTGTTTGCCCGGCGCCCAGCGCCGCCACCCAGTTGCCGGTCTGCCTCAGCAGACGATCTAACCGGACGCCGCAAAAGCTCGCGGGCAATGCCTCGAGCTTGTTCATGCCGCGGCGCAGCAGCGAAAGTGCGCCGCGCCGGTTGCCGTGTTGCCAATGATGAAAGGCTGCAGCTACCTGGATTATGGCCTGGAGGAACACCTTCTCTTGACCCGAGGCGGGTAACCACAGCGCTTCCCACGTCTCGTGCGCCTCGAAGAATTCTCCGCGATTGAACTGCTCCACTCCTCGCAGAAAATGGCTGCCATCGGCGCTCATGAAATTCCCCACGTTCTCCAAAGCGGTCATCATAACAAAGCGAAAGGAGGGGAAATTTACCGCCCGAGAACCGGAAAAGCCCGGGAGGTTGACGGATGGCCTTCCCCTCGCGATGATGGAAATTCGCGCCGCAATGATCCCCATCCACATCTCGCTGCGGTCTGTCCGGTTGGGTTGGCTCGATGCCGTCACGATTCGCACCGAACCGTCGCCGGAGGGGCTGAGTGAAGAACTCCGTTCGGTCACCGGTGCTCTGGCGCGGAGCTTGACGGTGGAAGCGGTCGCGGAGAACGAAGAGGTACGTGCGGTTCGGGCGATGTTCCGGTCCTGGGGGCTCGATCCTTCGAAGTATCGTCCTTCGTCGGAAGCGTTGCTTCGCCGGGTGGCGCAGGGCAAGGGACTGTACCAGATCTCGAACATCGTCGACATCGTCAATCTTGGCTCGATCGAAACAGCATGGCCCTACGGCTGCTACGATCGGGAGAGGATGCGCCCACCGGTGACGCTGCGGCTTGGCGTGCATGGAGAAAAGTATGAAGGGATCGGCCGCCGCGTCTGGCACCTGGAGGGTCGACCGGTGCTGGCAGATGCGGAAGGCCCATTCGGCAGTCCCATCAGCGATTCGACGCGAACGATGATCACCGGCGAGACGCGCTCGATCATCGCGACGATCTACGCGCCGGCCACAGCCAAGGATCAGGTGATCGAAGAGGCACTGGCACGAATGGCCGCGCGGCTGGAACGTTGGGCTGCCGGGTGGGAAATTCAGTGGGGAATTTTGAATCGGGAAGTGGGGGAAGGCGCTTGAGTCGATTTCATCTCGTATTGCTGCTGCACGCGCACCAGCCGATTGGGAACTTCGAGGATGTTTTCGATCGTGCTTATCGTCAATGTTATTTGCCCTTCCTCGATCCGCTTGAGCGGCATCCGGGCGTTCGTGTTGCACTGCATCTCTCGGGGCCGCTCTGGGAGTGGATTGCCGCCCGGCATGAAGAATATTTCGCCCGCCTGAAACCGCTTGTCGATCGCGGCCAGGTTGAGCTGGTGGGTGGCGGCTTCTACGAGCCGATTCTCGTTTCTATCCCACCGGCCGACCGCGTGGAGCAGATCGCACGGATGGAACGTTTCCTCATCGGCCGCTTCGGCATGCGGCCCGAGGGCGCGTGGCTCACCGAGCGCGTTTGGGAGCCGCATTTGGCTGCGATGCTGGCTGGCAGCGGCGTTTGCTATACCCTGGTGGATGACAACCATTTCCTGCTGGCCGGCTTCGAGCCTGACCAGTTGTTTGGCTACTACCGCGTGGAAGACTTGGACGCCGGCATCGACATGTTTCCGGGCCTCGAGAAGCTCCGCTATTTCATCCCATTCCGCACCGTGGATGAAACGATTGGCCTGCTGCGCGAGGCTGCCGAAAGGCATCCCGGCGGCATGGCCGCCATGGGTGACGATCTCGAGAAGTTTGGCATCTGGCCCGGTACCTACGAGCACTGCTACGCCAACGGCTGGCTGGAACGCTTTTTCGACGCGCTCGAAGCCAACGCCGACTGGTTGTCGGTCACGCCGCCGGGCGATTATCGCCGCGCCCACCGCCCGCTCGGCCTTGCCGCGCTGCCGACTGCCGCCTACAGCGAAATGATGGAATGGGCGCTTCCCACGCCGGCCCGGCATCGCGTCGAGACTCTGGTACGCGAATTCGCGGGCCGGCCCGAGGTGCAGCGCTCGCTGCGCCGCGGAGTCTGGCGGAATTTCCTCGTGAAATATCCCGAGGCCGATTTGCTGGCGCGGAAGATGCAATACGTCTCCGCGCGTTTGGCGCAGCGAGCCAAATCGCTCCGGCGCAGTGACCCAGTTCGGTTTGAAGATGCCCGCACCCATCTGCTGCGCTCGGAATGCAACGACGCTTACTGGCACGGCATCTTCGGCGGACTTTACTCGCCCCATCTCCGCGATGCGCTCTGGCGCGAAGTGATCTCAGCCGAGCGCCTGATCGAGGGTCCGCGCGCGCCGGCCCGTTCCCGCCGTGAAGGCCTCGGCGCGCCCAAGCGCGACGAGGTCTATTTCACCTCCCGCCGTTATGCTGCGTTGGTGGACTCGGCCGACGGCGGCACGGTCTCTTCGCTCGACTTCTTCACCGCTGGCGTACCATTGGTCAATTCCGTCGCACGCCGGCCGGAAACGTATCACGAGCGGCTGGCTCATGCCTCGGCCGGCGGGGGTGATGGCGTCGCCTCGATACACGATCGAGTGCGGGTAAAAGAGCCGGGACTCGAGCGGCTGCTGCGATACGACCGCTGGCGCCGCAATCTGTTCCGGCTGATGGTTTTTCCCGAAGGAAAGCAGCAGGGTGATTATGCGGCCCTCGTGTTGGGCGAAGCTTTCGAGCCGGCTGGAGCGCCCTTCCAGGTCAGGAAGGTTACGGCGAATCAGGCTGAACTCGAGGCAAGCGTTTCTCTTGAGCCGGTAGCCCCGTGCCCGCGAGCGCATTGCGCCAAGCGCTTTCGGTTTCGCGCGGCCGAGGCAGGATTTTCGGCGGAGGCAACGGTTTGCCTGTCCCTCGCTGCGGAAGCGGTTGTCAATTGTCGCGCCGGGATCGAGTTGGTGGTCAATCTGCTCGCCCCAGCCAATCCCGACCGCTACATGGTCTTCGGAACTGAGCGGCAGCCACTCGGCTGGCAAGGCGTGGCACCCGGCGATACGCTCCGGCTGGTGGACGAATGGCGAAAACTGGCGATGGAGATCGTCGCGCCAGGAGCCTCGGAGTTTTGGATCGCCCCGATCGAAACGGTCTCCGAGTCCGAGGACGGCTTCGAGCGCGTATACCAAGGCTCGCAGATTTTGGCGGTCTGGCCGCTCGAGTTCCGCCCGGGTCAGGAACCCTGGGAGGCAAGTGTGGATCTGCGGATCTCCGCGCTGTAGCGCCCGTTCTTTCCCGGCGGCCACGGATGCCATCTCGTTTAAGCGGCTGCGCGCTGCTGGTTCCCGGGTGGTCACGCCGGCCGGGAAGCCATTCGCGCGGGTTGTGCGAGATGCGGGCGTTTGGTAGAGTCAGGCGAAATCGCTCGTCGGAGGCCGGCAGTGGCCGTCAACAAAGAACTGCTCGACATACTTGTTTGTCCCCTATGCAAGGAACACGTTCAGCTCACCCCCGACGAGCAGGGACTCAAATGCCCGAAGTGCCATCGCGTGTATCCCATCCGCGACGGCATCCCGACGATGATCGTCGACGAAGCCCGCATTGAAACCGAGTAACCCCTCGGAAATTCTCCCCGGCCTTGCCCAAGGGGCGGAAGTCCTGCTAGTGCGTCTTCGATCGCTTGGCGACATGGTGCTGACGATGCCCGCGATCGACGCACTACACGCTTGGCGGCCGGATCTGCGAGTGGTCGTTGCGGTCGAACCTGCATTTGCTCCCGTTCTGGAGGGCAATTCCTCTGTGGCCGAGATTTTTGCCGTTCGCGGTTTCCTGCCGGCGGCCTTGCATCTGGCAAGACGGAGGTTTCCCCTGGTGGTGAATCAGCACGGCGGGCCGACAAGTGCGCTCTTGACAGCGGCAACTCTTGCCCCGGTGCGCGTGGCTTGGCGGCACAGCCAGTTTCCCTTCCTGGCCAATGTGCGTGTACCAGGTCCGGCCACGTTTTTCGGTGATCGTGGCGTACACACCGCCGAACATCGCATCACGCAGTTCTGGTGGATCGGACTGCCGCGTGGGCCTGTTCCCCCGGCGCGCGTTTACGCACAGACCGACGCCTTGGCCTTTGTGGCGGCCGTGCTGGCCGGCCATGGCGTCGAGCCGGGAAGCCCGTATGTGGTGATTCAGCCCGGCGGCGCCTCTGCCACCGGACGTTGGCCGCTCGAGAATTTCGCCTCGGTAGCGGAATGGCTGGCGGCGGACTGGAAACTCACTCCCGTTGTGGTGCTTGGGCCGCGGGAGCGCGAATGGGTTGTCGAAGCGCGCCGCCTGTTTGCCGCACCGGCCGTCGTGCTCGATGGTCTCGATCTGCGTCAGTTGATCGCGTTCGTTTCGCGTGCGCGGCTATTCCTCGGCAACGACTCGGGTCCGACGCACGTCGCTGCGGCCGCCGGTTGTCCCGTGATCGACATCTTCGGTTCCACGAGTGCGGTACACTGGCGGCCATGGCAGGTGCCCTCGCGTGTCGTTCTGAACGAATTTTCGTGCCGCCCGTGCCGCGGCGGCCGCTGCCATGTTTATGACCGGCCGCGGTGCATTCTGTCAGTGACGTTGGATCAGGTGAAGCAGGCTTGCATGGAACTTCTGCGGGAGACGGAGACGAACCGGTAGGCAGATTCTCCGGCGAAGAAGCGCCCCCTGTTTCGGCGCCTGCGTGTAGGGAAGGGAAAGAGCGCTTCAAAGCGTAACCGTTCATTTTAGGGTAGTTACGTCGTGGTGGACGCCGTGGCGGCCGGAGTTTAGTAGCTGCTTCGCGCCCCGAAGAACACGGTTTCAGAGAGACTTCGAGAAAGATGCCAGTTGGGTCGCTTGACCCGGTTGGTGTGCCTGCAAAGGGTGGTGAAATGACCGGACAACCGCTCCCGTCCGAGTGGCGTCAAACTACTTCGCATAAGTTTCTCCAAAGAGGCGGGATGGGGGAAGGGAATCGGGTAGCTATTATCGGTGCAGGTCCTGCGGGGTTGACTGCGGCTTACGTACTTTCCAAACAGGGCGTGCCGGCGGTGGTGCTCGAAGCCGACCAGACGGTCGGAGGCATCGCCCGCACGGTCAATTACCGCGGCTATCTCTTCGACATCGGCGGCCATCGTTTCTTCACCAAGTGGGACGAGGTCGAAGCCCTCTGGCGGGAGATCCTCGGCAACGAATTTCTCGAACGCCCCCGTCTCTCGCGCATCTATTACCGCAATCGCTTCTTCTACTATCCGCTCCGCCCCAGGGACGCTCTGCTCGGCCTGGGTGTGATCGAAGCCACGCGCATGGTCGCCAGCTACCTCTGGGCTCAAGCTCTTCCGAAAGGTCCGGAAACCAATCTTGAGCAGTGGGTCACCCATCGCTTCGGCCGCCGCCTCTACGAGGTGTTTTTCAAGACGTATACCGAAAAGGTCTGGGGCGTGCCGTGCACCGAGATCAGCGCCGAATGGGCGGCGCAGCGTATCAAGGGACTTTCGCTGGGCACGGCCATCCGCAACGCGCTCTTCAAGCCGAAAAACAACAACGTCAAGACGCTGATCGACCGTTTCCAATATCCCGAGCGAGGCCCGGGCCAGATGTGGGAGTGCATGACGGAAAGCCTGCGCGAGCGCGGCTATCCGGTGTTGCTCGGTCGCCACGTGGCACGCATTCGACATGAAGGCGGACGGGTGAGGGAGTTGGTGACGCGCGGCGAGGATGGTGAGGAGCGTTTCGAGGCTACCGATTTCATCAGTTCGATGCCCGTGCGTGAACTGGTCGCCGCGCTTGAGCCGGCCGCACCGGACGAGATTCGGGAAGCAGCCGATCGCCTCCGCTATCGCGACTTCCTGATTGTCAGTCTGGTGGTGAACCGCAAGGACGTGATGCCCGACAACTGGATCTACGTCCACGAGCCGGGCGTGAAGGTAGGCCGCATTCAGAATTTCAAGAACTGGTCGCCGGCCATGGTGCCCGACCAGAACAAGACCTGCCTGGGCATGGAGTATTTCGTTTTCGAGAACGATGGCATGTGGTCGCTTCCCGATCGCGAACTGCTCGATCTTGCCAGGCGCGAGGTCGCCCGCCTGGGCCTGGCCCGGCCCGAAGAGATCGAAGACGGTACCGTCGTGCGCATGCCCAAGGCGTATCCAATGTACGATGACGGCTGGGCCGACCGTGTGGATTCGATCCGCCGGTATCTCGAGCACAACCTCACGAACCTCCAACTCGTGGGCCGCAATGGCATGCACAAGTACAACAATCAGGACCACTCGATGATGACGGCCATGCGCGCCGCCGAAAACATTCTCGGCGCCAGCCACGATCTCTGGGCCATCAACAGCGAGCCCGAATATCACGAGGAGCGGCGGGAAACACCGGCAGCCGACGTCCTGACCGAGGAGAAGCTACCCATTGAGCGCGACCCCGCCGCTCCAGACGTTGTCCCCTCCGCCTGAACGTTTTCCCTCGGCGGGCGCTGCCGCACCCCAGCCTGCCGGTCCGTTTCGGCCACGGCGCGGGAAGTTGTTGACGCTGGCCATCCTCGTGCTTTTGTCCTTCGGCGCGCTGCTCGTGCAGGGTTACCATCCCTACGCGGAGGACGCGGAAATCTACGTCTCCGGTATCGTTCACGCGCTCCACCCCGCTGACTTCCCCACGGGCCGGCTGTTTTTCGAGGCGCAGACGAAGCTCACGCTGTTCACGAGACTGGTGACCTGGTCGGTCCGGCTGACGCGACTACCGCTTCCCTGGGTGCTCTTCCTGTGGCAGATGACCTCGATCTTCCTGTTGTTGTACGCCTGCTGGAAGCTCGCCTCAAAATGTTTCCCGGACGCCTTTGGCCGTTGGGGAGCGGTGGCGATGGTGGCGGCGCTGCTGACGCTGCCGGTGGCCGGCACGTCTCTCTACTTGCTCGACCAGTATTTCAACCCGCGCTCGCTTTCCGCCTTTGCCGTTCTCCTCGCAATCGACGCGATGCTCGAGAAGAAACATCTCCGCGCTGGCCTCTGGCTCGTTTTCACCGCGCTCGTGCATCCGCTGATGGCCGTCTTCGGCATCTCGTATCTGGTGCTCCTGTATTTCCTCGGGGCTACCGCCCCGGCCTGGGCGCTTTTTGGCGCTGCCCTGTTTTTTCCGCAGTTGTCGTTCAAAAAGCCTTCACCGGCCTACCTGCAGGTGCTTGCGAAACGGCCGGGTCTTTTCCTTTTCCACTGGCAGTGGTACGAGTGGTTGGGAGCACTGGCACCGCTGCTACTGCTCTACTGGTTCAGTCGCATCGCCCGGCGCAGGCGGCGCGCCGTATTCGAGCAACTTGCGGTTTCGATGGCCCTGTTCGGCCTCATCTATTTTCTCGGGGCAGTTGCCACGTCGATCCCCGCGAGCCTGATCACGTTCATTCGCTTTCAGCCTATGCGTAGCCTCCTGCTGGTCTATCTGTTCCTGATTCTTTTCGCCGGGGGCCTCTTGGGTGAATTTGCGCTCCGCAACCGGCCGGTGCGCTGGTTGTTGGTCTTCCTGCCCCTCTGCGCTGGCATGGGCTACGCGCAACTGCAGCTGTTCCCTGGAAACCGGCACATCGAATGGCCGGGCGCCGCCCCGGAGAATCCCTGGTCGCAGGCATTTCTCTGGGTTCGCGGCCACACGCCTCGCGATGCCACCTTCGCCCTCGATCCGCATTACATGGCAATCCCTGGTGAGGATAATCAGGGTTTCCACGCCATAGCCGAACGCAGTAGCCTGGCCACCCTCGGAAAATCGGTGAGCGTCGCTGTCTTGTTCCCGGGATTGCCGCTGGCCAAGGAATGCCTTACCCAGGTGCAGGCGCGGCGCGGATGGCGGAATTTCAACCGGCGCGATTTCGAGCGCCTCAAGCGTTCCTACGGTGTATCGTGGATCGTCGTCCGTCGCGCACACGATCCTCCCGGCATGCTCTGTCCTTATCGCAATAGCGCTGTGGCCGTTTGCAAGGTGAACTAGTTGCGCCGCGCGCAGCCGCGCGGGCATCCGGGAAGGGCCCGCGCTAGGGCGCGTAAGAGATGGAGTGGTTGTTGAACTGGACCCAGAGGCGCACTTCTTTGGTCTTGAGAGCTTTCTCGACGTTCGCGCCAGAGGGAAAAGGGCTGAACGGGCTCACGTCGACGGTGACAATCACCCCCGAAGCGCCTTGAAGCTCCTTGGCCCCGTTGACCTGGAAGCTGTGCACGGGCCCGTAGTAGCCCTTGGGCCCCCAGTCCTGCAGAAAATCCTGGTAGCTGTAGCTGGCCGTCTTGCTCCACATGTCATAGGCCTGCTGGTAGTGGCCGGCCACCACCTCGCTCATAAACGTGGCCGCGGTCGACTCCTCCGAGTGGAACCGGAAGACCAGCCAGAGGCTGATCGAAAGCGCCGTCACGCCGACGACGATGATGATGCCGTACTTGATGTACTTCCCGCGTCGAGATTCCGGCTGCGGTTTGAACAGGCTGGGCAGGGAAAAAGACATTTCTCAACGCCTCTCGTTTGCCAGACCCAACCTAGCAGAAAGGCCGGAGAATAGGAAAGTCCCCACCCCACGCCGCACGGCACTCACTCGCCCAGTAACTTCACGACCACGCGCTTCGGCCGCTGCCCGTCGAATTCCAGGTAGAGGATCTCCTGCCACGGGCCGAGATCGAGACGCCCTTCGCTGAACGCCACCGTCAGCTGTGTTCCGGCCAGAATCGACTGCAGCACTGTGGCGGCGCTCGATTCAAAGCCGCTCTTCAGCTGATATGGGTCGCCAGTTGGGGCCTGTTTTTCCAGCCAGGCTTCGAGATCGGTCAGGAAATTCGGCTCGTTGAGGCCGAGAACCACGCCGGAATTGGCGTGAAGCGTGCCGACCATCAGCAGCCCGTCGGTGAATTCGCTCTTTTTCAGGGCGACCTTCACGTCTTCGGTGATCGCGCGGATTTCGCGTGGCTGTTTGGTGTGGATGGTGAGGTACTCGGTGTGGCTCTTCATCGCATTTGCTCCTGGTCGGAATCGGCGGCGCACTTGGGCGGCCCAAGCCGGCGATTTTATCCAAAAAACAGTCGCGGCAGAAATCGGGCGCTGCCCCGGCCTTGCTCAGACGGCGCGGCCCCGCAGCAGAACCAGCACCGCTGTCACGATCTCGGCAATCCGCACCGGCCGACGAAGCACGCACGCCGCTGCGGCCGGCCACGCGTCGGAATCCGTTCCCGAAGCAACCACGACGAAGGGAACTCGCCCGGCCAAGGCGTCAAGCCCGGGCTCATTATTTGCTTCCGCTTCGAGCAACACCACCGTGGGCACCTCGCCGGCCGCGATCCGTGCCCCAGCTTCGGCCCCGTCCTTCATGGCCACCACCGCGATGCCACGCTCCAGCAGTTCCGCGCGCACCATGGCGCGCAGCGACCAGTCTCGAGCAATGATGAAGACGGCCGGCATCCCGAGTGTGCAATATAGCATCTTTTCATTAGGGGCCGGCGTAGGCAAGGGGAGGGGCGTTTGTTAGAATCAAATTTTGCCTACGCATCGAAGGCGGCTCCAAACGAATGACATCGAGGCGCAGAAGATGGATCGTGCTCGGAATCGCGGGCGTGGCGGTGGCATTGCTGCTGCTGTTTGCGCTCGGGGGACAGGGCAGCGTCCCCGACGTGAGCGTGGCCCCGGTTACGCGCCAATCGATTGAGAGCTGGATTCATACCAACGGCAAGGTCGAGCCGATCCAACCCTACGTTCTCCGCGCGCGTCTCGACACTTTCGTTGTGAGCCTCAGTGTGGTGGAAGGGCAAAAAGTGAAGAAAGGCCAGCTCTTGGCGACACTCGACGCGTCTGCGGCCGAATCGAAACTCGCCGCAGCGCGGCAGAGCCTGCTCGTGGCCCAGCGCGAGTTGCAATACGCGCAGGCCGGCGGCCCGCCCGAGCAGCGGTCCCAGCTCCAGAGCGATCTCACGAAGACCCGCGCCCGTCGCGACCGTCTGGCTTCCCAACAGAAGGTGCTCCAGACGCTGGTGAAAGAGCACGCAGCCACACTCGACGAGCTGCAGCAAAACCAGTTGGAGTTGAAACAGGCCGAAGCTGACCTCCTTTACCTGCAACAGAAGAAACAGGATCTGGAGCAACAGGCACGTTTCAATGCCGGCCAGGCCCAACTGCGCATCGCTCAGGCCAAGGCTGACATCAGCGATCTGAGCGAAAAGGTATCTTCCTCTCGACTCGTGGCGCCTGTTGATGGCACGGTCTACGCGCTGCCGGTGAAGGTGGGCGATTTCGTTCATGTGGGCGATCCGGTGGTGTCGGTTGCCGACCTGGACCGCGTGAGGGTCCGCGCCTACGTGGACGAGGCGGATCTCGGTTCGGTCGCGTTGAACCAGCCCGTGCAGGTTCAGTGGGACGGGTTGCCCGGCCGGGTCTGGAAGGGCTTCACCACGGGCGTTCCCAAACAGGTCGTCCCATATCACGACCGCCGTGTTGGCGAAGTGCTTTGCTCGGTGGATAACGCCGGGGGCCGGCTGCTTCCGAACACGAACGTCGACGTGCAGGTCGAGGTCGGACACAAAAACAACGTGCTCGTGGTTCCGCGCGGTGCGGTGCAGGGCACCTCTTCCGGCCAGTTTGTCTATCTGGTCAAGGGAGACAGGTTGCAGCGGCGTCGCGTCCAGGTGGGCATCGCCAGCACCACCCTGTTTGAGATTCAGGCGGGTTTGACGGAGGGAGAACGCGTCGCGCTCCCGGGCGCGACGACGATGCGGAATGGCATGGAGATTCATCCGGTGGAGGTACAGTGATGCGGCGGTTTTCTCTGACGGCGGCAATCGCGATCGTGTTGCTGTTGCCGTTTGTGCCGTCAGTGCGCGCGGCCCAGGTGGCTACGGCCCAGGCGGTCACGCCGCTCGAAACGGCAAGGCAGCAATATCAGGCCGGGCATTTTGCCGATGCTGCGGCGACGCTTCAGGGCGCGATCGAAAAACAGCCGAAAAATGCGGCACTCTATTACTGGCTGGGGCGCTGCTACTTTGAATTGCGCAATTTCGAAGATGCGTCCCCTCAGTTCGAAAAGGCGGTCAAGCTCAATGGCCAGAACTCCGACTACCACATGTGGCTGGCGCGCACCTACGGCCGTCTGGCTGGTACGCACCACAGCCTGTGGCTCGGCATGCGGACGCGGAAGGAGTTCGAAAAGGCGGTCGAGCTCAACCCGAAAAACATCGCTGCCCGGCGCGACCTGACCGAGTTTTATACACAGGCACCCTGGATTGTCGGCGGCAGTAAGAAGAAGGCGCGCGAGCAGATCGCGGCGATCACCACCATCGATCCGATTCAGGGAGCGCTCGCCCTGGCGGAATTCGACCGCCAGACCGGAAATCTGGCCGGTGCGGAAGCCCAATACCAGATAGTGCTGAAGCAGGACCCGCCGCGGCCCACCGAATATTTCGAGGTTGGCGATTTCTACGCCAGCCGGGAGAACACGCAGCAGTTGCAACGGGTGATTGACGGCGTGTCTCGCGTCGCACCCAGGGACCCCCGGCTGGCCTATTATCGCGGGGTCGTCCTGACGATCGAGGGTAAGAATCTGAGCGAGGCCGAGAGCTACCTGAAAGCGTATCTCGCCACCACGGTCAGCCGGTCCGACTATCCCTCACATGCCGATGCCCGCACGTGGCTCGGGCATGTCTACGAAAAGCTGGGGCGTCGCCTCGAGGCTGCCGAGCAGTACCGCGCCGCGCTCGAGATCAACCCCAATTCCAGTTTCGCGAAGAAAAGCCTGAAACGCCTGGAAAAGCAGGTAAACTGAGCGGGCGGGATCGCCCGGTCGAGACCGCCGA
This sequence comes from Candidatus Acidiferrales bacterium, assembly GCA_046704165.1. Classification (GTDB taxonomy): domain Bacteria; phylum Acidobacteriota; class Terriglobia; order Acidiferrales; family UBA7541; genus JAKASX01. Next base: position 36,165 of record JBJKSI010000022.1, read on the forward strand.
TGTTCCAGCTCGAAACCTGGCGCGTTGCCATTGACGCTTTGCGCGCGAACAAGCTGCGCGCGTTCCTCACCATGCTTGGCGTGGTGATCGGCAGCGCGTGCATCGTGCTCGTCATCACCATCTCACTCACCAGCAGCCACTACATCATCGGACAGATCGAGGGCGTGGGTGCGAACCTGGTTTACGCAGAGATGGTGAAGAGTCCGACGCGGGCCGTGACTTACGCCGACGAAATCACCTTGAATGACCTCGATGCCGTTCAGAAGGCGATTCCGCAAGTGGTTGCCGTCGCCGGCGAAACGGACTTCCCCATGACGACGGTGGCCGACGGCCGGGCCCGGGCGATTACGGTCGTTGGCGCAACCGAGCAGTACCTGCGCGTGCGCAACCTGATCATCATCAAGGGCCGCTGGTTCGACTACGACGACATGCAGATGCGCTCCAAGGTTTGCCTGGTAACCGAAAACCTCGCCAAGCTTGCTTACCCCTACGAGGACCCTATCGGCCAGCCACTCCGGCTGGGTGAGTTGAAATTCACCATCATCGGCGTCTTTCGCGAACGCGTCACCACCTTCGGCCAGTCGGAAATTCAGAGGGATACGGCCCTGGTGCCTTTTCCGCTGGTGCAGATGTTTACCGGCAACCAGTTCGTCGGAACCCTCTACGCCACCAGCGACCGGCCCCAGGACGTGCCGCTGGTCACGCGGGAAATCGGCGAAGTATTGAAGAGCCGCCATCGCTCCGGCGCTGAATACCAGGTGAAAAATCTCAGCTCAATTCTGGCCGCAGTGAAAAATATCGCCCGCGCACTCTCTCTGGTGCTTGTGGTGATCGCCGGCATCGCGCTGCTGATCAGCGGTATCGGCATTATGAACATCATGCTGGTCACGGTGACCGAGCGTACCCACGAGATCGGCATCCGCAAGGCGGTCGGAGCCCGAAAACGCATGATCATGGACCAGTTCCTGCTCGAGGCGCTGATCATCAGCGGCTCGGGCGCCATACTTGGCGTGCTGATCGCCGTGTTCGCGGCGGTTCTCATGCGTACGCTGCTGCCGTCGCAGTTCAAGGTGCCGGTTCCTTGGATCTCTGTGGTGCTGGCGATCGGGGTCTCGTGTGTCACCGGGCTGATCTTCGGCTATCTGCCCGCGAACAAGGCGGCCAAACTCCAACCGACGGAGTCTTTGCGCTATGAGTAAGAATACCGTTTTGGCTGTGGTTGTAGCGATGCTGGCCGGCGCGGTCTCGGCCACGGCGGCTCCGCCCAACACCCTGACGATGAAGCAGGCCATCGAAATGGCTTTGCGCAACGACGGACAGTTGGCACTGGCGCGCGCCCGGGCCGATGTGGCGGAAGAACAGACTCGCGTGAATCGTTCGGCCTTCCTGCCGAATCTCTATACAGGGTCGGGCGCCGCGTACACCTATGGGTTCCCGGCCCTGCCGGGCGGTGCGGCCCCGAGCGTTTTCAACCTGTCCTATGTCCAGACGATCTTCAACCCACCGCTGCGCGGCAAGGTGAAGGCCGCGAAGGATCGGACGCGGGCACAGCAGGTCGCTATCGATTCGGTGCGCGACCGGGTGATTGAGCGCGTGGCGACCGATTATCTGGAGCTCAACGAGGTGCGGCATTCGCTCCAGCTTCTGCAGGAGGAGCGGAAGAGCACTCACGAAGTGCTCAAGGTCACCAGGGAACGCGTGCAGGCCGGGCTCGAACTACCCATCGACGAGACCGAGGCTGAGTTGAGTCAGGCGAAGATTGAGCAGCGGGTAATCACCCTCCAAGGGCGCGAGCAAGTGCTCGCCGCGGACCTGCGCAATGCCATCGGCCTGCCGAGCACCATGCCGCTAGACCTTACCCAGGCCAAGCTGCCACCACCCACTGATCTTCCCACTTCCCAACTGGTCACGCTGGCCCTCGACTATAGCCCCACCCTTCACCAGGACGAACTCGAGCGGAAGGCCCGGCTCGCCGAGTTGAAAGGTCAGCGCGGTGGCTACTGGCCAACGGTGGATCTCGTCGGCCAGTATATGATTCTGAGTAAATTCAATAATTACGACCAATATTACCGGGCTTTTCAGCGCAACAGCCTGAACGTCGGCGTGCAGGTGCAGATTCCGATCTTCCGCTCGCGCACCGCTGCCGCGATTTCGCTGGCCAACAGTCAGTATCGAGAGTCGCAACTCAACCTGGACAACCGCCGGCACGACATGGAAATCGAAGTAAAGAAAGAGGCCCGGCAAGGTCGTGTTCAGGATGCCGCGCGCGAGGTGGCACGCTTGGAGCTGAAGCTCGCTCAGCAAAAATTGCAGATCGTACAGGCACAGTACGGCCAGGGGCGTGCTACGCTTGCCGCAGTGGAGAAATCTCGGCTCAACGAAAGCGAAAAGTGGCTTGATTACCTGAAAACGATTCTTGATGCACAGGAAGCGCAATTGAAATTGATGAAGACCACCGGGCAGCTGACTCAGTTGCTACAATAGAGCCGCTGTCGGAAGCGGCGTGCGCGATTCGGCAACGGGGGGTAGCGCAATCTTCCGGCGACTGTGGAAATCGAGTAAAATACGCGCCTTCGGCCCGTATCCATTGAGCGGCTCCGTGTAGGGGAGGAAATAGGACTTATGCCGTCCGTATTGAAGACACTTCTGTTGAACCCACCCAGTTTTGAGAACTTTGACGGCGGAGCCAGTTCGCGATGGCCGGCGACGAGGGAAATTGCCTCCTTCTGGTACCCCGTCTGGCTGACCTACCCGGCCGGGATGCTGCCTGGCAGTCGCCTGCTCGATGCGCCGCCGCATGGAGTGTCGGCGCAGGAAACGATTCGCATCTCCCGCGACTACGAATTCGTGATTGTCTTTACCTCGACGGTCGGTTTCGCCAGTGATGTGAAGCTGGCTCGAGCGATGAAAGCGGCGAAGCCTTCGTTGAAGATTGCTTTCGTCGGGCCGCATGTGCAGGTTCTGCCGGCGCAGAGCCTGTTGGCCAGTTCAGATGTCGATTTCGTGGTGCGTGGTGAGTTTGACCACGCGGTGGTGGAATTCGCCCAGGGCAAGCCGCTCGCCGAGATCGCTAACGTCAGCTACCGAGACCAGGATGGCCGCATCGTCCATAATCCCACCCGGCCGATGCTGCACACCGAGGAGCTCGATCGCCTGCCCTTCGCCGCCGATACCTACAAGCGCGACTTGGCCGTCGAGAAATACAACGTTCCCTTCCTGCTGCATCCGTTCGTCAGTTTTTATACCGCGCGCGGCTGCCCGGCCCAGTGCACTTTCTGCCTCTGGCCCCAGACGCTCTCGGGCCACGCCTGGCGCACCCGGTCGGTCGAAAGCGTTGCGGAAGAGTTCCGCCTGGTCCCGAAGTATTTCCCCCAGGTGAAGGAAGTCTTCTTCGATGACGACACCTTCAATATTCGCAAGGACCGCGTGATCGCCCTTTCCAAGCTGCTCAAGCCGGTGGGACTGCGCTGGAGTTGTACTTCGCGCGTGCACGGCGACTACGAGTCGCTCAAGGCCATGGCCGACGGCGGTTGCCGCCTGCTGATCGTTGGCTTCGAATCCTCCGATCCCAAGATCCTGAAGAATATCAAGAAGGGCGCTACGGTCGAGCAGGCCCGCAAGTTCGTCAAGAACTGCAAGGAGCTCGGTATCGTCATTCACGGTGATTTCATCATCGGACTGCCCGGCGAGACGCCCGAGAGCATCGAGCGGACGATCGACTTCGCCAAGGAGCTCGATTGCGAGACGATTCAGGTCTCCATGGCGCATGCCTTCCCCGGTACCGAGCTTTACAACTGGGCTCGCGACCGCGGTTTCCTTTCCGGCGAGGCCGCCACAGACAATGCCGGCCACCAACTGCCTCACCTCGAATACCCAGGCTTGGGCCGCGAGGAGATGGTGGCGGCGGTGAACCATTTCTACGACGCCTACTATTTCCGCCCGCGTGTCGTGTGGCGGATTCTACGCAACTCCCTTTGGGATTCCCACGAGCGCAAGCGGCTCTATCACGAGGCCGTATCATTCCTCAGGCTCCGTTCGGAGCGCTGGCGCTGGGCGCGTAAGACGATCGATTCCGAGCCGCCGCGTTCAACGTTGATCACGGTGCCGGAAATCCAGCCGGCGCCGTCCGTGCGGGTGGAGAGCGAGTCACAGAGCGCATGAGTGCGTCCCGCCGGGTTCGGCTGAAAACCTACGTCATGATCCTCCTGATGATCCTCTTCGGAGCCACGGGAGATGTGTTGCTGGGTAAGGGCATGAAGGAGACGGGCGGTGTCGCCCTCACTTCGCTCCAGTCGATCTTCGACGGGTTGAAGCGGGGCTTCCAGAACGATTTTGTCTGGTTGGGCCTGCTCAGCCTGATCATCTTCTTCGTGTGCTACCTGTTGGTGCTTTCCTGGGCCGACTACAGCTTCGTCAGCCCCGCTTCGGCCACCAGTTACGCCGTCGTCACCTTCCTGAGTTGGAAGGTGCTTGGTGAAGCGGTACCGTCGATCCGCTGGATCGGCGTGATAGTTATCTGTCTGGGGGTCTTCCTGGTGGGGTACACGCCGACGCGAACGACCCAGGAGACCGAGTGATGCGCGTGTGGTTGCTGCTCGCGGTGGTTGTGCTGGCCGGCACGGCTGGGGAAGTGGCCGTAACTCGGGCCATGAAGGAGATCGGCGAGGTGCGCAAGTTCACCCCTGCCGCACTGTTGCGGGTCCTCGGGCAGGCTTTGCGCGTCAAGTGGATGTGGTTGGGTTTGGGGCTGCTGGCGGTGGCCTTCTTTTCGCTGCTGGCCCTGCTTTCCTGGGAAAACGTCAGTTTTGTCGTTCCTCTCACCGCGCTCAGCTACGTCGTGGGCGCGTTGATGGCTAAAATTTTCCTGAAGGAAGACGTCGACCTGATCCGCTGGATGGGCGTGCTGCTCGTCGTGGTCGGCGTCGTGCTGGTCTACGTAGGCTGAGAGCGGAATGTACCTGATCATTCGCTGGTCCATCCTTCTTCTTGCCCTCTCCCCGTTCGCTTTCTATTTGCTGGTGCTCTATAGCGCCCACCGCTTCTTTCGCGGCCGGCCCGCCGAGCCGCCCGCCGATTTCACCCCTCCCGTCAGCGTGCTGAAGCCCGTCCGCGGCCTCGACCGCGACGCCTACAAGAACTTCGCCAGTTTCTGCACCCAGAGCTATCCCGGCGAATACGAGATCCTGTTTTGCGTGCCGGACGAAAACGATCCGTCGGTTCCGGTAATCCGCCGGATCATGCAGGATTTCCCGGACCGCAATATCCGGCTCTTCATTGGCTTCGAGCCGATCGGCACCAACCTGAAGGTCAATAAGCTCGTGCGGATGGTCAAGGAAGCGAAATACGACATCCTGATCGCGAGCGACAGCGACATCTGGGTCGAGCCCTACTACCTCACCTCGGTCGCACGGATGTTCCGCGACCCGAAGGTCGGCGCCGCCACTTGTCCCTACCGCGGCTGGGCCGGCAACTCCTTCGCCTCCGAGCTGGAGGTGATGGGCAACTCCACCGAGTTCCAGCCCGGCGTCCTCGTGGCCTGGTTGATGGAGGGCGTGAAGTTTGCTCTCGGCGCCACGATGGCCGTCCGCCGCAAGGCGCTCGAGGACATCGGCGGCTACGAAGCCCTTGCCGACCACTATTCCGACGATTTCGAAACGGGCAACCGGATCGCGGCCAAGGGCTGGAAAGTCGAGCTGAACCGCTGGCCCATTGTCACCGTTTTTCCCAAGCAGACGCTGGCCGAATGCTTCCGCCATCAGGTCCGCTGGGCGCTCACCACGCGGCATTCCCGCCCACTCGGCCACATCGGGTTGGGGCTCACCTTCGGCCTGCCTTGGTCGATTGCCGCGGCGATCGTGGCGCCTTCCTGGCCCGTGGCTGCGGCCTATCTCGGCGCCTACGTCGTCTTGCGCTTGGCCGTGGCGTGGAAGGTGGGCGTCGTCGGCCTGCAAGATAACGTCCTGAAGCGAAATCTCTGGTGGCTGCCGGCGCGCGACGTCTTCGGCTTGGTCGTTTGGATTTCCAGCTTCTTCAAGCGCCGCATCATCTGGCGCGGTTCGCCCTACTACGTGCGAAATCAGCGACTGGTTCCCGCCGGCCGCAGTTGACGATTTTCCGCTCTCCGTTTACAGTTTTATGGCTGGTCACGCAGGTTTTCCTGCTGTTTTTCCCGTCGTCTGTTGGGAGGTCGTACAATCGGCAGTACACCAGACTCTGGATCTGGTTATCCTGGTTCGAGTCCAGGCCTCCCAGCCAATTCCTCCACCTTTTTCTTCCTGTTTTGATCGCTCCCTGAAGCCCGGTCAGTGCGCTGGCGCAGCCGGAATCGCGCGCGGGATGCGTTCGTTCACCGGCGGCAACGGCGGCAAGGGCAGGTGCGGCAGCGTCTGATACCAATAGGCGACCGAGTAGTAGTCGTCGCCACGGTTGTTCGCGGTGCCATGCTCGATCGTTGCCAGCAGCGATCGCGTGAAGGTGATGGACGAATCGAGATTGAACCGGTAGACCGACCAGCGCGAGCCCCGCCGCTCGGGCCCTACGACCGGCGCTCCCTAGAGAGGATACGATAATGCATGCCCGCCGAAATCCCACGCGCCAAGGAAATTGTCTTCCGTTCCCGTGCCGTTGATCGAGGGCCGGTCGTGCCGGTCGACGAAAAACATGTCGTCTCCTTCACCCCACCAGCCGTCCGAAGTTTGGATCACCGACATCGTCACACCAGCGAACTGGCCGCGCCCGCGTGCCCTCAGCCACACGTAGTTGTATTCCCCGTCCAGATTGGTTTCCTGGTTGGGATGGGCCACATTGGGCGTCGCCTGGCGATATTCCGCGTGAAAGTAGAGCGTACCGGCTGTGAGCGGGTGGGAATAGGCGCGCATGTCGATGTTCCAGTAGATCGCGTTCACCGGTTTCGAGCCCTGGTTCGTCACGGTGATGCGCGCGTGCCTCTCGAAAGGCATGGGGAAAAAGCAATTCAGCGCCTTGTCCGGAACCACCTGGAGCGGGATCGACTTGTAATAGACATAGCTGCCCAAGCCGAGGCCGAAGAAATCGCCGATGGGCGCCTCCACACTCGGCATCGGTTCGCCGTCCCAGTACATCCGCAGAACGATTTTCTTCAGATAGTAGGGTTCGTTATCGGCGATCGTGATCCAGATGTGCGTGATCTCGCCCGGGCCGCGCCGGTTGAGCAGGGTGAGCGTTCCGCTTGGAGGAATTGAGCGATAGTCGTGATTGCCGCCGGTGCGGTCCCAGCTCGAGATGCGCTTCAGCACGTAATCGTGCGGCCGCGTCAGATTCGAGAGTATCGCCGACGATTGTGCGTGCGCACCCACGGCAAAGCCAAACAGGCAACAAACCGATAGAAACCAGCGCATCCTCACCTCCAAACCAAAAACTTTCCGGCCACCAATGCTTCATTCTGAGTGGCACAGGCAATCCTGCCTGTGCGCCTTTCCGCAGGCGAAAGAGCATCGCGAATGAGATCCAGCGCACCACGCCGGATCTCGAGGTGGTTCAAGCAGCACACCCACTCCCCGGCTCGCCGTTTTCTGGCGGCCTGGCTGCGCGCCTTTCCCCGCCTCACAAACTTCAGCTCCGCCATTCAGGAAACCCTCAGCGCCGCTCGAACGCGCCCGCCCAGACCCCGCAGCCTTGCCACCGGCTCGTTCGAAAAAACAAAGCGGATGAACTGTGCCCCGTGCTCGAATCCCCAGCCGTTCATGGACGTCGCGCACACGCCTTGCTCGAGTAGGCGCTCGGCCATCTGCTGGCCATCGATGCCGAATTCGGATACGCGCAAGAGCAGCGACCAGCCCCCGCCGGGGACCCCAAACGGCAGCCCGCGCAACTCTTCGATCATCGTGTTGCGTCGCGCCTCGAGTTCCGCGATGTAGGCTGCCATCGTCAACGCCGAACGATCGAGCGCGACCGCGGCGGCATCCTGCGCGATGCCGACCGGCACAACGACGTTCGCGAGCGAAACGGCCACCAGATCGGGCATGAACTCCTCTGGCGCGACGGTCCATCCCACCCGCCAACCGATCATTCGCAGTTCCTTCGAAGCCGAGCCGACGATGATCGTTCGTTCCGCCATGCCGGGAAGTCCGGCCGGATGAATCACCGCGCGACCGTCGAAAACCAGCCGCTCCATCGCCGCGTCGAGGATCAGCAGCAAGTCGTGCCTTACGCACAGCTCGGCCACGAGCGCCCAATCCTCGGCATCGAAGCAGCCGCCCGACGGCATCGAGGGCGACATGAGCAGCATGGCGCGAACTTTCGGCCCCACGGCCGCGCGCAAGACCTCGCGGTCGAGTTTCCAGTCGCCGCCTGGATGGAACGTGAAAGGCACCAGCCGCGGCGCGCCGCCCGCCAGGTGGATGCGGTTCAAAAGCCCGGCGTAGGTCGGGTCGGTAACGATCACCTCGTCGCCAATCTCGATCGTCGCCAGCAGCACATTGAGAATGCCCGCAAGTCCGCCCGCCGTGATGATGGCGTTGCGCGCGCCGGAATAGGTGATCCCTGCCATCGCCGAGACGTGCCGGGCGACGGCGTCCCTCAGTCGCGCCTGCCCGACGAACGGCAGATAGCTGTTGTCCTTGTCCCGGCCGAGCACTTCACGTGCCTGCGCGATAGCCGCGGAATCGGGCGGGATGTCGACGTCCAGATTTTCGAGGCGCAGGAAATCCTTTTTCGACGCGTCGGCGATGGCGCCCATGCGATCCACGCCGATGCCGACGATATGGCGGAGGCGTGCTGGCCGTCGTCGATTCATTGCCGCTCTCCGCAAGAAAGATTCTTCCGCGATTCCATCACGATTTGCCGCCGGGCGCTTTCGCGCGCCTTTCCGCCGCTGCCAGAATCCTGTGTGCGCGGGTAATCACCGGCGCGTCCACCAGTTGCCCTTCGATTCCGACGGCGCCCACCCCGCCCGCCTCCATCTCCTCGGCTAGTTTTAGGATGTTCCGCGCCCATCTCAATTCCTCTTCGCTCACCGAAAACACTCGGTGCACCGGCTCGATCTGCATCGGATGCACCACCAACTTGCCGGTAAAGCCGATCCGTCGGTCTCGTTCGGCTTCCTTGATCAGCCCTTCGATATCCGCGTATTGCATGTGCACGCCGTCCACGGCCAGGCAGCCGTACGCCGTCGCCGCAATCACCGTGAGCGACCGCCCGTAGAGTAATTCGCTTTCATCGGGCGAGAGAATCGTTCCGGTAGCGAGCGAGAAGTCTTCAGGCCCAAACGCCAGGAGCGAGACGCGCCCACTCGCGCGAATAAGCGCTTCGATGTGCAATAGAGCCCCAGGTGTCTCGATCAGCAGGAAAAGGCTCACCGATCCGCGCTTAACGCGTTTCTCACGTTCGAGCTGGGCAACGAGCCGATCGACCGCCGTCACTTCCGCCGCCTCCGTGCATTTCGGCAGTAGCACGGCGTCCAACCCGCGCCGAACCACCGCCCGCAAGTCGTCCCGCCAATGCCGCGTGCTCGCGGGATTGATCCGCACCACCGAAAGCGACCCTTTGCTTTTTCGTGAGCCTTCGAGCCCCCGCGCAACGTTCCGCCGGGCCTCGGCCTTCCCGCCCTCCGGCACGGAATCTTCCAGGTCGTAAATCACCGCGTCCGCCCCGGACGCGCGAGCCTTCTCAAACCGGTCAGGCCTCCCGCCCGGCACAAAGAGCAAGGATCTCAACGGTGGCTTTTCGGTCGGCCATCGCGGCAGGGATTTGTTCTCAGACAAAGTTGCCTCCTTCCTTGGAAATGCCCAACATTGCCAGTGAAGATCCAGTCAATGTCGGGACGGGACGTCCGGCATGTCACGAGCCGCAGGAGCGGTCGCTCTTTTTGTTCCGCTTCGGGTTACCCAGTGTCCGGAACGGGCCGACCGTCAGCAGTCCACGTAGACATGGGCGTTGCATCTGCTGCCCAAGCTTCTTAGAATCGCCCAGCGACGGTGGCGCCACTTTTCCTCGATTTTCCTGCTTTTCTGCCAGTCTCTTCCGCAAACCGAAGTGCGGAATTTATCCCGCTTTGAAAAATGGATCTTCCGCAAAACGCGCCACTTGCGCTATCGATTGTTCGTCCCGCTGTCCCGCTTTGCCGGGTCAATTTCCGGGTACCTGCTACCGGGGGGCGCTAAGGAAAACTGGCGGCGCGGCGCCCATACCGCCAGGGTCAAATCGAGCGCTTGTCACGCAGAGCCCTGATTTCCTCACTGTTCAGTCCCAGCCAATCCTTGAGGACTTCCTCGGTGTGCTCACCCAGCTTTGGAGCTCGCCGGTGCTCCTTTTGTGTCCCAGGAATCTTTATGGGCCCGGCAGCCTGCCGGACACGCCCGAACTCCGGATGGTCTGTTTCCACGATCATTTCCCGCTCGAGAACGAAAGGATCTCGCAGCGCGCTCGTCAGGTCTCGGACAGGGGCACGCGGGACTTGACCCCTGAGGCGTGTAATCCACTCGTCGGTCGTTCTTGTAGCCAGAATGGACTGAATAGCCTCAACCACCGCCGCGCGATTCTCGAATCGTTCGTCGAAACTCGCGAAGCCTTGCCGGTCGGCCAGTTCGGGAGCCCCGAGCGCGTGGCACAGCTTACGCCAGAACTTCTCTTTGGCGCAGAAGAGCACGATGTGCCCGTCGGCTGTGCGAAATGTCTGCGCCGGCACGAGCGTCTGATGCGCCGATCCGGCCCGGCGACGTGGGTGGAAATAACGATTCAGGTTCCACGCCGCAAGATAGGAGAGCATGGAAACGGCCACGTCGTAGAGCGAGACTTCGACGTCCGAGCCATGACCCGTCCCTCGTGCCGCGGCGACGGCTGCCACTAGGCCGAGCGCAGCGGCGAGTCCCGCTGCATGGTCGATCACCGAAACGCCGCAGGCCGTTGGCTGGCCCGAAGGATCGCCGGTCATGCTCATGTAACCGGTTTCTGCCTGCATCAGATAGTCGTAGCCGGGCTCGTGGGCGCGGGCTCCCGAGCGCGCGTAGCCGGAAAGCGAGCAGCAGACGATCCGTGGATTCACCTTGCTCAGCGACTCGTAGTCGAGTCCAAGCTTGTGGCTCTCATCCCCGCGCAGGTTGTTGAAGACGGCGTGCGAAACGCCTACCAGCCGGTGGAACAGTGCCCGGCCGTCGGCCGACCGCAGGTCGATTGCCAGGCTGCGCTTGTTCCTGTTGAACGACTGGAAGTAGAGGCTGTCGCCCGGGATGCGGTAGGGAGGGACCGAGCGGGAAACGTCGCCGCCCGAGCACGGGTCCTCGATTTTCACCACATCGGCGCCCAGGTCGGCCAGTACCATGGTCGAGTATGGTCCTGCGCCAAACTGTGCCACGGCCAGAATGCGCAGTCCTTCGAGCGGAAGCTTCATCAATGGTTTCCTTAGGATTTTGCCGCGCCGGCCGGCCGCTTTGGGATGAGTACCCGCCGGCGCAAGGTAAGTACCGTCTCGTTCCTCTGGTTGTAGCCGGTGGTTTCCACGTAAACGACGCCGCGGTCGGATTTCGATTTCGATTCTCGCGTTTCGAGCACGTGCGTGCGCGCGTAGATCGTGTCGCCATGGAACACGGGTCCGACGTGCTTCACGCTCTCATATTCGAGGTTGGCGATCGCCAGTCCGCTCACGTCTGGCACGCTCATGCCGACCGCGATGGCGAAGACCAGGATGCCGTTCACCAGCCTCTGCCCATGCTGCGTTTTCGAGGCGTAGTTCTCGTCGATGTGGAGCGGGTTCTGGTTCATCGTCATCAGGCTGAACCACGTGTCGTCGGCCTCATTGATCGTACGGCCGGGCCAGTGCTCGAACACTTGGCCGGCTTCGAACTCCTCAAAGTATCTGCCAAACTGCATGGCTACCTCCTGGGACAGAAGATAGCTCGCCGGAGGGTGACAGGGCCAAGCTTTCCTCACCCGGTTAGCGCGGTTAGCGCACCCGGTTAGCGCAGTTGACATGCGAACGTTTGCGGCGTACGTTTGCCCCGCAAGGCCGTGGAATCAGCTCTTTCCTCGGCCAACGGGGACAGACGGGGACTGTCCGGTTTCGGACGGTGGAATCTTGGAAACGGGCGGTGGAACATATCGAGGCTCTCCTGCGTATCACATAAACCATAGCCCTTGTGGTGCTTGGCAAATGCCGGGAATGGCCATTCGCCTGCGAGAGAGTATGGGCGGAGAGTGATCGAACATGGCAATGGATATTCCACGTCCGGAATTGGCTCGTAAGAGGCGGCGCAAACGCATCCTCTATGGAGTAGCGCTGGTCGTGGCTGTAGGGCTGGTAACACTGGGTCTTTCCCGCTTGAAACCGGCTCCGCCCAGCGTGGACAAGGCCACTGTATGGATTGACACGGTGCATCGCGGCAACATGCTGCGCGAAGTCCGCGGACTGGGCACACTGGTGCCGCAGTACGTCGAGAGTATTCCCGCCATCACCGATGGCCGCGTCGAAAAACGGCTGGTGCTGCCCGGAACGGTGGTGAAGGCCAACACGGTGCTGCTGGTTCTCAATAATCCCCAACTCGAGCAACAGGCCGAGGACGCCAGGCTGGCGCTGCAGGCGGCAAAGGCCGACTATCTGAATCAGAAGGCCAACCTCCAGACCCAATTGCTGCAGCAACAGGCGAATGCCGCCACCGCCCAGGCCAACTACCGTGAGACCAAGATCCAAACGGAAGCCTACGAGAAGCTCTATAAGGAAGGGCTCCAGGACCACATCACGGTCGAAAAATCCGAGGTTCAGGAGCAGGCGCAGAAAGCGACGACCAAGATGGCGCAACAGCAGGTCGAGCAATATGCCGAGCTGATCCGTGCCCAACTGGCCGCCCAGAAGGCCAAGGTCGACCAGGCCAGAGCCCTCGCGCAATTGAGGGAGCGGCAGGTGCGTGATCTGCAGGTGCGGGCAGGAATGGACGGAGTGCTGCAGGAACTCGACGTGGACACCGGCCAGGAAGTCTCGCCCGGAACCACTCTGGCAAAGGTGGTTGACCCGAATCAGCTCTGGGCCGAACTGGATATCCCGGAGACGGAGGCTAAGGACCTGCTGCTCGGCCAGACGGCCTCGGTTGATACGCACAACGGTATCGTCCAGGGTCACGTGGTTCGGATCAATCCGGCTCCCAAGAACGGCACAGTCGCCGTCGACGTAACGCTTGAAGGCAAGCTGCCCAAGGGCGCACGGCCGAACCTGAGCGTCGAAGGCACGATTTTGATCGAGAAGCTTACGAACGTTGTCTACGTGGGCCGGCCGGTACACGCCGAGCCGGATAGCACGATCGGTCTGTTCAAGGTCGTCGACGGCGGCAAGGAAGCCGTCCGCGTACGCGTGAAGATCGGTAAGGTATCCGTCAACACGGTCCAGATTCTCGCCGGCCTAAAGCCGGGAGACCAGGTGATTCTCTCGGATATGTCGTCCGAGGATAATTTCAACCGCATTCGTCTGGAATAGGACGCGCCGGGAGGGGTGCGATGGTACAAGACTCGGAATCGTTGATCCGCCTGGATGGCGTGAAGAAGGTGTTTTTCACCGAGGAAGTGGAGACGCACGCGCTCTCCGGCATTCATCTGCAGATTCACCCCGGAGAGTTCCTGTCGATTGCCGGCCCGTCGGGCTGCGGCAAATCGACGCTGCTCTCGATCATCGGCCTGCTCGATTCGCCCACCGACGGCGAGCATTGGCTCAAGGACGATCAGGTGGCCAATCTCACCGTGCGCGAACGCGCGCGCATTCGCAATCGGGAGATTGGCTTCATTTTCCAGGCGTTCAACTTGATTGGAGACCTGACGGTCTACGAGAACGTCGAGCTGCCGCTGATCTATCGCGGCATGGGATCGTCGGAGCGGAAAACGCGTGTCCAAGAAGTGCTCGAGCGCGTCGGCATGGCCCACCGGATGAAACACTATCCTTCGCAGCTTTCCGGAGGCCAGCAGCAGCGCGTCGCCGTGGCTCGTGCCATCGTCGGCAAGCCGTCGATCCTGCTGGCAGACGAGCCCACCGGCAACCTGGATTCAAAAAATGGCGAGGCTGTGATGGACCTGCTGCGCGAACTGCACCGTGATGGCGCAACGCTCTGCATGGTGACGCACGATCCGCGTTACGCTCGCTACGCCGATCGCACGATCTATCTGTTTGACGGCCGTATCGTCGAAGAGACGATGGGCGCCCAGCAACTGGCCGAGAGCCAGCCGTCCTGAGGACTGCCGGCTCGAACCTCAAGGAAGAGACGAAATCAACACGCGTCAGAAACGGACGCTGAACGTGTAGTTGGTCCGCTCGTTGTCGGAGCTTGTTGCAAACAGGGAGCGCCATGGGAATCCGGAGTGACGTCCGCCACACCTTCCGGCTGCTCGCCAGAAGCCCGGGCCTCACGCTCGTCGCGGTGCTCACGCTCGCGCTGGGCATCGGCGCGAACGCGGCGATTTTCAGCGTCGTCAACGGGGTGCTGCTCCAGGCGCTGCCTTATCCCCACGCCAACCGTCTGGTCTTCCTCACCGAAAACAGCCGGCAGGTGCCAGGGATGTCGATTTCCTATCCCGACTTGCGGGATTGGGAGCGGCAAAACACGGTCTTCGATTCTCTCGGCGGACTGCAGCCCACCGATTTCGTACTGACGGGCAGGGGCGAACCCGAACAACTCAAGGGCTTCAATGCTTCGGCGGGATTCCTGCCCGCGTTTGACGTGCGGCCGATCCTGGGCCGGCTGTTCACCAAGGCCGATGACCGGCCGGAGGCGACGCCGGTGGCCGTGATCAGCTATTCGCTCTGGCAACGGCACTTCGGAGGCGATCCCAGCGTGGTGGGCCGCTCGCTGGATCTGAGCGGGCGCAGCTACGTGGTGATCGGGATCCTCCCGGCGTCATTTCGGTTTCCCGTGCCGGGCAATATTTTCGTGCCGCTCGGACTCAGGGCCGACCAGATGCAGCAGCGCGGCGAGCATCCCGGCATCGTCGCGATTGCACGGCTTAAGCCGGGCGTGACGCTCGCGGAGGCTCGCGCGCAGATGCAGACCATCAGCGCGCGGCTGGCGCAGCAATATCCAAAGACGAACACCGGCGTTTCGGCGCGGCTGATGAGCTTGCGCGCGGCCTATTACAGTTTCCTCGGCGGATTGCCCACGGCGCTATGGGTGCTGCTGGCAGCGGTGGGATTCGTGCTGCTGATCGCCTGCGCCAATGTGGCCAATTTACTGCTGGCCCGCGCCGCGGGCCGCGACAGGGAAGTGGCCGTGCGCGTGGCGCTGGGCGCCGGGCGCGCGCGCCTGGTGCGGCAGATGCTAACGGAAAGCGTGATTCTGGCGCTGGTGGGCGGCGCGTTCGGTTTGCTGCTTGGCGCCGTGGGCACGGGGGCGCTGGCGTCGATGATACCCGCCGATCTGCGACAGCAGGTGAGCATCGCGATCGATTGGCACGTGCTGCTCTTTCTGCTGGCGATCACCGTGGTCACCGGCGTGATTTTCGGCCTGGCGCCGGCCTGGCGCGCTTCGCGCACCGACGTGAACGAGTCGCTCAAGGAAGGCGGCCGGTCAGGCACGGCGGGCCTGGGACGCAGCCGATACCGGCAGGCGCTGGTCGTGAGCGAATTCGCGCTCGGGCTGGTGCTGGTGGTGGCTTCGGCGCTGATGATCCTCAGCTTCTATGGGCTACTGGCGGTGAATCCGGGTTTCCGCATCAGCCACGTGCTCACCGCCGAAGTGGACCTGCCCGGGAAGAAATACTCGAAGGTGGCGCAAATCAACGGTTTCTATCGCGACGTGCTGGCGCGGATTCAGGCGCTGCCGGGCGTGGTGGCTGCCGGCGCGATCATGCCGCTGCCGCTCAGCGGCAACGGTTGGCAGGGGAGCTTCTACGTGGAAGGGACGCCGCCGCCGAAACCGGGCCAGGCGCCCAGTTCCGACTACCACATGGTTACGCCCGGCTATTTCCCGGCCATGGGACCGCCGCTGCTGCGCGGCCGGCTGTTCACCGTGGCCGACAACCGCATAGCGCCGCGCGTAGCGATTGTCAGCCGCAGCTTCGCCCAGCGCTACTGGCCGGGCCGAGACCCGGTCGGGAAGCGAATCAAGTTTGGCGGGTCCAACTCGAAGCAGCCCTGGATCACGATTGTGGGGGAAGTGGCGAACACCAAGCAGTACGGGCTCGACAAAAAGAGCAAGACCGAACTCTACGTTCCCGCGGCGCAGCGCCCGAATGGTGACATGACGCTCGTCGTGCGCACACGGGCCGACGCCTCGGCGCTGACCTCGGCGGTGCGCGACGCGGTGGCCGCGGTCGATAGCCAGCAGCCGATCTTCAACGTGCGCACGATGCAGAGCTATCTGGACCAGAACGTGAGCGGGCAGCGGATTTCCGCGATGCTGCTCGGGCTCTTCGCGGCGCTGGGACTGGTGCTGGCGGCGGTGGGCATCTACGGCGTGATTGCGTACACGGTGAGCCTCCGCACACACGAATTTGGGATCCGCATGGCGCTGGGCGCGAGCCAGGGCGAGGTGCTGCGGATGGTGCTGGGCTCCGGCGCGCGGCTGGCGCTCGTTGGAATCGTGGTGGGCGTTGGGCTGGGGCTGGGACTGATGCGGCTGGTTTCGTCGCTGCTTTATGGTGTGAAGGCGAGCAATCCGCTGATCTACCTGCTGGCGGTGCTGGTGCTGGGGGCCGTGGCGCTGGTCGCGTGCTACGTGCCGGCGCGCCGGGCGACCAAAGTCGATCCAGCCACGGCGTTGCGCTATGAATAGCCGCGGGCGAGGCCGGTATGGCGAGAAGCGACGCAAGCGCGGGCAAGCGGAAGTATCGCTACAGCGCAGCCCAGGGCCGGTTTTCTCCTGCCGGAGAAACCGGGCGAAGAATTTGAGGAATCTCCTGCTCGCGCATGGATCCGCCCCCGTGCGCGAAAAGGTGGTCCGAGCGGTGTCGGTCGCCGGCTGTGAGCCTCGGAGGGGATAGTTCCGCGCTGGCGGAACTGCTCGAGCGGGGCAGCCACGGCCGGCGGCCCCGCCGGCGGACCGGCTGCGGGGAACCGGAACCCGATCCCGAGGGGACAGGGGGAAAGGGAAAAGCC
>JBJKSI010000023.1:0-7522 GCA_046704165.1 Candidatus Acidiferrales bacterium
GAAGTCTTGTCGCCCACCCCGCCCGTCGAATGCTTGTCCACCTTTCGCCCCGCCAAATGCCCAAGATCCAGCCGCCGCGGCGATTCCATCATTGCCTCGACCAGCGCCGCCAATTCCTTCCGGCCCATCCCGCGCCACAGCACGGCCATCAGCCAGGCCGACATTTGGTAATCGGGGATTTTCCCCGCCGTGTATCCCCGTGTCAGAAACCGAATCTCTTCCGGGGTAAGTTCGCCGCCATCCCGCTTTTTGCGAATCAGATCGACAGCTCTCATCGACTCCCGCCCCTATTTGAACCGGCAGGCTAACAGCCGCCCCCCGTTCAGTCAATGGACGTGCCCCATGGACGTGCCCCAATGGACGTGCCCCAATCCGTCCCGCGTACCCACTTGCATTTCCCTTCCCGCACCGGGTACCTTACTGCCCATTCATCGAAGCCAAACACGGCCCGCATTGTCATCTGCCGGGCCACGGTCACGGGAAGGAGCGAAATGCGCATCGTCACCGGGTCGATTCTTTCTCTTCTGCTCTTGGGCATCACGATCGTTCCCAAAACTCCCGCTCCGCTTCCCTACCTCACGCGCCCGGCCGTCAGCCCCGACGGTTCCACCATCGCCTTCGTCTCCGAAGGCGCCATCTGGACCGTGCCTGCCAATGGCGGAGTCGCACACCTGCTCGTTTCCGGCCAAGCGAACGCCACCGCTCCCATCTATTCGCCCGGTGGCCGCCGCCTGGCATTCGAATCCGACCGCTCTGGCGCGCAAAACATCTACGTTCTCAATCTCGACACCGGCGCGGTGAAGCAGCTCACCTACGACGACGCCGGCGCCGAGCTCGACGCCTGGTCGCCCGACGGCCGTTCCATCTACTTCGCCACCACCAGCCACAACATCATCTACATGAACGGCATCTACCGCGTCAGCACCGATGGTGGCACGCCCATGCCGGTCAGCGCCGAGCTTTACGTCAACGAGCACTACGCCGCGCCCGCGCCCAACGGCCGTGAAATCGCCTTCACCGCCCACGGCGTTGCCAACTGGCAATGGTGGCGCAAAGGCCACAGCCATCTCGACGACTCGGAAATCTGGCTCCTGAATTTCGTCGGCGGCCGCCACTACCGCCAGATCAGCGCCGGCAACGCCAAGGAACTCTGGCCGATGTGGAGCGCCAACGGCCGCGAAATCTACTACGTCTCCGACCGCACCGGCTTCGCCAACATCTGGGTCGCCCCGCTCCACGGCGCGCCGCTCGAGATCACCCATTTCACCGACGGCCGCGTCGTCTGGCCGCGCATCTCCGAAAACGGCAAGGCGATCGTCTTCGCCCGCCATTTCGGCATCTGGAAACTCGATACCCGCACCGGCAAGGCCGCCCGCGTGCCCATCACCCTCCGCGGCGCCGCCCACAACGCCGGCATCGAGCACAAGACGCTCACCAGCCATTTCCACGACCTGACGCTTTCGCCCGACGGCAAGAAAATCGCCTTCGTCGCCCACGGAGCCATCTTCGCCGCCCCTTCGAAGAAGCCCGGCCGCGCCATCGAGATCACCCATTCCCCCGCCAACCATTCCGATCTCGCCTGGTCGCCCGACAGCCGCAAGCTCGTCTTCGTCTCCGACCGCGGCGACGCTCCGCACCTCTACCTCTACGATTTCACGACGCGCAAGCAGTCCGAGCTCGTCGGCCAGGGAGAGGACTATTCCCCCGTCTTCTCGCCCAACGGCAAGCTGCTCGCCTTCAAGCGCGGCGGCCGCCAGCTCTGCTCGCTCGACCTCGCCACGCATCAGGTTCGCGTGCTCGCCAGGGGCTATTTCGAGTTGCCGCCGATCGGCGATTCCCACGCGATCGCCTGGTCGCCCGACAGCCGCTGGATCGCCTACACGACCTACGGCCCCAGGATGTTTCGCAATATCGACGTGGTTTCCGCTTCCGGAGGGCCAAGCCGTCCGGTCAGCTTCCTCGGCAATCTCGGTGGCTTCGGTCCCGTCTGGAGCCCCGACGGCAAATACCTCCTCTACGCCACCGGCCAGCGCACCAAGATGGTTCGCGTGGCTCGCATCGACCTGATTCCCCACCCGCCGAAATTCCAGGAAAACCAGTTCTGGGATCTCTTCAGGAAAAAGCAGCCGCAGGCCGCCTCACAGGCGTCCCCGCAAAGCAAGAAAGCCACTGCCGCCAAAGCCGGCGAGAAGAAAAAGGTCGAGCCGGTAAAGATCGATTTCACGAATATCCGCCACCGGCTGCATTTCCTCCCCATCGGCCTCAGCGCGCGTTCGATCGCCATCAGCCCCAACGGCAAATGGGCGCTCGTCACCGCAATGGTCGCCAACCAGGAAAACCTCTACGTCTATTCCCTCGACGAGCTGAGCCGGAAACCGAAAGTCGCTCGCCAGCTCACCTCCACGCCCGGCCCCAAAAGCGACGCGCAGTTCTCGCCCGACAGCAAAAGCGTCTTCTATCTCGACAAGGGCAAGGTCTTCGAAGTCGCCGTCGCCTCTGGCCACGCGAAGCCGGTCCCCGTCACCGCCGACCTGACCGTCAATTTCGCCACCGAAAAATTCGAGGTCTTCGATCAGGCGTGGCGTTACCTCCGCGACAACTACTGCAATCCCGACATGAACGGTGTCAACTGGAACGCCGTCCGCGCCGAATATGCGCCCTACGTCGCCGGCGCCACCACCCCGCACGAACTCTACGGCATCCTCTCGCTGATGATTGGCGAGCTGAACTCCTCGCATTCCGGCATCTTTCCTCCAAAGGGCAAGGTTCATCCCGACGTCGGCATGCTCGGTCTGAATTTCGACCCACGCGCCTATCAACGGTCGCACAAGCTCGTCGTCAACTCCGTCGTCCCGCTCAGCCCCGCCGCGCTCGCCGAAGTGAAGCCCGGCGACGAGCTGCTCGCCGTCGACGGCACGTCCATTGGCCCCCACACGAATTTTCACCGGCTGCTCGCTCACCGCACCGGCCATCTCGTCACGCTATCGCTCGGCGGACCCCGTCCGCGCACGGTCAGCGTCAAGCCCGTGGACATGTCGGCAATGAAATCGCTGATCTACCACGAATGGGTGCAGGCCAATCGCGCCTATGTCGCCAAACTCAGCGACGGCCACCTCGGCTACGTCGACCTGCAATCGATGGAGCCCAGCGACCTGCAGCACCTGAACGCTGAACTCGACTCCACCACGCAGTCGCTCGAGGGCGTCGTCATCGACATCCGCGACAACACCGGCGGCTTCGTCAATCCCTACGCCATCGACGTCCTCGCCCGCCGTCACTACCTCACCATGGCCACGCGCGGCCTGCCCGCCGTCCCCATGCGTATCGCCAGCGGCGAGCGCGCGCTCGAGCACCCCACGATTCTCGTCGTCAATCGCGGCACGCTCTCCGACGGCGAGGACTTCACCCAGGGCTATCGCACGCTGCATCTCGGTAAAGTGGTCGGCGAACCAACTGCGGGTTGGATCATCTACACCTGGGCCGCTCAGCTCATCGACGGCTCCGTCGTCCGTTTGCCCCACGCCCGCGTCATCACCAATTCCGGCCAGGTGATGGAGATGCATCCCCGCCCGGTCGATATCCGCGTCGAGCGCCCCGTCGGCCAGAGCTACCAGCACAAGGATTCCCAGCTCGCCGCCGCCGTCCGCGCCCTCATGCGCAAAATCCAATCCTCGCAAAAGGGCGTCGCCAAATAACTCCTCTGCCGCCCCTCGGTCAGCGAACGTTTTCGTGGGGGTGCCGGGTTCCCCATCCTTGGGTTATTTCCGCCAGGGTGGCTTGCCTTTCCCCCACGTTCACTCCATCTACCTCATCCTCTGCCTTTATTGGGGCAAGCCCTCGCTCTCAGGGATTCAATACGATGCTCCGTTTGGCCTCGAGCAATTTCACCACCTTCTCGGCCTTGTCGGGACTGACCCCGACCTCGTCCAGCGCCTCGCGAAAGTGCCTGAGAAACGAATCGAAATGTTCTTCAGTTAGTCCCTTGGTCCTCGCCCCGGCATGCGCGGCGCCGATCTCCTTTCCTGTGTAGACCACCTTCCCGCCAAGCAGCATGGAAACAAACATGCTCTGCCCCGAGCGAAGCCCTGCCATGTCGGTCGAATCGAAAAAGGGGCGAAGCGTCTCATCTTCCAGGACTCGCCGATAAAAGGATTTGATTGCCGCATTGACCGTCTTTCTGCCGCCAATGGTTTCGTAAAGGTCGTCGATCATATGCATCCTCCGGAAGGCAGGGAAGTCGCACGTGCCTTGGTTTGCAGACGCGCGGATGTCCGAGGCCCTCCGCCCGGTTCATCCGCCGGAAACTTCAGCGCGACAAGCCTGCCCAGGCAGCTGTCTTTGCTCTGGCAAGTTATACACATTCCCCTCTTGTCCATTTCTTCGGAGACGCGGCAGTTAGCCAGGGACTGGTCGTTCGGCGCCTCGCGCCCCTCCCCCATGTTGTTGTCATCTTAGGTTCCGCTCTGGGCCTAGTCAACGTACGGAGTTCGCGCTCTTCAATCTCGCCTTTGACGTCCCCCACAACCCTTTCCGCACCGACGCCCGGCTCTTGTGGGGTACCGTGCGCCGGGTGCCTCATCCTTGCGCCTTCCGCAACGGTGGGTTGCTCTCCCTTCCCGCCGCAACCCATGTGTAGTCCCGAACCCGTTCGCCCGCCTTCGGCAAACGGCGGTTGGTGACGACCAACGGGAGTCCCGACGCACTTCGTCGGGAAGGATCTGCTTCTCAACTACCCACGGCGCAACGCGTACCTGTCGACTTCTGAATTAAGACCCACGGCAGATGGCGTTCGCACCACCGTTCGCTGCTTTCTGCTTGTATTTACCACCCTTCTTCCTTCAACCTGCGTGCCGGATGGCGAAGCGGAGGCACCCGCAAGCCTCGGGCCGGCGTTTCGACGCCCGACTTCCTGAGTGCTAGCATTTTTCGTTTGACTGCTCGAGCAATCGTGAGCGACGGGGGTTATGGATATGAAATCGCGTTTCAGTAGCCTGCTGGCCGGCAGCACAGTTATTTTTCTGACCGTCGGCATAATCTGCGCGCTTCCGGTGGCCGCTGCTTCCCAATCCCGGGAGCCGCTTGCCGCGCGCATCACGCAGATCATGCACCGTTTGCGCGACGTGCAGCATTTCGGCGCCGTTTCCTTAGCGCCGAACGGACGGACCGTTGCGTGGACGGTGACCCAAAACGCCTCCGCGAGTGCCGCGAGCGCCGCCCGCAAATCGAAGAGCGGCAACGCGGGTCAGATTCTGCAGTTGGCGGATATCCATGGCACGCGGGTGCGCACCGTAACGATTCCCAACTCGGCGCAAGCGTGCCGCTACAGCAGCCTGGCGTGGTCGCCAAACGGTCGGGTCCTCGCGTTCCTCTCGAACTGCAATCGCGACGACAATAGTCGCGGACAGCTCGATATTTATGAAGTGGACGCCAACGCGGTGCAGGCCCGCCGAATCACGCATCTGCACGGCTTCGTGCACGAGCTGACCTGGGTGCCGGGCGGCTCGAAGTTGAGCTTTCTCTACGTCAAGGGCGATCTGCATGCCATCGCCGCCGTGTCCGCCACCAAGCCGCGGATCGGCGTGATCGGCCGCACTGGCGTCGAGCACCAGCGACTCGCGGTGGTGCCGGCGACCGGCGGAAAGGTCAGCCAGATTACCCCGTATTCCCTGTTTGTCTATGAATACGACTGGTCGCCGGCGGGCAAGGAGGTTGCGTACGTTGGAGCACCTCCGCCGGGGCGCGACAACTGGTGGGTGGCCAAGCTCTACACGCAGGCCCCCGGCGGTCCCACACGGGTCGCGCTCGATCCGTCAACGGTCAAGGGCCCGCTGCACGGCCTGCAGATCGCATTGCCGCGCTGGTCGCCCGACGGGTCGCGCATTGCTTTGATCGGCGGACTGATGAGCGACCAAGGGGCAACGGGAGGCGACATCTATATCGTCTCGCCCAGCGGGGGCGAGCCGGTAAACGCCACGCCCGGACTTCCCATCACGCCGTCATGGCTCACCTGGACCGGGAATCGCACGCTGCTGGTCTCCTCGATCGCCGGCGGCTCCGCGCGACTTTCCAGCTTCACGCTGCACGGGCATTCCCCGGCCACGCAGCAACGGCTGTTTACCGTGCCCTCCAGCGTGTCGGACGGCACGTTTGCGTCGGCCGTCTCCGTCTCCGCCGGGCACAATGTGATTGCCTTTGTCGACAGCACGTTCGACCGCCCGCCTGAAATCGACACCGTCCTGCTCAAGACCGACGCCGCGGCTCAGCCGGTAGGAGTTCTCCAACAGCCGCACGCCATCACGCACGTCAACGCGAATGTGAAACCGATGTGGGGGAAGGCCGAGTCGGTTCACTGGCGCAATGAAGGCTTCAACGTACAGGGCTGGTTGCTGTTTCCTGTGGACTACAACCCGCACAAAATCTATCCCATGATCGTCTATGTACACGGCGGTCCCAGCTGGGCCACGCGCCCGAGTTGGCCGAGGGACGGCTACGGCCCTGCGCCGCTCGCGGCGATGGGCTACTTCCTGTTCATGCCGAACCCGCGAGGCAGCTTTGGCGAGGGCGAGCGCTTCGCCAAGGCGGTACGACAGGACATGGGTTACGGCGACCTTCGCGATATTCTGGCCGGGATTGATCGGGTCGAGGCGAAATATCCGATCGACAACAATCGGCTGGGCCTGACCGGCTGGAGTTACGGCGGATTCATGTCCATGTTCGCGCCGACGCAGACGCATCGGTTCAAGGCTGCGGTTGTCGGCGCCGGTCTTTCGGACTGGAAGAGCTATTACGGCGAGAATTCCATCGACAAGTGGATGATTCCCTTCTTCGGCGCGTCCGTATACCAGGACCCGAAGGCCTACGCCAAGAGCTCGGCCATCAACTTCATTCAGAACGACAAGACCCCTTCGCTGGTCGTGGTGGGGCAATACGACGGGGAATGCCCGGCGCCGCAGTCTTTCGAATTCTGGCATGCGCTGCGCGCCATGCATGTTCCCACGGAACTGGTCGTCTACGCTGGCGAGGGCCACGCGTTCCACAAGACGAAAGACACGCGGAACGTGCTCGAGCGCGCGCTACGCTGGTTCGCGAAATATCTCGGCACGAAATCGCCAGCCTGATATTCAGCAACGCGTTTCGGCTTTCGGCACCGTCGGGCAGCGCTCGCCGGGTGCTCCGTCCCTGCTCTTTCCCGCAAGGCTGGGTCGCTCACCCTTCCCGCCGCAGCCCATGTGTCACCCCGTCTCTGACGAACGTGGCAATGTCCTCCCGAACCAAGCCGCCCGCCCCGGCGCGGATGGCGGTGAGGGATCTGCTTTCCTTTGTGGTCCAATCTCCGCTCTCCGCCCCAGCCCTGGTACGGTCGCGTTGCCTACGCCCTTTTCTTTTCCGGGTGCCCCATCCTTGCGCCTTCCGCAATGGTGGTTTGCTTTTCTGAAGTTCATCCCCGTACGGGCGACGCATGCGTCGCCCCTACTCGCGCTTCGCCCCGCCTTTCCGTGCCGCGCACCACCCAACAAAAAAA
>JBJKSI010000024.1:0-39680 GCA_046704165.1 Candidatus Acidiferrales bacterium
CGCGCCGCCGCAATCACTCCAGCGGGTACGGCCAGCACGATGCAGACCAGCAACGCGGCGAAGGACAGCTCCAGCGTGGCCGGATAGCGATCGAGCACGATCTGAAGCACCGGCTGCTGATAGTGGATCGAGGTGCCAAGATTGCCGTGGATTACGCCGTCGAGATAGCGTTCGTACTGCACGCCGAGCGGCAGGTTCAGCCCCAGGGCCTGCCGCAATTGGCGAATGTCGGAGGGCCGGGCACCCTCGCCGAGCATCTGCACAACCGGATCGCCGGGCACAATGTGAATCAGCAAGAAGACCATCGTAATAATCAGCCACAGGGCGGGCAGCGCCCAGAGCACGCGGCCCAAAATGCGGCGCGTCATTCGGCGGCCTTTGCCGCGATGGCCTGAATCTGCCGGATGGGAGTGACTTTCACGCGGGCCACCCGCCGCCGGTTCATTTCGAGGACGGTGAAGCGGTAGCCATCGGATTCGAAGCTCTCGCCACCCCGCGGCAGGAATCCCAACTGGCTGAGCACGAAGCCACCCAGCGTTTCGTAGGCGGGGTCCTCGGGGACTTCGATATCGTATTGGCTGGAAAGATCTCTCACGTTTATCGCGCCGTCGAACACCATCGCGCCGTCGGCCAGCTTCAGCGGCCGGCGCTCAATGTCGAACTCGTCGTGAATCTCGCCGACCAACTGCTCGAGGATGTCTTCGAGCGTCACCAGCCCCTGAATACTACCGAATTCGTCGACCACCATGGCAAGTCCGGCGCGCTTGGCCCGAAATTCGAAGAGCAGTTCGCTGGTCGATTTCGATTCCGGCACGATCAGCACTTCGCGCAGGATCTGCTGCAGATCGAAAGGAGGAGGCTGGCGGCCGGCTTCGAGGGCGCGGTCGCGGTCGGCGAGCACCCAGGTGAGGTCCTTGACGTGGATGAAGCCGAGCACGTGTTCGAGCGTGCCTTGATAGACAGGAAGGCGGGAGCGCTGCGTCTTGGAGAACAGGTGCATCACGTCTTCGAGCGAAGCGGTGACCGGCAGGGCGTAGACATCGGGACGGGGCACCATCACCGCGCGCACATCCACCTGATTCAGCTCCATCGCGCCCTGGATAAATCGCTCTTCGCGCGCCGGCAGAATGCCCCGTTCGCCGGCCTGCTGGATCAGCACCTGCAGTTCCTCCGCCGTCCTCACCAGGCCGTGCGGGATGGGTTTGCCGAGTCCCAACACTTTCGAGATGCGGCGAGCCACGCCGTCGAGCAGCGTGATTGCCCAGCTGCAGGTGGTGAGGAACCAGCGGAACGGCCGCGCCACGGTTAACGCCACCCGCTCGGCTCGCGCCAGACCGATTGATTTCGGCACGAGCTCGCCGAGCACGATCTGGAGGAAGTTGAGCAGAAGAAACGCAATCACCAGCGCGATCGTATTGGCCGTCGCGACGCCCCAGGCGCCCGGCAGCCAGGCGAATACCGGAACGAAAAGCGCGGCCAAAGTCAACTCGCCGATGAAACCCAGCGCCAGGCTGGCGAGCGTGACCCCCACCTGGACACCGGAAATGACCCGGCTCAGGTCCTTCAGGAGGTCTGCCACCACGCGGGCGCGCTGATTGCCCTGCTCGATCAGCAAGCGGATGCGAGTGGACCGGACGGCGACCAGCGAGTATTCCGTCGCCGAGAAGAAGGCGTTCAGCGCTATCAGCAGGAATACGACTAAGAGTCTCAGGACCAGCATAAGGCGAGGCCGAGCCCTTCCCCTCAGGGCCGGAACTCCGACACCAAATTGTACCCTCGGTGTGGGCCAAGGCCAAGGGGGTCAAGGAGATGGATTCGCGAGCTGTGAAAGGCCAAACTCTAAGCCACTGTCCATCTTGCCCTTACAAAATGCCATGGCCGAGTAACCTGCAGGCTTTCCACGTTGCCGGTTTCCCCGGCGTTTGCGCGTGGATCACCCTTCGGAGCCCCAAGATAGTGCTGGGAAACCCTGGTGAAAATCTCGATCCGAGCCTGCTTTGTCGCTTTCTTTTGACTTTTGCAAGAAGGATTTCGACGCCTCCCTTTTCATGATTTTTCTGTTTGATAAAATGATCAGATGTTCATTTCGACTGTTTCGCTCCCCACCTGGCTTTCCTTCGAGAGTTCCTTCTTCACCCACTCCATCCGCATTGTGGCCATCCTGCTCGGCGCCTACGTGCTGAACCGGATACTGAAGGCCCTGTTCCCCAAGGTGCATTCGCGGATCACCGAGCGCATGGCCGCCTTCCGCGGAGGCATGGACCCCGAGATGGAAAAGAGGGCCACGACGCTGAGCGGCATCGCACGCAAAACGATCAGCGTCATCATCTGGATTGTGGCGATCATGATGGCCCTGAGGGAAGCAGGCTTCGACGTAGCTCCGATCCTGGCCGGCGCCGGGGTGGCCGGCGTGGCAGTCGGCTTTGGCGCTCAGAACCTGGTACGCGACGTCATTTCCGGCTGCTTCATCCTGCTGGAAAATCAGATTCGCGTGAACGACGTCGCCATCATCAACGGGACCGGCGGGCTGGTGGAGCAGATCAATCTGCGCACCACCGTACTGCGCGGGCTCGACGGCACCGTCTACATCTTTCCCAACGGCACGATCCACACACTTGCGAATATGACGCACGGCTTTTCCTACTACGTTTTCGACATGGGCGTCGCGTACAAGGAAGATACAGACCGCGTTTCGCAAGTACTCAAGGAGATCGCCGACGAGATGATGAAGGAGGAGCAGTACGCGAAACTGATCCTCTCGCCGCTCGAGATCCTCGGCGTGGACAAGTTCGCCGATTCCGCAGTGATCGTGAAAGCGCGCATCAAGACCATTCCCATCCAGCAATGGACGGTCGGCCGCGAGATGAACCGGCGCATCAAGAAGAAATTCGACGAGTTGGGAATCGAGATTCCCTTCCCGCACATGAGCCTCTATTTCGGCGAAGCGAGCAAGCCGATCCGGATGGGCATCGAGAACTTCGATCGCAACGAGCTGAAAACGCTCGTCCGCGAAGTGCTGGCCGAGAAACAGGCCGCTCAGGCCGGGCCCGGGAGTGAAAGCGCTTGAGCGCGCAGTCGCGCCGTTGCCGCGAAACGCTCCCATTCAGGCCGTTTTAAGCCAACCGGGGCCTCCGGCCGTCCAGCGATTCTTCGCGAGTTGGCCCGCCCGCAGCCGCCCTTGTCGTTTGCCCGGAGGGCAAACCTGGGCTACAGTCAGCGAGTTTTGGCGAAATCGGGAACCAGATTCCGGTGGCCAGGAAGGCTTGCCGTTTCCCTGGCAGTGGTCGTGGCGCTCCTTGTGGGCGCGTGGTGGTGGCTTGTAAAGCGCCCGCTGGCCCAGCTCGACGGGCATGCTACCGTGGGCAGGCTGCACGCGCGAGTGGTGGTTGACCGCGACCGCTGGGGCGTGCCCTGGATTCGGGCCTCATCGCTGCACGACCTGATGGTGGCTCAGGGCTACGTGACCGCTTCCGATCGCCTCTGGCAGATGGACCTGATCCGCCGCGCCGCCGCCGGCGATCTGGCACAGATCTTCGGTCCCCAAGCGCTTGCCCAGGATCGCGAGCGCCGGCTGCTGGGTCTGCGGCAAGCCGCCCAAGCCGCAGTGGCCGAACTCAGCCCGCAAAATCGAGCCCTCATCGATGCCTATGCAACCGGCGTGAACCTCTATATCCGGCAGCACCGATGGAATCTGCCGCTTGAATTTCGCCTGCTTCATTACCAGCCGCGTCCATGGACGGCGACCGACACCCTGCTCGTCACCGGCTACATGTACGAGATGCTGACGTCCACGTGGAAAGAGGAGTTGGACCGCGCGTGGGTGACGGCGAAGGTCGGCCCCAAGCGCGCGCACGATCTCTACACAGTCGATTCGCCATTCGACCACATACTCGTCGGCGCTGGAACGGCGACCAATTCGGCCGCCGCCATCGCGGCGCCCCAGTTCGCTTTGTCGCCGGCGGAGCGACAAACTGCGCTGGAAACGACCGGATACCCCGTTTCGGATTCGGCAAGGAATCGGCTGTGGGAAAACGCGAGGGCACTGGTGGGCGCGCTACCAGCGGAAATCGGCGCCGTGCTCGGCAGCAACAATTTCGTCGTCTCGGGCAAACTGACCCGTTCTGGCAAGCCGCTGCTCGCCAACGACACGCATCTGCCGCTGGGCATTCCGTGCATTTGGTACCTCGACCATCTGACCGCACCGGGCTGGAACGTCGAGGGCTTTTCCATTCCCGGCGTGCCGCTGGTGATCATCGGCCATAACGACCGGATCGCCTGGGGCTTCACAGACGACCTGGCGGACGTGCAGGATCTTTACATCGAGAAGTTCAATCCCAAGCATCCGCACAAATACCTGTATGACGGCCGTTGGGTACGGGCCAAGGTGCGCGACGAGACGATCCACGTCCGAGGCAAGCCCGACGTTCACCTGACGGTCGACGTGACGAACCGCGGGCCGGTGGTCTACCGGAAGGGAAACACGGGCTATGCGCTGCAATGGACCGCGCTACAACCGGGCGGGATGGGATTCGCGTTTCCGCTAATCGGTAAAGCTCAAAACTGGCAGCAGTTTCTGGCCGTGATGAGCCAGATCTCCGGTCCGGCACAGAACGCCGTCTACGCCGACGTCGAAGGCAATATCGGTTTCGTTGTCACAGGCCGTATTCCGATTCGCAAGAAGGGCGACGGAACGGTTCCCGTGCCGGGCGATACGGACGCCTATGGCTGGACCGGCTACATCCCGTTCGACAAGCTGCCGCGGCTTTTCAATCCGCCCGGCGGAATCGTCGCCACGGCCAATGGCCGCATCGTGGGACCGGGCTACAAGTATTGGTTCACAGACCGCTGGGCGCCTCCCTATCGCACCGCGCGCCTGTATCAGCTTCTCGAGCACGGCAAGGACCTGACGCCAGCCGATTGCGACGCGATCCAGGCAGACGTGGTGAGCTTGCCCGACCTCTTCCTCGCGCGCGAGATGCTTGCGGCGAGCCGGAGCGATTCTCCTCATGATCCGGAAGCACGCAAGCTGGTCGCGCGGCTCAACGGTTGGGATGGCCGGTCGGTTGCCGATTCGGTGGAAACTTCGTTTTTGCACTACGCGCGCCAGGCGCTACTCGAGGATCTGCTGAAACCATATCTCGGCAAGGAAACGAGGAAATACGACTGGTGGCGCAACGTCGTCTTTCTCGACAACGTGCTGCGCGACCGCCCGGCGCACTGGCTGCCCAAGGGCTATGCGAATTACGACGCGCTGCTCGCCGGAGCGGCCGATCAGGGCGTATCTCGCCTGCGTACCATCTGGGGTCCACGAGAAGACGACTGGCGCTGGGGCCGCGTCAACAGCCTGGAGTTGCAACATCCGCTGGGGCTGCGGGGGCCATTGCGGTGGCTGCTCGACATCGGGCCGGTGGGACATGACGGCTCGGCCTATACCGTTAACGCCACACGCGGCGGCTTCGGGCCCGACATGCGCTTCGTCGCCGATCTGGGGAATTTCGATCATTCGCTGATGGAGATCACTCCCGGCGAATCGGGCCAATATGGCAGCCCGTACTATCGCAACGAATTCGAGCGCTGGGTGACCGGGCACGGGATCGTAGCTCCGTTCAGCGCCGCGGCCGAAGAGAAAGCGCGCGTTCACGCATTGATTCTCGAAGCTCCCTCGAAACACTAGCCGGCTAGAAACCGGTCTTTGCCAAGTAGGCCATCGTATCGCCGCCGTTCGGCACGTTGAAAAAATTGGCGGCAGACGACAGGAAGACGACGTAGTGGCCGTCTGCGCTGATCGAGGCGTAATCGCTGATCGCGTCCGCCTCGGTGGCAATGCTGGGCGTGTCGGCAACGGAGACGCGAACGGTGCTGGGTACGCAGCCCGAGGGCGCGCCATGGCAGGTGTCGCGGACGAAAATATCCTTCCACCCGCCGGGCGCAAATGTGTCACCGGGAACCAGATTCGACGCGAGCGACTCGAAGACGATGAACCGGCCGTTGGACGTTATTGGCGTATGGCCGTCTACCTCGCTTGGTGCGTTGCCGATGGAGCCATCGTTGCCGAGCGAAATCAGGGTCGTGGCTGGCGTACAGCCGGAGGTCACACCGTTGCAGGTGTCGCGGAGATAAACGTTGCTGTGGCCCTGGACGTTTTGCGAGACGAAACCGACCTGGTTCGTCGAAAACGCGACGAATCGGCCGTCGGCGGAAATCCCGGGGATCACACCGACGTCGAGAGCGCCAGCGCCCAACCCCGCCGAGCCTCCGGGATCAAGCCATGTCGTGCTGGGCGTGCAGCCGGAGGGCGCGCCGATGCAGGTGTCACGCAGATACAGATGGTCCGCCCCATCCGCGGGAGGGTTCGAAACGAGATTCGTCGCATACGAGTCGAAGACCACGTACCGGGCGGTGCTGCTGACGGCTTGCGGCAAGCTGTTCTGGTTCCCTGGACCACCCGACGGCGAGG
This sequence comes from Candidatus Acidiferrales bacterium, assembly GCA_046704165.1. Taxonomy (GTDB): domain Bacteria; phylum Acidobacteriota; class Terriglobia; order Acidiferrales; family UBA7541; genus JAKASX01. Next base: position 6,458 of record JBJKSI010000024.1, read on the forward strand.
CTGAGACCAGAATCGTGCTTGGCGTGCAGCCGGACGGGGCACCGTTGCACGTGTCGCGCAAATATACGTTCCACACCCCAGCTGTCGTCCCAGAAGACGTGAACACAACGAAGCGGCCGTCTGGAGTGATTGCCGGGCTCTCGCCGTCTGCCGGGTTCCCGTCCGCCGCAGCCGACGTTAATGTGGTCGCCGGTGCGCAGCCGGAGGTCACGCCGGTGCACGTGTCTCGCACGAACACGCACTCGTGTACCGCGCAGAACGGTGTGTTTGGCAGGATATTGGTTGCAGATGAGTCAAATGCGACGTAACGACCGCCTGAGCTGATTGCAGTGCGATAGCTGTTGCCGTCTATGGGAGACCCATCCGAGGTGACCGTAATGAGCCAAGTGGTGGGCGTGCATCCCGAAGACGCAGCGATGCAGGTGTCGTGTTCGTAGATCTGGGTGTATTGGCTACTGCTCACCCCGGAGACCAAGTTCGTCGCGTCGTTCTGAAACGCGACGTACCGGCCAGTGGCGCTGATGGATGGGGGATTGCCGCTGTAGCTGTTCCCGTTGGCCGGGGAACCGTCAGGGGCGGCGGAGACGAGCTGCACAACGCCGGCGGTTAGTGTCGCCGGCGAGGCGATGCCGAACGTCACCGGGTTTGAGGTTGCGCCGGTGCTCGTGTCTTCGGCCACGATCGTTACCGATCCTGGTTTCGCAATCAGCGAGCTGGAGATGTTGGTGTTGAGGTTTTGGCTGTCCCCATAGTTCGTGGGCAAGGCCCTACCGTTCCATTCGAGCACGGTCGAGGGCGTGAATCCGCTGCCCCCGGCGAGGAGCTGGAAGCCGGCCTGCCCGGCAATCGCAAAATCGATCCCGGCGAGCGGGCTGCCGGATCCGTAGTTTGGCGTTACACCCTGCAGGGTCATGGCAGGCGGAGGGGGCGGTTGCGAGCCGCCCGAGCCTCCGCCGCCGTTGCAAGCGGCGAGCGAAAGGAGCGAGCAAGCCAGAAGTAGCGACCTTAACGGCTTTCGGGCAATCAAGCCAAGTCCTCACGTCTCGGAACCGGCTGCATGGCCCGAGGTTATTGCATACGCCGCGAATGTCAATAGGGGTTCCCTTTCCGCCCTGTGTGCCTGCTGGAATTGGTTTGGGGTGCGGCTTGACGTAAGCTTGCCCCGAGGGGCGCTTGAACAGGCGCCTTCAACGCGCTGATGCCCGAACTTCCCGAAGTTGAAGCGATGGCCCGCCTGACGCGGCGGCTGGTGAAAAGCAAGAAGATTCTGGATTGCCGCGTGATCCACGCTGCGGTTGCCGGCGGCAGTACCCATGATCGCCAGGGGACAAAGGCATTGAAGCAAGCCAAGGGGAGAAAAATCCTTGAAGTGGAACGGCGGGGGAAATATCTGCTGCTGCGACTGGATCGCGGCTGGGTGGCGATGCATTTCCGGCTGAGCGGGCAACTGCTGTGGTACAAGCGCGAAAAGCCGCCGGAACACGTCGACGTCGCTTTGGATTTCGCGAGGAACACGCTGGGCTTTGTGGATCGCAGGCACCTGGGACGCGTACGCTGGCTGGACCGGAGCGAGGACCTTCCCGGCATCCAGCAAATGGGCGTGGACCCGCTCTCGCGCGAGTTCACCGCGAAGCGACTGGGCGAGATTTTGGGTTCGAGCCGACGAGCGGTAAAACTGGTGTTGATGGACCAGCAGCGGGTGGCGGGGCTGGGCAACATCTGGTCGAGCGAAGCGCTCTGGCGCGCGAAGATCGATCCGCGGCGGCGAGCCGATCGGATCGATGCGAAAGAAACGAGGCGGCTGCGCGGGGCCATTGTTGACGTGCTGCGGCGTGCGCTACAATCCTGCCTCGATCCCGCGCCGGACTTTCGCGATCCGGAATGGGAGTTCCAGGGCGCGGAAAAGATCATGCGCGTGTACGACTGTGAAGGGCAGCGCTGCCGCCGGTGCGGCAAACGCATTCAGCGCCTGCGGCAGGGCAACCGGTCCACCTATTTCTGCCCGGGCTGCCAAAGGTAAGCGATGAGCCAATCGGCAAGGAACGATCCGGAAAAGGCATCGAAGCTCGATTTCGAGCGGTCGCTCGCGCGGCTCGAGCAGGTGGTGAAACGGCTCGAGAGTCCGGAGCTTTCGCTCGACGACGCCATGAAGCTGTTCGAAGAAGGCGTAAAACTTTCGCGGGAATGCCAGAAGCAACTCGAAGAGGCAGAAGCGCGCGTGGAAATTCTGCTGAAAAAGGCCGACGGAAAAATCGTCGCCGAGCCTTTCGAGACGGAGGAATCATCCTGAACACAGACCCCAGGTTCCAGCACTCATGAAGCTGCCCGATTTTCTCGAACAGGACCGCCAGGAAGTGGATCAGGCGCTCGGGCGTCTGTTGCCTCCGGAAACCACCCAACCGCCAACAATTCACCGCGCGATGCGGTACAGCGTGATGGCCGGCGGAAAGCGAATCCGACCGGCGCTGTGCCTGGAAACGGCGAGGCTTTTTGACGCTGATCGCCGGGCAGCCGTGGAAGTAGGCTGCGCGCTGGAATTCATTCACACGTACTCTCTGATCCACGACGATCTGCCAGCGCTCGACAACGACGATCTGCGCCGGGGCCAGCCCACCTGCCACAAGCAGTTTGGCGAGGCGATGGCGATTCTTGCAGGCGATGCGCTGCTCACGCTGGCCTTTGAAACGCTCTCAAAAGCCCCGGTAGCCGCGGACCGCCGCATGCTGGTGATTCAGGAGATTTCTGGAGCCGCGGGAACGGTGAACGGGATGGTGGGCGGGCAGGTGGCCGACCTGGAAGCGGAGGGCAAGCCTGTGGAAGCAGCCTCGCTCGAATACATCCATCGCTCGAAGACGGCGGCGCTGATTCGCGCTTCGACCGCGGCGGGCGCGCTCACGGGCAATGCGTCCGATGACGACGTCGCGCGCATTCGCCGCTTCGGCGAAAAGATCGGATGGGCGTTCCAGATCGTCGACGACATCCTGGACGTGCAGGAATCCTCGGCCGCTCTGGGCAAGACGGCGGGGAAAGATCAGGAGCAGCAGAAAGCCACCTATCCGGCGCTGTACGGCTTGGAAAAATCACGCGAAATGGCCGAACGGCTGTCGAGCGAGGCACTCGAGGAACTGGCGCCATACGGGGAGTGGGCCGAAACGATTCGCGAGCTGGCACGGTTCCTGACGCTGCGGCGAGCCTGAGCCGCAAACGATTTCCCTGCCCCACCGGAATCTCGCATGAGCCCAGCAGCCAAACCCGGGCGGAAACGGCTCGATCAGTTGCTGGTCGAGCGAGGGCTGGCCGAGTCGCGCCAGCGGGCGCAAGCGCTGATTCTGGCCGGCGCAGTGCGTGTCGACGGACGCCGGGTGGACAAGGCGGGAACGATGGTGAGCGTTGAGGCGAACATCGAACTCGCAGCGGGGCTGAAATACGCGAGCCGCGGAGGACTGAAGCTGGAAGGAGCGCTGGAGGATTCCGGCGTCGACCCCACGGGCCGCACCGCCATTGATGCCGGCTCGTCTACCGGCGGATTCACCGATTGCTTGCTTCAGCGCGGGGCAAGGCACGTTTGGGCGGTCGACGTCACTCCCGAACAACTCGATTGGAAACTGCGGCAGGACGAGCGCGTCACGCCGATAGGGTGCAACGCACGCGAACTGCGACCGGAAGACATCGGAGAGCCGGTCGATCTCGTCACCGTCGATCTTTCGTTCATCTCGGTGACGAAAGTTTTGCCGGCGTTGCTGCCGTTAGCGCGTCCGGGCGCCGATTTCCTGATTCTGGTGAAGCCGCAGTTCGAGCTGGAACGCGGCCAAGTGGGCAAGGGCGGCATCGTTCGCGATGCGGCGCTGCGGCAGACCGCGATCAACAAGGTGCGCGTGGCCGCCGAGGCGCTGGGTCTGGAAATCCTCGGCGTCCATCCCAGCCGGGTCACCGGCGCGGGGGGCAATCAGGAGTTCTTTCTGCACGCGCGCAAGCATGACTGAGATTTCCAGCCGCAGCGCAAGCCACCAGTCTTTCAGGATTCCAAATTATTCAGCAAATCTTCCGGCGTAAAGGCGTCTTCGGTTTCCACCCAGGCGGAGAACAGCCGGCGCGGCTCGGGATCGTACCGCAGGGAATACGGCTTACCCGCGAAGAGCTTCCGCAACAGGTCTCGAAACTCTGGCTCGTGGGCCTTGCGTGAAGCCTCATCGTTCGGAGCGAGCAACCGGTCGTTGACAAACAGTTCCAGATGACGGCCGTCGTAACGGATTTTCCCAGCGAGGCGCGGATCGTCCGCGAGGTGCCGGCACGCGAGAATGGCGGCGCGCGTGGCTTGCCGTAGCCGGTCCTGCGGGGTGCCGTCGAGCGGCGCTTTACGGTTGTAGCGAACGCCGAGCCGTTCGCCGGTGTTATCGAGGCTGTAATTCGCCTCGTGCCCGATCAAAACCACGCCCGGCCCGGCGGGCACATGACGGTAATCGGCCACGTCGAGCAGAAGCTCGTCGCGAGTGCGATCCTGAATCCAGCTGTGAAAGACGGGGATCACCGAATCGAGGTCTATCGAGGCGGGATTTTCTACCAGGAGTTTAACGTTGACGTGTTGAATGTCCATCGTGCGTTGCCTTCCTCAGACCTGCACCAGGTTCCCCAGCCGGTTGTAGCAGCCGTGGGAAGCTTCGATGAAGAGTTGAGCTTCTTCGATAAGGAGCCGCGCCTGCTCCGGCGTGCGCGAGGCGACGGGAGCCTCATGTGCCGCGAACAGGTAGTGCGCGAATTTTCCTCCGGCAAAGGGATCGTAAAATTTCCGGGTGTCGTAGAAGCGAGTCCGGAACTCGCCAACGATGCTCCGCGGATCGTCGGAGAATCGGGGAAGCTCCGTCAGCAGCAAAGATTTCGCCGCCTGCAGCATGGAGCGATAGGCGGTTTGCCAGGCGACATCCGCATCGCCGCCATCGAGCGCCAATTGGGCTTCGAACACCTGCCGCTCGGCTGCGGTCAGGCCGAACTCCACGGGAGAGACGACTTCGCCGGCACATTCCCCGGCTCCCAGGTCGCCCAGACTGTATTCCCTGGGATCGTTCCAGTCGCGGAACATTGAACGGTCGCCGTTTCCGGCCGGAAGCCGCGTCAGATCATCGAGCCGCTTCTTCACTTCGGCCTTGCCGGTGCGCTGGATGAAGTCGCGAAATGATTCGCCTTCCTTGCGACTGGAAACGTAGAAGTCCGTCAGCCGGGACAAGGCCTCGGGAACGTGCTTCGAAGGAATCGCCATCACCGGAAGACCGTAGGAACCGGCATTGTTCTCCCATTGCCCACCCAAAACGAGCTGAAAATGGGGCACCGCGTAACCAGCCATCTTGCGGCTCACTCCATAGAAACCGATATCCGCCACGTGGTGCTGGCCGCAGCTGTTGAAACAGCCGCTGATCTTGATATGCAGATTCTTGACGGCCTCGTCGAGCTGGAAGCTTTGCTCGGCCAGGCGCCGGCGCAACTCGCCGGCCAATCCGCGCGACGAGGAGATTCCCAGTTTGCAGGTGTCCGTACCGGGGCAAGAGGTGACATCGACGATCGTTCCCGCGCCAGGCGCGCCCAGGCCCGCCGCCAACAATTCGCGATGGAAGGCGGGAAGATCGGCACGGCTCACCCAACGGACCACCAGGTTCTGATCGACAGTCGTTCGAACCGTTTCGCGGGTGTAGCGACGAACGATGTCGGCGAGCGAGCGCAACTGGTCGGCGGTGATGTCGCCCAGGGGCAGCGCGACAATCACAACGGCATAGCCTTCCTGTCGCTGCGGCCGCGTGTTCGTCTGCAGCCAGCGCCGGAACGCTTCCGATTGCCCCTCCGGCACTTCTCCGCCCGTGTGTAGCGGCTCTTCGTGGAACTCTTGGGCGTCAGCAACGAGTTCCGTCCAGCGAGGGTCGAAGGGCAGGTTCTTGCGCTCTTCCAGCACCAGTTCGCGGAATTTCTCGATGCCCAGGTCCTGCACAAGGAATTTCAGGCGCGCGCGGTTGCGATTTTTCTTCTCACCGTAACGGGCAAACACCCTGGCGATGGCCTGGGTGAGCGGCAACAGCTCTTCGGGCGGGACAAAAGAGTCGAAGAGCTTCGCCTGGTGAGGCACAGCGCCGAGACCGCCGCCCACGAACATCTCGAAACCGCGCTTCTCCTGGCCGTCCTTGGTGCGACTCACGGCCACGAGGCCAAGGTCGTGCATCCGCGCCAGGCCACAGCCGTGATCGGCGCAACCGCTGAACGAAGGCTTGAATTTCCGCCCGAAATCCTGGCAGTCGGGATGGCCGAGCAGGAATTTGGCCAGTGCGCGGGAATAGGGCGTCACATCAAACACCTCGTCCCGGCAGACGCCGGAATAGGGGCAAGCCGTCACGTTGCGGACCGCGTTGCCACAAGCCTCGCGGGTGGTGATTTCGGCCGCCGCCAGCCGGCGCATCAACGCCGGGGTATCGTCGATGTGCACGTAATGCAGCTGCACGTCCTGCCGGGTGGTGATATGAGCGATCCCGTCGGAATATTCCTCGGCCAGCTCAGCGAGGGTTTCCAGTTGCCGGGCGTTCAAACCACCGGCCGGAATCTTGATGCGCTGCATTCCCGGAGCGTCCCACAGCGTGTTGGGACCCTTCGTCGAATTTCCGGAGGGGTACTCGATCTTTTGGACCTGTTTCCCGTCGTGGCGTTGGCCGTTGTCGTAGCGCTGGCCGTAGGCTCCGCGCCGCAGGCGCGTCTCGGCAAAGACGCGCTCGTCGATCTTGCCCTGCTTTCTGAGGTCCAGTTCTGTTTCGAAGATTTCGATTTCGCGGGCAAGTCCCTCAGGCATCTCGCCCGCCAAGCGCTCGGTCCAAAGTGCATTTGAAGCTTTCATAAGTGCTCCATTCAAAAAAAAGCCACCGCCGGATTTGGATTCCGCGGTGGGCTTGGGAGACCGAATTCAGTTTGTGAAAACTTAGGTCATCCTCCACACACCAGCGCTCGCATACAACAACACATCTGAACGCCGCGCTGGAAGATTCGTGCCATGCTTCGTGAGCATAGTAAGGTGCGTCAGCGGAAAAAGTCAAACCACGCCGGGGCGAATCGGAGGTTTGCTGCCAGCGTCGCCGCTTTTTCGGCCCTCGCTCCTGCCAAGGCGGCCCGGGTGAAGTACAATGTCGACTTTCTGCCGGAAAACCGGCGGAGGGGCGATGATCCGTTCGATCGGAATATTCGCGAAGCCGCATAGGGAACGCATCGGAGCCAAGATCCCCGAACTGGTGCGCTGGCTGCGCGCGCAAAAGGTGGAAGTCTTCTGCGACCGATTCGCCGCGGATTTCGCCGGCGGAGGCGCGCCGGGGCTTTCGCAGGATGAGTTGATGGAGCGGATCGACATGCTCGTGGTGCTGGGCGGTGACGGCACGCTGCTCACCGCGGCCCACGCGGCTTCCGAGCGCGGAGTGCCAATCCTGCCGGTGAACTTCGGCAACCTGGGCTTTCTCACCACAGTCACCCTCAACGAACTCTATGCCACGTTGGAACAGGTGCTCGACGGCGAGTACGAGACCTGGAAGCACATGATGCTCGAGGTGGAAGTGTCGCGCAACGGCCGGCCGATCGAGTTGCGCCGAGGGCTGAACGACGCGGTGCTGACCAAGGGCCTGCCGGCAAAGATGATCGATTTCGAGCTGCTGGTCGACGACCTTTTCGTCTGCAGCTTCCGCGCCGACGGTATCATCTTCTCTTCACCCACCGGCTCGACGGCCTATTCGCTTTCTGCCGGCGGACCGATCGTCTCGCCGCTGCTCGAGGCGTTCGTCGTAACCCCGGTCTGCCCGCACATGCTCACCAACCGGCCGCTGGTGCTGCCAAGCACGGCGCGGCTCGCGGCGCAGTTCACCGGCGGCGACGAACCCGCTTATCTCACCGTCGACGGGCAGCTCGCCGCCGAATTGCGGCACCACGACTCGGTTCGCGTACGCAAATCGGCGAAATGCCTCAGCCTGGTGCGCCCGCCGCAGCGAACCTATTTCGAGGTGCTGCGCAACAAGCTGCGCTGGGGAGAACAGTAAGCACTCGGCTTTTCAGCCCTCAGGGAGGTCTCGAGGAATGGACCTGACTTCCCTGCTCTTCTATTCCCCACGAACCAGGTCGGCGTAGGTTTCGCGCCGGCGAATCACGCGAAAGCGGCTGCCTTGCACCAGTACTTCCGCGGACCGGCGCCGCGAATTGTAATTGGAGGATTGCGCGAAGCCGTAAGCACCCGCGCCCCAGATGACGATCAGGTCGTCCGGAGCGGTTTCGGGCATCGGCCAATCGGAAAGAAAGCTATCGCCCGTTTCGCACACCGGCCCGACGATATCCACGGGTGTCCGACGCGCGCGAGCCGATGGCTGACGCACGCTCGTTGCCGGATGTACCGCATCGTAGAGGGCAGGGCGAATCAAGTCGTTCATGCCCGCGTCCACCACGAGGAACGTTTTCCCGCCATTTTGCTTCTTCCGCACGACGCGCGTGAGCAGGATGCCCGCCGCGCCGACGACGGCACGGCCCGGCTCGAGCAGCACGTGGCAGCGGAGTTTCCGTGCCGTACCGGCGACCAGTTTGCCATAGGCGCGAACGTCGGGCGGGCGCTCGTCGGAATAGCGAACACCCAAACCTCCGCCGAAATCGAGGTAGTCGATGCCGACTCCTTCCCGCCGCAAGCTTTTGATCAGCGTGCCCAGCCGCGCCAGCGCCTGTCGGAAAGGATCGAGCGCGAGGATTTGCGATCCGATGTGAGCAGTGACGCCTCGCCAGCGAACCGAGCGCATGGCGAGCCCCGAACGATAGACGGAGGCGGCGCGCGCCCAGTCGATGCCGAACTTGTGCACGCGGCGCCCGGTGGAGATGTGCGGGTGAGCGCCGGCGCCGACGTCGGGATTGACGCGCAACGCGGCGGGGGCGACGGCGCGCCGCCGGCCCGCCTCTTCGGCCAACATCTCGAGTTCCTCTTCCGATTCCACGTTGAAGAGCAGAATGCCCGCGCGCAGGGCCTCGCGGATTTCCTCGCGCGTCTTGCCTACGCCCGAGAAAACGATCCGTTTGCCCGCCACTCCGGCGCGGCGCAGGCGCTCCAGCTCGCCGCCGGAGACAATGTCGAATCCGCTGCCAAGCCGGGCCAGCGTCCGCAGGATGGTGAGGTTGGAATTCGCCTTCACCGAATAGCAAACCGTGTGCGGTACGCCGGCGAAAGCGCGATCGAAACGGCGCCAGGCAGCTTCGATCGCCGAGCGACTGTAAACGTAGGCGGGCGTGCCGACGTGGGAGGCGATTCGGTCGAGCGGTACGGATTCGGCGCACAAACAGCCGTCACGATAGGTGAAAAACGGGGTATAGCGGGCCGGATCGGTAGGAGGCACCTGCTTCTTTCCCTTCTCTTTGTCTGTCATTTCACGCGCAGGATCACAAGCGTGCGGTCATCACCGGGTGGCTGTCCGCCGGCGAAACGATCCACTTCCTTCAGAATGCGGTCGGCCAGCCGGTCCACGGAAAGGCGCCGGCTGGTTTCGCGCAGCAGCCGCTCGAATCGCTCGGTGCCGAATTCGGTACCATCGGCCTTCATCGTTTCGACGATTCCGTCGGAATAAAACACCACCATGTCGCCGGAAGAGAGTTCGAGCGACATCTCGTCGTACGGCTCCTTGTCGAAGCCAAGACCGAGCGGAAAACCGGTGAGCCGTAGCCGTTGCACCCGGTTGCCGCGAACCAGCAACGGTTGAGACTGCCCGGCGTTGGCGATGCGCAGCCGGCGCTGGCCACGGTGCCAGGTGGCAAAGCACATGGTCACAAAGCTGCCTTCAATAGTTCGCTCGCCCAGCATGCGGTTCATCGTGCCGAGCATTTCGGAAGGCGAGAGCCGGGCGGGCACCAGACTGCGGAAAATGCCGATTGCCGCCGCACCGTAGAGCGCCGCGGCAGTTCCCTTGCCGCTCACGTCACCCACGGCGATGCCAAGTTCCTGCGGGCCGTAGCGGCGGAAATCGTAGATGTCGCCTCCCAACTCGCGCGCGGAGACGTACCTCGTGGCGATTTGTAGGCCGTAATCCTCGCGTGGAGTTTCCGGCAGCAACGCGCTCTGTATGACGCGCGCGGCCTGCAACTCTCGCTCCATCCGCGCTTCCTGGCGCGAGACGCGCTCGTAGAGCCGAGCATTCTCGATAGCCACAGCGAGGTGCGCCGCCAGCACGGAGAGCGCCTGGGCGTGGTCGGCGGTGAAATAACCGAGCTGGGGACTTTCCAAGTTGATTGCCCCGATCACGCGATTCTTGAGGATCAGGGGCACCGCCAACTCTGACCGCGCCTCGGGATTCAGCCGTATGTAGTGGGGGTTCTCTTCCACGTCCGGCACCAAGATCGGCTGGCGGCGCTCGGCGGCCATGCCGATGATTCCCTGGCCGAGCCGGACGACGAAATGCTCGTGCACGTTCTTGCCGAACTTCACGCTGATCGTGTGGCGCAACACCTGCTGTTCGGGATCGAAAAGCAGGATGCTGAAAATCTGGTAGTCGATCACCTGCTTCACCAGCTCCGCCGAGCGCCGCAACACTTCCTGCAGATCGAGCAACTCACTCGTCTGCCGGGCTACTTCGTGGAGCAGCAGGAGCGTATCAGCCTGTCGACGAGTGCGTTCGAAGAGCCGGGCATTTTCGATCGCCAAGGCGAGGCGCGAGGCCAGCAGCGAGAGCAGCGTCTGCTCGGAACGGGTGAAGGCATTCACCTCGCGGCTCTGGATATCGAGCACGCCGATGCACTTTCCTTTGTAAAGCAGCGGCACTGCCAGCTCGGAGCGGACGCTTTCCACCGCGTCAATATAGCGGGGGTCACCGGTGACGTCGGCCAGCCGGATAGCCTTGCGCGTGGCGGCCGCCGTTCCTGTAATACCCTGGCCGAACGGGAGGCGCCAGTTTTTCACCACTTCCGGACGATGGCCAATGGCAAAGCGGAAATAAAGGCTCTGCTGCATTTCGTCGGCCAGGAGGATCGCAAAAATCTCGTAGTCGATCACACGCCTCACAAAAGCGGCGATCTTCGCGAGTACCTCGTCCAGGTCCAGCGAAGCGTTGATCTCCTGGCCAACTTCGGCCACCAGAGCGAGCGCTTCCGGTCCCGCCACATCGACGTTGTTGGTTTTGTCTTCGGCCATCACTATGTTGTCGGGGAATAACGACTAGAGGTAGGTCGGTCCCCCGGAAAACGATGCCATTATAACTGTTTGCGCCGCCGCGGCCGGAAAGCGGCCCTGGCGCGTGTGGTAACTACAAAGCCGGGATCGGCAGTCTGCGACCGCGTTCCCAATCCTTTCCCCCCGCAAGCGCAACGGGAAGCTTCCAACCCCGCCTTCCTGCCTGGAGGAAAGTGGCATCCCGAAATTCCCGCTTCGTTCCTTCCACCATCGCCCCGAGCGAACCCGTGCTCCCCGGGCAGCCACGCGCCCGGATTTCACAACCACCCCTGAAAATGGGATTTCTATTGGCGGGAAGCCACGAAACGAAACTCCGCGACGATTCTTGCTCCCGAACTGGTGCCGATGCGCGAAGCACCCGCCGCGACCATTCGCTCGAGGTCGGCAAGGGTGCGGATTCCACCCGAAGCCTTCACGCCCAGGCGCGTGCCAACAACCGAGCGCAACAGGGAGACATCTTCCACCGTGGCGCCTCCGGGGCCGAAACCTGTGGACGTCTTGACGAAATCGGCGCCGGCATTCATGGCTGCCGTTGCGCCGGCGATCTTTTCCTCCCGCGTCAGCAGCGCCGTTTCCAGAATCACCTTGAGCAACGTGCCGCGCTCGTGGCAGGCGGCGGCAAGTTGGCGAATTTCGGTCTCGACGCCGGCGGCGTCGCCGGCGCGAAGCGCGCCCACATGGATCACCATGTCGATTTCAGTCGTGCCCAGCGCCATCGCCTCTTCGGCTTCGAATACCTTCGAGCGAGTCAGGCTTGCGCCGAGCGGAAAACCGGCGACGGCGCAAACTTTCACCGTGCTTCCCGCCAACAGCGAGGCAGCCAGCGGGACATAAACGGGATTCACGCAAGCCGAGGTAAAACCGAACTCGCGAGCTTCAGCACAGAGTCGGCGGACGGCTTCGGGCGTCGCTTCGGGTTTAAGCAGCGTATGGTCGATCAGACGAACGAGTTCGGCTTCAGTCATGGCTTCCGTTTCGGGTGGCCGCGCCCGTTCAGCTCGGGTGGAGGAACGAGCACGCAGATGTCCTTGAGATTGCGATATCGCTCGGCGAAGTCGAGTCCGTAACCCACAACGAACTGATTGGGGATCTCGAAGCCGACATAGTCGCCGCACACTTTCCCCACCAGCCGCCGCGATGGCTTGTCGAGCAGAGCGGCGATGCGTAACGATTTCGGCTGGCGCTCTGCCAGAATGCGAACCAGATAGTCGATGGTGAGGCCGGTGTCGAGGATGTCTTCCACCAGGATCACGTTCATGCCCTCGATACTGGAATCGAGGTCCTTGATCATCTTCACCTGGCCGGAGCTGTCGCTTCGGCGGCCGTAGCTGGCCACGGCCATGAAATCAACGGAAACTTCCAGATCGATTTCGCGGACCAGATCGGAAAGGAAGATGCAGGCACCCTTGAGCACGCCGACCAGATGCACCGGCTGGCCGTTGAAATCAGTCGTGATCCGCCGAGCGATGTCACGAACTTTCCGCCGGATCTCGCTGCGTGGAATCAGGGGTTTGAGTCGTGGTGAACGTTTCATGATTTGAGGTTCCCGGTGCGATGCGGGTCACTTTACTGTAGCGTTCCGGCGCTGACAAGCCCAGAGCCACAGCCTGAGCCACAGCCCAGAGCCACAGTTCATCGTGGCTGGAGCGGCGCGAACGGGAAACCGTTACTTCCTCGGGGTCAATCCCTGACGAAACCGGCCACGCATCTGTTGCAATTCGCCCATAAGGTAAGGGATGCTGTTGGTCGCGTGGGGGAGCGCCGGCCGCCTCCGCGCGCCGCGTGGATCGGCGGCCGGCGCACGAACGAAACCCGGCCGCTCGAATTCCTGTCGTACAAGCGGAGGGCAGTCACATCAAGGAAGGGGGAAGGATGCGGGTGCACTCGGCACCGGTAAGGCTTTCTACGATCGCGACACTTCTGGCCGCAATGGCCATGTTGGGAACTCCAGCACGGGCGCAGCATGGTCCGCCGACGATCGCGCAATTACGGGGGAAAACGGCTGGGCAATATTTCAAGAACATCAAGGTGCTCAACAACGTACCGGCAGTGAAGTTGATCGATGGCATGCATTACATCACCATGGCGCTCAACGTGCACTGCGAATTCTGCCACAACACCCACGACTTCGCTTCCGACCAGAAGCGCACCAAGCGGACGGCCCGGAAGATGATGCGGATGCTCTTCGCCATCGATAAGGACAACTTTCGCGGCCACACCGCCGTTTCCTGCTACACGTGCCACCATGGCTACCACAGGCCGATCCCGGCCCCTCTGCCGGCCGGGATGGCGCCGGCAGCGCCCGAGCCGGGACCGATCATGCCACGCGCCAGACGGATTCGGCTCGTGCCCGGCACTCAGCTGCCTACGCTGAATCAGATCCTCGCGATCTATGCGAAAGCGCTCGGCGGCCGACAGGCGCTGGCCGAAACGAAATCGCGAGTGTTGGAAGTGGAGCGCGACGCCGGAGGCAATCGGCCACCGTCAATGGAGAAGATCTACGAAGGCGCGCCCAACAAAATGCTGATTCTCAGCCATTACCGAGGCCGTACCTTCCGCACCGGCAACAACGGCACAGAGGTCTGGGAAGGCTCGCCGTTCGGCGCGCGCGCTCTCTGGGGCCTGGATGCGGTGGCGCCGGCGCGCGAAGCCCAACTCGATCCTCTGGCCGCGATCGAAAGCTATGCCAGCAAGCGAGTTATCGGGATGGCGCGGATCGGTGACCGGAAAGCCTACGTATTGACCGGACGCGCCCCGGACGGGCATCAGGAGCGGCTGTTTTTCGCCGCGGACAGCGGGCTGCTGGTTCGGCAGATGGTGATCTACCAGACGATCTTCGGCCCGCTACTTATCGAGGCTGATTACAGCCACTACCGGAAACAGAACGGCGTAGCGATTCCCTTCAAGACCGTCTGGTGGGACGGAGGCATGGGCTGGACCGAGACAGTGAAATCGGTGAAGACAAACGTGCCGGTGAACGAGGCCGAATTCCAGCCACCTGCCCGGCGTCGTATGGGGGCCGAGGAAAAACACCGTTAGCGAATCGCCGGCCAGATGCTTGCCGGCAGGCGGTAAGCGCAGTAGGGAGGGCCGGAGGGTCGTTGCGTGGCGACCTCCCGCGAAGCCGTACCGATCCTCGCCCTCCATCTCGACTTACGCTTGCATCAATATGGTAGGAAACAGGAAACGGCGGACGGAGGATCCGCCAAGGCCGGGGGACAACCCTCGCGGCTCCAAGCCCAAGCTGACGAACGGGGTTGGCTATGCATTCAGCAATTCACAACAAACAAAGAGCGGGAAGGAAACAAGCGGTTTGTGCGGCATTCGTAGTGCTCTGTGCCTGCGGTTGGCTGGCTGTGCAGCTCTCGGCAGCGCAGAAAGAAGCCAAGCCGGAGGCCGTCTTCACTGTACAACCGGTCAAGCAAAGCTATAGCGAAGGCGAAGCAGTGTTGTTGCTGCTGGGCCTGCAAAATACAGGCCAGCGGGCGATTGTGGTCGACGCCAATTTCGCGCTCGGGCGCACGGTCCGTGTACGCATTACCGGCCCACAGGGGAAATCGATCGATTGGCAATCAGCGTTCCCCGAGCGAACACCCGGATTTCAAACACTCGAGCCGGGCGGCAGCGTCACGCGAATCGTCTGCTTGAATTGCCGTTCGCGCGACCCTTTCGATTATCCCTTCGACCAGACCGGCTCCTATACAATTCGTCTGGATTATGAACCCTTCGCACTCACCGCGGCGGAACACAGTCGCTTTCAACGGGCGGTGGCGCTGAGCCACGCCGTCGAGGCAACTCCCTTCAAACTGCAGTTGACTCCGCCGGTGCTTCAATTCACGGCCAAACCTGCCAAGCCCACTTTCGATCTAGGCGATGCGATCCGCTTTGTCTTCCACCTGCACAACACGGGCAGCCGAGGAGTATTGGTCGCCTACGACCTGGCATTGCTCGACGCCGTGCACCTGAAGGTGGTGGACGCAAACGGAAAAGAAGTGCCCTGGAGCGGACAGCAACACAACGCCGTGCCTTTACTCAGCATGCTCGACCCGGGTAGCTCAGTTGAATCCGGCTACGCGATCACACCGCAGAACCTGTTCGGCACCGTCTTGCGAGGGATCGACATCCGGAAGGCCGGTACCTACACGGTATATGCCACCTACGATCTCGCCGAACCCATTAGCGAGCTCCAAGGATACGTCGGCATGACGTCGATCCTGCTCGTTCCCGGTCCCATCGCAGCGCCACCGGTGAAGTTCACCGTGGTCGCGCCGCCTTCGCAGAAAAAGCAGTAAGAGTCCGCTGCGCGTGGCGGGTCCCAGTTCGATTCCCAGAACCAGAAAAGCGAGGGATCGACGTCGGGCGGCCAAACGGGGAGGGTTTCGGAAAAGCGAGTGCGTCAGCGTATCTGTCGCAGCGAATACGGGCGGAGGCGTAGGTCCGCGTTTCTCCGTGAGGGGAGCCTACGGCGCGGCAGAAGCAATGCGCTCGCCCAGTGCGTTGCCAATCACCGTGCGCAAACGAATGTACGTGTCGGGCGTATAGCCGTGCTGCTGAAAGCGGAGCCGGCCATCGGGGCCGATCACCGCGTAGGACGGAATGGCGTCGGAAGAGAACCTGGAAAGCAGGTCGCCCTTCGGATCCCAATCCTGCGGCCAGCGAATGCCCTTCTGTGCCACGAAGTCCTCGAACTTGCTCTGGTGGACATCTTCATTCACGCCGATCATGACGAACCGCGGGTTCTTGAAATGGCGATAGAGCCGAAACATTTCGGGCAGCGATTCGCGGCAAGGCCCGCACCAGGAAGCCCAAAACTCGAGCAGCACCACCTTGCCGTGAAGGCTGTTGCGGGTGAACGACCGCCCCTCAATGGTTTGCAGGGAAAAATCGGGAGCCATCGGTTCGGTGGGATTGACGGCCTGGCTGGTGAAAACACGATAGGAAATGAAGACCACCACGAACGTCAAGACGACCCAGACCACGCTCAGCCGCTTGAGCGGCGAAGCCGCCAACGCGGGGCGAAAGAGCCAGACGATGCCGGTAGCAATCACCGCCAGGGTAAACGCCACCCAGGCCATATACAGAGCCATCGGGGCATCCAGCATGAATGCGGTCAAGACGGGCGCCATATGCGTCTCATTCTACCAACATCGCAGTCGCCCCAAAGTCCCATCCACGGCGATCCGTCGAATCAGTCAAGCCGTCCGGGCATGCCACTCCTGGAGCGCCTCCAGTACTAGACCCTCGGCCTGTTCCCAGTTGTCTGCGCGGAGTCCGGGCAGTGAACGATTGGTGGAATTGGAGAAGATAATCACCCGCCGGTCCTCCTGCAGCAAGGCCTCGAGATAGGGCGGGCTGTCCTCGATGTAGAGGTCGGCACCGACGGCACCCTTGTCTCGCAGAAAGCATAGATCCCAATAGGGAATGCCCTGCTGGTCGAGCCATTCAATCGTCTGGCGGACAGCTAACTGGTGCGCGTACTTGATGTAGAGCCGGTGGGTGACAATGCGTATGCGGACGTTGCGGTCGTAAGCCAACCTGCGAAGCGCCGGACCGGCGCCAGGCACCGGGGCGAGCGTGCGAAACAGGTCGCGCTGGGTGACGGCGAAACGGTGCAACTCGTCGTACTCGTTGGGACGAATGCCCCATTCCGGCAGGCCGTAGCTGACCTCTGCCGGCAGTGCCTCCACCAGCTTCCCGAGCCATTCCGCGGCAATCGGACGAAGGCCGCCGTAGAAATCGGCCACCGTGCCGTCCAGGTCCACTCCCAGAACGAAACGCTCCTCGCTCATGGCCACACCCTCCGTAGCAAAAGTGTATCGCTTCTTCCGGCGCATGAGTATTGGAGGATGCGTGTCAGCACCACAATGTCATTGGCTGGATGCGCAGGGCTGGTGCTACCTTGGGGTACCCCCGTAGCGGCCGGACTGCACGCTTTGCCGCCTGCAACCAGGTAACAAGAGCGGCCCGAGTGCCAGTCGCTTAGAATAAGAGCCATGGGGCAGGAAAAGATGATCGAAGCAAAAACCGCCAAACCGATACCCTTTCGCGAAAACGTGCCGTTGGCGCAGTTCTCGAGTTACCGGATCGGCGGGCCGGCGCACTGGTACTGCGAGGGCCGCAGCGTCGAAGAAGTGCGCGCGGCTGTGGCCGAGGCCCAACGTCGCGGCTGGCGGCTTTTCGTTCTGGGCGGAGGAACAAACCTGTTGATCGACGACCACGGTTTCGACGGGCTTGTGCTGCGGCCTAATCTGCGCACGCTCGAGGCCGAAGGGACCGAGGTGCGCGTTGGCGCCGGCGTTCTGGTGGCCGAGATGCTCGAGTTCCTGGTGGAGCGGCGGCTGGCAGGACTGGAATGGGCCGGCGGATTGCCGGGCACGGTAGGCGGTGCGGTGCGCGGCAATGCGGGCGCTTTCGGCGGAGAGATCAAGGACGTTGCCTCTCAGGTGGTGAGCCTGGATACGTCGACGCTCCAGCTGGTCACGCGGACGAACGCCGAATGCCGCTTCGACTATCGCAACAGCATCTTCAAGCAAGGCACGCGCGAGATCGTTCTCACCACCACCTTTTCACTGCGCCAAGGAGACCCCGAGGAGATAGCGGGGGTGATCGAGCAGCGGAAAGACTACCGTCGCAGACGGCATCCGCTCGAATACCCGAATATCGGCAGCATCTTCAAGAACGTGGACTTGCGGCGCGTGCCGGAACCGGTGCGGCAGCTCTGCGCGCACGTGATCAAGGAAGATCCCTTTCCAGTGGTGCCGACAGCCTTTCTGCTTTCCGAGGCCGGCCTGAAAGGGCTGCGCCGGGGCGGCGCGATGATCTCCACCAAGCACCCGAACTTCATCGTGAACGTCGACCATGCCAGCTCGGGCGACGTGCGAGCGCTGGTGGCCGAAGCCAAGCGGACCATCCGCGAACGGTTTGGCGTGGAGTTGGAAGAAGAGATTCAGTACGTGAACGGGTTATAAGAAAGTACCGATTCCGAACGGGTGGATTTGAAGCGCTTCTCCCTGCAAGCCGACAGCCCGTCTCTACGTTGCGAACACCGGGGAGCCCCACGAGCGGGTTGAATTCCGGCCCGCGGCCCGGCAGACTAATTCCATGAGCTACGATCTGATTTGCATTGGTGCGGGCCCCACCGGCCTCGGCACCGCCATCGAAGCCCGGCGCGCCGGCTTGCGACCGCTGGTGATCGACAAGGGCTGCCTGTGCAATTCCCTCTTCTACTACCCGACGAACATGTTTTTCTTCACCACGCCGGAGCGGATGGAAATCGGCGACCTGCCGATGGTCACCAGCGCCGGCAAGCCGACGCGGCAGGAAGCGCTGAAATACTATCGGCGCGCAGCCGAGCACTATGGACTGGAGTTGCGCCTGTACGAGCGCGTCACCGCAATCGAAGGCCAGGACGGCAATTTCACCGTGGTGACGCAGACGAAATCGGGCGTCGAGAACCGTTACGTCTCGCGCAAGATTGCCGTCGCCACGGGCTACTACGACCAGCCGAATCTGCTGGGCGTGCCGGGAGAAGATCTGCCGCACGTCGCGCACTACTACCGTGAATCGCACCCCTATTGGAACCGCGACGTCGTGGTGATCGGCGCGAAGAATTCCGCGGCGGAAGCGGCGCTCGACCTCTTTCGCGGCGGCGCGCGCGTCACGCTGGTGCACCGCGGGCCGGCGCTCGGTTCCTCGCTGAAATACTGGGTGCGGCCCGACATCGAGAACCGGATTCACGCGGGCGAGATTCAGGCGCATTTCAGCACTCGCGTCACCCGGATCGAGCCCGGCCAGATCCGGGTGCAGTTGGATGGCAGCGAGCGGGCGATCCCGGCCGAGCAGGTCTTCGCCATGACCGGCTACCACCCGGATTTCGATTTCCTGCTCCAGATGGGCGTTGAACTGCTCCCTGAAGCGCGGCGCCCACGGCTCAATCCCGAGACGCTCGAGACCAACGTGAAGGGTATTCATCTGGCGGGGGTGCTGATCGGCGGAGAGCGCACCGGAGAGATCTTCATCGAGAATGGGAGGTTTCACGGCCGGAAAATCGTGGCCGCGCTCACCGGCGCGCACGTCTCCGGCACCGAGCCGCACGCAGCTCCCGGCGAGTAACGCCGCACTAAAGTCTTTCCGCTGTCGATCGCCATGCGGTCACTCCCTGTGGGCCGCATGGCGTGCAATCCCCGACCGGAACAGCGTCCAGCCCCCTTGACTCAGGCGTACTTCTTGACGGCGTTTTCGATGTGCGGGCCGGCCTTCATCAGATCCTCGATGGTCATGGCCGGGAGGATTTCCACCGTGGCATTCAGGGCAAGGAAAAACGGCTCGGCGACCATCGGAATCTGGGACGCATCTTTCAGATCCACCACAAAGATGCCGCCACGCTGGCCGCGTTCGGCGGTGAAATAGGCGGCTTCGGGTTTCAGATCGTCCAGAATGGACTTGAGATTCTTCGCCAATTTGCCGGACTTGGCAGCTTCATTGCTTCTTTCCACCGGGAAATTCACTTTGATGATGCATCGCATGGCGGCTTTCCTCCTCACGTTTCAGACCGGGATAGAATGCCCAATGATTGCCGTACTCGAACGGGGGCGATTCCCTTCTCACAGGACACAGAGGAAAATTGCTTTTAGTTTACTCCCAATCGCCACGATTCAGTGTGTCAAACCGGCAATTTGCACACGGTAGCGGGACAGCAGTCCGCCGGTAGCGTGCTCGACTGCGGTCACGGCCAGCCGGTACCCCACTTCGGAGCTCACCACACTCTGCTCCGCCTCCGCGAGGGCGGTCTGGGCTTGCAAGACGAATTGGATCTGCCCGCCGCCGAGTTCCAGTTTACGCTGCTGGGCCTGGAGGTTTTTCTCAGCCAGGTTGTAGGAGACTTTCGCCGCCTGCATCGAGAGCTTCGATTCCTCAAGTTGGTCAACGGCGTTGGTGACGTTGAGGGTGATCGTCTGCTGAATCTGACGCTCGGAATACAGGTCGCGACGCCGGGCGACGAGTGCATCGCCAAGATCGGCCTCGGCCGCATGGTTGCGGATGGGAAAGGTGAGCTGCAAGCCCATACCGTAGACCGGATAGCCGAACCCGAACACCTGATCCAGCGCATTGCCGAAGCCTCCCGTCGAAACAATCACCGGGGGGATAACTTGATTGTTGATCTCGTCGCCGCCCAAGCCGTTGCTCTGGAACATGCCGGTGAGGCTGAGGTTGGGCAAAAGCTCATTGTGGGCGAGCCGGATGCTCGTCTTGTCGTTCATCAGCGCGTCGCGCACCGATGCGATCTCCGGCCGGTTTTGCATTGCTTTCTTCAACGCCTCGGAGGCGCTGATCGTCATAAGGGGACCCGTAGGCCCCGGCTTGTCTCTCAAATCCAGCACGAGGGCTCGGATTCGAGGGCTGAGGTCGGCACCGATTGCGTTGCGGAAATTATCCTCAGCCTGCAGCAGCGCATAGCGTGCCTGAATGACAACCACCTTGAGCTGGGCCATCTGCGACTGCGAGCTGTAGATGTCCAGCGGCGAGAGCGCACCCAGCTTAAGAGCGCGCTCGTCTCGCTCGTAGCTGTGCTGTGCCTCGGCCAGTGATTTCTTCTGCACGGCCAGGTTTTCCCGCGCGTCGACCACACTCCAATATTGCGTGACCACCGTCTGGATGATGTTGTTAACTTCAGCCTCGAAATTGGCGCGGGCCTCGTTCAGGTTACGTTGGGCGATCACGATCGGCGCGCGATTGGGAAACAGGCCGCGGCCGCGCAATAGCGGCTGGGAGAAGTTGAGTAAGAAATTGGCGCTCACCGAAGGATTGAAGAAATTGAATGAGCTGTTGGAGGAAAGTTTGTTGGCCGAAAGGCCCACGCGGACGTTCGTGCCCGTTTCGAACGTCTCCGAATAGCCGACCGATGCGTCCTGGGTGAGCGTGCTGAGGGTGGGTGCACCACCCAACTGAGTGTATTGCGGCGTGGTGTAGCGGTCGTCGTCGAACGAGGAAGTGGCCGAAGGATCAAAGGGAGCGTGGGAGCGCTCGACCGCGTCGCGAGCCGTTTCGATCGGCTGGCGATCCAGATGCACGTCGGTGTTGTTGGCCAGCGCCAGGCGGATCGCGTCTTCGACGCTCAAATGCAGTTTGCCGCCGGAGATATACTGGTCGAACTTCTGCGGGCCAGGCAACCTCGACCGGGCGGATAGAGCCTTTGCCCGAAGGGCCACCTGCTCAGGCCGGTG
Source organism: Candidatus Acidiferrales bacterium (assembly GCA_046704165.1). Lineage (GTDB taxonomy): Bacteria > Acidobacteriota > Terriglobia > Acidiferrales > UBA7541 > JAKASX01. The sequence continues at coordinate 27,878 of JBJKSI010000024.1, forward strand.
AAGCGCCGCTGGGAAGGTATGCTGCGCCCGCAGCCCTGGCACGGCAAAAAGCAGGACGATACCGCAAAAAAGCGAAGCTCGCGCAAACCTCATCGATTTCCCCTTCCGAGGCGGCCCGCGGCCGCCTGCCGGACGATTATTCGTATCGGATAGCTTCCACGGGGTCGAGCCGGGAAGCCTTCACCGCCGGATAGGCCCCAAAAATCACGCCCACGGAAATCGAAACCAGGAATGCGAGCAAAATCGAGCTGGCGGTAACAATGGTGGACCAGCCGGCCGCCCAGGCGATCAGACGAGACATTCCGAAGCCGAAGAACACCCCCAGCAGTCCTCCAGCGAAAGAGATCAACACCGCCTCGATCACGAACTGCCGCACGATGTCCCGCTGGCGCGCCCCCACGGCGCGGCGCACGCCGATCTCCCTGGTCCGCTCGAGGATGCTTGCCAGCATGATATTCATGATGCCGATGCCGCCCACCAGCAGCGAGATCGAGGCAATCGCCACCATGATTGTATTGAAGAGCCGCTCAGTGCGGCGCTGCTGGGCCAGCAACTCGGCCGGCACGATCACGCTGAAATCGTTGGCGTGGTGATGGGAGACGTCTAGGATCGAACGGGCCACCCCAGCCACTTGCAGGCTGCTTGCCGACGAGCTGAGCCGCAGGTAGATGCCGTCGATTTCGTCGTGCAGCGGGCTTTGGGAATTCTGCAGTCGCAGGATCACGGAATTCACCGGGGCGTAAATCAGATTGTTCAGATCCTCGTTGGGAACGCCCGCGACCCCGCCCGCCACGGTGAGCTGCGGTGCCACCACGCCGATCACATGGAACCACTGATCGTCCACCATCACGTAGCGCCCGATCGCCCGGTCGGCACCGAACAGGTCTGCCTTGGCAGCCGAGGCGAGCACGCACACCGGCGCCACTCCCGCGTTTTCCGCAGCATCGAAGAATCGTCCCGAGACGACGCGCAATCCCTCGATGCGCGGATAGCTCGGCGCCACGCCGTAGACGACCGGCAGCGCTCCGAGCGGCTTGGGCAGCACCTTGCTGGGGCTGAACCGCTTGCGTGGAGAAGAGGCCACGATCCCGGTCAAGTCCTCGCGGAGCACCCGGTAATCCGCGAGCGTAAGGCCTGGCGAAATCCGCCGGATCTTCTGCAGTTCCTGGCCGTTTTTCGGTTCGCGAGCTTCGACGATCAGGTTGCGCACACCAAGCTGCTCGATAAAGGCCATCGCCTTTTGCTGCGCGCCCGCCCCAATCGAGAGCATGGCGACAACAGCGGCCACGCCGAAAATCATGCCGAGCATTGTCAGCAGCGAGCGTAGTTTGTGGAGCAGCAGGTTCTCGTATCCGAGGCGCAGGTCGGGAACCCACTGGCTCATTGCGCGACGGGACACCCTGGACGAATCGGTGGAGTGAGCGACGGCCACGGTCAGCGTCCTCCCGGCCCCAACGCCGGAGCGGCAGCCTGGGCCTGGCTTCCGGCTCCGTTCCCCGCCTCGGGATTGATCAGCGCGACCTTGGTTCCAGGCGTCAGCCCGGCGATTACTGCTGTCGAGGCTGTGAGGTAACGAATCTTCACGTGTTTGCGCGCGAAGCCACTTCCCTCCTCCACGTAGACCGACGGCGTGCCGGTGAGATCGAAGACGGCTTCGCGCGGCACCAGCAGTGCATTTTTCAACTGCCGGCCGAGGATCGTCAGGTGGGCGGAGAAACCGGGCCGCAGCCGCAGATCGGAACGATCGAAATGGATGACCGTCCTGACGCTCGCGTTGAGTCCCGCACCGAAGAAACCCGAGGAGATTCCGGCAACGCTAGCCACTTTGCCTTTAAAGGTAACGCCAGGTAGGGCGTCGACCTGGATTTCCACCGGGTCACCCTTTTCGACGTTGGACCGGTCGGCCTGCAGAATCTGCGCCTGGACATCCATGCTCTTGATATCGATCACCTGAGCGAACATCGTTCCCGGATTCAACTGGTCACCCACCTGGAATTCCGGGCTAGTCTGGCCATAGAAGAAGATGCCGGAAGCACCACGATTTTCCATCACTACCACCAAGCCATTGATCGGCGAGCCCACCTGCATCTTCTTGATGTTCTGCTCGGCTTCCAGCATGGCCAGACGCGCCTTGGCCTCTTTCTGCTCGTCCAAGCTGATGTTGGCCTGGTTGGAAGCAACATGGGACTTGATATCCTGTTCGGTCTGAGCGAAGCCGCGATTGGCTGCGTCCAGAGCCAGCACATTCTCCTTCGCTTCAATCGCACTGACCAATTCGTTCATCCCCACGTTGAGCTGGGCCTGACGCACGGCGAATTTCGCCTTCAGCAGCGCCGTCCGGTCCTCAGCCGCTTGCACCGCGGCATTGTCCTTGGCCTGAATGATCGCCTCCTTGGCCTGCTCGTAATCGGAACGGTTCTGGGCCAGGTTGTACTCTTGCTGGCTGGGATCGAAGGCCACCACCACTTGGCCGGCCTTCACCGGGGTGCCGTCGGGGAGCAAGCGGATGATCTGCAGCAGGCCGCCGCCAACCGGCGGAGCAAGCAGGCTGGCCGAGCGCGTGGCCTCCAGCACGCCGGTGGTGTGAACCTTGAGCTGGTAATCGCCGCGCTTCACCGGAACCACTGGGATGAATCCACCGGAGGGATTCACGCCACCGTGCAGAGAGCAGCCGGCCATACCGGCGGCCAGCGCGGCCGCAACGATCCAGCAGCAAACGAACCTCAAGGACCCTTCCCTCATCCGGCTTGTCCTTGTTGTTTTCCTCATTGAATCGCGTCAGGCCTGCGGTTCTGGATTTTTCAGTGCCACGCGCTCTCCCACTTTCAGACCCTGGACCACCAGCGCCTGCCCGTTGCTTTCGGCCTCCACTACGATCTTTCGCGGCACGAACTTCGTCCCCTGCAAAACGTAGGCCGTTCGCTCGCCATTTCTGCGAAACACCGCCTGGGTCGGGATCTCGATACCGTCGGGTACGCGCCGGACGGCAACGCGCACCGTGCCGCTCACCTGTGGTTGCAACGCTGGATCGGTTTCGCTTAGCGAGATCTGCACGACGAAGTTTCGTATGATCGGCCAGCCACCACTGAAATCGGCACTTGCGATCGTCGAAATGTGCCTGACGCGGCCAGTGAAAGTGCGATTCGGGATCGAGTTGAAGCGGATTTCGGCCGACTGGCCGACCTCTAGGCGACCACGCTCGGTTTCATCGACGCGAGCCACCACCTCGAGCGTGGAAAAGTCTGGCATCTCGGCGATCGGCGCTCCGGGCCAAGCCGGGTCACCCTGTCGAAACGACCGGCGTTGTTGCGTTGCGTTGTCCCAAACCGGATCGAGTAGCGACACCTCGCCGGCCCGCGGCGCGCGCAGGACGAGCTGGGACAGGGCGCTCTCGTCCTGCCGGACCTGATAAAAGGCTTGGTCGCGAGCCTGTTCCTTGGCGTGAATGTCGGCAGCGTCGGCGATCCGGTCGTTCTTGAGGGTCGCTTCGTCCGCCGTCAACTGCTGCTGCGCATCCGAGAGGGTCAGCTTGTTTTCCTCTCCCTGGATCCGAGAGACAATCTCGGCCTTGCTGGCTTCCAGCTGAGCTTTCCCTACGCTGTAGCGATCCTTCTGGACGGTAGTTAGGTCTTTTTCTTCCTTTATCCGGGCTTTGGCTTGCGCCTGCTGTACCTCGGCCTCGGCGGATTTGAGCGCCACGCGGTCCTGGGCCAGCGTCTGCCGCAGTTGCGTGGCATCGAATTCCACGAGTACCTGCTTTTTCTTCACATGTGTCCCGTTGGCCACCAGCTTCAGAATCCGGAAATTGCCGACCGAAGGCGGAGCCGATATCATCACCGACTGGAGCGCCTTTACTTGGCCGTGCAACTCGACTCGATCAATGAACGGGCCGCGCCGCACGACGGCCGTGGGAATTGAAGACGAGGAACCCGCGAAACGCAGCCCCAGGAAGACCGCCGAGCTGGCGACCAACACCACCAGCAGCGCGATGATCGTGCCGCGCTTGCGCCGGTGTTTGTTTCCCAGCTTGCTCATTCTGCCAGTGCTCCTTCTCCGCTACCGGTCGCGTATTCCCGAATCGTCTCGCCCGGCTGGAGGCCTGATTCGATCACCACGTCGAGATCGTTTTCCGGGCCGGCACGTACTGAGTGCTTCTCAAAGCCGCTGCCCGCGGCGAGCCAGACGTAGGCAGCGTTGCCATCCGTCGCGACGCTCTGAATCGGCACCAACAAGACGTTCTTTTCGCTTTGCAGACGGACGTCGACGGCAGCCGACAGGTCGGGCATCTGTTTCGGATTGCTTCCCTGAATGGAAAAGATGCCAGTGAACGTCTTGATCCGGCTGGAAAACTGGCCGGGCTGGCCGAGCGGCGAGAGATTCTCCAGCTTTGCGAGGAACGACAGGCCCGGATACGCCACCAGGTGAATCACGGCATGCTGACCGACACGCAGCAGCGGCAAGTCCTCCTGATTGACGAGCACTTGCACTTCCATCACCGAGGGGTCCACCACCCGCATGAATGATTGCCCCGGGTACAGCGAACTCCCCGTCTGCGCGTAGCCGATGGTACCTGAAATAAAGGTCTGGTTGAGCACGGCAATACCGTCCACGGGAGAATGGATCACCATTTTCTCCGCGTTCTGCAGCGCGTGCTCCATCGACTGATGTGCGCGCTGCCGCTGGATCTGCAGGCTGCGAATCGCCGCGGCGGCCGCCTGGCGCTTGAGCGCGTAGGTCTGGTGCAACTGCTCCAGCACAGCCCGGTCCTCCTGCAGCGTCTCCTTGTCGATTTCCGCCTGGATGCGCGTGGCAAACTCGCTCTGCGTTAACTGGAGCTTAGCCTTGGCCACATCGTTCTCGGCCTTCTTCAGTGCCGCGTCGTCCTGGGCGCGAGCAGCTTGCTCGGCTGCACGCTTCACTGCCAGTTGGCCGGAGAGTTTCTGGTAACTCGCCTTCTTCGTCAGGAAATTCTTGTACTGTTCCTGCCGGTCGAATTTGGCGAGCACTTGTCCCTTCTTCACCTGCGTCCCCGTCGGCAAGATCGAGGTAACCACCAGCGATCCCATGCCAGACCCGGCGAGCCTGGGGGTGACGATCGAAACCGAGTGGACGGCCTTGGTGGTGCCCGCCAGACGCAGGACGCGCTCGAAACTCGTGCGCTGCACTTTCACCGTGGGCACGCCGCCGGCGTCGGCAGCGACGGTGCGCGGCGGCGATTGAAGGAAGTACGCAAGCAGCGCGCCGCTCATCACTACAAGCAACAGCACTACTGCGCCGATGGCGGAAATTCCTCTTCCAGAAATGCCGTGAGGTCCTGGTGAGACGGTGGTGGCACGGTCGGGAGTAATGTTCCGGCCTTCCCTCCGTGCGGCGCAAACGCTTCTTCCCGTGGACGAGTTTTCCGATTCCTGCTTCATGCCAGCCAAAATCATCACGACCAGGATGCACGGATAGTATGACTAGGTAAGGCAAAAGAAAAGACAAAAAGTCTGAGGAAGCACACCCCTCTCGCCGACTTTTGATCCTTTGCTAGCCGCAGACTAAGGCAATAGTTGGCCCGAAGACCGGCGTCCCATCCACGGCAGTGAACACGGATGGAACGCCGGTCTTCGGCCCCAATCTAAAGACTCCGCTAGGGCTCAACCGACACGGAGAGATGGTTTTGCTTGAGCAGCTTGTTAAAAGCTGGCGTTTCGGAGTCGACGAATTGTTTGAACTGGCGCTGATACTGCGCGATGTCCTGCTTGAACTCGTCGTTCACGGCGACGTCCTGCGCGGTGGGAGGCAAATCGCTGCCTCCCGAGCCGCTGCCCGCGCCGTTGTTGAGCGGAGTGATCATCCAGCAGATGCGGCCGTAGAGCTGCATCGGATGGCGGAACACGTCTTCGCTGCGGCCGGTGTTGTGAATGTCGATCAGGTCGCCTTCGAGATTAATCGCCTTTTGCTGGAGCTGCTTGGCGGCCTGAATCACCGAGGCGTATTTCCCGTCGTGAGCGGAGAGCATCGTCTCGAGATCGCCGAGCTGTTTGCGGGTCCACTCGAGGTGATTGATCATGCCGGCCACGGTGTTCGCTTCGCCGCGCACCTGGAGCAGGAACTGCACCTGTTCGCCAATCGTCTGCGCGGTGCCCGGTGAATGCGGATCGGCGAGCACCTGAAGCGGCTCGGTGAACGTCTGGCCGCCGGCCTTGAGCTGAACGGTATAAGTGCCCGGCGGAACGATCGGGCCAGCCGGCGGGATTACGGCGCCGTAGGTAGCGTACTTGCGGTGCGGATCGGCCCAGGACGTTTCGGGCGGAGTGGTCTGGAACTTGATCTTGTCGCCGGAATCGTAACGCAGATCCCACCAGACGCGGTTGATACCCTCCTGCGTCTTTTTCACCTTGATCGTGCGGATGGTCCGGTTTCCCTTGCCGAGGACGGTGAGTTTCACGTTCTTTCCCGGCGACTTCAGCCAGAAATTGAGGTCGGCGCCGTAAGGCGGATTCTGGCCGACTACGTGGCCGTCCGGTTCCACCTCGCGCGCATCGGTGGTGTTGCGGAAACGGTAGGCCGGACGCGGCTTGAAGAAGAAGGCATCCTTTTCCTTGGCCGTGTCGTAGGAGCGCAGCGGGGTGATGTCGTCCAGGATCCAGACGCCGCGGCCGTAAGTGCCGACGACCAGATCGTTGAACGTGGGCTGAACGACGAGCCACTGGACGGGTGCGGGCGGGAAATTATTGCGCAGGCGCGTCCAGCTACCGCCGTCGTTCCACGAGACGTAGATTGCGTTTTCGGTGCCGAGGTAGAGCATGCCCTTGCGAACGGGGTCTTCAATGATGCAGTTCGCTGAGCTGTTCACCGATTTCGGCACGGTGGCGCTGATGAGTTTCCACGTCTTTCCGTAGTCGTTGGTTTCGTAGACGTAGGGGTTGTAATCGCCCACCAGTTGTAGGTTCACGGCGATATAGGCCGTGCCGGGATCGAAATGCGACGGCTCGATGTTGGTCACCGTGCCCCAGGGCGGCAGATTCGGAATGTTCTTCGTGACGTTGGTCCAGTGCGCGCCACTGTCCTCGGTCACGTGGACCTGTCCGTCGTTCGAGCCGACCCAGATCACCCCTTCCCTCTTTGGCGACGGCGCGATCGCGTAGAGCGTCGAGCCGTCGAAGGTGACCAGGTTGTCGTAGCTAATGCCGCCCGAATTGCCCTGGTGGCTTTTGTCGTTGGTCGTCAGATCCGGGCTGATCACTTTCCACGACTGGCCACCGTCAATAGTCATGAAGACGACCTGCGCACCAACGTAGACGCGGTTGTGATCGAGCGGGTCGATCGCGATCGGGAACGACCAGTGCCAGCGGTACTTCATGTCTTTCGGCGCCCAACCGAGGCCGGAAACGGGCCAGGGCGTGACGTCGCGCGCGGTGTGCGTGCGCCAATCCATGCGGTCGAGCCGGCCGTTGTCGCAGCCGCCCCAGACGATATTCGAGTCCTTGGGATCGGGCACGGCGAAACCGTCCTCGCAGCCGCCGGTGGCCGTGAAATAGGCCGGTGTGATTGGGCTGCCGAAGAAACCGCCCGAAAGCGTGCGACTGGGACCGCGGAACGAATCGTTGTCCTGCAGGTTGCCCATCACGTGATAGGGGATCGCGTTATCGACAGCCACGTGATAGACCTGCGAAATCGGCAGATTGAAGCGCGCGAAACTGCGGCCGTGATTGTTGCTGATGCTCAGGCCCTCGTCGTTGGCGACGAGGATGCGGTTGGCGTTGGTGGGATCGATCCAGATGTCATGATTGTCGCCGCCCCCCGAGGCCTGGCCCAGCTTGCTGCCACCGTAGCCCGGAACGATCAGCGTCTTGCCGCCGTCGGTGGAAAGGCTGTAGGCGACCGAGACGAAATAGAGCAGGTTTTCGTTGTTGGGCGAAACGGCGAAGCGCGTGTAATAGGGCGCGCGCTCGTCGGGAATGTGCGACTGGTTGACGAGCTTCCACGTCTTGCCGCGGTCGTCGGAGCGGTAGAGGCCGGGCGGATTGTCCTGGATCAGCGCGTAGACGCGATCGGGATTGCTGCGCGCAATCGCGACGGCCACCTTGCCCACCGGATGGTTCGCAGCCGGCAGGCCGTGGCCAGAAAATTTGTGCCAGGTGGCGCCGCCGTCGTGGGTGACGTAGACGCCGCCGCCCGTGCCGCCGCTATCGATGTTCCAGGTGTGAATCGTTACCGGCCACATGCCGGCGAAGAGCGTATTCGGATCCTGCGGATCCATCGCCAGATCGGAGCAGCCGGTCCTTTGGTTGACGAAGAGGACCTGCTTCCACGTTTTGCCGCCGTCAAGCGTGCGGAAGATGCCGCGCTCGTGCTGTGGGCGAAACGCCTGGCCGATGGCACAAACGAAGACGCGATTGGGGTCATGCGGATCAATCACGATGCGGGCGATGTGGCCGGTGGCGTCTAGGCCCATGTGATGCCAGGTGCGGCCGGCGTCGGTGGATTTATAGACGCCGTCGCCCAACGCCCAGAACGGGCGGATCAGCCAGGGCTCGCCAGTACCCGCCCAGACGATGTTGTGCTGCGAGGGCGCCATGGCCAGCGCTCCGACCGGCGAAACGTCCTGCTTGTCGAAGATCGGCTTCCAGTGCGCTCCGCCATCGTTGGTCTTCCAGACGCCGCCGTCAGCGGCGCCGGCGTAGACGACGCTGGGATTTCCCGGCTCGCCGATGATCGAGGCAACGCGGTTGCCGAGCGGCCCGACAAACCGGAAATGGAGCGCGGCAAGAGGGTTTGGCTTTGCGTCGGTTCCCTGTTGCCCGCTCCGGCCCAGGCTGGGGAGCGGGAAAACAATTAGCAGTACGAACGAAAGCAGCGAAATGCCACCCCACATGGCCCAATGGCTCATTCGGTCACTCATAAGCAGCTCCTCTGGGACAGAAATAGCAACAGGGATCGGGACAGGCGGCGACTCCAAATGGCACCGCACCGGGTGCGCTGCACCGCCGCGCGGACCGTACCGTCTCGTCAGGCACCGGAACTTCCCCCTCCACCGCTCCGGCACTTCGTCCGCCGAAGGTCAAGGGCGTCGGTATCTTCCTGCACTCGGGACCAAGGGGCAAGGAAAAGAAGAAGAGGAAAAGAAGAAGAGTGACTCACTGCGCTTCGGGGTTTTGCCGGGTGGCGGGCAGCCCGTGGAGCGGTAATAACATCTGATCGACACATGAGCAGAACGTTTCGATGGGTGCTTGCCGTGCTGCTACTGAGCCTTATCGGGCTGGCAATCGTGGGTCTTTCGCTCACGCGAGCAACGACGGTATCCGCCGGGCTCGGCGGAAAACAGGCAGCGGGAAGATCCTCCGCCCTGGCAACGGTTGACCAGAAGCCACTCAGCACGGCGCGCAAACTGGCGCCGCTGGCAAAGACGCCGCAAGAGCAGACCTTCAGCGCCGAGGCGCTGCAACTGGCCGACCACGAAGTCGACCTGGAATTGGCACGGGCGCTGCACGATGCCGCCGAACACCCTGCGCCGGCCACCGCCAGGACAATCCGTTTGCAGCATCGCGTGCAAGCAGCGCAGGAGCGCGTCGATACCGATCAGGCCTCGGTCCAACGGCTCACCCGGCTCGTCAAAAGGACGAGCGGAGTAGCTCAGGTCAAATACCAGGCTCAACTGCAGGTGGCCAGTGCCGAACTGTCACTCGACCAGGACGAACTGAAGGACGCCCACCGCGACATGCTGCTCGCCAGCGGCTCCGAAGAGGCGCAACTCCAGGAACTGCTGAACGAGCAAAAGCACCCCGGCTCGGAGAAGTCGGAGAAGAACGAGGAGGCAGGCAACACCGGTGCTGCGACGGGAGCCGAAAACGCCGGAAGCAGCGCTGCCAACGCAAAGCCGGGCCATAGCCTGCTAGCGCATCTGGACGCATGGGAGGGCGTGGAACAGGAAAACCACTCGCTAGCCCGCGCGGGCACCGCCGCCCTGGCCAAGGCCACGTCGCTGCAGCATGCTCACGACGCGCTGCAGCTGAAGATGCAAGAGCTGCGAAAAGCCAGGCTGGCACCCACAGCGGGGAAGGGTGCTCCGAACAGCGCTTCGGAACTCTCTTCCGTCCAGCAACTCCGGAACGACCAGCAGGACCTCTCTTCTCTCGACAGTCAGATCGAGACCTCCCGGGAACTGGGAAACGTCTATGAACGCTGGCTCAAGGCGGCCCAAGCGCGAGCACAGGTTACTTTGCATCGGCTGATTCGCTCGGCGCTTTGGGTGCTGGTGTTGCTATTTCTGGCTGTGGCAGCCGACCTGCTGATCTCGCACCTGTTTTCAGGCCTCTCGTTCGACCGGAAACGGATGCACACGATGCATTCCGTGCTGCGCTTCGCTACGCGCGGCCTTGCCGCCGTGCTCATCCTCGTCGTGATTTTCGGGCCCCCGCGGCAACTGGGAACCATTCTGGGGCTGGTTGGCGCCGGACTCGCCGTCGCGCTCAAGGACTTCATCGTGGCTTTTCTCGGCTGGTTCCGGCTGATCGGGCCGAACGGCATGCGGCCCGGCGACTGGGTCGAGATCAACGGCGCTCAACAGGTCAACGGCGTACAGGGAAAGGTGCTCGAGGTGGGACTGCTCTTCACCGTGATCCTGGAAGCGGGCAACTGGACCGACGCAGGCCACCCCACAGGGCGACGGGTGGCCTTCATCAACAGCTTCGCAATCGAAGGCTACTATTTCAACTTCACCACCGCCGGCCAGTGGCTCTGGGACGAAATCCAGTTCGGGCTGCCAGCCAGCCTGAAACCCCATCCATTGCTCGAAGCGCTGCAAAGAACCGCCGAGAAGGAGACAGAAAACAGCGCGAGCCTCGCCGAGCAGGATTGGAAGCGGGCGATGGCCGGCTCGGGGCTCACCTCGTTCACGGCAAAGCCGGTGATCACGGTTCGGCCAACCGAGGCCGGCCTGAACGTCGTCATCCGTTACATCGCCCGGGCGGAAGAGCGCGAGGAGCTGCGCCAGAGGATGTTTCACGCCGCCCTCGAAATCCTGCACGGCGCCGACTCACCCGGGAACCAGCCGGAGGACATCTCGACGCACGCCGAGCCGGCCTGAAGCGTTGCCCGGCAGCGAAAGTGGCGCGAGTGCGTGGTGCGGGCCATCCCCGGCCGGAACGCTCCGGGATTCCCCGCGTTCCCCGGGAAGTCCCCCACCGAAACACATCTGGGGCAAAACCCAAACAACGTTTCACTGAATTCCGGGCATCCTTTCTTGGTAGACCATTTTTTACTTTCAGCCAACGTCTCGCCAAGGAGGACGCATGACTTCAACCGGTAAGAACTTCCTCGTTTCCCTGATGGCTGCTTTGCTGATTCTCACTCCGCTATTCTCGCCGACCGCCCTGGCGCAAACGCCCAAGGCTGCGCCGCAGCACGTCGTTTCCACCGCCACACTCGCGAGAGACGTTGCCGCCTCGGTGGCGGCGCGGCGGGCGAACCAGGCCAAAGTCCTGGCATTCCTTTCCACGTCACAGGCGCGCCATTCGCTGAGGAGCGCCGGCATGAACTACCGCGTCGTTCAGCGGGCGATTCCGATGCTCTCGCAGGCTGAATTGGCCAATCTGGCCGCCCGCACCAGCGAGGCGCAGCAGCGATTCAAGGCCGGCGCGCTCACCAACCAGCAACTCACCTACATCATCATTGCGCTGGCCACCGCGATCATTGTAATCATCGCCGTCCACTGAGGCCGCTTCGATGTTTGGCCGGATTTCCATCGCTCTGCTGCTGTTTTTCGGCCTGGCCGTGGGGGGGGGGGGGGGGGGGGCGGCCCCCCCCCCCCCCCCCC
>JBJKSI010000025.1:0-32531 GCA_046704165.1 Candidatus Acidiferrales bacterium
ATAAAAAAAATATTAAAAAAAATTAATAAATTTTACAAAAGGGGGGGGGGGGTGAAAAAAAGCAACGCGCGCGCCCCCCCCCGGGCGGGGGGCCCCGCCTTCGGGAACACCGTTTCGAGAAGCGGCGGGACCTACGGCTTCAGCTTGGGCGAGTGCTGATTGAGCACCCGAATCATGACCGCCGCGCTGGACGGCATTCGCGCATTGCCCTGGATGATTTGCTTGGGCGAGACGGTCTTGCCGTAGAGCTGGGCGTTGGCTTCCTTGTCGGGGCGCAGCGATGAACCAGTGAGCGACACGCCGGCAAAGACCCCGCGCGCGCGGGAATAGGTGAGAATTTCCGCGCGCATGTAGGCGTCGGTGTCGGCCGCGGCATTGCGGCCCACCGGGCCGGCGGCGGCGGAAAGGTCGGCGCCGAGCTTGACCTTGCTGTTGAGCAGGGAATGCGCGCCGTCATTGTTCATCACGAGCAGAACGAAATCGGTGGCCTGACCGCCGATTTGAAAGCCGAAACTGCCACCCTCGAGCACCATCATCGCGGGCGGGCTCCACGGTCCATCGAAGTTCTTGCCGCTGCGGCAGGTCATGGCGCCGCGGCCATAGCTGCCACCGAAGATGAAGGCGGCCTTGATTACGGACGGCAATACGATGACGCACCGGGCCTTGTCGAGCAGGCTTTGGGGAATGTTGTCGGGAATATTGAGAATTTGCGTGAGCACGACCCCGCTGTTTTCGAGTCGCTTTTGGACGGCGGTTTCCTTGGCCATCGCCGGGACGGCCAGGACCAGCGCCAGGAGCAGTATCCACGGGCGTTTCATACGTTCATCTCCAATAGGCGGGTATGCGAGCAGCCTGTCCCGCCGGAAGGATGTTTCCGGTCTCGCTGCTAAGTAGGACGGCAGTTTCACGTTTCTGGCTGCCTGAGCCGGTACGGAACGGTAGCCCGTGCATTATAATCGCCGCTGAGCCAATGAGATCGACCAACTCGTTTCGGAACCGCCTTTTTCCTTTTTTCCTTCTAATAGTACTGATTGCCGCCGGGTGTCTGCTGCCGCCGCTCCTTCGAGCCGCGGCGTCGGTGCCGCCGGTACGGCCCTACGGGGTGGCTCGCTTTCGCCGGCAAATGCGATGGATCCTTTCGCAGCCGCTGGCCCGCCTGGCTGACTGGGGCATCCTGGTCGAGGACGAACGAACCGGCCAGGTGCTTTACGAGCACAACGCCGACCACTTTTTCACCCCTGCATCGAACGCGAAACTCTTCACATCGACACTGGCGCTCAACCAACTGGGTCCCGATTACCGCTGGCGCACCACACTCGAAACCGCCGGGCAGCTGGAGCCGGATGGGACGCTCAAGGGAGATCTGGTGTTGGTGGGGCGCGGCGATCCGAACCTGTCGAACCGCGTCTTCCCGGTCGTCTTCACTTCGGGAGAGGCGGCGAAGACCGAGGGGCCCGCGGATAAGGTGATCGCGGAGCTGGTCGATCAGTTGGTGGCCAAGGGAGTGAAGCGCGTCACCGGCGACGTGGTCGCGGACGACAGCTATTTCACCTACCACCGCTATCCGCCCGGATGGAATATCGACGACCTGACGGAATACTACGGCGCTCCAGTCAGCGCGATCGTGATCGACGACAACACGCTGGAGATCGACGTGACTCCGGGTGAGCGGCTGGGGGACCCGGCCACGCTGAGCGTGCACCCGTGGCCGGCTTTCTACCACTTCATCGACCACGTGACGACGGTGCGGCACGGCATGGACCCGCAGATCAGCATCCGCCGGCAGCTGGATTCCCTCAACGTGACGCTCACCGGGCAGGTGTCGGCCGGGAACGATCCACAGAAAGAGTACCTGGCGATCGAACAGCCGGCGCGGTATGCGGCGGCCCTGCTCAGGCATCTGCTGATCGAGCAGGGCGTGAAGGTGGACGGCGGAACGGCGGTGGTGCACCTGCTGCCGGATGAGACGCCGCCCCCGCCGCCGGTGCGGGAAGTGCTCGCCGAGCACGAATCGCCGACGCTGGCCGAGACGCTGCGGTATCTGCTGAAGGTGAGCCAGAACCTGCACGCGGAATGCCTGCTGCGGACGGTGGCGCACGTGCGGACGGGAGTGGGGTCGCTGCAGAACGGGCTGGCGGTGGAACAGGGCCTGCTGGCGCGGCTCGGCATCGCGCGAGACGTGGAGTTCTTCGACGGCTCGGGCCTTTCGCGCTACGACCTGGTGACGCCCCGCGCCCTGGTTACGTTGCTGCGTTACGACGCCAAGCAGAGTTGGGCGAAGGTGCTGATCAGCGCCCTGCCGGTGGCCGGACAGGACGGCACGCTGCAGGACCGGATGGCGGACACTCCGGCCGAGGGTCGCGTCTTCGCCAAGACGGGCACGCTGGCGCACGACAATTCGCTCTCGGGTTACGCCACGACGCTGGGGGGCCGGCGTATCGTCTTTTCGATCCTGGTGAACAATACGCCGCCGAATTCGAGATTCGATCCCTTCCTCGACAAGGTGGCCGAGGCGATTGTCGAAGACATTGGCGGAAGAGGCCGGGTCTTGCCGGTGAAACGTTCCCGGCGGAGAAGATAGGTCCGGCGCGATTCGGCCACGTCAGGGACCACGAGGATTTCGATGCCAGGCGCACATACCGTTGTCACCGTGTTCGGCAGTTCGATCGCAGCTCGCGACTCTCGAGAATATCGGGAGGCGCTCGAACTGGGGAGGGCCCTGGCCGGCAGCGGGCTGGCGGTGTGCTCGGGCGGCTATGGCGGAGTGATGGAGGCGGTCTCCCGCGGGGCGCGCGAATCGGGCGGTGAAGTAATCGGCGTGACGACGGAGGGATCTCGCGCGGAGGCGAACGAGTGGGTTTCGAGCGAATTCCGCGCGGGCACCTGGCAGGAGCGGCTGTTCGAGTTAGTGCGGCGCGGGCAGGGCTATGTTGCCTGTCCGGGCGGGACGGGAACGCTGGTCGAACTCGCGGTGGTGTGGGAGATGCTGAATAAGGGCATGATGCGTGCGAAACCGCTGGTCGTGCTCGGCCCGTTCTGGTTGCCGGTGATCGAACAGGTCAATCAAGTGGAAGCCGGGCGCGCCGGAGTTGGCGTGCCGGGCGGCGACCGCGCCCTCTACCGAGCCGCTTCGCCTGGCGATGCCGCGCGGTTTCTGGTAGAGCGGCTGGCGCAAGGTGCCGCGGGGTCGTCTCCGGCGCGGGATTGAGGGAGAAGCCGTGGCTCGACCGGCCGAGGAACTGCTCGAATTCGACAAGCTGGTCAGAATCCTGCTGGGCTTTTCGACTTGCGCTCCGGGGAGACAAGCGCTTGAGGGGCTGGAGTTTTCCACCAACCGCGCTGCGCTCGAGGCGAGCTTCGCGCTGATCGGCGAAGCCACCGAATACTTAGCCAGCGGCTCCGAGATGGGCTTCGGAGGGCTGGCCGACCCCGATCCATGGCTCGAGCAACTGACAATGCCCGGTGCCGTGCTCGATCCGGGGCAGCTGTTGGAGGCGGCCGCGCTAGTCGAGACCGCCTACGACGCCCGGCAAACTTTAGGAGCACTCCGCGAGCGCTGGCCGCGGCTGGCCGAGCGCGGCACGGGGCTGGCCGACCTGAGGCCGCTGGCGGCCGCCATCCGGCGCGCCGTCCTTCCAAACGGCGAGATCTCCGACGATGCTTCCCCTCAACTGAAACGGATCCGGCAGCAGCGCGTGCGTCTTCGCGAGCGGACGCTGCAAATGCTGCGTGCCGTCTTGCGCCGGCTGAGCGACGCCGGAAGCGAAGAGGATTACGTCACGCTGCGGAACGACCGGTACGTAATCCCGGTGCGCGCCTCGGGCCGGCGGGCGGTGCCGGGCGTGGTGCACGGAGCCAGCTCAACCGGGCAAACGCTGTTCGTCGAGCCACTTGATGCCGTGGAGCAGAACAACGAGCTCGTGCATCTGGCGGAAGCGGAAGAAGCGGAAATCGCGAGAATTCTGGACGAACTGACCGGCCGGCTGCGCGCGCAGCAGGCGCTGCTGCGGCGAACCGTTGCCGTGCTAGGCGAGCTGGATTCGCATTTTGCTCGGGGCCGCTTCTCGCTGCATTTCGGCTGCGTGCTGCCGCGCTTTTCCGGTGAGTCGTGGCTGCGGCTGAAGGCGGCGCGGCATCCGGTGCTCGAACAGGCGCTACGGGGCCGTGGACGAGCGATGGTGCCGTTGGAGATCGAGCTGGGCGGCGCCGACACGGTGATGGTGATCAGCGGCCCGAACGCCGGTGGCAAGACGGTAGTGCTGAAAACCGTCGGGCTGGCGGTGCTCTCTGCACAAACCGGAATTCCGGTAGCGGCGAGCGACGCCTCGCTGCCGGTCGTTGACCGCGTGCTCGTCGATATCGGCGACGAGCAATCGATCATTGCCGACCTTTCCACCTTTTCGGCGCACGTGCTGAACCTGCGCGCGATGCTCGAGGAAGCCACGGATCGCTCGCTGGTCCTGATCGACGAAATCGGTACGGGAACGGCGCCCGAGGAGGGATCGGCACTCGCGATCGCCCTGCTCGACGAATTCCGCGGTCGGCGCTCGCTGACCTTTGCCACGACGCATCACGACCGGCTGAAGACCTTTGCCTTGGGCAGCAACGGGGTGGTCAACGCGGCCGTGGAATTTGATACGGCCACGCTGCAGCCCACCTACCGCCTGCTGCTCGGCCTGCCCGGCACTTCGAGCGGGATCGAGATTGCTCGACGGCTGGGCATGCCGCAGGAAGTGATCGAGCGCGCCCGGCGCGAGATGGAGCCCGAGGCGGTCGAAGCCGGCGCGTTGATCGACAACCTGCACCGGTTGCAGGAGGAGTTCGATCGCCGGCTGGCCGAGACGGTGTCCGAGCGGACGCGCCTCGAAGAGGACCGTGCGCGGCTGCGCACCGAGTGGGTTGAGCGACAGCGGCGGAGAATCGAGGAACTCGAAAGGCAGTTTCGCAAGGCGCTCGCCGAGGTGGAAAAAGAGGTCGCGCGGTTGGTGGGCGACGTGGAGGATCGCAAGCTGCGCGCGACCCTAGAAAAGCAGACGGCACGCCGGCTGGCCGCGATTCGATCGGAATCCCGTGCCGCAGCGGACGCGGCCGTGCTGCGGCATCGCGAGGAGACGCGAGAGGAGTTGGGCGGTGAACCCGAAGCCGCGCCCGCACCGATCGATCCCGAGCGGCTCTTGCCGGGGATGAAGGTGCGGGTGCGCGGGTTGGCAAAGCCGGTGGTGGTGCGAGAGCGGAAGGAGCGAAGCATCGAGGTGCAGGCCGGGCCGCTGCGGATGAAGGTGCCGGTGGAGGACGTGCTGGGAACCGTGGAGGAAGCGGAGACCAGCGGAAAGCCTGGGGCCGCGGGACTGACGGTGGCCGTGCAGCCGTCGGAGGAAGGCGGCGACGAGATCAACGTGATCGGCTGCACGGTGGAAGAGGCGGTGCGGCAGGTCGACCGGTTCCTCGATCGTGCGGCGCTCGCAAACAAGCCAAGAATCCGGATCGTCCACGGCTATGGCACGGGCGCGCTGCGGCGCGGGCTGGCGGAATTTCTGCGGCCGCATCCGCTGGTGGAGAAGATCTCTGCGGAAAAGCCCGAGCGCGGCGGCGAAGCGGTCACCGTTGTGGAACTCAAGGGGTGAGAAGCGCAAAGGCGGTACAGGCGGTATAGGAGATTGCGTCGCGGAATGGTTTCGAATACGATGCCGGTCCATCGAAACGATAGAAAGAGCGGAAAAACAGAATGCAAATTCCCGCGAGCAAAAGGGAGGCTTTCATGAGCATTCCGGGCTTTCGTCTCCGCGTCACGTCGACCTGTTTGCCATGCCACATCGTAGGCTTTACCCCCGCGATTCTGGCCTTTGTGGTTGTGTGCGCTCTTCTGCTGGTTCCCGCGCCAGCGCAGGCTCAACAGGAGCATGGCACCACGTTTCAGGCTCCGGGCGCCAGGATCGACTACGTAGTGTTTGGCTCCGGCACGGCTACTCCGCTTTTCGTCGCTAACGGAGGGCCGGGTTTCAGTCACAGGTATCTTCTTGTTTCCGATGCCTGGAAGATGCTTGGCCGGACCCGAAAAATCGTCATGTGGGATCAGCGCGGCACCGGCCGCTCGGGTCCCCTCAAGCCCGGTGAGTCCTGCACCTTGGCCGACCAGATCAACGATCTGGATGCGCTGCGCGCTCATCTGGGCTACGACAAGATCGATCTGCTCGGTCATTCGTGGGGCGGTTTTCTGGCGATGGCCTATGCCGCGCGCCATCCTGAACATATCGAACGGCTGATCCTGCTCGATTCGGCCGCGCCGCGATGGAAGGACACGATCTTCCTGTTCCGCGACGTGTTTCCCGACGTGACGGCGCGGGAGGACAGCTACGGCTTCGTCGCCGATCTGCATGAGAAGGATTCCGCCGCGGCCCGCGACGCGGCGACGCGGCTTTACCTCTCCATGCTGTTCTATTCCCCCAGGCATCGCGATGAGTTTTTGGCGAGGACCAAAGGCCTCAAGGAGTATTACAAAGTCAATCGCCTGCTCAATCGCGATATCGCCCGCTTCAACCTGAACCCGGAGATCCGGAAATTTGGTTTTCCGGTGCTGGTGGCGTGCGGTCGTTATGACATGAACGTCGCTCCAGTGATTGCGTATCGGATGCATCGGGAGATCTCCGGTTCGCAGTTCCACGTCTTTGAAAAAAGCGGGCACATGCCGTTCTTTGAACAGCCCGCCAAATTCGTCTCCGTCGTCAACGAGTTTCTTTCCGGTCAGCCGGTAGCCCGGTGATGCCGGCCTGAAGTCCGTTCGTCGACATTGGCCGGTGGCGACTGGCGGACGTTTCCTGGCTGCCGGCCCGCAAGGGTCGTCAGACGCGTTATACTTTGCAGGTCACCCCTCACCCATGGCCGAGCCGGGATCGGTTGCCGAACGCGTCAAGCAGCAAGCGGACATCGTCCGTCTGATCGGCGAGTATGTCCGGCTGAAGAAGAGCGGACAGAATTTTGTCGGCCTGTGTCCCTTCCACCACGAGAAGACTCCATCGTTCGCAGTGCATCCGGGCAAGCAGATCTATCACTGCTTCGGGTGCGGCGCGGGCGGCGACGTGTTTCATTTCGTGATGGAAATGGACAAGGTGAGCTTCCCTGAGGCGATTCGTGCCGTGGCCGAGAAGTGCGGCATCCCGATGCCGGAATGGAGGGGTCACGGAGGGCCGCAAGCGCAAAAGGAGACGCAGCAGCGACGGCTGCTGATGGAGGTGCACCGGGCGGCGGCGGCGTTTTTTACTCGCCAACTGGAGACGCCCGAAGGCCACGCGGCACGGGGCTATCTGGAAGATCGTGGCCTGAAGCGGGAAACGATCGCTCGATTCGGATTGGGCTGGGCGCCCTCGACGGGCGAGGCGCTGGCACGGCATCTACGGGGGAAATTTCCGCCGGCAGTGCTGGACCTTTCCGGGCTGGTGTCGCGCGACCGGAACGGTCAGGTGTTCGACCGTTTCCGGCGGCGGGTGATGTTTCCGATCGCAAGCGAGTCGGGCCGGGTGGTGGCCTTTGGCGGGAGAGCGGTTGGCGACCAGACGCCGAAATATCTGAACTCGCCCGAGACGCGCATCTACACCAAGAGCCACGTGCTCTACAACCTGGACCGCGCGAAGGAGGCGATCCGGCGCGAAGGATTCGTAGTGCTCGTCGAAGGCTATATGGACGCGATCACGTTGGCCGAGGCTGGGGTGGAAAATGTGGTGGCGAGTTGCGGCACCAGCCTGGCCGAGGCGCAGGTGCGGCTGCTAGCGCGTTTCACGAGAAACGTGGTGGTGAATTACGACGTGGATGCGGCCGGGCAGGCAGCCACGGACCGTTCCCTGACGCTGCTGCTGGGAGCGGAATTCGAAGTGCGGGTGCTGGTGCTGCCGACGGCCGACGGTGACAAATCGGATCCCGACCAGTTTGTGAGGCAGCATGGCGCGGAGGCCTACCGGGAACTGCTGGGGCACTCGCCGCTCTATCTGGACTATCTGATTGTGCGGGCGCGGCGAATGGACACCGGGTCGGTAGAAAGCAAACTGCGGGGAGTGAATTTCCTGTTGCCGTACGTGCGGCTGCTGCCGAGTCCGCTGGCGCGCTCGGAATGGGCCAGCCGGATCGCCTCGGAGTTGCGCGTGGATCAGGCGGTGTTGCGGCAATCGCTGGTGCGGGCCGCGGCGGAGCGGCAGGCGGAGGTTAAACCGCGTTCGGACCTGCTGACGGCACCGGTGACGCCGGCCGAGCGGCGGCTGCTGAAAATGCTGCTGGACGCAGAAGAGTTTCGTCAGCGGCTGGGAGAAGAGATCGGCCGCACGGAACTTCATCGGGGTCTTGAAACGGAATCGCTCTTTTCTGCGTTATTGAGTACGGGTTCGAACGCCCGGCCCGCCGCCGAAGAACTGACGGCGCTCGGAGAGCGGCTCGAGGAACGCGATCGGCGCCTGCTCTTCGAACTCGCCTTCGAAACCTCCGCCGAGCCGACTTGGGAAGAGGCGGAAAGCTGCCTGGCGGTGTTGCAACGGCGGCGGCTCGAAAACGAACTGCGGTCGGTGCAGGGAGAGATCGAGGCGCTGAAAGGGGCGAGCGGAGAAGCGGGCGAGGGAAAGCGGGAACTGTTGCGTCTGCTGGAGAGGAAGCAGTCGCTGCGGGCGTCGCTCGACCAATTGGAAACATGACGAAGGAAAGCGTACGGGACGAGATCGGAAACCGGGGTGGCTTTTCGGGCGTTGTCGAGTTGACGGTTTTTGACGGAACGTGTGTAATCTGGTTGGATTGTCGGCTGGCGGATCGATTTCGTAGCGGTTAGGCGACGGGAACAACCGTTGACGGAAATGAGAAGCGGGGTGGAGCACGAACAGGGGCTTCCATAGTCGGTTGACGATCCTTCGCCCTTCTTCCTTCGTGGTTTGGTCACTCGGCGCACCGCCGTCGACGCCCAGCGTTGCGGACAGAGCGGGAGGCAAGCAGCATTGGCGATCGAGGAAAAATACGACCAAGTCCGACAACTGATCACAATGGGCAAGGAGCGCGGTTACCTGCTTTACGACGAGGTAAACGACATCCTTCCCGCTGAAGTGCATTCTTCCGACGAGATCGACGATCTGCTTTCCACTTTTGAGCGTCACGGGATCGACGTGTACGAGGACGCTCCAAGCAAGCCGGTGCGCCGAATGGACGCGGCGGAATCGCTCGAGACGCCGGAACTGGAATCCAAGGAAGACGAACTGCCCGAGGAGGACCTGGACCTGAGTCCAGGCGCTCTCGAAAAGACCAACGATCCGGTGCGGATGTACCTGCGCGAGATGGGCACGGTGCCGCTGCTGACGCGCGAAGGCGAAGTGGCCATTGCGAAACGTATCGAGCGCGGACAGTGGCTGGTGCTGAAGGTGATCTCGCGCTCGCCGCTGGTGTGGAAGGAATTGCTGAGCATCGGCGAGGATTTGCGGGAAGGCCGTCGGTCGATCAAGGAGATCGTGCAGTTCGACGATGAGGAACTGACCGACGAGAAGGTGGAACAAAAGACCGGGCAGACGCTTCGGGTGATCGATCAGATCGCCAAGCTGTACCTGGAGACGCTGAAGTTGCTGCAGAAGTTCGAAAAGGCGCCGCGCGCGCGGAAGCGGGCCTGGGTAAAGGGAAAATGGCGGCTGGCCAGGCGGCGGGTGGAACTCTCGCGGCTGATTCGCTCGATCGACTTCAATCCACAGGAGCGGAAGCGGCTGATCGAGCGGCTGCGGCAGATGGTCGAGCGGCTGCAGGCGCTCGAAAAGGAAGCCGGGAAGCTGGAGCGGCGGGCGGAAGTCGCGAAGGGCGACAACGCCACCGAAGCGCGCAAGGAGCTACGTTCGCGCCGGACCGAGCTGAAAGAGATCGAAATCGAGAGCGAAGTCAGCTTGGCGGAGTTGAAGCGCAATCTGCAGCTGATCCAGCGGGGCGAGGCCGAGGCCGAGCAGGCGAAGAAGGAACTGATCGAGGCCAACCTCCGGCTGGTGGTTTCGATCGCGAAGAAATACACGACCCGCGGCCTGCAATTTCTGGATCTGATCCAGGAAGGCAACATTGGCCTGATGAAGGCGGTCGACAAGTTCGAATGGCGGCGAGGCTACAAGTTTTCCACCTACGCCACCTGGTGGATCCGGCAAGCGATCACGCGGGCGATTGCCGACCAAGCCCGCACGATTCGCATCCCGGTGCACATGATCGAGACGATCAACAAACTGGTGCGGACGCAGCGGCAGCTGGTGCAGGAACTGGGGCGCGAACCGACGTCCGAAGAGATCGCCAAACAGATGGAAATCCCCGTGGGCAAAGTGCGCAAGATCATGAAGATCGCCCAGGAACCCATCTCGCTCGAGACGCCGATCGGGGAAGAAGAGGATTCGCACCTGGGCGATTTCATCGAGGACAAAGCGGTGGTTTCGCCGTCCGACGCCGTGGTGAACCTCAGCCTGAAGGAACAGACCTCTTCGGTGCTGAAGACGCTAACGCCGCGCGAGGAGAAGGTAATCAAGATGCGGTTCGGGCTGGAAGACGGCAGCGAACACACGCTTGAGGAAGTCGGTCAGTCGTTTGCCGTGACTCGGGAACGAATTCGGCAGATAGAGGCGAAAGCACTGCGGAAGCTACGGCACCCATCGCGTTCGCGGAAACTGCGGGCGTTCCTGGAGGGCCCGACGCACGACTTCTGAGGCGAAGCTTTCGATAATCGATGGCCCGTTCCGCCTGCGCGGGGCGGGCCTTATTTTTTCGGAGCGTCGGAACGGGAAGACTGTTTCGCGTGCACGGCGGTTTTCCAGTTCACGCCAACGCCATACTGGTAGACCATTTCAGCACCACGATCAGATCCCAGGGCCACCAGCAGCGCCAGAATCAACAGACCGATCAGCACCACCACCTTCAATCCCTGCGTGAGGCGGCGGCCGGCGAAAAGGGCAAAGGCGCAAAGGCCCAGAGCGACGAAATAGCTGCTGAGCATGAGCTGCTCGTGGGCTTCGAGGAGCGGTGCGAGTCTTGCCGGCACGTCTTTGCCAGCGCTCAGGCCGGTGCCGACGGCAAACGTGCCCGCAATTGTCCCGAGCAGCAGCAGCCAGACGGCGGTACGGTGAGAAGAATCGTTCTTCTTCCAGACGGCAACGATCTCGAATAACAGGGCGGTGAACCAGAGGGCGATAGGGAAATGAACGAAGACGGGATGATGGTTGATTGCCGTTTGCCATCCCGGAAACAGGCGGTGCATTCGTTTGCTCCTGCGAATTTGGAAGAAAGACAAAGAAACATTATTCCGCGACCGGGAAACGAATGCGAGATTCGTTTTCCCTCACGGGTGCGTCCGACTCTATGATGCAGGCTATGACTCCGCTTCTCGACGTACGTGGCTTGACAGTGGAACTGCCGACGGCTTCCGGTCGCGTGCGGCCCGTGAACGACGTGAACTTCCAGGCGCGAACGGGCGAGGCCATCGGACTGGTAGGGGAATCAGGTTCGGGAAAGACGATGATGGGACTGGCCTTGGTGGGGCTGGTGCCGAACGGGGCGCGCCGGCTGGGCCAGGTGCGGTTGGCCGGGCGAGACGGTGGGCCAGCGGTTGACCTGGTGACGTTGCCGGAGCGGCGGCTCGAGGCAGTGCGAGGGCGGGAGATCGGCATGGTGTTCCAGGAGCCGATGACCGCGCTGAACCCGGTGATGCGAGTTGGTGCGCAGGTGTCCGAGGCGCTGCGCACGCATGAGCGCGGGCTGGGAGCCAAAGAACTGCGTCACCGCACGCTGGCGGCGCTGGAGCGAGCGGTGGTTCCCAATCCAACGCTGCGGGCCAGGCAGTATCCGCACCAGCTTTCCGGTGGTTTGCGCCAACGGGTGATGATCGCGATGGCGCTGGCGCCCGATCCCCGATTGCTGATCGCCGACGAGCCGACAACCGCGCTCGACGTCACCGTGCAGCACCAGATCGTGGAACTGCTGGGACAGCTGCAGCGGGAATCGAATCTGGCTTTGCTCTTCATCAGCCACGACCTGGCGGTGGTGGCACAGCTTGCGGGGAAGCTGCTGGTGATGTACGCGGGCCGAATCGTGGAGCAAGGGCCGGCGCGCGAGGTGCTAAAGCGGCCGGCACACCCTTACACGGAAGGACTGCTGCGAGCCGTGCCTCAGAAAGGACGGCGACTGACGCCGATCCCGGGCAGCGTTCCGCGGCTCGACGCGATGCCGCCGGGCTGCCCTTTCGAGCCGCGTTGTCCCTATCGCCGCGCGGAATGTTCTCTGGCGGTTCCCGAGCCGCGCCAAGCTGGCCCGGAGCATTCCGCCCGCTGTATTCTGGTGCGGTGAATGAAACGACCCATCGCGAACAGAATGAGCTAGTGCGCGAGCGTTTTACCCGGTCGGCGGAGGTCTTTGCCCGCCTGGCAATGCCGCGCCGCGCGGCGGAGGCGGAAATCATCGCGCGGCTGGCCGATCCCCGAGCGGGAGACGTAGGGCTCGATCTGGCGTGTGGCCCGGGCACCTTTACTCTGGCGTTGGCTCGGCACGCCCGGCACGTGTTCGGAGTGGATCTGACCCCCGCGCTGCTCAATCGTGCGCGGCGGAGCGTGGGTGAAGAGGGTGCGCCGAACGTGACGCTGATCTGCGGCGACGCGACGGCGTTGCCCTTGCCCGACGGATCGATCGACGTCGCCGTCTGCGGCTACAGTTTCCATCACATGAGCGAGCCGTTGCGCGCGCTGGAGGAAGTGGCTCGCGTGCTGAGGCGGGGCGGGCGGCTGGCCCTGGTGGACATGATCGTGCCGCGGGTGGCCGACTCGGCGGCCGTCGACGAGATCGAACGCGCCCGCGATGCGTCCCATCGGCATACATTTGTGCTCCCGGAGTTTCCCGAAGCCGTCGAGAAGGCGGGTTTTCGCGTTCATTCCGTCGAATCGTCCGAGCGAGTGCGTCGCTTCAGTGAGTGGATGCGCGGTGCGGCCTGGGCGCCGGCCGATCCCGCCTGGAGAAACACGCGGCGGCTGATGGAGGCGGGCCTCGCCGATGGCGCCGCAGGGTTTCGCGGGCGCTTGCTTCCGGATGCGGGCGGCGGGGAGCCGGAAGTCGAATTCGTGCAGACCTCACTTTTCCTGTCGGCGGTGAAATCCTGAAGGCCGAACGGACCGGTTGCACCGTGGCAAAAGTTTCCTTCTTTCTCCAGGCACGAGGACTCCGCAAAACTTTCCTGCTGCCCGACGGCAGCCGAGTCCGCGCAGTTGATGGCGTCGATTTCGATCTCCAAACGGGCGAAACGCTGGCCGTGGTGGGTGAATCGGGTTGTGGAAAGACGACGTTGGCGCGGCTGCTGGTCCGGCTGGTAGAGCCGGATGGGGGGGAGATCTCCTTCCTCGGCAGCCGGTGGTTAGGCGCGGGCGGAGCCGAACTGCGGTGGCTGCGGCGCGAGATGCAGATGATCTTTCAGGATCCTTATGGTTCTCTTGATCCCCGGCAGCGCGTGGCGTCGGCGATCGGGGAGCCACTGGCGATTCACGAGCCGGGACTGAAACGGGCCGAACGGCGACGCCGGTTGGAGGAGGCGATCGCCGCGGTAGGACTGGGCCGCGAAGCGCTGGACCGGTTCCCGCATGAATTCTCGGGAGGACAGCGGCAGCGAGTGGCCATTGCCCGTGCGCTGGTGCTGCGGCCGAAACTGGTGGTGGCCGACGAGCCGGTCTCGGCCCTCGACCCTTCGATCGGGGCACAGATTCTGGACCTGTTGGCGCGGCTGCAAAGGGAGTACGGGCTGACCTACCTGTTCATCTCGCACAGTCTGCCGGTGGTTGCGCAGTTGGCGACGCGCATCGCCGTGATGCGCGAAGGTCGTTTCGTCGAGATCGGCGTGGCTGAACAGATTCTCGCCCGCCCGCGGCATCCCTACACAAAAGCGCTGATGGAGGCCGTGCCGGAGCTACCGGTGGCTCCCGGCAGCTTCTCCGCAAACTGAGACCGGCGGCCCAAGGGCCGCCGGTCTCAATCGCAGACCGAACGAAGCGTGCCGGTGCGGCACGTCGCGTTCAGGCCGTCAGTTTTTTGCGTTCATGGACAGAGGTCCCGCCGGCAGATGATCCTGGAAATACCACAGGACGTTCTTGAATACGTCGAGTATTGTGCCCGGACCTTCCGAGAGGCTGTGGGTCCTGTCTGGATAGACGCGCATGCTGAATCGCTTACCCAGCTGAATCAGGCGATTGACCAGCAGCTCGAAGCCCTGGAAGTGGACGTTGTCGTCGCCCGTGCCGTGCATGACGAGCAGGTGGCCGCGCAGCCCAGAAGCGAAGTTGATAGCCGAGCCTTCCTCGTAGCCCTTGGGATTGTTCTGAGGCAAACCCATGTAGCGCTCCTGGTAGATGGAATCGTAGAGGCGCTGGTCGGGAACCGAGGCGATGGAGACCCCGGTGTCGTAGAGGCTCGGGTAGCGGAACATGAGGTCCAGGGTTTCCGATCCGCCTCCGCTCCAGCCCCACACGCCGATGCGATGGGCGTCGACGTACGGCCGATTGTGTTCGAGCGATTGGAGTGCGGTGGCCTGTTGTTTCGAAGAGAGCGGGCCGATCGAGCCATAAATCGCCCGACGCCATGCCCGGCCGCGCGGCGAAGGAGTGCCTTCGTTGTCGAAACTCGCCACCAGGTAGCCGTCACTCGCCAACACGCGATTGAAAAGTGAGCCCCAGCGGTCCGTCGTGGTTTGGCCGGCAGGTTCGGAATAGACGTAAACGACAAGCGGATATTTCTTCGCCGGATTGAAGTGCGGTGGCTTCATTAGCCAGGCGTCGACCCGAATGCCGCCGCCGGCGTTGAGGCGGAAGAATTGGGTTGGACCGTCGGTGAAAGGACGAACGCGCCTGGCGAGCGCGTCGTTATTGAGCAGGGCGCGCACGACGTGATCGCTCGGGAGCCGAACGAGATTGTACGAGGGGGGTGTGTCGAAGGTCGAGAAGGTGTGGATTGCGTATTGGCAGTTGGGCGAAATGCTGTAGGAATGCCAGCCCGGCCGGTTGGGCGTGATCCGCTCGGGCAGTCCGGTACCGTCAATCCGCGTGCGGAAGAGGTAGCGTTGCGTCGCGTTGTGGGGCGAGGCCGTGAAATAAACCCACCGGTCGCTTGGGCAGACGGCGTCGAGATGAACCACGTCGAAGGCTCCGTGGGTGACCAGGGCCGCGTGGCCGTTTTGCGGATTCACCCGGTAGAGGTGGCGCCAGCCGTCCCGCTCACTGAGGAAAAGGAATCGCCTGTCGTGGTCGATCCAGTAGATGTGGTCGTTGTAGTCGACCCACGCCTTGTCGCGATCGACGAAGACCTGGCGTACGCTGCCGGTGGTGGCGTTGGCGAGCATCACCTGGTTGGTGTTTTGCAGACGGTCGAGGTGCTGCAACACGAGCTCGTTGGCGTTGACCCAGTTGATGCGCGCGATGTAGTGCTCGCGCGGGTTGCCGGGCACTCGCATCCAGACGACCCGTCCGCCACTGGCGCCGACGACGCCGACCCGCACGGCCGAGTTGGTGGTGCCCGCTTCGGGATAGGGGTAGACGAGCGTTTTCGGGTAGATGCCGTAGTCCGGATAGGGGATCCCGGTGACGATTGTCCCTCGCGGATGGCCGAGGTCGTAGATCAGCGTGTACTTGCCGACCCCGTTCGTATTGAATTGCCAGAAAGCGATCCGCCGGCTGTCGGGACTCCAGCGGTAGGCGTCGCGGATGTCGAGTTCCTCTTCGCTTACCCAGTCGGAGGTGCCGTTGATGATGTTCCTGGATCCGTCGAAAGTGAGTTGGGTGATGACGCCAGTCGCCGGATCCTCCACGTAGATGTTGTGGTCGTGGACGTAGGCGACCTTCTTCCCATCGGGTGAGAACTTGGCGAACATCAGCGTGGAGGGCGGCACTTCGCCGCCAAGCTTCAGCAGCGAGCCGGTGCGGAAATCGTAGACCCAATAATCGCCGCGCGTATTCTCGCGCCAAACGCGGCGCGAGTTCGTATAGATCAGCACGCGGCGGTCGTTGTGCGAAAGAGAGAAACCCTGGATCCGGAGCGGTTCGGAAGCGCCGGGCGGAATCAGCTTTGTGGCCGGGAGCAGGACTGTCTTCTGCCCGGCGGCAGTATCGTAGCGAACGATGTCGCGTGCTTCGGGGAACTTGGGCGATGGTTCGAGGTGGAGATAAGCGGCGCCATGGTCGATCCAGGTGACGCGGCCGTAGGACTTCGCCCGAAATTCCGGATTTTTCATGGTGCGGACCAGCAGAGCTTCAGTCCGCTGCTGTGGCGTCTGCGGAGCGGACGAAGCACTCGACTGCGCCGAGGTCGCCAGCGAGGGAATGCAGACAAACAGCAAGAGTGCCGCTGCCGATCGCAGAAACGTCAACCGAAGCGGTCTGGAGATGGAACGGACAAGGTTTTGGGACATGTGGATTCTCCGCGCTGAGAGCATAAGTGTCGCTGGACACACTATCAGATTCGAGGCGCGCGCGGATGAGGAACTGTGGCCTGCAGAGGCGGAGGGACGGGTGCAACGCGAAACCGAATTTCGACCTGTTAGACTAGGTCGGCCATGGGCTTCCGATTCGAAGTGTTGAAGGCCGATCCGACCGGTGCGCGGCTCGGCCGGCTTGAGACGCCGCACGGCGTAATCGAGACGCCGGTGTTCATGCCGGTGGGCACGGCGGCGAGCGTGAAGGGGTTGCGACAGGAAACGATCGAGGCCCTGGGCGTGCGCGTGCTGTTGGCCAACACCTACCATCTGTATCTGCGTCCAGGACACGAGCGAGTGAAACGGTTGGGTGGTTTGCACCAATTCATGGCCTGGCCGGGAGCGATCCTGACCGATTCCGGCGGATTTCAGGTGTTCAGTATGGCCGGGCTGCGGGAAGTGAGCGACGAAGGCGTCCACTTCCGTTCGCACCTGGACGGATCCGCTCATGTCTTCACTCCGGAAAGGGCAGTCGAGGTGCAGGAAGCGCTCGGGTCGGACATCGCGATGGTGCTCGACGAGTGCATCGAGTATCCGGCGAGTCGCGAGCGAACTCGAGAAGCGGCACGACGGACGCGCGAATGGGCTGAGCGATCGAAGAAGGCTTTTGCCGAGCGGGGAGATCCAGATCGCCAGATGCAGCTTGCGATTGTGCAGGGCGGGATGCATGCGGACCTGCGACGGGAATCGGCGGACGAGTTGATCGCAATGGATTTCCCAGGGTATGCGATCGGAGGTTTGGCGGTAGGCGAGCCCCACGCTTTGACGCTGGAGATGACTTCCGAGGTAACGGCCCGATTACCGGACGATCGGCCGCATTACCTGATGGGCGTAGGCAAGCCGGAAGATCTGATTGACTACGTTGCCGCAGGCATCGATATGATGGATTGTGTGCTTCCGACGCGCAATGCCCGTAACGGTTGCCTGTTCACTCACCATGGGCGGCTGCTGATCAAGAATGCCGCCTATGCGGAGGACGAACGCCCGATCGACATTGCCTGTGGATGCCCGGTGTGCCGACGCTACTCGCGAGCCTACCTGCGGCACTTGTATCTTTCGGGCGAGATGCTTGCGGCAATCCTGAACACCATACACAATGTATACTTTTACCTTGACAGGATGAGAGAAATCCGTGACGCTATTAATTCTGGGACCCTGGCGGTACTCCGGTCAGACCTTCAGGCGCGCCTCGAAGCGGGTCATCCCTAGTCCTGCGGTGCGATTCGGGAAGCTCGGAGCCGCCTGTATTCGGAGGTCCCCGGAATGGACTACCGGAACGGAATCAACTGATTTAATTTTAATTCTTCACTGAATGCTACGGGTGGGCAGGCCGTATGTTCCTGCAGTCAGAACTCCTAGTAGGGCAAGGACAGGCAACCGGTGGTTTGGTGGCGTTGCTGCCGTTGGTGCTGGTGCTCGTCATCTTCTATCTCCTCCTCATTCTGCCTGCTCAGCGCCGACAGAAAAAAACCGCCGCCATGCACCAAGCCCTCAAGAACGGCGATAAAATAATAACGAACGGTGGTGTTTACGGTGTCGTGGTTGGCGTCGAAGGTGATACCATCCTGCTCCGCGTTGCCGAGCAGGTGAAGCTTCGCGTGGCGCGCAACGCCGTGGCCGGCCTTCAGCCGGAAGCCGCCAAGGACAAGAGCTGAGCGGAGGTCTTCGGGAGTTTCGCAACCGGGCGGACGATGAATCAGAATCTCAAATGGAAGGCGCTGTTTATCCTGCTGATTGTGGTGGCGTGTCTCTGGGGTCTCTTTGCACGCCCTTCGTTCCCGACTTCCTGGCAGGACGTGAAAGGGAACTTTCAGCACCGGATCAAGCTCGGGCTCGATCTGCAGGGCGGGACACAGCTGGTGATGCAGGTCGAGGTGCAGCAGGCGGTGCAGTTCGAGTGCAATCGAGCCATCGACTCGCTCACCCAGGAGTTTCAGAGCAAGGGCATCAAGGTAAGTGACATCCGCCGGGTGAGCGACGAGCGGATTCTGGTGACCGGCGTTCCGGCGGGCCAGACGGGCGCCTTCGATGGCGTGGTGGCCAACCTGCTCCCCAACTGGGACGTCGCGGCTGCGGCCGGGCACATGAACGGCTACATGCTCACACTGAAGGCGGCTGCCGTTTCCCAGATTGAAAGCCAGACGATGCAGCAGGCGATTGAGACCATCCGCCGCCGCGTCGACCAGCTTGGTTTGACCGAGCCCAAGATTGCCAAGACCGGTCCGCGAGGCCAGCAGATTCTGGTGGAGTTGCCGGGTGAGGGTAATCCCGCGCAGGCGAAGGCGGTCATCAAGGCGGGCGGTCAGCTGGAGTTGCGCAAGGTAATCGACGGACCGTACTCTTCCGAAGCCGAGGCACTTGCACAGCACGGGGGAATCCTGCCGCCGGACAGCCAGCTCCTTCCCGGGCAGGGTGGAGGAAGCAGCCAGCCGGGTGCATCTGCCGAGTATTACCTGGTGACGCGGAATCCAGTGGTGACTGGCCGCGACCTGCGGAGCGCGAGCGCAGCGCCGAACCCGGACATGCCGGGACAATGGGAAGTCCATTTCAATCTTTCACGGAGCGCCGCTCAACGGTTTGGGCCCTTTACCCAGCGCAATATCGGCCAGAGGCTGGCGATCGTGCTCGATCATCGGGTGCATTCGGCCCCGGTGATTCAGGGGCAGATTTCCGACTCCGGGGAAATCACCGGCCAATTCACTCCGCAACAGGCGAAGGACCTGGCAATGGTGTTGCGCGCCGGTGCTTTGCCAGCTTCGATCAAGTATCTGGAAGAGAGTACGGTAGGTCCGTCGCTCGGTGCCGACTCGATTCGTGAAGGCGTTAGGGCATCGATCATCAGTCTGGTTGTGGTGATGATTTTCCTGTTGATCTACTACAGGCTGTCGGGCGTGAACGCGGTGCTGGCGCTAATTTTGAACCTGGTGATCCTGATGGCGGCACTGGCCTATTTCAAGGCCGTGCTCACGCTGCCTGGCATTGCCGGTGTGATCTTGACGATCGGCATGGGTGTGGATTCGAACGTTCTCGTGTTCGAGCGCATCCGGGAAGAATTGCGCGCGGGCAAGGCGAATGCTTCAGCCGTGGATTTGGGATTCGAACGCGCGTTCCTGACGATTATCGATACTCACGTCACGACGGTGGTTTCGGCCATCTTCCTCTTCATGTTCGGGACCGGACCGGTGAGGGGTTTTGCAATTACCCTGATCATCGGTCTGATTGCCAACATCTTTACGTCGATCTACGTTTCGCGCACGATATTCGACTGGCATCTGGGCCGGATGACGCGCCAGACGGAGTTGAGTATCTAGGGACGACGCAGGTTCCCGGAACGGATTCCGTTCGCGGAGCGTCTAGTGAGGACTAGGAAGCGGTAACGATGGAGTTTTTCAAGAGTCCGAACATCAACTGGATGGGCAAGATCAAGTATTTTGTGACCTTGTCCGTCGTTCTGCTGCTCGTCGGGCTGGGCGCCTGGCTGCACGATGGAGGCCTGCTCTACGGGATTGACTTCAGCGGAGGCACGCTGGTCTATGTGCGGTTTGCCAATACGCCTCCCGTGGCCAAAGTCCGCGCGGCGCTGGCGCAGGAGGGAATGGGCAACAGTACGATTCAGAGGTCCAGTGACCCGTCCGATCCTGCCTCGAAAAATGACGTGATGATCGGGCTGAAAGAAACCGGTGGCACGGCGGAGCGGCTCGACGCAGGACGCACGGCGATCCTCAAGGCGCTCTCCAAGACGTTCCCTGGGCCGGCCGGTAAGCAGGACTTCAATGCGGTGACGCCAGGCGCGCTCGCCGACTACTTGACGCGCCGTGATCCCCTGGATCTGGGCGTGGCGGCGGGCACAAAGTACAAGCAGTTGGCTCTCGCCCTGACCCACTACCGCGACGTGGACAGCGGCGGGCTGGTAAAGTCGCTTTCCGCCCTTTCGGCGGTGCCGGGGGTGACGCCGGCAGTGGTGTCGAGTATCGAGAAAGGGTTCTATCCCGGATCTTACGTGATTCAGAAGGTGCGAATCGTCGGTCCGCAGGTGGGCACGCAGTTGCGCCACCAGGCGATTCTCGCGACGCTCTATGCTCTGGCGGGCATGCTGATCTATATCGCGTTCCGCTTCGAATGGGTGTACGGAGCGGCGGCCGTTATTGCCGTATTCCATGACGTGCTCATTACGCTGGGATTTTTCTGTCTGTTTCACTTCGAGATCTCGCTGACGGTGATCGCCGCCTTGCTCACTCTGGTGGGCTATTCAATGAACGATACGATCGTGATTTTCGATCGCGTTCGTGAAAATCTCAGGCTGATGCGCCGGGAGTCGTTCCCGGAAATTGTCAATCGCTCCATCAATCAAACTCTGTCCCGAACGATTCTGACGAGCGGGCTGACATTTCTTGCCGTGCTGGTGCTGTTTTTGATTGGTGGACGAGTGCTGCGCTCTTTCGCTTTTGCTATGGTGGTGGGAGTTGTGGTAGGAACCTATTCCAGTTTCGGGATCGCGGCGCCGATTGTGATCGCTTGGAACAAGTTCCGGGGTTTGAAGGCTCCCGGTGGCGCAACGTCCGGTTCCGGTGGTCGGTCGCCGAAGGAGCGAGCGGCGAACCGGCGTTTGGCTACAGCCGGAAGGAGGTAGGGTGTGTTTGACGAGCTGGTAGTATCGGGTAAGGACCGTCGCAAGACGCATACGCGATGGACGATCTTTGTCTCGCTGGCAGGCCAAATGGCCATCCTTGCCGTGCTGATCCTGATCCCGCTGATTTACACGCAAGCGCTTCCGACGGCGATGTTGACGACGATGTTGGTGGCTCCGCCACCCCCGCCGCCGCCCCCGCCGCCGCCTCCGAAGGTGTTGAAGGTGGTGAAGCGGCCACCGAGCTTTATTCGTCACAACCAACTGACGGCGCCAAGGGTGATTCCCAAAAAGGTCACGATTGTCAAGGATCAGAAGATTCCTCAGAACTTTGGTCCGTCAACGGGCGTGGTCGGAGGTGTGCCCGGTGGATCGAGCGGCGGATCGCTCGGCGGAATCATCGGCGGAACGGGACCAGCAGCCCCGCCGCCACCGCCCAAGAAGAAAGTGCCGCAGGTAATTCACGTCGGTGGTAACGTTCAGGCGGCCAGGCAGATCCGGATGGTGCAACCGGAATATCCGGCTATCGCGAAGGCCGCGCGGATTTCCGGTACGGTCGTGCTTCATGCGATCATCGCCAAGGACGGGTCGGTGCAGGAGTTGCAGTATATTTCCGGTCCGCCGCTGCTGGTACAGGCGGCGATGAACGCTGTGAAGCAGTGGAAATACCAACCGACACTTTTGAACGGTCAACCGGTCAAAGTGGATACGATTATTCGAGTAGTCTTTACCCTGGGTGGAGATTAGCTGCTGGCGAGAAGCTGGTTTGCTTCGTCCATTCAGTACATCCATGTGGTTAAGCAACGTCTCTGGTAGGACTGACGACAGGAGGAAATAACCCAATGGCAGCATACCTCTCTCTGGCGGGGATCTGGCTTTGGCAGGCGGCCGGCTGGAACCTGCGGGGCATGTGGGCGACAATGGGCGTTCCGGCGAAGCTCGTCGTGGTAGTTTTGTTCATCATGTCGATCTGGTCGATCGCAATCATGATTGACCGGGCGCTGATGTTCAGTGCCGCGCGGAAGCAATCACGCCTCTTCGTTCAGCAAGTGGCGGCCGCCCTCAAGGACAACAAGCTGGACGAAGCGATTTCGATCGCCGAAAAGAACAAGAAGAGCCACATCGCGAAGGTGGTCGCCACCGGTCTGGCCGAGTTCCAGGCGGCGACGACGCAGGTGCCCGAAGACGAAGTGATCGAAGCCGCAAAGCGCGGTTTGGAGCGCTCGGTGGCTATCGTACACGCGGAGATGAAGCGCGGTCTTGGCGGACTGGCCACGATTGGGGCCACCGCTCCGTTCGTTGGACTGTTCGGCACCGTGCTCGGCATCATTCACGCTTTCCAGGGCATTCAGGCGGAAAAGGCTACCGGTCTTTCTGCGGTCGCCGGCGGTATCGCTGAGGCCCTGGTCACCACCGCACTCGGTCTGTTCGTGGCGGTGCCGGCGGTCTGGACGTACAATTACTTCAATGGCCGGGTCGAGGCCTTCGACGTGGAGATGGACAACTCCTCGATGGAGTTGATCAACTACTTCATCACGCGGAGAGCTTCGGCAAAGAAGAGCTAACCGGTCCAGGCGGGATAGTTATGGCATACAAGCCAAAAGCCGGCGACACGATGGCCGAGCCTAACGTCGTGCCGATGACGGACATCATGCTGGTGTTGCTCATCATCATGATGGTCATCACCCCGATGTTGCAGAAGGGCGTCTCGGTGGACATGGCCAAGGTCAACAACCCCGTAAAGATGCAGGCGGCAGACAAGGACAACGCAATCTTGTTGTCGGTCACCCGCGACGGCAGCATTTATTTCCGCACGACGAAAATCGACAAGAACCAGGTCACCTCCAAGGTTCGGGATGCACTCAAGAACCGCCTGAACAAGGTGGTGTTCATCAAGAGCGATGCCCGAGCCAAGTACGGTAACGTCGTGACGGTGGTGGACGATGTCCGTGCTGCTGGGGTGGAACAACTTGGGCTGCTCACCCAGAAGCTCGAAAAGCCGGAGACGGGGCCGCCGAAGCTCGGTGGTAGTGGCGGCTAGGACGCGGATCCGATCGGAAGGCAAAGAACGAACCTAGTTTGGGGGTATCACTATGGGTATGCAGGTAGGCGGGAGCAAGGGGTCGATGAAGGACCCGAACGTCGTTCCGCTGATTGACGTGCTCTTGGTGTTGATCATCATCTTTATGGCGATCACTCCGACGACGCCAAAAGGGCTCCAGGCGCAGGTTCCCCAGCCGGCTCCTCCGCACCAGAAGCAGAACCAGCAACTGAACGAGCGGACCATCGTGGTACAGGTAGCCCAGGATGGCAGCTTGAAAATCAACCAGGATCCGGTGACGTGGAACCAGCTGGGCCCGCGGTTGATGGACGTCTTCAAAGTGCGGGCTCCGGGTGACCGGGTGGCGTTTATCAAAGGCGATAGCAACGTTCAATTCGCTTATGTAGCCCGGGCGATTGACATCATGCACAGCTCGGATGTCGAGAAGGTTGGCCTGCTCACCAAAAAAGTTGAAGAGGGTCAGTAGCCCGGTGATCTCATAAGGTTTTCTTTCTTTCACTGGGCCCTGGAGGAATTGCCGATGCGTTGTCCACAGGGTGTGCTGAAGACGTGCCTTGTTGTCCTTCTGGCGGGAGGCCTTGTCGGTCTTGCCGGATGCAATAAATTGCGCGCGCGCGACCTGATTAACCAGGGGGTGCAGGCCTACAAGCTGGGCCAGTTCGACAAGGCGGAAGAGAGCTTCAAGAAGGCGGCGCAACTCGACCCGAAGCTCATGATGGCGCGCGTGTATCTGGCCACTTCCTACGCCAGCCAGTTTGTGCCTGGATCACCTTCACCGGACAACATGCAGAAGGGCCAAGAAGCGATCGCCCAGTTCAAGAAGGTGCTGGAACAGGATCCGAAGAACCTGTCGGCCATCGACGGGATCGGCTCGATGTTGTTTCACATGGGTTCCACTCCTTTCAACCCGCAGATGCTGGAGGAAGCGAAGCAGTGGAACGAGAAGCACATTCAGCTGAAGCCGAGCGATGCTCAGCCGTACTACTGGATTGGCGTGATCGATTGGAGCCTGGCCTATCGGGCGAACCAGGACATGCGCAAGGCTTACAACCAAAGCTTGCCGAAGCGGAAGAAGCCGCTAAAGGCGGATGCGGCGCTGCCCAAGAAGCTCGGGGAACAGTTCGCATCGAAATACGAGCAGACGGTGGATGACGGTATTCAAAATTTGAAGAAAGCCATAGAACTCCGTTCCAACTATACGGACGCAATGGCGTATCTCAACCTGCTTTACCGGCAGAAAGCCGATATGGCGGAGACGCCCAGCGCCCGGCAAGCGCTGCTGAAGAAGGCCAATGATCTGGTCGAGAAGGTGAGTCAGATCAAGCAGGAAGAACAGGCGTCTCCCAAGAAGACCGAGTAAGTTCTCCGAGGTTTGCCGGCTGGCCTGCGGCGGGCCAGCCGGTTTTTGTTTTCTTTTCGCAGTTAGCAGGCGCAAGAGACGATGCCGAGCGAGTCAAAGCCCATTAGTTCCAGTGCACGTCGAGCCCTTGACCTGCGCTTCATCGAACTCCTCGACAAAGTGCGGCACATGCGGCCCAACGAGGATCTGGACCTGCTTCGGCGGGCCTACGACTTTGCGGCCGAGCAACACTCCGAGCAGCGACGCGAGTCCGGCGACCCCTATCTCTCGCATCCGCTGGCGGTAGCCCATCTGCTGGCCGACATGCGGCTCGATGTGGCGACGCTCTCGGCGGCGTTGCTGCACGATGTCGTCGAAGACACCAAAATCCCCTCTTCCCAGATCGTCGAACTGTTCGGCAAGGAAGTGGCGCGGTTAGTGGAAGGGGCCACGAAAATCAGCCGGCTGGACCTGCTGGCTCCCGAAGATCGCCAAGCGGAAAACGTGCGCAAGATGCTGCTGGCGATGGTCAACGACGTCCGCGTCGTGCTCATCAAGCTGGCCGACCGGCTGCACAACATGCGAACGCTCGACTATCTGCCCACAGACCGGCAGCAGCGCATCGCCCGCGAAACGCTCGGGATCTACGCCCCGATCGCTCATCGCCTGGGGATGGGCGCCATGCGGGGCGAGCTGGAAGACCTCTCGTTCAGCTATCTTGAGCCGGAGGCCTATCTCGACCTGCGGAAGCGGGTGGAATCGAAGCGTAAGTTCTACGAAAAATTCCTGAGCGAGGTGCAGGACCAGATTCGCAAAAAGCTGGTGGAAAGCGGCATTCCGGCGGAGGTCGAAGGGCGGATCAAGCGTCTCTATTCCATCCATCAGAAGATCCAGCGGCAGCAGCGCACGCTCGACCAGATCTACGACCTGCTCGCGGTTCGCGTGATTACGGACACCGTGCGGAATTGCTACGCGGCGCTGGGTGTGATTCACCAGATCTGGCCGCCTGTGCCCGGCCGGTTTAAGGATTACATCGCGATGCCCAGGCCGAACCTCTATCAGTCGTTGCACACCACGGTGATCCGCGGTGGCCAGCCGTTCGAAGTGCAGATTCGGACGCAGGAGATGCATCGCATTGCCGACGATGGCGTTTGCGCCCACTGGCGCTACAAAGAAGGAGTCGGCTCGATTTCCGATCGTGACGATCAGCGAATCGCCTGGCTCCGGCAGCTGATCGAATGGGTGCAGGATATGGAAGAGCCGAGCGAGTTTCTTTCCACGCTCCGCGTCGACCTGTATCCCGAAGAGGTGTACACATTCACGCCGAAGGGGCACGTGATCGTGCTGCCGCGCGGCGCCACGCCGGTGGATTTCGCCTATTCCATCCACACAGAGGTCGGTCACCAGTGCGTGGGCGCCAAGGTGAACTCGCAGATCGTTCCGCTGCGCCACGCGCTGGCGAACGGCGACGTCGTCGAGATTCTGACCCAGAAAGGGCATGCTCCCAGCCGCGACTGGCTGAGTTTCGTACACACCTCTCGGGCCCGCAGCAAGATCCGGCAATGGATCCATCTGCAGGAAAGCCGCCGGGCCACGGAGGTCGGCCGGCGCTTGCTCGAAAAAGAGGCGCGCGAACACGACCTCAGTCTCAAGAAGCTCGATAAGGAGTTGGAGCAGGTAGCCAGCGAATACGGTTGCGGAACGATTGACGACCTCTATTCGGGGGTTGGCTATGGCAAATTTGCCGCGCGACAGGTGCTCGCAAAGGCTGCCGGGGAATCGTTGGGTGAGAAACGCTCCGTTGAACCACCGCGACTGGCCTCCGCCGTCAAGCGCATGCTGGGGATGCGCGAGCCGACGATCCTGGTGCGAGGACAGGACGACGTGCTCGTCTATCGGGCTTCCTGCTGCAATCCCATCCCCGGAGACGAGATCATCGGCTATATCACGCGCGGCCGGGGTGTCGCAGTTCACCATGCGTCCTGCCCCAACGTCCAGAATCTGCTCTACGAAACCGAACGGCGGATTCCCGTGGAATGGGCTTCGAAATCGGGCGGTACCTACTCCGTTCGACTGCGCGTCTACACAGAGGACAAGCCGGGCATGCTGGCTGCCATCACTACCGCCATCAGCGAAGCTGACGCGAATATCCGCTCGCTGGAAAGCACGAGTGACGACCTGCGCGCACGCATCGAGATTCGGCTCGACCTTGCGGACCACAGGCAGCTCGACCGCATTCTGGCCTCCATCCGCCGCGTTCCCGGCATTTTCGATGTGGAACGCGTATACAACGTCTAATGACGTCCCCTTGAATGAGCCCTTGAGCGACGCTCGACTGGGCGCTGGCGCGAAGGCCTCTTTTCGGTAACCCTCCGGTTCCCTTGTATCCGAGGCACAACTGCTGGTGTTGGCCAGTAGGTTTTGGTTTGGACCGCGGTATTCGCCCTTCGATACAATGGCCGAGTCGATGCGCATCAATCGAGCCCGGCTCGCCCCGCTGGGGTTTGTTTTGCTGTTGGTTTTTCTCAGCGGCTGCACTGTCCCTCTCGGGCCGGGCTATCAACTTCACCACGAAACCGTTGCCATCCACTATCGGGCGGGCACGCCTGTCGTACTGCGTGTTCGCACAGAAGCCGTGGTGCGTGGCTTTGGGAGCCGGCCGCTCGACTCTGTGCGGATCTTGTTGCCCCGTCGATTCCCAGCCAATAGCCGCGTGAACGTGCAACTCGCGGGGCGTTCGGTTCCGGCGGTTCCAAGGATGTCCAAGGGCAGGACCCGTCTGGTTTTGCCTCTTCGTTCTCCGCTTTCGAAGGAGCAGTCGATCCGCTTCAGGCTGGAATACACGCTCCGTCTGGCCTCTTCTGAGTTCATTCTGGAACCGAAGGATTGGCTGGCCATCTTCCTGAAGCCGGCACATCTGTTTTCCGGAGGGCGTCCGTGGGCAGAAAAGACGGAACTGCAAATCATCGTTCCCGAGGGCTACCGCGTGTTGACGGGAGAACGCAGCCCGGAGAAGCATGGCATCGGACCGGGCGGTGAAACGGAATATCGATATATGGTGCGGCGGCAGGATTTCCCGCCGTTTCTCGCCGTCGGCAGATTCGAGGAGCGGAAGGTGCGCAGCGGCCGACGCGAGGTGGCATTCTGGACGCTGCAGCCTCTGGCTGCTTCCTGCGCCCAAGGCATCGCCAGCCATCTGGCAATCACCGCCGAGCTGTACCGTTCTGACTTTGGAAGTCTTCACAAGCATCTCCGCACAATCACCGTGATCGAAGTGCCTCCGGGAGGAGGCTCGTCCGTGTGGGAGATGTCTGGTGGTTTCGGCTCGGTTCCGGGAGGAATCGCGTTCTCAATGGCCCCGGCGGATTTGTGCAAGCAGCCGAAGAGCTATTTCGCTCCGGCCGACCGCGCACTGGCGAACACGTGGTTTGGTTGGACCGTGGTCCCCGAACCGGACGCCCGAGCGATTCTTACCGGAGGGGCTCCCAGGTATGCGGAACTGCTGGCTGAAGAACATAGGGAAGGAACCGAGAGCAAGTCCAGGCAGGTGCGCGCCTGGCTTGGAGAGTATGATCGTTTGCGAGACCGGGCGAAGCCGCTTGCGCCAATTCAGTTGGGGCCGGAGGCCCCGCCCGCGCAACGACGAATGGCCGGCATCCAATCGGCGCTTTGCCTCATCGCACTTCAAGACCGCTTCGGTCCCGGACCGGTCAGGGGCGCTCTGGAGCACCTGGTCAACAGCCTGCACGGCAGCACGGCGGGACTCGATGACGTGCGCTCCTCTTTCGAACAGGCGACGGGGAAAAACCTGTACGACTTTATCAATCGGTGGCTTGGCCGGCCCGGAATTCCGGCAGCATTTCGACGGCGCTATACGGCGGCGAGCCCGAAAACGGCAGACGAGGGCTCGATTTCGACTTTGAGGAGGGCAAGGTGAAAGATGTGATTTCCACGCAGAGTGCGCCTCGCGCAATTGGCCCCTATTCTCAGGCCATCCGCGCCAACGGATTCGTGTTTCTCTCGGGCCAGGTGGCGTTTGATCCCGCGACGGGATTCATCGTCGAAGGCGGGGTGACGCAGCAGACCGCGCGCGTCCTGGAGAACCTGAAAGCGGTGCTCGAGGCTGCCGGCACCTCGCTCGATAATGTGGTGAAAACAACCGTCTATCTGAAATCGATGGAAGATTTCGGGAAAATGAACGAGATCTACGGTCGCTATTTCCCCACGAACCCTCCGGCTCGCTCGACGGTGGAAGTGGCGCGGCTGCCACGCGACGTCCGCGTTGAGATCGACGTCATCGCGGTCGCTCCGTTCCTCTAAAAACGTTGGCATTCGGTTCTCTCGGCGTTGCCTGTTCTCTCGGCGTTGCCTTGACCGTGCGCCGAATACCCAGCTATCATGACCAGTGCCTTGGGCCTGTAGCTCAGTTGGTTAGAGCGCACCCCTGATAAGGGTGAGGTCGACTGTTCGAATCAGTCCAGGCCCACCATTCCACCCCGAAAGTCTGTGAAAATATAGGGAGATGCTTGAGTACTGCCTCCCCCTGCCGCAGAAATCCCAGCGTTTCGCCAGGCAAGCTTTCCACCCGCCTGCTCCGGCCACAATTCACGGCTATTCCTGACGTATCCCTGATCCGATTCGCGAGCGCTACCAGGTGGGTGTAGTGCCGGTTATGTCCTCGAGTTTTGGGAAAGCCATGCCCGAGTGGCACTTGACGGGAAAAGGTGTCAGTGTCAATATACCCCCATGGGGTATATGAAGGACAAGGCCAAGAACCACGGTGCCGTTTGCGCCTGTTCGGTCGATGTGCAGCGGAAGGCTGCGGGGGTAGACGCTCGTATCAAGGCCGCCAATCGCAATCGCCTTCGGCGGATCGAGGGTCAGATCCGCGGGATTGAGCGCATGGTAGAGGAAGATCGCTACTGTCCCGACATTTTGGTGCAAATCGCCTCGGTCGAGCAGGCCTTGCGCGCCGTTGCTCGCGGCCTGATGCGCAATCATCTGGAACATTGCGTCACAGAGGCGATCCGCCAGGGATCGGGTAGCGAAGCGGCGGCGACGTACGACGAGCTGCTCGACCTGATCTACCGCTATTCGCGCTGAACGCTGCCGAAGAGGCTTCCTCCACGGAAAGGGGTGTCCCGATGAATGGTTACAAACACGACACACTGCCCACGGCGGGCCGGAGCGAGGCGCTGGATCCGGTCTGCGGGATGACGGTGCAACCCGAGAAGGCTGCTGGCACGTTCGATTATCAGGGGAAGACCTACTATTTCTGCAATACTGGCTGCCGCGCGAAATTCGCCGCCGAGCCTGAAAAATTCCTCAAGAAACACTCGAGTGCGTCCGAAGTAGCCGCCACTGCACCTGCCCCTTCGGCTCAAGCCGGCTACACGTGCCCGATGCATCCCGAAGTGAAGACGAAGGAGCCGGAGCCTTGCCCGAAGTGCGGCATGGCTCTGGAACCGATGGATTTTCTTCCCCAACAGAAAACGCAATACACCTGCCCCATGCATCCGGAGGTGGTGCAGGACGAACCGGGAGCCTGCCCAAAGTGCGGCATGGCGCTGGAGCCGATGACCGTTTTCGCCGAAGAGGAAGAGAACCCGGAACTGAAAGACATGAAGCGCCGGTTCTGGTTCAGTGTGGTGCTGACGGTTCCACTGCTTGTTGCCGCGATGAGCCAATCGATGCCGGGACGCCCGCTGACGGCTTGGGCTCCAGTGAAATTCTGGACCTGGTTCGAGCTGATTCTGGCGACGCCGGTGGTGCTGTGGGCCGGATGGCCGTTTTTCGTGCGGGGCTGGAAGTCGATTCTGAACCGTAGCCTGAACATGTTCACGCTGATCGGTTTGGGCATCGTCGTAGCCTACGGCTACAGCCTGATCGCCACGCTTTTCCCGGAGGCTTTCCCCGCGACATTCCGTGGGGCGGGCGGTGAGGTTTCCACGTATTTCGAAGCCGCTGCGGCGATTACAGCGTTGGTCCTGCTGGGCCAGGTGCTGGAGCTGAGGGCCAGGAGTCGGACTGGTGCTGCGATTCGTGCCCTGCTTGGATTGGCGCCAAAGACCGCGCGGCTGTTGCAAGAGGATGGAAGTGAAATTGACGTGCCGCTCGAGCGCGTACAGCCGGGCGACCGGCTCCGTGTCCGGCCCGGGGAAAAGGTTCCTGTGGACGGGGTGGTCTTGGACGGGACGAGCAGTATCGACGAATCGATGATCACCGGTGAACCGATCCCGGTTGAAAAACAGGCGAATGATCGCGTCACCGGCGCCACGGTCAACGGTACGGGCTCGCTCGTGATTCGGGCTGAACGGGTCGGGGCTGACACGTTGCTTTCGCAGATTGTGCGCATGGTGAGCGAGGCGCAGCGGAGCCGGGCGCCGATCCAGAAACTGGCCGATGTGGTCGCTGGCTATTTCGTTCCCGCAGTGGTGGCGGCTTCGATCGCGACTTTCGTCATCTGGGCTTTCTGGGGCCCCAGCCCGCGCATGGCGCACGCCATCATCAACGCCGTTGCCGTGCTGATCATCGCTTGCCCATGTGCCCTGGGGCTGGCGACGCCGATCGCCGTCATGGTTGCCTCGGGACGAGGCGCAACGATGGGTGTCCTGTTCAGGAACGCTGAGGCCATCGAGCACATGCGCCAGGTGGACACGCTCGTGGTCGACAAAACGGGTACCTTGACGGAAGGCAAGCCGAAGCTGTTGGCCGTCGAGCCGAAGCCAGGCTTCGACGAGCAACGCCTCATGTTCCTTGCGGCCAGCCTGGAGCGGGGAAGTGAGCATCCGCTGGCCGCGGCCATCGTCGCCGGCGCCGAGGAACGCGGCATCTCGCTCGCCTCGGTTCAGGGTTTCCAATCGTTCACGGGCAGGGGAGTGAAGGGCATGATCGACGGTGCGGAAGTGGCCCTGGGTAATGTGAAGCTGCTCGAAGAGATGAACGTGAATTCAGGGTCACTTGCCGAAAAAGCGGAAAGAATGCGCTCCGAAGGTCAGTCGGTAATGTTCGTGGCGGTCAATGGCGAAGTGGTCGGAATTCTAGGCGTCTCCGATCCCATCAAGCAGACCACACCGGAAGCCATCGAACACCTGCACCAGGAAGGCATTCGCGTTGTGATGCTGACCGGCGACAGCCGCGCCACGGCTGAGGCCGTAGCCAGGACCCTCGGTATCGACGAAGTCGTCGCCGAGGTGCTTCCGCAGGACAAAGCGGGTGTCGTAAAGAGACTCCAAGGCGAGGGCCGCTTTGTTGCCATGGCTGGTGATGGGATCAACGATGCTCCGGCACTCGCTCAAGCCCATGTAGGCATTGCCATGGGAACGGGAACCGACGTGGCGATGCAAAGCGCCGGAATTACGCTGGTGAAGGGTGACCTCCGCGGCATTGTGCGAGCCACCCGGTTGAGTCGCGCGACGATGAAGAACATCAAGCAGAACCTGTTCTTCGCCTTTGTCTACAACAGCCTGGGTGTTCCGATCGCGGGCGGCGCGCTGTACCCCTTTCTCGGTCTGCTGCTGAGTCCGATGATCGCCGCAGCGGCCATGAGCTTCAGTTCGGTCTCCGTCATCAGCAACGCGCTTCGTCTACGCCGCGTCGCCCTGTAGCCGCCGACTGAGCAAGCAGAAAACAAAAAAGCCCGTCCGCCGAAGCGAACGGGCCGAAAACCTGCTCTATCCGTACCCTTGACGATCGGATGAGACCTATCAGAACCCGTTCGAATGAGCCGGGCTGCAGCATTCTCCTGTGTACCGTGAACCAGGGATGCTGCTATTCCATTAGAAAGGAGGTGATCCAGCCGCAGGTTCTCCTACGGCTACCTTGTTACGACTTCACCCCAATCAGGAAC
The DNA here is from genome assembly GCA_046704165.1 of Candidatus Acidiferrales bacterium. Taxonomy (GTDB): domain Bacteria; phylum Acidobacteriota; class Terriglobia; order Acidiferrales; family UBA7541; genus JAKASX01. Next base: position 32,349 of record JBJKSI010000025.1, read on the forward strand.
CACACCTTGGGCGCCTGCCTCCCTTGCGGGTTGGCCCGGCGACTTCTAGTACAGCCCCCTTTCGTGATGTGACGGGCGGTGTGTACAAGGCCCGGGAACGTATTCACGGCGTCGTTCTGATACGCCATTACTAGCGATTCCGGCTTCATGCAGTCGAGTTGCAGACTGCAATCCGAACTGAGC
>JBJKSI010000026.1:0-2776 GCA_046704165.1 Candidatus Acidiferrales bacterium
TGCACGCAGTGCTCGATGGTGGCGTTCAGGTCGGCCGGATGGATATCGAAGGGCTTGGGCCGGGCGTAATCGAGCAGCTCGGTCAGCAGACTCTGAATGCGGCGCACCTCTTTCTGCACTTCGCCGACGATCGCCCGATTCGGGCTCGTCGAAGGCAATTCGCGACCGATGATGTCGACGGCGCCGGAAATCCCGGCCAGGGGATTGCGCACTTCATGCGCCAGTCCGGCGGCCAGTTCCCCGAGCGTCGCCAGGTGCTCGGCGCGCGACATCTGCGTCTGGTACATGCGTTTGAGTTCGTCCCGGCTCTCCCGCAGCTGCGTCACCATGTCGTTGAAATTCCGGCCCAGGCGCCCCACGTCGTCATCCCGCCGGGCGAAGGCGACGCGGGCATCGAGATTGCCCTCGCGCACCTGCTCGATCTTCCGGCTGAGCTCGATGAGAGGCCGCTGAATCAGCACGGCCAAGGCCACCAGCAACACGGCGCAAACCGTCAAACCGCCCCCGGCGGCTACGGCCAAAAGGCGGTAGCGCTGGTAATTCTGCAGCTCGACGGTAACCACCTCGAAAACAGCCAGGCCGCCCAGCAGCACAAGGGCCACGGGAAGCACGGCCTTCAGGCGCCATCCAGGGTGGAATCGCATTGGCTTCATGATACCATCGCAAAATATACGCGGCGTCAAGGGGCGGACGTGGTTCGCCGGGCCCCTCCGGAAAGCGATCCTCCAACGCGAACTCGCCTTTTGGCCCGACGATTGCACTAACCAACATGAACATGCCCATACGCCGGCGGAATGCGCCTTCCGCTTTCCCGAAGGCAAAACCGCGCGCGTCGAACCAATGGAGCTCGCAAGCAATCGCAAGGTCACTGGAGGAAAACATGCGCAAGAAATGTCTCTATACCGCCGCAATGGTTCTGGCAGCAGCCAGTCTTGCCTGGGCCGTGCCGCCTTCGGGTAGCGCGAAGGAAGGTAAGGCCGTCTACTCACGAAGCTGCCAGGGTTGCCACGGCATGAAGGGCGAGGGCAATCCGGGCATCGCCAAGATGATGCACGTAACCATGCTTCCGCTAGGCTCGAAAGAGGTCCAGTCCAAAACCGATGCCCAGCTGCGCAAGGACATCGTCGACGGGATCGGTAAGATGCCGCCGCAAAGGAGCCTGAGCGCCAAGGAAGTGGACAACGTGATCGCCTACATTCGCGAATTGGGAAAATCCGCAAAGAAGTAGCGCGGCGCAAGATACCCTCGGGCGCGGCGCCCCGGATGGCCACCCTGCCAGGCAAGCCCGGCCCGGCGCCGCGCCACAAGCCTGCCGAAGGATTTTTCCCTTCTCTTCTCTTCTTTTCGATACACGTCGATACGCGACCGAACGACTTCGGAAATCCATTCCCCCTACGCATCCCCCTCGCCGGCACCGGGCCCCCGCCTTCCCGGCGAGGCCGCCGCGTAATCCCCCAAAGGCGGGACTGGTGCAACACGCGAAATGTTTTCCCGCCGGAGCTGGGGGAAACGCGTGGGGGGAAAGGATCAGCCCCGGCGGGAATCTTTTGGGGAGCCGGCCGCCGGAGCGCGGCGGCCGGCTCCTGAAACTTGTAAACACTCCTCAAAAGCTGTACTGCGCCGACATGGTCATGTTGTTGCCGTTGAAATCCTGCGTGCCGAGCGGCGCAAGATTCGCGGGATTGTTATCGCCGCGACCGTTATAGCCGTAGTAGTTCCAGGCGGCCATGTACGAAAGCCCCTTGTAAAGATTCAACTTCATCGTGAGGTAGGGCGTCTGGTAGTTGAACCGCAGCGGGCCATACGGCGTGCGCGGGTCGGTGAACGGGATCGAGAAAGTGCCGAGCGGGTCGTACCAGGAAGTTGTGCCACGAACGAAGCTGCCCGAATACCCCAGTGTGAAGGTCAGCTGCTTGATCGGCGTCACCATCATGTCGGCGCCGGCATAGTTGGTTTTGCTCAAATAGGCCGCAAACGAACCGGCTCCCACGGGCGAGCCCGCGATCGGGCAGGCAGGGGTGCCCGCCGGCTGCGAGCCGAAGCTCACCAGCGTGTAACAGACCAGGGACTGCGTGTAGACGTCGTTGTAGTTGTAGGAAAGGTCGAAGGAGAAGCGGCTATTCGGCATGAGGGTGGTGGACAGGGCGAAGCTGCGGTTATGGTCCTGGTTGGTCACCTCGAACACGTCGTCGCTGCCGTCGACGATGTCGACGACTCCGTTAACGGTGGCCCAGGCGACCGGCGTATAGGTCGAATTGATCTGGTAGTGACGCATCAGACGCGGCGTGATCCGCGTGAACGACTGATTCGCCGAAAACAGCTCCAGATCGAAGCTGGTGCGGAAAGTTTTCAACGGGCGGACCCAGAGTCCGAACAGGGCTGAGTTGCCGTCGATGTCGGCCGCCAGGTTGTGTGTCAGGTCGCTTTCGGCCGTGTCCAGCCCAGTGAATTCGAGCGAACCGGGGGTGGGCCCGGGATTGCAACCCGAAGTGCAGTCGCCACGCGCCGCTCCTACGCCTCCCGGATAGAAAATTTCGGCCGTGTAGTACTGCTGGTAGGCGTCGTAAATCTTGCGCTTCGTGTAGCGATAGCCGATGTGAGCGCCGATATACCGGGTGAAGTCGTAGGCGACCTCGAATGTGTTCATACGAAACTCCTGCGATAGATAGGAGTTCGAGTACCCGGTCGCAATGTCCGCCGAAGCCCCGGAGGGGTGATTCGGACAATCGGGCGGGCAGTTATTCTGGAGAGTTTGCAGGTACTGGGCGGGGTTCTG
>JBJKSI010000027.1:0-41040 GCA_046704165.1 Candidatus Acidiferrales bacterium
TGGCCCGCAAGCTTCGCCGCTATATCAACGCCTATTCGGCCCACGCACGTCCGATTCGCTGGAAGTACTCTGACCCATCGCACCGCGTCCATAGTAACGAACTCACTGCGACAGGCCACTAGTGACCCGCGTTGTCGCTCTCCGCATGCTTCGAAGCCTAAACCTGCGCGCGAAGACGCACTGAGGAAATGGGCGCTTATTCACGCGGACGTCGTGTTGTGCTGGTTAGCGGATTAGCTTGGGGGGTTACAGGTCGCCCTCGGTCCAACCGGCTTGAGCGATCGTGCTCTTCAATGTTTTTCGTGTGAAGGTTTCGCCTGGTCTATGAAAGGTCACGGTGACTCTCGGACCATCCGCATGATAGAACGCTTGGGGGGAGCCGCTAGTCCGATCACCATCGATTCATACACCGACCACGACGGTTGGGGGCCGGTAAGAATTAACGTGTACAAAATGAATGCCGGTCGCTATTCGATCGCCGCCCCCGTGCCGCGTTGCGCGACCTCGGTCGGCGGTGATTGTAAGCTTTATTTGCTAACGGCTCCTTAGTACCGCTGTGTCACAAAAGCAGAGACGAGCACGACGGGCAGTGAGGAAGTCGCTGGATCAAGAGTCTTGCCAGTTGGATGCGGAGCGTGGCAATCGAGCGGGGATTATGCCGTTCGGCGCGCATGCGGACGGCCGCGTGGCTGGAACTCGGGCGGAAGTTTCGCGGCGCGTAGCTCCAATCGGCCGGTGCGGGCCGGGGGGGGAAAAACGGCTTCTCTCCGCTACCAGAAAGCCGTAGGCGGCGATACACAGCGTCGCGTGATGATGAAATCCTCGCCAGCCGCGGCCTTCAAAGTGTCCCGGTCCCAGTTCCTGTTTCAACTGCTGGTAATCCCGCTCGATGATCCGCCGTTGCTTGGCCCATTTGACCGAGTCCGCCAGGCGGGTATCTGTCGGGAGCGTGGAGAGCCAGTATTTGGTCGGCGCGTTCTCCCCGGCGGCGACCAGAATCCCATCTCTCGTCGCCGCTGTGGCACAAGGGGCAGCTTGTTGGGATAACGCCGAACCTTTCCGGCCCTTGTCCAAACTATTTAATGGGACTGGAGCGGGGCAGCGGGGCCGATCAGATGCTTCTTCAGGAGGAATTGGTGGACGACCTTGCGGACGTCGCGGTGCTCGGCCTCGACGGCGTAGTTGAGGCGGCGCATGTCTTGCTGCGTGATTTTTCCGGCGAGCGCGTCGAGCACGGGGCGCAATTGGGGATGGAGCTTGAGAATCCGGGCGCGGATGATCGGCACGGCCTGGTAGGGCGGAAAGGCGTGTTTGTTGTCGCGGAGAACGACCAGATCGCGCGCGGTGAGCACGCCATCTGTGCTGTTGCCCACTACCAGGTTCACCTGTTTGGCGAGCAGTGCGCGATAGAGCAGGCCGAGATCCATCACGCGCGTTGAGCCGAAGTGGAGGCCATAGACGCGCTCGAGCAGCGGGTAGCCGTCGGGACGGCCCATGAATTCGTAGCCGACGCCCGCGCGCCAGTTTCGGGCGTAGGGGACCACGTCGGAGATTGTGTGCAGATGCAGGCGGCGAGCGGTGGGTCCGCGAACGACGAGAGCGAAGCTGTCGTTGAAGCCGAAAGGCTTGCCGACAACCAGATGAAAGCGGCGAGCATAGGCGCGGCGGACGCGGGCGAGGACCTCGGCTGGTCCCCGGCCCCGCGGCTTCATCTTGAGGATGGCGGTGAGCGCCGTGCCGGTGTATTCGGGATAGACGTCGATGCGGCCGGCCAGGATGGCCTGCTGGCAGATGTAGGTGCCCCACAGGTAGAAGCGGCGCTCCACATGCAAGTGCGTGTGCGCCTGGATCTGCTGGGCGATCATTTCGCCGAGCACCAGTTGTTCGGTGAAATTTTTCGAACCGACGACAATCGTGTCGTTGCGCGGCGGTCCGCAGGCGGCGAGCAGGCCGAGCAGCAACAAGGCGAAGGCGGCTTTCGCGAGCCTCACCGGGCCCGCCGCAGCTTCCGCTCGATGCCGCCGAGGAGGAAATCGGCCGCCAGGGCCAGCAGGGCGGCGGGAATCGCGCCGGCCAGGATCAGGTTGTTGTCGACCATGGCGATGCCGCGAAAAATCAGCTCGCCCAGGCCGCCGGCGCCGATGGCCGGCGCGATGGTGGCGATGCCGATGGTGAGCACGGTGGCCACGCGCACGCCGGTGAGGATCACGGGCAGCGCGAGCGGCAGCTCGACCTGGCGGAGGATCTGGTTGGGCGTCATACCCATGGCGCGGGCGGCCTCGCGCACCGCCGGATCGATGCCGGTGATGGCGGAATAGGTATTCTGGATGATGGGCAGCAGGGCGTAGAGGGCCAGCGCGGTGATGGCCTCGCGGTCGGCGCGCTGCTCGATCCACGGCACGGACATCAGGAATCCGAAGAGCGCCAGGCTGGGAATCGTCTCGACCACGCTTGCCGCGCCGAGCACAGGCGGGCGCCAGCGCGCTCGCCGCGCGATCAGGATGCCGGAGGGAATGCCGATACCGAGCGCGATGGCCATCGACGCGGCCACCAGCCAGAGGTGTTCGCCGGTCAGCGTGAGAATCAGCTGGCGATGCTGCACCAGCACGGTCCACAGATTCATCGCTCCCCCTCGTTGCGAAAGGCGGCCACGTAGGCCGCCGCCAGCGGATCTTTCGAGCGCAGGAATTCTTCCGGTGAATACATGCCCGCGAGTTGTCCTTCCTGAACCAGCCCGATCCGCGTGGCCAGGCGCAGCGCTTCCGAGAGGTCGTGCGTCACGAAGACCACCGTCTTGGCCAGGCGTTCTTCCAGCACGCGGAATTCGCGCTGCAATTCGGTGCGCGTCAGCGGGTCGAGCGCGCCGAACGGCTCGTCCATCAGCAGGATGGGCGGATCGGCGGCCAGGGCGCGCGCCACGCCCACGCGCTGGCGCTGCCCGCCGGAAAGTTCGCGGGGCAGCCGATTGGCGAATTGGCCGGGGTCGAGTCCCACCATCCGGAGCAGTTCGTCGACGCGCTCGCGCACACGCTGTTTGCTCCAACGCTCCAGTTGCGGCACCAGGCCGACATTGCGCGCCACTTTGAAATGCGGGAACAGGCCCACGTCCTGGATGACGTAGCCGATGCGGCGCCGCAGCTGGATGGGATCCCAAGCGAGCGTGGAGCGACCCTCGACACGAACTTCGCCCTCGGACGGCTCGAGCAGGCGGTTGATCAGCTTCAGCGCAGTCGTCTTTCCCGAGCCGCTACGACCCAGCAGCACCAACGTCTCGCCGGCGTTCACCTGCAGGTTCCAATCCTGCAAGATGGCGCGGCCATCGGGCGCGCGAAAGCCGGCGCCGAGGAATTCAATCGCCGGCGGCTGGTGGGACGAGGAGCACATGAAGGGTTGCGGAACGCGGCGATGCGGCAAAGGGCCGCACTTTCAGCCGCGAATTGGACATCTTACCCCCGCGTGTGTGCATGCTCCAGCGGCTTCGGGAAAACGGCGTTCACAGTCCTGTAACGTTTACGGTCGCATAATGCAGAGGGGACAGAGTATTGGTATGATCATGCCGAATGCGCAAGACTCCGAAGCATCATCACGTTGGTATGCCGCTGCGTCCGGGACAGAGCCTCGCTTGAGCCGCATCCTCATCATCGAAGACGATCGCGACATCGTCGAACTGGTTCGTTACAACCTGGAGAAAGAGGGATTCCAGGTGATCGCGGCCTTTGACGGCATGAGCGGCCTGGCGCAGATCCAGAAGGCGCCGCCCGATCTATTGCTGCTCGACCTGATGCTGCCGAAACTACCAGGACTCGAGATCTGCAAGGCGGTGCGACGCGACGAGACACTGAACCGCATTCCGATCCTGATCCTGAGCGCGCGGGGCGAGGAAGCCGACCGCGTGATCGGGCTGGAGTTGGGCGCCGACGATTACGTCACCAAACCTTTCAGCCCGCGCGAGCTGATGGCGCGCGTGAAGGCGTTGCTGCGCCGCGTGCAGCCGGCGGAGGGACAGGAGAAGCCGATCGAAACCGGGCCGCTGCGAATCGATCCCTCCTCGTACCGGGTGACGCGCGATGGCGAGCCGCTTCCGCTGAGCACGCTGGAATTCCGGCTGCTCTACTATCTGGCTTCGCGCCCGAACCGCGTGTTCAGCCGGGATCAGCTGCTCGACGCCGTCTGGGGCACGGGCCGGTTCGTGACGCCGCGGAGCGTCGACGTCTACATCCGGCGGCTACGCGAAAAGATCGAGCCCGATCCGGAAAAGCCGGTGCATTTGAAGACCATTCGCGGCGCCGGATACCTGTTTGAAACCCGTGCGCAATAACGTCTTTCCCCATGCCGCATCCGCCTGCCCGGCGTCGCTGCATGCCGGGTTTGCCTGGCCGGGGATCGCGGTCCTGCTCTCGGTCCAGGGCTGGCTGCTGATTGTTTCGCTGCTGCTGATTTTCCTGGCTTTCGCGTTCGTCATCGTTTTCTCTCGCCGCGTGTCGCGCAGGGTCGAGCGGCTAAAACAGTTCTCCCGGCGCATGGCGGCGGGAGACCTGCGGCCCTTGTCGGAAGCCGATTTGCGCGGTGACCTGGCCGGACTAGCCCGTTCCCTCAACCAGGCGGCGGCCAACCTGGCGGCGACAATCAACTCGCTGACCGAGGAAAAGAACCGATCCGCCGCGATTCTTCGCAGCATGGTGGAAGGCGTTGCAGTGATCGACGTCGGCGAACACCTCGCCTTTTGCAACGAGGCGTTTTCGGAGATCGTCGGAATGAGCGCCACGCTCGCGCAGGGCCGGCCGATCCTCGAAGTGATCCGCCAGCCGGAGATCCTCGAGCTGGTACGCCGGGGCTTGCAGGGCGAGGAGGGCCTGACCGGCGAAATGGAAGTGGGCGGCGTGCGGCGCCGCGCCTTCGGCGTCACCGTTTCACCTGTTTCCCCGGCCTTGCCCGAAACGACGCCGGCGAAGCCGGCCAAGCCGATCGGCGCCGTCGTTGTGCTGCACGAGATCACCGAATTGCGCCGGCTCGAACAGGTGCGCAAGGATTTCGTCGCCAACGTCTCGCACGAGCTGAAAACCCCCCTCACGTCGATCCAGGGATTCGCCGAAACGTTGCTCGCCGGCGCGCTCGACGATCCGGAGAACGGCCGCCGATTCGTGGAAATCATCCGGCACCACGCACTCCGGCTCAGCCGCCTGACCGACGATCTGCTGAAACTCTCGCGAATCGAGGCTGGGAAGCTGGAGCCGGAATACCAGCCCGTCGCCCTCGCCGAGCTGATTCGAGGTGCCGTGGAAGCGGCGCGCCCGAGGGCCGAGCAGAACCGGCTGGCGCTGGATTTCGCCTGCCCGGCCGATATGCCTCGGGTGCTCGGCGACGCCAATCTGCTGCGCGAGGTACTGCAAAACCTGCTCGACAACGCGATCCAGTACACTCCTCCGGGCGGCCGGATCGACGTAAGCGCCGCACTCTCCGACGGCTCGGCAGTCGTCACCGTTGCCGACACCGGCATAGGCATTCCGGAGGCCGAACAGGCCCGCATCTTCGAGCGGTTCTACCGGGTAGACGCGGCGCGTTCCCGCGAACTCGGCTCGACGGGGCTGGGGCTATCCATCGTCAAGCACATCGTCGAATGGCACGGCGGTCGCGTGGGCCTGGAGAGCGCAGTGGGCCGCGGCTCGCGTTTCTACTTCTCGATTCCCCTCGCCGGTTGATCGGCGTCGGGCGCCTGCCGGCGCCCTCCCGCTTGTTTCCCAAATTACACTGCTCTGAAACACCACTGTCACAATCGGCCGATAACATGGGCGCGTTGAGGGAGATGCGTTTCTTTCTCGAGACTATTTTTGCTACGGCAGCTCCATTGAACCGAGGAGGCATCTTGTCGCTTTTCCGAAATAAACTTTCCGGCCCGCAGCGTCGTTCGATCGCGCGTGGCGGCGTTTTCGCGCTCGCCCTTGCCCTTGGCGCCATGATTTGCGGCGGCGCCCTGTATGCCGCGTCGACCGTCAATATCCTGGAAACCGGGTCGAGCCTGCTCTATCCGCTTTTTAATCTTTGGGTTCCGGCCTATGCCAAGATCGATCCCGGCGTCAGGATCACCACCCAATCGACGGGCAGCGGCACGGGCATTGCCCAGGCGGTGGCAGGCATTGCGCAGATCGGCGCCTCCGACGCCTACATGAGCAATGCGCTGATGAAAGAACACCCGGATATGTTAAACATCCCGCTGGCCATCTCGATGCAGATGGTGAACTACAACTTGCCGGGCCTGAATCGCGAACACCTGAAGCTGAGCGGACCGGTGCTCGCCGGCATTTACGAAGGCAAGATTCACTACTGGGATGACGCGAGGCTCAAGGCGCTGAACCCGGGCGTCCATCTGCCGCATCACCTGATCATTCCGGTGCACCGGTCTGACGGCAGCGGCGATACGTTCATCTTCACCCAGTTCCTGGCGTTCAGCACACCCGAATGGGCGAACAGCATCAGCTACGGCACCACAGTCAGCTGGCCGGCCGTTTCGGGCGAACTCGGCGCCGAGGGCAACCCGGGCATGGTTACGGCGACCAAGGACAATCCCTACGCCATCGCCTACATCGGCACCAGCTACCAGAATGCGATCGAAAAGGACGGCCTCGGCATCGCACGGCTGAAGAACCGCTCGGGCAATTTCGTATTGCCCGAAGCAGGAACCGCCAAAGCGGCGGCTGCGGTGATGGTGCCCAAGACCCCGAAGGACGAGCGCATCAGCCTGATCTTCGCTCCCGGGCGCGAATCCTATCCGATCATCAATTACGAGTACGCGCTCGTGAACCGGAAGCAGCCCTCGGCCGAGACAGCCGCGGCGTTGCGTAAGCTGTTCACCTGGGCGATCAGTTCGAGCGGCGGCAATGCACCACATTTCATGAAGGAAGTCCATATCGTGGCGCTTCCCGCCTCGGTAGTGAAGCTCAGTAAGGCACAGATCGCTGAAATTCAGTAATCTTCGCCAGTTTTGCGTTGCGGTCCATATTGCCCGCCCGCCGGCATCCCCCCGCCGACGGGCGGGCAGGTCTTTGCTCAGGGTGGGAGGAAGGCTTCGGTTCGTCGCCTGATTAAGCGCAGCCCTTTTCGCCGCCGGCTTGCCCGGCTCGGAAATGCGATCATGAATTTCCGCAGGTTCACCGCGCTGCTCGGCAGCGTGGTGGCCGTCAGCCTCATTGTGATCGTCGTCTTTTTGGCGATTTACGCATGGCCGGCCGTGCGCTTCAACGGCCTTGCCTTTGTCACCGGAAACACCTGGAACCTCGGGAGCCTGTACGCCAACCCGATCACGCGGCACGGCCAGCAGATTCTGCCCGGGGCAAATTATGGCATCCTGTTTCTGATCGTCGGGACCCTGCTCAGCAGTGCGATCGCCCTGTTGCTTGCCGTACCGGTGGGGGTGGGCGCAGCGATGTTTCTGGCGGAGGGGGTGCCCAAGACGTTGCAGACCTGGCTCTCCTTTTTCGTCGAACTGCTGGCGGCGATTCCCAGCGTCGTCTACGGCCTCTGGGGCTACGTGGTGGTGATTCCGTTCCTCGGGCATCACGTCTACCCATTGATGGTCAAATGGCTGGGCTTCATTCCGTTTTTCAGTGGTCCTTCGGGCAGCGGCTACGGGCTGCTCACCTGCGGCTTCGTGCTCACGCTGATGATCGTCCCGCTGATAACCGCTACGCTGCGCGACGCACTGGTGAGCCAGCCGGTGGAGTTGCGGGAGGGAGCCGTGGCGCTCGGCGCCGGACGCTTCGAGACGCTCTGGACGGTGCTGCTGCCCGGCACACGGCGGGTGCTGATCGGATCGAGCATCCTTGCCACCGGCCGCGCGCTGGGCGAAACGATGGCCGTGTTGATGATCAGCGGCAACGCGCTGAATTACCTGCCCAGCAACATTTACACACCCATCTCCACCATGGCCTCGTTCATCGTCTCTCAGCTCGATAGCGCACTGCAGGACCCGACCGGCATGGCGGTGCGTTCGCTGGCCGAAGTCGCCCTGGTGCTTTGCGCGATCTCCATCATCGTGAACGGCTTCGCCCGCGTCTTGCTCTATTACGAGGGCCGACGCGGTCCGAGGGCGGCCTGATGGCGGCGACAGCCGAAATTCCCAGGACCAGGGTTCGCGTGACCGGCGGGCGCGTGGTGCGACGCAGGGTCTTTGCCATTCTCGGCTGGAGCCTCTGCACGCTGGCCTTTCTGCTGCTGGGCGGCGCCACGCTGTGGATTCTTTCCACCGTGTTTGTGCGCGGTTTCGCCGCACTCACCTGGAAGGTGCTGACGCACGTGACCGAGGGAACCGGCGGTGGCCTGCTCAACGCCATCGAAGGTACCGCGGTACTGGCCTTCGGCGGCATCCTGCTGGCCACGCCGCCCGGTCTTGCAGCAGGCATCTATTTGGCGGAATTCGATCAAGGTCGTCTGGCTGTGACGATCCGGTTCCTGGCAGACGTGCTCGTCGGAGTGCCCTCGATCGTGCTCGGCTATTTCGGCTATGTGACGATGGTTTCGGACCTGGGCTGGAAGTTTTCCGTGGCCGCCGGCAGCATCACGCTGGCGATCATGTCGCTGCCGTATATCTGCCGCACCAGCGAAATGGCGATCCGGCAAGTGCCCCGCACGCTCCGCGAAGCGGCTTATGCCCTTGGCGCCGGAGACGGTCGGGTGGTCCTGACGGTCTGCCTGCCGGTCGCTTTACCGGGTATTCTCACCGGCATTCTGCTTGCACTCGCCATCTCCGTAGGCGAGACGGCGCCGCTGCTCTACACCGCCGGCTGGTCCAACTATCTCTGGACAGGCCACCTGACCAATGAGCCGATCGGGTATCTGACCTATGCGATCTGGGCATTCATCACCGAGCCTTTCTCCAGCGCTCATGCGCTCGCTTACGCGGCCGCGTTCTTCGTTACCTTGTTCGTGCTGGTGATCAGCGTGCTTTCGCGCGGACTCCTCGACGAGAACGCCGGCTGGCGCCGGCGCCGCCATCGCTAACGCCGACGCGCTTTTTCCGAAAACTAACAGCGACGTTACGTGCCTGCAAAGAACGGCAGCGAAACTTGTACCGTCGTGGGGTGGATCGCGGGACGGGGTTCCACGATCCGAACGGCGCAGGCCAAGAGGCCCATTCCTTCCATCACGGGAGAAACCGATGATTTCAACGTCCGAAACTGCACGGAGCGTCTACCGGACGGCGCTGGAAAGCTACCTGGTCTCAATGGCCCGCACCGTGGAACGCGCCATCAACCGCGCCCTTGAAGCCCTGCTTACCCACGACGAGCAGGCCGCCAGCGCGGTCTTCCTGCTCGAACCACGCATCAACGAAATGGAAATCGTCATCGACGACCACGTCGTGCGCATGTTACGCGACGGCGGCCACACGGAAGGCCAGCTTCGCCACATCGTCGCCACGCTCAAGATCAACAACGACCTGGAACGGATTGGCGATCTGGCCGTCAACATCGGACAGCGCGTGATCGCGCTGGCTCGCATGCCGCACATCGAGCCGCCACCCGAACTCGAGCCGATGTGCACCTCCGTGCGCTCGATGGTCGGCCAGAGCCTGGGCGCGTTGATCTACCAGAACCTCACGCTGGCGCAGGAGGTGCTCGAAGGCGAACAGGTGGTCGACACGTATCGCGATCGCGCCTTCGACCGGCTGATGGGGACGATGCGCGACGACGGAACGATGATCGGCCAGCACGTCCAGTTTCTGCTGGCCACGCGCCACCTGGAGCGCATCGCCGACCACACCACCAACATCGCCGAAGACGTCGTTTTCTGGCTGCGCGGCCTCGATATCCGCCACGGCCGCGTACTTGGCCATGAAGATTCGTCTTCCGTTCCGGCCGAAGACGAACTGTAACCGAATATTCATTTCCTCATGACGGACCGTTCACGCGTGTCGGCAATACTCGTCGCCGTGCAGAAGGGGACTTTTTTTCGCTGCAACGCGCGGCGAAGGACTTTAGTGCATCCACCGGCTTCTCTCGCGACCTGATGTTTCCTCGTTCCCAATTCGTGGGTTTCTTGGGCAGGATGTCTCTCGCCGGCTCCTTCGTTGTAGGGCACTTATCGCGTTTTCCCGTCTTTTTTCTCAGTAACAGCCTGAAGGAGGAACGTACGAATGCGTAGAATCGCGGCATTCTTGCTGGTGACGGCACTGCTATGTGCTGCGCCGGCTTGGAGCAAGACGAAAACAGGAAAGAGCGCAACCGCGGCCAAGAAAGGCACTGAAACAGCCGCGGCAAAGCCCAAGAGCGGGCCCAGAACTGCCGAGGCTGCCGGCGCCGCCGTGTCCGCCCAGCTGACCCGGCTCCAGGAGATGCTCCAGGCGCAATCCAAGCAGATCGAGGCGCAACAGAAACAGATCGAGACCCTGCAGAACGACATCCGCGCGCGCGCGACGGCTTCGGGAACGGCAGCACAACCGGCCGCCGTTGCACCGACGGCCACACCCAACACTGCCACAGCCAGCAGCATGGTGCCTGTCGCCAGCGAACCAACGGCGAAACCGGCCGAGCAGCCGGTGGCGAGCGCCCCAAGCAAGGTGGCCGTCGCCTCCCATCCCTCAGCGGCAAAGGCCGCATCCCTGGATCAGGGCACGCAACTGCCGTCCGACATCGAACTGGCCGACGGAAGGATCAAGTTAGGGTTCACTGTCTACGGGGATTGGGCATGGTATCCCAACACGAGCTACGGGCCGCAGTTCGAAACGCAGATCAACCAACCCGGGCCCGGCAACGACAACTTCAACTCCTTCGATATCAACCGCGCCTACATCAATTTCTTCTTTACGCCCAAGAGCGGCAAATACACTATCCGACTGACCCCCAACATTTATCGTGACCTTGGCGGCGTCTCACCGCAGGCCTTTGGCAGCAACGCCCAGATCGGCGGCACGGCGAACGGAAGCCTCAATCTCCGCATGAAGTACGCCTATGTGCAGTTCAATCACCCCTTCGCCTCGTCTTCCGAGTTTGGGAAGGACAAGATCACCCTCGGCCAGACGACCAACCCGTTGATCGACTGGCAGGAGGCTTTTTACGGATACCGCTTCACCAGCCTGGTTCCATGGAACTATCTGAGCTTGAGTTCGACCCACATGGGCGCAAAGATCGGCGGCCCAATCATCACCCATGGGAAGAAGTACCTCGATTACGAGGCGGGCGTGTTCGATAGCGGCAGCTTCCACAATCAGGAGCAGGCGGCTGAAAAACAGGTGATGGCCCGCTTGAGCCTTTATCCGCTGAGCGGGACTGGGAGGTTCGGTGGATTTGGCCTCAGCGCGTTCGTCGACTTCGGTTACGCGAACAAAGCTCCCAACCTGCAGAACGCGTCCACGAACTCCCTGTACCGCACGGCGTTCTTCGCCAGCTACTGGTCGCCTCGTTTCGCGATTCTCGGCGAATACGACTACGGCAAGAACGCATTCAGCATCGGCAATCTGTTCTCCGGCAGCGCTCCGATTTCGACCGACCCTACCTACGGGTATCTGGTGTCGGAAGCGTCCGGGATACTCACGTCCAGCGCGCAGCAGCGCGGGTTCGACTTTTTCGGACACTACAATATCCCGCATTCGCCCTTCTCGCTCTTCGGCCTTTACCAATACTTCCAGCCGAACATCAATGTGAACAAGGATCCTCTGGACTTCGAGCGGATCGTTGGCGGTATCTCCTACAAATACGACAAGTACCTCGAATTCGCGCTCGATAGCCAGAACCTGATCTTCACCCACAGCCAGTTCACCTACAGCGGCATCCCCAACGCCGTGCCAAATAACGTCAACGCCTTGTTCCTCAACGCGGAATTCAATTACTAGCGGCCCGGGGTCGAGCGGTCGCGGGCGGATTTCCGGGGGCTTCGGTTTCGGCCGCCGCCCCCGGGACCGCCCCGGCCGGCACGACGATCGGGCGTGTTTGTAACAGAGCTGTAACAAACGCGGAGCACACTGTCTCCCTGGACAGGCGGCAGTGCATGCTCACCGCCGTTCTCAACCGGCCCGACCGGCCGCAGCTCGACGCGGACCGGCGGCAGTGCGGGACGCGAAACGGAAATGAGATTCTCCATATCAATGAGAGGGAGACGGAAAGTGCGAAGAGCCACCGAAACGATCGAAAGTCATCGTCGCGGCCGTCTGATCTGGGTCGCGATTTTTGCGGCAGCGCTGGCGGCCGGGTGCTCGTCGAAACCGGCATCGAAAACCGGGGCGGAATCGACCGCGATTCACATCACCGGGGGGGGCAGCACCTTCATCTATCCAGCGATGACGCAGTGGATCAGCGACTACCAGCAGGCACATCCCGGGGTGAAGATCAATTACCAGTCGATCGGCAGCGGCGGAGGCATCCAGCAGGTGAAGGCCGGGCTGGTGGATTTCGGCGCCAGTGACGCCGCGCTCAGCGACAAGCAGCTCACCCAAATGCCGCCACTCGTCCAGATCCCGGAAAGCTCCGGGCCGGTCTGCCTCACCTACAATCTGCCCAACGTGAAGAAGCAGCTGCGGCTGACGTCGGCGCTGGTGGCCGACATCTATCTGGGCAAGATCAAGAGTTGGAACAACCCGGCGCTGGAGAAGGTGAACCCCGGCGTTCACTTCCCCAACGAGCCCATCATCGTGGCGCATCGTGCCGAGGGCAGCGGTACCACCAACATCTTCACCACCTATCTCTCCACCGTGAGCCCTGAATGGTCCCGGAAGGTCGGCCATGCCATTTCGGTCGAATGGCCCGTAGGCCTCGGCGGCAAGGGGAACGAGGGCGTTACCGGCCTCGTCCAGCAGAATCCCGGCGGCTTCGGCTACGTCGAGCTCGCGTACGCCGTCAGCAATCGCTTGCCGGTGGCATTGGTGCAAAACCGGGCGGGCAAATTCGTCGCTCCCAGCGCCGCGGGAACCACAGCCGCCATCAGCGCTTTCACCTCCTCGATCGCCAAGGACGTCCGCAACCCGATTGTCGACGCGCCCGCTTCGGCCCCCGACGCCTACCCGATCTGCGGTTTCACCTTCCTGATCGTTCCCAAGCACTCCAGGAATCCGCAAACGGCCCAGGCCCTCGCCGGCTTCATCCGCTACATCCTCACCGACGGGCAGCAGGTGGCGGCCAAGCTCGACTATGCCCCGATTCCCGAATCGGTCGTCCAGCTGGACGAGAAGCTGTTGAACGAAGCATTGGGGAAAGCTGCTCAGAGCACCAAGCCGTAACTTTTCCCAGTTTTTCCCGTACGGGCGGGAACTGGCGCGCTCCCGCCCGCGCTTCGCCTTGGTAGCGCGGCCATGCGAGAGGCAGGAAAGTGTCGCGCGTTAACGTGGCTGTAACAATCGGCCGTCAGAATTAGACGAACCGTCAAACTTCGATCGTTCATGGCTACTGTCGTCCATCCTGCGGGTACCCAGGTCTACCAGCAATCCAAGCCACCCGGCTTTTTTCACCGTGGGAGAAATTTTCTGCGCCGCCTGAGCGGCAGCGACAGGGTCGGCCACGTGGTCACCTTGGCGGCCGCGCTCACCATTCTGGGGCTTACCGGCGGGCTGCTCTGGCAATTGTGGACGCAATCAGCGCTCGCTCGTCAGAAATTCGGCTGGGGATTCCTGGTCAGCAGCCAGTGGAACCCTTTGCTGGAGCATCTCGGCGCGCTGCCCTTCATCTACGGCACCGTCATCACCTCGGCGATCGCCTTGCTGATCGCCGTGCCGCTCGGGCTGGGCGCGGCCATCTTTCTGGCCGAACTGGCGCCGCCGAAGATCTCCAGCTGGCTGGCCTTTCTGATCGACCTGCTCGCAGCCGTGCCCAGCGTTATTTACGGCCTGCTCGGCATTTTCATCATGGTGCCGTTTCTCCGGACGGTGGTGGACCCGGCGCTGCAGAAGAGCCTGGGATTTCTGCCGTTGTTTCAGGGGCCGATCTACGGCGTGGGCCTGCTGGCGGGCGGGCTGATCCTGGCAATCATGGTGGTGCCATTCATCATCTCTGTGTCGCGCGAAGTGCTGCTGGCCGTACCGCGCGAGCAGCGGGAAGGGGCGCTGGCGGTGGGCGCGACGCGCTGGGAGACCACCTGGCGCGTGGTGGTGCCGTTTGCCAGCACCGGCATCTACGGTTCGATTTTCTTGGCCCTGGCCCGCGCGCTCGGCGAGACGATGGCCATCACCATGGTGATCGGCAACGACCCCAAGATCAGCGCATCGCTCTTCGCCCCGGGCGCTTCGATTGCGGCGGTGCTGGCCAATGAATTCGTCGAAGCCACCACCCCCACCTACATCAGCGCGTTGATCGAGTTGGGTCTGGTGCTCTTCTGCCTCACCATCGTGCTGAACGGCTTGGCGCGACTCCTGATTATCGCCACGCGCCGCCGCGGAGCGGCTCACGCATGAACCCCCGCCACCGCTTCCGCAAGATCGTCAACACCGTTATGCTCAGCCTCACCGGCCTGTGCGCTCTGCTGGCAGTGGGCGCGATGATGGCAATTCTCGGCTTCCTGGTATGGAAGGGCGCAGGCTCGCTCAGCTGGAATTTCTTCACCAAACTGCCGACGCCGGTCGGCGTTCCCGGCGGCGGCATGGCCAATGCGATCGTCGGCACGGGCAAGCTGTTGCTGCTCGCCTCGCTGATCGGCCTGCCGATCGGATTTCTGAGTGGGGTCTATCTTTCGGAATTCGGCAACCGCTCCGCGGCTTTCGTGATCCGGTACGTCACGGACCTGCTCAACGGCGTTCCGTCGATCGTGATCGGCATCTTCGCCTACGCCGTGGTGGTGCTGCCGATGAAGAGCTTTTCCACGCTGGCCGGCGGCTTCGCGCTGGGCGTGATGATGATCCCGATCACCGTCCGCAGCACGGAGGAGTCGCTGCGCACCGTGCCGCCCAACCTCCGCGAAGCCTCGGTCGCCCTCGGCGCCAGCCGGACGGCGACGATCGTGCGCGTGGTGATTCCGGCGGCTTTCCGGGTGATCCTGACCGGAATGATGCTCGCCCTGGCGCGCGTGGCCGGGGAAACCGCGCCCTTGCTCTTCACGGCTTTCGGCAATCGCGACTGGAGTCCCGGCTGGACCCACGCGATCGCGTCGCTACCGGTTATGATTTATGATTACGCGATTTCGCCGTTTCGGGATTGGCACCGCCAGGCGTGGGCGGCCGGACTCGTACTGCTGGCGCTGGTGCTGCTGGCGAATATTGCCGCGAGGCTCCTGTTGCTGGGGCGCGCGGCGGAAGCGGAGCATTAAGGCATGTCGTCGTCGGGTATCGGAAAAGTTCGTTTTGCGACCTCCAGCTCGCAGAAATCGGGCGAGTCCCCCGAGACGCCCGAGTCGCCGCCGCGGATTGAGGTTTCTCATCTCAATTTCTATTACGGGGCCAAGCAGGCTCTCTATGACATCTCGCTACAGCTCCCCACGAACCGGGTCACCGCGCTGATCGGGCCTTCCGGCTGTGGCAAGTCCACTTTCCTGCGCACGCTCAACCGCATGTACGAAACGCAGCGCCACACGCGGATCGAGGGCGACATCCGGCTCGACGGTGAAAATATCCTCGAAATGGATGTGGTGACGCTGCGTCGCCGCATCGGGATGGTGTTTCAGAAGCCGAACCCGTTTCCCAAGTCGATCTTCGACAACGTCGCCTACGGACTACGGATCAACGGCTACGAAGGCAAGCTCTCCGACGCCGTCGAACGCAGCCTGCGCCGCGCCGCCCTGTGGGACGAAGTGAAGGACCAACTGCAGAAATCCGCCTACGCGCTCTCCGGCGGCCAGCAGCAGCGCATCTGCATCGCCCGCGCCCTGGCCGTGAATCCCGAGGTTCTGCTGCTCGACGAGCCCTGCTCCGCGCTCGACCCGGTTTCCACCGCCAAGGTCGAGGAACTGCTCTTCCAGCTGAAGGAGAGCTGCACGGTGGTGATGGTGACCCACAACATGCAGCAGGCCGCCCGCGTCAGCGAGTTCACCGCTTTTTTGCTGGACGGCAGGATGATCGAGTACGATCCTACCCCTCAGCTGTTTACCACACCTTCCGATCCCCGCACCGAAGCCTACATTACCGGCCGGTTCGGCTAGGAGTTGAGAGCGTGGAAAGACGACATTTCGAACACGATCTCGAAGACCTGAAGCAGCGCCTGCTCTGGATGGCCGGACTCGCCGAAAAGTCGGTCCACGAGGCGGTTCAGGCGCTGTTCGAGAAGAACGAGACCCTGGCCCAAAAGGTCCTCGAAGAGGAAACTGCGATCAACGAGATGCAGATCGAAATCGACGACCGCGTGCTGCGCCTGCTCGCCTTGCAGCAGCCCATGGCCGTCGATCTGCGCTTCATCCTATCGGTCTCCCGCATCAACAACGACCTCGAACGTATCGGCGACCAAGCCGTCAATATCGCCCAGTCGGCCCTCCGGATCCTGCGCCATCCCCAGGTGAAGCCCTACGTCGATCTGCCGCGCATGAGCGCCCTCGCCGAGGGTATGGTGCGTGACAGCCTCAACGCCCTTGTGCAGCACGATGCCGAACTGGCTCGCTCCGTGCTCGTCCGCGACGACGAGGTCGACCGGTTGCGCGACCAGATCTTCCGCGAACTGCTCACGTACATGATGGAAAACTCCGCGGTCATTTTCCCGGCGTTCGAGCTGATCCTCGTCGCCAAGAACCTCGAGCGCATCGGCGACCACGCCACCAACATCGCGGAGGACGTCATTTACATGATCGCCGGCCGCGACGTTCGCCATTTGGCGCCCGACCGGCGCTGACCCACTGAATAAGAGATTTCCAGAGGCGGGTGAGGCCGATCACGCCCGACGAACGACGGGACGCGTCACCACGCTTGCGGCCGTCACGCCATCTGCCCCGTGCCTTTTCCACCCAGTGTCCGAGCTTGCGCAATGGCTGTCGCATCGCGGGATGGGCAAGCCCGGATTGGCCTCCATCCTGTTGGCCTTCATCCTTGACACCGTTCTCCTCGGCGGACTAGCTTGAATTTGTCCCTCAGCGGCCGCCCCGCATACGGCCACAATTCACACAAGGAGGACGAGGATGCGCGTCTATCTTGTCGATCGGAATCTTCCCGGTATCACCAAGGAACAACTGGTAGCCGCACAGGCTGCGGCGATCAAGCTCGGAAAAGAGATGACCGCGCAGGGCAAGCAGGTTCGCTACATTCGCAGCACCTATGTGCCCAGCGACTCGCACGTGATGTGCATGTTCGAGGCCGAGCGGCCCGAATACGTCAAGGAACTGAACGAAACGGCCAAGATCCCCTTCACCACGATCGTCGAAGCCGAGGACCTCAGCCCGCGCTGAAGCGGCCCGCACCGGCACCTTACCGATCGCCCTTGCCGGTTGGCGCCCGGATGGCGTATAAGCGCCCAGACCGTGCCCGGTGATGGCCGTGCGTTCCGATTCCCGTCCGCCACTCCAGGCGCCTGAAGGCGCCTCGCCGCGTCTTTGGAATCCCGACCTTGCGGCCGTCCCGCCGGATCGCCGTACCTGGGGTACCTACAACTACACCGCGCTCTGGGTGGCGATGAGCGTCAACATCACCACCTACATGCTGGCCAGCGGCATGATCGCCGGCGGCATGGACTGGCGCCAGGCGATCTTCACCGTCTTCCTGGGCAACGTGATCGTGCTGGTGCCGATGCTACTCAACGCCCATGCGGGCGCGCGCTACGGCATTCCCTTCCCCGTCTTCGCCCGTGGATCGTTCGGCGTGCTGGGCGCGAATCTGCCGGCAATGCTGAGGGCGCTGGTGGCCTGCGGCTGGTTCGGGATTCAGGCATGGATCGGCGGCGAGGCGGCCAACGTGCTGATCGGCACGCTCGTGCCCGGCTGGAACCATCCGTGGCTCTGCTTTTTCGGTTTCTGGCTGCTGAATCTGGCGGTGATCCTGCGCGGCATCGAGACGCTGCGGTGGCTGCAAGGCATCAGCGCACCGCTGCTGGTGGCCCTGGGCGGCGCAATGCTGTTCTGGGCGTGGCCCCACGCCGGCGGGTTCGGGCCGATGCTCTCCGCACCATCGAAATTCCACACGTTCGGGGAATTCTTCCGTTTCTTCGTGCCTTCGCTCACCGGAGTAGTGGCCTTTTGGGCTACCGTCGCCCTGAACATCCCCGATTTCACCCGCTACGCCCGCGGCCAGAAGCAGCAGATGCTCGGCCAGGCGCTCGGCCTGCCGGCCACGATGACCTTTTACGCCTTCATCGGCGTCGCGGTCACCTCAGCCACGGTGGTCATTTTCGGTCACGCGGTGTGGGACCCAGTGGTGGTGCTCAGCCGGCTTGGCAGCCGCTGGGCCGTGGCGGTGGCGATGATCGGGCTGCTGGTGGCGACACTGAACGTCAACGTGGCGGCGAACGTCGTCTCTCCCTCGAACGATTTCTCGAACCTTTGGCCACGGCGCATCAGCTTCCGCATGGGCGGCGTGATCACCTGCCTGGTCGGCTTGGTGATGCAGCCGTGGAAACTGCTTTCCAACTACGGCACCTACATCACCGGCTGGCTGGTCGGCTATTCCGGATTCCTTGGGCCGATTGCCGGCATCTTGATCGCCGACTACTACCTGGTGCGAAAAAAGATCATGCTGCCAGAGGATCTTTACCGGCGCGGCAGTTTCTACGAATTTTCGAGCGGAGTGAACTGGCGTGGAGTTGGCGCGCTGGCGGCGGGCATTGCTGCGGCGCTCGCGGGACTGGCGGCTCAACCGTTTGCGACGCCCGGTCACGCGACCTGGCTGCGGGATCTGGCAGCGGTCGTCACACGCTTCTACGACTACGCCTGGTTTGTCGGCTTCGGCGTCTCGTTTTTCGTTTACCTGCTGCTGATGCGCCGCCGCAGACCCGAAACGAGGTGAAAAGGCTGACCCCAAGGGCAAGGAGGACGAGGGACGGCCGTTACTTCGCTCTTTCGAGTTGGCGGCGGATCCGGCGGAGGACGGCGAGCAGCATCGGCCTGGTCAGCCGGCCGGTGAAGGTATTCTGCTGGCTGGGGTGGTAGGAAGCGTACAAACGAGGCAGATCCCCCGGCAGCGTATAGCTCACCCCATGGCCGAAGGGGTAGGAAGTGAAGCTCCGGATCAATCCCCGATCCTTCAGCATGGCCAGGTAGCCACGCAGCGCGATGCCGCCCAACGCGAGCACCGCTCCCGGCTGGATCAAGTCGAACTCTCCGGCCAGATATTCCCGGCAGTTCACCACTTCGGAAGGCAAAGGCTTGTTGGCCGGAGGGGCACAGCGGCAAACCGCTGTAATGAAAAGCCCTGTCAGTTTCAGTCCGTCGTTGCGGTCTACAGAAGTTGGCTGATTGGCGAAGCCTGCCTGATAAAGGCAGTCGTAGAGGAAATCTCCCGAGCGATCGCCGGTGAACATCCGGCCGGTACGGTTCCCTCCGTGCGCCGCCGGAGCCAGTCCGATAACGAGCAGCCGCGCTGCCGGATCGCCAAAGCCGGGGCTCGGCCGGCCCCAGTACTCCGCGTCTCGAAACGCCCGCCGCCGCTTCCGCGCCACCTCTTCCCGGTAGCGCACCAGGCGCGGGCATTTCCGGCAATCCACCACCCGCTGTTCCAGTACCCGCAACGCTTCGAGTCTCCCTTTTCTCCTCATCGCCCCGAAGAATACCCCAAAACGCCATTCGCCCGCCGCCGGATGCCGTAGAATCCACGCCGATTGCACCCTTCGGAAGCGCGGGCGTACAATCAACATTGGGCCGGGAGTGGTTCTCCGCCACAGTGCTGTGCCGCAACCCGAGGGGGCGGGAAAAGCGGTAAACCGGAAAAAATCTACATGTCGAATCTGATCCAGATCGGAGTCACCGATCCTGCAGCGCATCCGCCGGAAGCGGTCAGCGTTCCGGAAATCGAAAAGGGTGTGGCCTGCGATTTTGACAGTTACCTGCTTTCGCCGGACGAGTCGTGGGACGAGCGGATCGCCGCCGCCAAAGACCGGCTCGGCTCGCGCGTGGTGATTCTGGGCCATCATTATCAGCGTGACGAAGTGGTGAAATTCGCCGATTTTCGCGGCGATTCCCTCAAGCTCGCCCGCCAGGCGGCCGGAACCGAGGCCGACTACATCGTCTTCTGTGGCGTCCATTTCATGGCCGAGAGCGCGGACGTGCTTCGCCAGCCGCACCAGACGGTTGTGCTGCCGGATCTTGGCGCCGGTTGCTCGATGGCCGACATGGCCGAGATCGGCCAGGTGGAAGCCTGCTGGGAGGAGCTGCGCTCTGCCGGCATCGACGTCGACCGCATCATCCCGATCACCTACATGAATTCCACGGCCGCCATCAAGGCCTTCACCGGCCGCCATGGCGGCTCGGTGTGCACCAGCTCGAATGCCGGCAAGGTAATGCGCTGGGCGTTCGAGCGCGGCGAACGCGTCCTCTTCCTGCCCGACGAGCATCTGGGCCGCAACACCGCATGGCAGCTCGGCGTCGACCTCGATCGTTCGGTCGTCTGGGACCCGGAGCAGGAGCTCGGCGGCAACGACGGGCAGGCGCTCGCGCGCGCGCGAGTCATCCTCTGGAAAGGCTACTGCTCGGTGCATCAACGTTTCCTGCCCGAGCACGTTGACGCCATGCGCCGGCAGCATCCCGGCATCCGTGTGATCGTCCATCCCGAATGCCGGCTCGACGTGGTGCAAAAGGCCGACGTCGTTGGTTCGACCGAAAAGATCATTCAGGCCGTTGAAGCCGCCCCGGCCGGCACGGCCTGGGCGATCGGGACCGAAATTCATCTGGTCAATCGGCTGGCGCACGAATTCCCCAAGCAGATGATCCTCTCGCTCGATCCGCACGTCTGCGTCTGCACCACGATGTTCCGAATCAGCCCCGAGCATCTGGCCTGGACGCTCGAAAATCTTGCCGAGGACCGGGTGGTGAATCCCATCCGGGTGGACGACGAGACGCGCCGCTGGGCTCGGCTGGCGCTCGAGCGGATGCTCGGGTTGCGATAGTGACAATGGACCCCAAACAACCCGAAAGCGGGGACCCGAAGCTCTTCACGCTGGGCGAGGCCGAACGGGCCCGGCTACAGATCGAGCCGCTGCTCGCCGAAGCCATCGAGCATCGCCGCGTGGCACTCGATTTCGAGCGTCGCCTGGCCGCGCTCGCCCAACGCATACTGCTGCGCGGGGGCATTTCGTTGCGCCACGAACACGCGCTCGCACTGCGCAAAGGCTTCGAAGGCGCCTCGGAGAAGACACGCTCCACCGTCGAGCGCATTGAGGAGACCGGCTGCAAGGTGAAGGATATCGATCTTGGCCTGATCGATTTTCCCGGCCGGCTCAATGGCGAAGAGGTTTTCTGGTGCTGGCGCCTGGGGGAAAACCATATCCGCTTCTGGCATCGCCAAGACGAAGGTTTCACCGGCCGCAAGCCCATCTCGCCCGGCGACGCCGGCGCCACCCCGCCCGTCCAGTAGCATCCGGCCCCGGCCGCGGTCCCGATACCGGATCGATCGACAATCCATTGCCGAAGGGAGGACGTTTGAGTCCAACGAATGCAAATCGCCTGAAGGATTCCCGCAGCCCTTACCTGCGTTCCGCCGCCCACCAGCCGGTCGACTGGTATGAATGGGGCGAAGAAGCCTTTGCCCGTGCGCGGGCCGAGGACAAGCCGGTACTGCTCGACGTCGGCGCCGTGTGGTGCCACTGGTGCCACGTGATCGACCGCGAAAGCTACGACAATCGCGAAATTGCCGAAATCATCAACCGGCTCTTCGTTCCCGTGAAAGTCGACCGCGACGAGCGCCCCGACATCGATTCCCGCTACCAGTCGGCCATCGGCGCCCTTGCCGGGCAGGGCGGCTGGCCGCTTACCGCTTTCCTCACGCCCGAGGGCCAGCCCTTTTTCGGCGGCACCTATTTTCCGCCGGAAGACGCGATGGGCCGCCCCGGATTCAAGCGCCTGCTGGCCGCCGTCGCCACCGCGTGGCAGGACAAACGCTCGGAAGTCAAAAAGACGGCCCAGGCGCTGGTCGAGGCCGTGGCCAAAGCCGAAGTGGTGGGCGACGGTAACGGCCGGATCGACCCCGCGCTGGCCGATGCGATTGTCGAGCAGAGCACGAATCTGTTCGACGCGACCAATGGGGGCTTCGGCCAGGCGCCGAAATTTCCGCATCCCACCGCACTTGACCTGCTGCTCGAACGTTTCCAGGCCACCGGCCAGAAACAGTTGCTCGCCGTGGCCGCCACCACGCTCGAGAAAATGGCCCGGGGCGGCGTTTACGACCAGGTGGCCGGCGGCTTCCATCGCTATTCGGTCGACGAGCGCTGGCACGTTCCGCACTTCGAGAAGATGATCTACGACAATTCGGAGTTGCTGCGGAACTACGTCCACGCATTCCAGATCACCCGCAACCCGATCTTCCGCGAAACCGCCGAGGGCATTCTCGGCTGGAGCGGAAGCGTCCTCTGCGATCCCGAGCGCGGCGGTTTCTACGCCAGCCAGGACGCCGACTATTCACTCGAGGACGACGGCGACTACTTCACCTGGACGCGCGATGAGCTGCGCGCGGCGCTCTCGCCAGACGAGGCTCGCGTCGCCGAGATCTACTTCGACGTGGCTGAGACCGGCGACATGCACCACAACCCGGCCAAGAACGTGCTCCGCGCCGCGCACGAACCGGCTGAAGCGGCCGGAAAGATCGGCCTTTCCGAAACCGAGTTCCGCGAAAAGCTCGGCGCCGCTCGAGCAAAACTGCTCGGCGCGCGGATGTCGCGGCCCACGCCAAAAGTCGACACCACCGTCTACGTCGGCTGGAACGCGATGATGGTTTCCGCCTGGTTGGACGCGGCGGTCGCGTTCGGCCGGCCCGACTGCCGCGTATTCGCCCTGAAAACGCTGGATCGCCTGCTGGCCGAAGGCTGGAACGATCAGACCGGTTTCCCCCATTTCCTGGGAGAACCTCGCACCGCCGGCCTGCTTGACGACCACGTCTACCCGGGTCTGGCGCTGCTCGACGCCTTCGAGGAGACGCTTGATCGCCGCTATTTCGACGCCGCCCGCGCCACCGCCGACCGGCTGCTCGCTCATTTCTACGACCGCGAGTCCGGCGGCTTCTTCGACCGTCCCGACGACGCGCCGCCGCTCGGCGCTTTTGACATTCGCCGCAAGCCGTTCCAGGATTCGCCCACGCCCGGCGCCAACTCCGCCGCGGTGATTCTGCTCGACCGCCTTGCCGATTACACCGGCGAAGCCGCCTATCGCGAAGCCGCCGAGCATACCCTGCAGGCCTTCGCCGGCGCGATTCAAAACTACGGAATGTTTGCCGCAAGCTACGGTCTCGCCCTCGTCGTTCACACCCGCCGCCCGATCGAGGCAGTCATCACCGGGCGAGCCGACGATCTGGCGGCTTTCGAACTCGAACGGGCAGCCCATGGCGTCTTCCGCTATGCCAAAGCGGTGCTTCGCGTCACGCCGGAGGTGGTGCAAAGCGGCGCGCTGCCCTCGGCGCTGGCCGAAACGTTGGGCAATCTGAACGCTGAGACGCCCCAGGCGCTCGTTTGCGTCCGCAACACGTGCCATCCGCCCGTCACCCGGCCCGAGGAACTCGCGCCGCTGCTGACAAACGCCGGCGGAACAAACACTGCGGCACGCCGAGGGTGATAAAAGCCACGTACTGGCCTGAGCGAGGCGAAAAATCCCGTGGCCGCAACTCCCAATGCGCTCAGAGGGAGAGCTTGGCGTATTCGGATTTGGCTTGCTTCAGGATGGGGATGCCGGCGTCGGCGCGCCGCCACAACGCGAGGAAATCCTGGTAGGCCTGCCGCGCCCCCACTTTGCCGCCCGAAAGCACGCGAGCCCGTACGAGCCCCAGATGTGCCGGCGGCACGATCACTTCGTTGAGTGCGACGACGCGGCAATGCGACACGGTTTGGCCGATGAATGAGGAGGGTTCACCCAGGCCGAGCGAATCTTGGGCTGCAGTTTGCGTCAAGCCGATCGCGGGGAGAGCCTTGCCAGCCACAGCCAACTCCCGGCCCCAGCCCCGCCGGCTACCTTGCCCCACGGTGGCAGCTACCTACTGAATTTCGGCTTCACGCATCACCAATTTCCCTTTGTCCGAACCCAGGAAGAAGATGTTCTGCTGCGTGAAGCAGGCCGGAGTCACGCCAAGCTTCGCTGTGACCCGATAATTACCGACCACCTGGCCGGTGCTTGGATCGATCACGGAGAAAAGCATATGTTGAGCGGTGATTCCCTGCTTCACGATCTCGCCGCTTTCGAGCAGCAGTCCGTCGAAGCCCCAGGCCCACTTCATCACAAAGGGCGTGTAGTGCTGAGGTAACCGCACGAAAAAGCTCCTCACGATGTCTCCAGCTGGCGAGATGACATAGACGATCGGCTCGCTCGTCGGAAACATCGCGTAGACGTTCCCCTGGTTCCCGGCAACGATCCATTCGTAGCCTTCTCGCGAGCCGCCGAACTGTAGCGGCGACCCGTAGGCTTTCCCGTTCTTTACCGAAAGCGGGTCTTCCGGCAGGTTCACCTTTTTCACCACCTCGCCCCTCCGGTCCACTACGAAGGCGATCGGCTCGAGCGGTGGCTCCTCGTCGTCTCTGCCTTCGAGCTGCTTTTCCGTGACTTTCTTACCAGGGATTTGCGGAGGGGCTGGTTTTACCTTGTCTGTTCCCGTCACCAGAAACTGCCCGGTGGAAAAGACGGCCAGGCGTTCAAAATTCTGGATGGGAAGATGAAGCCGCACGGCGGAGAGGAAGTTTCCGTCCCCGTCAAACGACAGGATTCCGTACACGAGCTTCTTGTCCCTGGTAAGGTGATCGGCGAGGAAATACACCGTGCCGTCCTGCGCGACGACAAAGTCGTCGATGTCGCCGGGTGTCCAACCGGCAGCATTTTCCAGCGAGTAGACGGCCTTCTTCTCGCCCTCCGACGAGAACTTGGTGATGGGCTTCGAGAACGGCATGTCCGGGAGCGCGCCCGGCTCCAATCGCAAGTAGAGATTGCCGCCCGAGTCGCACCTCACCGGGCTGAGCATCGGCATCCAGGGAAGTCCTCCCAGTGACGTTGCCTCACCCGCTTTCAGCCGATACGTCGGAATGTACTGCTTCTTTGTCCGCGTTTGTACGGCAAGGTAAACGCCGGAGAGACCGAGCGCTGCCGCGACAAGCAAACCATGTAGCTTGACCATGGCGTTATCCCCCGGAATTCAGAATTTACTGAACTCCTTGTATTCCTCGCCCGAGGTGACGTCAACGGTAAAGGTTCGCGGAGAGAGCCGCAAAAAAATTCGCTTGCGGCCCCCACGAGGGCTAGAATGCGAGGTCGGACTTCGCAATGGTTCCTTTCCTCGTTTTTCTGGCAATCGCGGCCGTCGCGCTTCACGCCTTCTGGGCGCAGCGGCGAGGTCGTCTTGATCCCGTACAGGTGGTCACGGACGGCATCGGCGCCGTGGCCTTCCTCGTCCTGGTCATTGAAGGTTCGGATTTCTTCCTGAATTTCGCTTGGTGGAAGGCACTGGGCCAGCAACAGACGTTCTGGCAATACGTCCGCATCCGTTGGGAGCCGCAGACCGCGGCCGTGGTGCTGGGCTTCGTCGTGCTCGCGGCGGCATTCCGGCTAGGCCGGCGACACAGTCACGCCTCCGTAGCTCACACCCGGCTCGTCTCCTGGGTCGGGCACCTGGCGGCACTGGCAGTTAGCTTCTTTCTGGCCAAGAACCTCATCGATCCCTGGCGAGTGGCCCTGTGGCTCGGCAGCCGCGACACCGGAAACTACCGCGACCCGCTTTTCGGCCACAGCCTGACTTTCTACCTTTTCCGCCTGCCTTTCTACCGCATGATCTTCGGCTGGGCGGGCTTCCTGCTGGTTCTGGCGCTGGCCTTTTACGGCGTGACGGTGGGCCTGGCGGCCTCGAACGACCGGATGGAACTGCTGCGCGAGCAGTTCGAGGCCCGCGCCCGCGGCAACCGGCCTCCGACGATCGATGCCGGCGTGCTGCTCTCCGACTTCACCGGGTTGATCCGCGTAGGCGCCATCCTGCTGCTGGTGCTGTACGCGGTCAGCCGCTTCTTCGCCCGCTACGACCTGCTCTATTCCAACCACAAGTTCCTTTACGGAGCCGATTACGTCGACGCCCGCGTCGGCGTTCCGCTGCTCTGGGTGCAGATCGCCGGGGCGCTGGTGCTGGCGGTAGTGCTCGCCTGGCGTCGCAAGCGCCGTCGCCGGGTCTGGTCTCTGCCGGGACCGTGGCTGTTTATCCGCTCGCTCGGTCTGGAGCCGGGGGTGGTGGTCGGCTTTCTCGCCCTCGTCATCGTGCCGCCCATCATTTCCGCGTCGGTGCGGGCAATTTATGTCCGCCCCAACGAGCTGACGCTCGAGCGGCCCTACATCGTCGACCACATCCAGGCCACCCGCAGCGCTTACGGCGTACAGAAGAATTCGAAGATGGAAGAGTTTATCCCTCGCCAGGATCCCACCTTCGACCTCGCCAAGTATCCTGACACCGCCGACAACATCCGGCTCTGGGACTGGCGCCCCTTCCAGGACAACATCACCCAATTGCAGGCGCTGCGCCCCTATTACGATTTCCCCGACGTCGACCTGGATCGCTACGACATCAACGGCGAAAAGCGCCAGGTGATGATCGCCGCCCGCAGCCTGAACACCAATCTGTTGCCGGATTCGGCGCAGACCTGGGTCAATCTCCACCTGCAATACACCCACGGCTACGGCGCAGTCGCCGGCCTGGTGAACGAGGCCAGCTCCGAGGGCGAGCCGAAGCTGATTCTTCAGGACGCTCCCACCGTTGCCAAATATCCTCGCTTCCACCTCACCCGGCCGCAGCTCTACTTCAGCGAGCAGACGAACCGCTGGGTCTTCGTCGATACCACCCAGCCGGAATTTGACTATCCCAAGGGTGAGGACAACGCCTACAGCAATTTCGAAGGCGGCACGGGCGTCCCGGTGCCCAACTTCGGCATGCGCCTGATCGCAGCGATCGCCGAAAACGACGCCAATATCCTGCTCACCGACTACCTCACGCCGCAGTCCAAAATGCTGCTCCACCGCCAGATCGTGCAGCGCGTCCACCGCATGGCCCCGTTTCTGGTGCTGGATCCCGATCCCTATATCGTGATCAACCGCTCGGGCCAGCTCTACTGGATGATCGACGCCTACACCGTCTCCGACCGCCATCCCTATTCCGAGCCGCTCGAGCTCGGCGACCGTGAGATCAACTACATCCGTAACAGCGTCAAGATCACCGTCAACGCCTACAACGGCAGGGTCCATTTCTACGTCTTCGATCCCAGCGATCCGATCCTGGCGGCTTACCGGCGCGTGTTTCCCCACCTGTTCCTGCCCCGCTCGGCCATGCCACACGACTTGCTCGACCACATCCGCTATCCGCAGCTGCTTTTCAGCGCCCAGGCCGAAATCCTGCGCCTCTATCACATGACCGATCCCCAGGTCTTCTACAACAAGGAGGACCAGTGGGACATCGCCAAGCAGATCGTCACTCAGGGTCAGACCGAGCAGACACAGCCTTACTACGTGATGATGCAGTTGCCGGGCACCAACCAGGCCGAGTTCGTCCTGCTGCTCCCGTTCACCAGCCACAACCGTGACAATCTGATCTCCTGGATGGCGGCGCGTTGCGATCCGAAACATTACGGACAGATCCTGCTCTTCCGGGTGCCGAAAGATCAGCTCGTCTACGGGCCGCTTCAGATTCAGAGCCGCGTGGACCAGAACCGGGATATCAGCAAGGATCTCAGCCTGTGGAATCAGCAGGGAAGCCGCGTGATCCGCGGCACTACGCTCGTGCTGCCCGTGGGCAATACGTTCGTCTACGCCGAGCCGATCTATATCCAGGCCACCCAGGCACGTTTGCCGGAGCTGAAAAAGGTGGTGCTCGCCGCCGGGCAGCGAATCGTCTACGCCGACGATCTCTCCGAGGCCATGGCCCAGCTGTCCCAGCCGCCCGGCGGGCAGCCCCAGGCCCCGGTCGTCACGGTGACCGCCCATGCCGCCGCGGGCACGGTGACTGCAATGGGCGTCGGACGGGGCATCCCGTCCAGCGTGCTGGAGAGCATCCAGCAGCACCTGGAGAACTACCAGAAGCTCACCGCCCAGGGAAAGCTGGCGCAGGCGGGTAAGGAACTCGAGGCGATTCGCCAGGAGACGCAAAAGGCGCTTTCCCAGGCGCCCTCGGCCAAGTCCTCCGCGCCCGTGCCCAAACCGCAGCGGCAGAAACAACTTCGCCCACACAGATAATCCGTCATCGCTGTTTTCCGGCTCATCCCTTGCCGTTCGAGGGAACCGCTGGGGGAATCGGGTCGCAGGCGCGGCGACTCGCCCGGGTTCGGAGTAGAATAGAAAAGTTCTGATCGAAGCGACACCAAAGCGAAAATTCGCAGCGAGAGGCAAGCCATGGCTTTGAGAGACACCTGGATCAAACAACGGCTGGCGGAAGGCGCCGCGAGGGGCGACGAGAACGTCACCCAGATGCATTTCGCACGCATGGGCGTGATTACCGAGGAGATGAAGTACGTCGCGCGGCGCGAGAAGCTCTCGCCCGAGCTGGTCCGCGACGAAGTGGCCCGCGGCCGCGCCATCATCCCGGCCAACATCCGCCACACGAGCCTGGAGCCGATGGGCATCGGCGTCGCCTTCAAGTGCAAGATCAACGCCAATATCGGAAATTCCGCCACTACCTCGAATATCGACGAGGAGCTCGAAAAGCTCCGCGTCTCGGTCCACTACGGCGCCGACACCGCCATGGACCTTTCCACCGGCGGCGACATCCCGAAAATTCGCCAGGCCATCATCGATCATTCGCCCGTGCCGATCGGCACGGTGCCGATTTATGAAGCGGTCACCCGCGTCCGCCGCATGGAAGACGTCACGCCCGACCTGATGCTCGAGGTGATCGAGGAGCAGGCCTCTCAGGGCGTCGACTACATGACCATCCACGCCGGCGTGCTCTTCGAATTCCTGCCCAAGGTGCGCAACCGCATCACCGGCATCGTCAGCCGCGGCGGCGCGCTGCTCGCGCAGTGGATGGCGTTTCACCACCAGCAGAATTTCCTCTACGAGCATTTCACCGACATCTGCAAGATCTTCCGCAAGTACGACGTCAGCTTCTCCCTCGGCGACGGCCTGCGGCCCGGCTCGCTTGCCGACGCCTCCGACGAGGCGCAGTTCGACGAGCTCCGCGTGCTCGGCCAGTTGGCGAAAAAGGCCTGGGAATACGACGTCCAGGTGATGATCGAGGGCCCCGGCCACGTCCCGATGGACCAGATCGAGCTTCAGGTGCAGAAGGAAAAGGAACTGTGCTACGAAGCGCCTTTCTACACCCTCGGCCCGCTGGTCACCGACATCGCCCCCGGCTACGACCACATCACCAGCGCGATCGGCGCGGCGATGATCGGCTGGCACGGCGCCGCGATGCTCTGCTACGTGACGCCGAAGGAGCACCTCGGCCTGCCCAACGCCGACGACGTCCGCCAGGGCATCATCGCCTACAAGATCGCCGCTCACGCGGCTGATGTGGCCCGCCACCGCCCCGGCGCACGCGAGCGCGACGATGCGCTCAGCTATGCCCGCTTCCTCTTCGACTGGGAAAAGCAGTTCGAGCTCTCACTCGATCCCGAGGGCGCGCGCGCGATGCACGACGAGACGCTCGCCGATCCCTATTACAAGGAAGCGAAATTCTGCTCGATGTGCGGCCCGAAATTCTGCTCGATGAACGCCTCGCAGGTGGCTGATTCCTACTCCGGCCAGTCGCAGGAGGAGCGGCAGGAACGCTTCGTCCAGCTGCTCGCCAAGGTCGATCTGCCGGGCGCGTCGGCAGCCAAACCGCCTCAGGCTCCCGAGCCGGTCACCGTGCCCGAGCCTTCAACCGCGAAATCGTCCTAGCGCACACAGCTTTCACAAGACACCTATTTTCCCGTAGGGGGCGGACTTGAAACCCGCCCCCTACGACTACCTTCCCACACGGTTGCCGCTCCCCTCGAACATCCTCCTCGAACTTTTTGCCTGCGCGCTACGTATCCAACGCCGGGGGTGGTTTGGCCCGATCAGGGCGTGAAAGGAGGCGCCGCCATGACGTTCCTGCTGCTCGCAACGCTCTTGTACTTCCTGCCCTCGATCATCGGGCACAACAAGCACAACGCCGGCGCCATCTTTGTGCTGAACCTGCTGCTCGGCTGGACGGTGGTCGGCTGGGTAGTCGCAATGATCTGGGCCTGCGCAGCGGATCCCCGCGTTCCGGTGCTGGTGGTTGCCGGGCCGGGACGCTTCTGCAACGCTTGCGGCACGCTCAGTGTGGCCGGCGCGCGCTACTGCACCACGTGCGGCCGCCCCGTCTGACCCTCGTCACTCCATCCGATGTGCTGGCCTTACTCGTAGCGCAGCGCTTCCATCGGATCGACTTTCATCGCGCGCCGAGCGGGAATGTAGCAGGCGGCCAGCGCCGCCAGCGCCAGCAAGATCGCCACGCCGGCGAACGTCGCCGGATCGGTCGGCTGAATTTCAAAGAGCATGCTACGCAGAAATCGCGTCAGCACCAAGGCTCCGGCAATCCCCAGAACGATGCCGGAAACTGCGAGGACCATCCCTTCTCGCAAGACCATGCGCAGAATATTCTCACGCTGCGCGCCCATCGCCATCCGCACACCGATCTCGTGCGTCCGCTGCACCACCGAATACGAAATCACACCGTAGACGCCGACAATCGCCAGCAACAATCCCAGCGCGCCAAACGATCCCAGCAGCATGGTCTGGAATCTCGGCTCGGCTGAAGACCGGGCGAGGATCTGGTTCACCGTTTCGACACGCGTGATCTTCGCATCGCTTTCCGTCGAACGAACCGCGTGCTCGATCGCCGGCACCATCACCGTCGGATTCGCTGAAGTCCGCGCAACAAGCGTCAGAAACGGGGACGGCAAGGATAGTGGCCTGTAAAACACCAGCGGCGGCTTGAAATTTCCGTACACAGCCTGATCTCGAACGTCGTTCACCACACCGATGACTTTCGTCCAGTTGTAGCGGCCTCCCGGGCCCTTCTCGACGCTGAAATACTTGCCCAACGCATTCCCCGGAATATAGACGCGCGCAAAACTCTCGCTGACGATGGCCACCGGCGGGCCGGCCAGGTCGCTCGGCTCGAAATCGCGGCCCCGCAGCAGTCGGATTCCCAGCGTGGCAAAGTAGTTGGGGGTGACGGACTCTGCCGCTACGCCGGATAGCAGAAGATGCCTGTGTCCGTGGCCCTCGATGTAGATATCGAGGTCACGCGGTCCACCCGGGTAGCGAAAACCCGGCCAGACTTCGACACTCCCGTGAAATACTCCGCCCGAAGAAAGTGCCACTTGCTGAACACCCGGAAGCGAACGAACCGCGTCGAGAAGGTTCTCGCCCGCTGCCGTGACGTGTTCCGTTGTCCCCTGATTCTTGTCGGCTGACTGGCTCGACTTGCCCTTGCCGCTCTTTTGCGTCCCGCGTGGCCGATTGCCGGCACGGCCCTGCGGGGAACCGCCGGAGGGCATGAGGGAGCCCTGTATGTTCATCGTAATGACGTGACTTGCGCGGATGCCGGTATTCAGGTTCATCAGCTTGTAGAAGCTGCGTCCCATCAGCGCTCCGCCTGCAACCACGATCACCGCGAGCAGCACTTCCATCACCACGAGCGCGCTCCGCAGGCGATGCGTCCGCCTCAGCGCCAGTTCCGCAAACGAGCCGCCCATGCCGCCTTTGAGCGTCGGGCCCGCGCGCCGCGACGTCGCCTGCAAAGCCGGCGCCAGTCCCACCAGCACGGCCGCAAGCAGCGAAATGCCTGCCGTGAACCAAAACACGTTGGCGCCAAGCTGGACCCAATCCAGGCGCGGCGTGTTCGGCGGCGCCATCACACGCAGCACATGGATACCCCACAGCGCAAAAAGCAGGCCCAACGCGCCGCCAGCGATGGCCAGCAACAAACTCTCCGACAAGAGCTGACGCACAATCCGCAATCGCGTGGCGCCGAGCGCCTTGCGAATGGCCAGTTCCCTCTGCCGCGTCCACGACCGCGCCACCAGCAGCGAAGTGATGTTCACGCACGCCATGAGCAGCACGAAACCCACCGCGCCCCAGAGGATCAGTAGCCCCGTTCGCACCCGTTGATTGATCCCGAGACTCAGCTTCCGCACCTGGAATGCCGCGCTCCTATTTTGCAAGTACGCGGGAAGCGTCTGCGAGTAGCGCGCTGTGAATACCCGCAACTGGGCCTTTGCCTCCTCCAATGTTGCGCCGCTCCTGAGCCGCGCGATAAAGAGCGCCGTCATACGGTCCTGCGGGGCGTGGGGCGAAGCCGGCAGGGGCAGCCACAGGAGGGCGGGATTCTCCATAGACGACCGATAATCCCAGTTGATGCCCAGGCCGAAGTTTCTGGGCATGACGCCGATGATCGTACAAAGCTTGTGATTGAGCGAGATGCTGCGACCCACAATGCGCGGGTCGCCGCCGAACCTGGTCATCCACAGTCTGTAGTTCAAGACCGCAACATGGTCGTTACCGGGCTGGGTATCCCTCGGAAGGATGTATCTACCGAGCAGGGGCTGGACTCCCAGCAGTGAAAAGAATTCGCCTGATGCGGAAGCTGAAGATATCTTTTCCGGCTCTTGGCCGCCGGTAAAGGAAACGCTTCCGGACCCGCTGTCGATGCCGAGCCACGTTACATGTTCGAGCGCGGTGCACTGCTGTCGAAGCGCGCGGAATTGTGCAAAGGTGAAGGGGTATGCGATCTGGTTCAGTCCCACCGTCACCAGCCGCGAGGGATGCGCATACGGCAGCGGAACGAGCAGAATCCCGTTCACCGCGCTGAAAATCGCCGTATTGGCGCCGATACCCAGTGCCAGAGTCAGCACGGCAACCAGGGTGAACCCCGGGGACCGGCGCAGCATGCGGGCACCGTAGCGCAGGTCCCCGAGCAGGATTTCGACCGCGCGCCAGCCCCACGCGTCGTGACTGCGCTCGCGCAGCAGCAGCGCGTTGCCGAACTCGCGCCGGGCCGCGTGGCGAGCTTCCTCTGGCGGCATGCCATGCTCCACGCGCGCCCGCTCTTTCATCGCGACGTGGTTCTCCATCTCCTCCGCCAGGTCGCGGTCAAACTTCCCCCGCCGGAAGAAGAACACCAAACGCCGCCAAAGTTCCCCCACGATCATGATGAGCGTCCCTCCGCTTTCCCGTCCCTTCTACGCGTTTTCGATGACGCGCTGAATCGCCGCCACCACCTTCTCGAAATCCGAGAGTTCCGTGCCGAGTTGTTTCCGCCCGGCCTTCGTCAGCGTGTAATAGCGCGCCCGGCGATTGTTTTCCGAGGTGCGCCATTCCGCGACAACCCATCCCTTGATCAGCATCCGCTGCAGCGCGGGATACAGCGAACCTTCTTCCACCTGGAGCACCTGGTCGGAAAGCAGGTGAATCCGCTGCGCGATGCCGTAGCCGTGCATCGGGCCGCCGGCAAGCGTCTTCAGGATCAGCATGTAGAGCGTTCCCGGCGGAATTTCGGTTTTCGGTCGTCCGGTCTGTCTATCCATAGCTACGCTATGGAAGACTAGAACGGTACGGCCTGCTTGTCAACCGTCGGGATTGCGGTCGCCACGCGAAGTTCCGCGCTTGTGTCATAATTTCAGCCAGTCGGGAGCGCCGCCCTTCAGCGGACGCAAGGCTCAAAAGTTCAGGGAGGGTCAAAGGGATGGGAAAAGCCACGCACAACGAAAATCTGCGCCTCGAATTCAACCGTTGGGCAGCCGAAGGAAAGGGCAAGGGCATGGAGCACGAGCATATGCCGATCACCCTGCCCATGCTCGAGCGGATGCAACTGCGTCCGGACGAAGCGGTGCTCGACGTCGGCTGCGGCAGCGGCTGGCTGGTTCGGCTGATCGCCAGGCTCGTTCCGCAGGGCCGCGTCGCCGGCATCGACCTTTCCGACGAGATGATTCGCCAGGCGCGCGAGGAGAGTGCGGGCGAGGAGCGCGTTCGTTTCGAAGTCGGCTCGGCCGAACACATCCCGTTTCCCGACGCCTCTTTCGACCGCATCGTCTCGATCGAATCGGCCTATTATTGGCCCAACCCCCCAGCCGGCCTGCGCGAGATTGCCCGCGTCACCAAGCCCTCGGGCTCGGCCTGGATTCTGATCAACTATTACAAAGACAATCCCGAATGCCAGCAGTGGGGACCGCTGCTGCCGCCGACGCACCTGCTATCAGCTGACGAGTGGGCCGACCTGTTCCGCCAGGCGGGCTTTACCGACGTCCAGCACGACCGCATTCCCGACCCCACGCCGGTGCCCGACGACTACCACGGCCGCTGGTTCCGCGACGCCGCGCAGATGCGCCGCTTCCGCGCCGAAGGCGCCCTGCTCGTCTACGGCAGCAAGCCTGCATGAGCCGCTTGTGCATTGCGTGCCGTGCCCAGTAGCACAACCAATCCTGGCTGCGCCGGGGCAACCGCTCCGATTGCCGTAGGGCGGGAAACCGGCAAGTGCGGGATGCATTCCTCCCCGTTTCGTCAGAGCCAGGAAGAAAAGTGCACGGGCAGGATTGCCTGTGCTACCAACAACGCTTCGCCATGGGCCCGAGGGCTTTTCGAGCGTGCTTACTCTTCGCGGAGCGCCAACATCGGACTGATCCGCGTGGCCCGCCTTGCCGGCACGGCGCAGGCGGCGAGCGCCACTCCTGCCAGCACCACCGAAACGCCGACGAACGTGAGCGG
The DNA here is from genome assembly GCA_046704165.1 of Candidatus Acidiferrales bacterium. GTDB lineage: Bacteria > Acidobacteriota > Terriglobia > Acidiferrales > UBA7541 > JAKASX01. Next base: position 34,681 of record JBJKSI010000027.1, read on the forward strand.
ATCGGCTGCGCTCACGCCGTAAAGCAGGCTCGATAGCAACCGCGTGAGCGCGAACGCTCCGGCCAGTCCGATGGCGATGCCCAGCAGCACCAGCCGCACGCCCTCGCCCAGAATCATTCGCATCACCGAGCCGGGCGACGCCCCGATCGCCATGCGCACGCCGATCTCGTGCGTCCGCTGGCTGACGCCGTAAGCCATCACGCCGTAGATGCCCACGGCGGCCAGCACCAGCGCCAGCACGGCGAAGATGACGAGCAGAGCCGTCTGGTAGGTGGTGCCGGCCATCGATCCGGCGATTACCTGCCGCAACGTGAGCGGATGGAAAAGCGCCAGTCCGGGATCGATTCCCCTCACCGCGTCGCGCATCGCCGTGATGCCGGCGCCGGCCCCGCTCGCGCTTTTCACCGTCACCGCCGCCGGATAGCCCTCGTCCAATCCGAAGGTGAATGGCAGATACGCCTGCGGAATCACTGGCTGCCGTATGCCCCACTCCCGCACATCGCCCACTTCGCCGATCACTCGCACCGGGAAACCGTCCATCTGGAACACCTTGTCCAGCGGGTCTTTTCCCGGCCAGAAAGTTCGTGCCATGGTCCGGTTGATGATGGCCACGCCGTGCAGATCGGCGTTCTTCGGCAGACTCGTGGCGCCGGATTTGATCATGGTGTCCAGCCTGCGCGCCGTCTGTTCGGTCTGCTCCACGTCTTGCGCTGTGAAATTTCGTCCCTTCAGGAAGGGCACGCCATAGGTGCGGAAATACGTGGGCGTGATGAAATTCCATTCCACCAGAATCCGCTGAAAAGCCGGGTTGTCGTTGCCGGGGATTGTGATGTAGCCGTTCGATCCGCCCTCAAGCGGAATTTCGCTGGAAACCGTGGCCGAACGGATGCCGGGCGTATTTTTCAGTCGCGCCAGCAACTGCCGGTAGAACGCCAGCCGTTCCGGAGTTGTCGAGTATCTGGCTTGCGGCAGGCTGAGCCTGGCGGTGACCAGATTGTGCGGCTGGATGCCGATGTTCGTGCCGCGCAGATTGGCGAAGCTGCGGAGCAGCAGTCCCGCTCCCACCAGCAGCGCCAGCGACAGGGCAATTTCGCCCACCACCAGTGCATTGCGCAACAAGCGTCGGCGACCCGTGCCACTCGCCACGGCCGTTGCGGTCGCTTTCAATTCGTCGCTCAAGTGCAGATCGGAAGACTCGAGCGCCGGCGCGAGCCCGAACAACACCCCCACCAGCACGGCAATCCCGATGGTGAAGAACAGCACCGTCCCGTCGAGCGCGATCGGATTCGGCCGCGGCAGCGGAAACCGCTGCGCCGTCGCAAAAAACCTTACACACCACCACGCCAGCCCTGTTCCCAGCGCCGCGCCTCCAAGTGCCAAAATCACGCTTTCGGTGAGCAATTGCCGCGCCAGCCGTGCCCGTCCCGCTCCTAACGCGCTCCGCAATGCCATTTCCCTGTGCCGTCCCGTCGCGCGCACCAGCAGCAGGTTGGCCACGTTGGCGCAGGCGATCAGCAACACCAGTGCCACCGCGCCCAACAGGACCAAGATCTGCGTCCGCGATTGACCCACCAACTGTTCCTTCAGCGAAACCACCACTGCCCCGACGCCCTTGTTCGTATTCGGATATTGCCTTCCCAGCCGCGTGGCGATGGTCGAAAGCTCCGCCTGCGCCTGCCCGACCGTCACGCCGCGCTTCAGCCGCCCGATTGCCGGATAGTTGTGCGCGCCCCGCTGGCCCAGCGCCTTCCGGCTCATGTCCTTCGGCGTCCACAAGTCTGTCTGTGACGGAAAATGAAACCAAGCCGGCATCACGCCGATCACCGTGTAGGATTTGGCGTTCAGTTCGACGCTCTTGCCGAGCACGTTGCGCCGCCCACCGAACTGCCTTTGCCAGAAACCGTAGCTCAGCACGGCCACGTCGTTCTTGCCTGCCGCGTCCTCAGTCTTGGCAAACGTGCGGCCCAGCAACGGTTCGACGCCAAGCACCGAGAAGAAATTTGCCTGCGTTTTCACCAGCGTGGCTTGTTGCGGCTCGCCCGCGCCGCTCACGTTCACGTCGTTCGGCCAGGTATAGAGGCTGGTCGCCTTGAGCGTGCGACTCTGTGCCTGCCAGTCCAGATAGTCCGGTCCTGTAAAGGGATAGTGTCCCGGCGCGGCCTCGGTCTCCCAGAGCTGCACCAGCCGGCCGGGGTTGTGGAAGGGCAGCGGCTGGAGCAGCACAGCATTGACTACGCTGAAAATGGCCGTATTCGCGCCGATGCCGAGCGCCAGCGTGATGACGGCGAGCGCCGTGAATCCCGGCGACTTCCGCAGCATCCGCAGCCCGTACCGAATGTCCTGCCAGAGCGTTTCCACCGTTGTCTTCCCCCTCGACGCCTTTATATCCACCGGCCTGCGGCCGGCCGCTCTCTCCGCATACGCGCCAGGCGCCGTGATTGTTCCCGCGCGGCCTGTCCGTTCCTGCGTTACACTGTGCGAAGTCTTTACCAAACCGCGGAAGGAAGTAAATCCATTTCGAAAATTCAGGGGGAGGGCCAAATGGCCGGGGAAAAGATCATTGCAGTTGTCGGAGCAACGGGCGCACAGGGCGGAGGTCTCGTCAGAGCGATTCTGAACGACCGGAGCGGCGAGTTCGCCGCGCGCGCCCTCACCAGGGACGTCCACTCCGACAAGGCCAAAGCGCTGGCCGAGGCCGGCGCGAAAGTGGTCGCCGCCGACGTCGACGATCCTGCCAGCCTTAGCAAAGCTTTCGAAGGCGCCTACGGCGCCTACTGCGTCACTTTCTACTGGGCCCACTTCTCGCCCGAAAAGGAGCTGGCCCAGGCCAAATCCATGGCCGAAGCGGCCAAGCAGACCGGCCTGAAACACGTCATCTGGTCGACGCTCGAGGACACGCGCAAATGGGTGCCGCTCGACGACAACCGCATGCCCACGCTCATGGGCAAATACAAGGTGCCGCATTTCGATGCCAAGGGCGAGGCCAACCAATACTTCACCGCCGCCGGCGTGCCCGTCACGTTCCTGTTGACTTCCTTTTATTGGGACAATTTCATCCATTTCGGCATGGGACCGAAGAAGGGACCTGACGGCGCACTCGCCATCACCTTCCCCATGGGCGACAAGAAACTACCCGGCATCGCCGCCGAGGACATCGGCAAATGCGCGCTTGGCGTCTTTAAGAAGGACGGGGAACTCATCGGCAAGACGGCGGGCATTGCCGGCGAGCACCTGACCGGCGAGCAGATGGCCGCGGCTTTCAGCCGAGCGCTGGGCAAGGAAGTCCGCTACAACTCCATCACCCCCGAGGCCTATCGAGCCCTCGGCTTCCCCGGCGCCGACGATCTGGGAAGCATGTTCCAGTTCAAGCGCGACTTTGAGGACTATTTTTGCGGAGTGCGCGATCTTGCTTTCGCCCGCAGCCTGAATCCTGAGCTGCAGACGTTTGCCCAGTGGCTCGAGCGCAACAAGAGCCGCATCCCACTCGATTAGACGCTGACCCGGCCATGGGGGCGATTCAGGCCCCCGGGCCTTCGTACTGCCGCAGGATGTCGGCCATGCGCGCCAGATGCTGGTCAGCCAGGCCGTAGACCGTGTCGGCGGGGAAGTGGTTCGTCGCGTCACGCTCGCCGGTCGCCACGCCGGTGAGCAGCGCGATTCCCTGTTCCACGGTCGACACCGGATAGATGTGGAATTTCCCCTGCCGGACGGCTTCGATCGCGTCTTCGCGCAGCATCAGGTCTTCGGCGTTTTCCCGTGGGATGATGACGCCCTGCGTCCCGGTCAGTTCGCCCTTGCTCCGGCAGACGTCGAAAAATCCTTCAATTTTTTCGTTTACACCGCCGATCGCCTGGATGTCGCCCTGCTGGCTCACCGACCCGGTCACGGCCACGTCTTGCCGGATCGGCAGTCCCGAGAGAGCGGAAAGCAGCGCGTAGATCTCGGTGGAACTGGCGCTGTCGCCGTCCACGTCGCCGTAGGTCTGCTCGAAACAGATGCTCGCGGAAAGCGAAAGCGGCATCTCCTGGGCGAAGACCCGCCGCAGGTACCCGGCGAAGTACTCCACGCCCATGTCGTGCAGATGGCCGCTCAGGTTCGCTTCCCGCTCCACGTTGATCAGGCCGCTCTTGCCGAGCGCGGCCGACGCGGTGATCCGCACCGGCTTGCCGAAATTGTAGCCGCCGATCTCCAGCACGCTCAGCCCGTTCACTTGCCCCACGCGGCTGCCGCTGGTATCGATCAGCAGCAGTCCCTGCTCGATCATTTCCCGGATCTTCGTCTCGGCCAGGTTGTGCCGCTCGATTTTCGCCTCCAGGGCTTCGCGCACGTGCCGCGCGCTCACCTGCGCCGCGCCCCGTTGCCGCGCGAGGTAGGAGGCCTCGCGGGCCAAGTCGGCCAGCTCGTTAAAATGCGCGGTGATCTTCCCCCGCCTGCCGGCCCGCCGCACGCCCTCCTCGAGCACAACCGCCACCGCGCTGCGATCGAGCGGCAGCAGATTTTCGCGCTCGGCCACACGCCGCACCCGGCCGCCGTAATGCAGCACCAGCGACTCGCTCCACTCGAGCACCTCGTCGAACTCCACCCGCACCTTGAAAATCTTCCGGAAATCATCTTCCAGCGCGTAGAACAGGTCATAGAGCCGCTCGTCGCCCACCAGCACCACTTTTACGTCCACTTCGATCGGCTCCGGCTTGAGCGACGGCGGAGCGGCAAAGGGAAAAAGCGCGTCGATCGGCTGGATCTCCAGCCGCCGGTGGTTCATCGTGCGCTTCAGCGCCTGCCACACGCCACGCTCGCTCATCAGGTCGTGCGCGTAGAGGATCAGGAATCCGCCATCGGCCTGCAGCATTGCTCCGCCCCGCAGGTCCATGAAGTCGGAATGCCAGCCGGAGCCCATCCCCTCGAAGCTGCGCTGGATCGAGCCAAAAAGGTTCGCGTAACTCGGCACCGTCTCGAACACCACCGGGCAGGCAGGGCCGTTCTCGTGCGAGAGCACCACGTTCACCCCGTACACGCGAAACGGGTCCTGTTCGAGCCGCGGCGGACGATCCAGCAATTCGTCCTCGGGCCGCTCCTGTCCGCCATCCACCTGCTTGAACGGATCGAGGTTGTTGAGCAGGTGCAGCCGGACTTCTTCCAGGTATTCCGCCACCTCGTCCTGCGCAAAGTGTTCCCGCAGCTCCTGAAGCACGCTGTCGACCAAAGTCGATGCCGCTTCCTGCTCGAGGAAATTCACTTCCACCGACAACTCGCGGGAGAGCGTCAACGTCCTCCGGTACACACTGGTGAACTCTTGCCGGAACGCCTCGTAGTTCTTCCGCAGTTCCTCGGCCGCCGCCGGCGCCAGCTTCCCCTCCTGCACCATCCGCGGCACCTCTTCCATCGGCACGGGTTGGTTCTCGATCAGCGGTACGATTTCCGGTATTGCCGCCGGCCCCACCGCCACGCGCACCAGCGCGAACTGCTGTTTGCCGATGCGTTCGGTGAACTCGTCCATCAAGTCCTTTTCCCGCTGCGCGTACCGCTCCACGATCCGGTTCTTCCGCCTCTCGAACGATTCGCTCTCCAGCAACTGCGGGATCCGCCGCCGCAGGAACTCCACGGCCGCCGCCATCTCACGCTTCAACAGGTTTGCGCTGCCCCGCGGCAGCCGCAGCAGCCGCGGCCGGTCCGGATTCTTGAAGTTGTTCACGTAGCAGCGGTCGGCAGACGGCCGCGCACACGGGTTCATCGCCCGGATCAGCTGCGCCACAGCGTCGCCCCGGCTGTTTCCGGTCAAGCCGCAGACGAACATGTTGTAGCCCGGCGCGTTCAGTTCCACGCCCGTCTTCAGTGCACGCAGCGCCCGTTGTTGCACGGACTCCGTGTCCACGGGTTCGGCTTCGGCGGTGGTCTCGAAAGGAATCGATCCCGGCTCGCACCGCCAGCGGAGCTGTTCGGGAAGTAACTCGACGGGGGGAGAAGCTTTCTTCATGTCCACGCCTCAAAAGTTTGGTTTGCTTCGGCACGGTGCCATCCGGGCCTTCCAAGTGCCGCCGGCTGCCGCCTATCCGGGCCCGCTCGTAGGTTGTCTTTCGGCACTCTCGGCCGTAGGCAGCGGCCTGGTGTAGGCACGGAGCAGGCCCGCCGCGATCGCCACCACGACCGGCCCCAACACCACACCGATCACCCCGAACACCACGATGCCCCCCAGCACGCCCACCAGCACGAAAAGCCCGTTCATTTCCACCCGGCCGCTGATCATCATCGGCCGCAGCACGTCGTCGATCACCAGCAACGCCAGCCCGTTGATCGCCAGCAGCGCGATGGCCCGGCCCGGATGCCCCTGCGCCACCAGCCACCCTGCCGCGGGTATCCATA
>JBJKSI010000028.1:0-27873 GCA_046704165.1 Candidatus Acidiferrales bacterium
CCCGTCTTCACGCCTTCCGGCGTCATCGCGCCATCGGCCCTGTCAGGCTTTTGGATTATCGGTGCACAGGTTTCAAAGAGCGAACCTACCTTCATCAAACCACACCCACAGAATCATGCAAGAGGGGGATGTGGATATCAGGGGTTTTCCCCCGCCTCCACATAAGGACGGCCAGGTACGCCACAGGTACACGGCATTTCAAAACCGCCTGTAAGCGATGGATAATAAAACGGTTAGATTATGGAGGCGGGGGGAGTCGGATTATGCAGGGGCGTTGATTCTACGCAAGTTATTGATTTTTCAAGGCGCTAAAAACGCTAGAACCTCCAGATCAGCAGGGTCTTTGTACATTTTTTGTACAGGGTCAGGTGATAGAATGCGGCCACCAAAACTTTTGATGGAGGAACCAAAATGCCATACGCGAGTGGGGAGAAACCGATGGTCGGTGATCGCGTCCGCGACAACCCATCTGGGAAAATAGGCCGCGTTACAAATGCAGCGTATGAACAAGCGCAATGGAACGGCGACGACCAGGTCAGCGTTGAATGGGAAGACGGTGGTGTCGGCGTGGGGATGTCGCCAGCGGGCCGCTACACGCTCCTTTCGCGGAAATAAGTTATCAACTCAACCCCTCAAAAAACTCCTCCGCTGTTTTTCCGTCCGTGCTATTCCACGGCGTCGTTCTTAACCATCTCGATCAGCAACTGGAACCACTGAACCTCCCCTTCTTCGACCTTGATCCTAAGTCGTAGCCACTCCTGGTCCCGAGCCGTAGGAAGTCGCTTCCGATAGACTGCCGCCCGCTGCCTATGTTCCGCTTGCTTGCCCTTTAGGAATCTCAGAAACCTCATTTTTGATGCAACAGTCATCACATTCCTCCGCGCGGCAGCATATCACCGTCGAAGACGGCCAGACACATTAAATTCGTTCGCTGAGAGATGTATCGCGGGGTTTGACCCGCAGCACTAGCTTCGTAATTTAGTTTCTCTTGTTTACCCAGTTGCACCCAGGTAGTTGTCGCGACAACCCAAGATTTCCGCTAGCAAGCTACGACGCTCTTTATCCCTTGACTAGATGGCCAGTCTGCTTTCCCCCTAGGGACTTATTGCAATCGTCTTCCGACGATTTCGCATCACGGTGCGGATACATCTCTCAAGGAACGATCTTTACCCTAATCAAACCACACCCACAGAATCCCGCAAGAGTATCGCTGGGGATAACGCAGAAACCGCAGAATCCGCAAACGTCGCATGCCAGAAGCCTCCTGTTTCCAGGCCATTACGGACAGCTTTGTACAAATCCTGTACACGAACAATTTTTTAGCTTGTAAACTATTGAAAATAAAGGCCAGAAATGGTGGAGGCGGGGGGAGTCGAACCCCCGTCCGAAAAGCCTTGCCGTCAGAAGACTACATGCTTGTTCGGTTCCGTTGGGTTCGCCGCCGGCGCTCAGAACCGACAAGAAACGCCGACGACTAGCCCGATGGATCTCGCTGTTCGATCACGGGCCGAGACCGAGCAGCCAGCCCACTGTGCGACGCCTCATCTCAGGCCCATGGGCAAAGCCTGAGGAGACGGGTAGCCTTTAGTTAGGCTGCCAGAGCCAATTGTGGATTGGCAGTTTTCGTTTTCCACTCGATAACGGACAAGTGGAGGCCGACATGCCTTCTGATAGCTTGGAATTCCGTCGAATCCGTTTCGCCCCCTTGATTACTTAGATGATCCTACCCCGGCCAAGGAAGCGGGTCAATTGGGGCGGCCGGGAGGGTCCCATCGCGCTTCTCCCCGGTGGGCCATCGGCCGGCGGCGCCGGCAGGCTCGTCACCCGGACGCAGGCCCGCCGCGCCAAGGGGCGCCCGAGGCGGATCGATTCCTCATACGCTTCAGGAGCCATGAAATCCTGCAAGAACCCTTGCTCTTGAAAGAACATCGTCTGAAACTAGAGGAGCGATTTTATCCGGGGAGGAACGGGGTTATCAGGGCAAGATCCGGCGGTTTTACAGCAATCGGGAAGGGGTTTCCCGCGGCTTTCTTCCTGCTGTGTTCCTCTATCATGCTGCTGGCCGCGCCGCCACAGAAACCCTCAGGCCGCGCCGCATCGCGCCGGCCACGCACGCCCGCGTCGCATACGAGTGCGAAAGAGCGCAAGCGTTCCGCGCGCGCTTCGGCCGCGCCCACGCCCGCGCAGAAGCGGCAGATCCAGGCGCTGGCGGAGCAGATGCGCGGCACAAACAAAGCGGTTGCGGCCCGCGCGTTCAACCGCCTTGTCGCGCTCGACCGGCACTGGAGCGGCATTGCGCGCGCCCGCGCCGCGCTGGCCATCGGCTACTACGATTTCTCCCAGCAACACTACACCGACGCGCGGGTCTGGTTTCGCCGGGGACGGGGTGACCCGGTGCTCCGCCGCTATGCCGTCTACTGGGAAGGCGTCGCCGCCGAACAGGCGGGGCAGGATGCCGATGCCCTGAATCTGCTGGGCGATTTCCTGCACCGCTATCCGCACTCGGTGATGGAAAAGCCGGCGCTCGACGCCTATGCCAACGCCGCGATCGACGCGAAGGAGCCGCAGCTTGCGGTCCACGCGCTGCTGGGCTATCCCGGCACGTTCGATTCGGCAACGCTGCTGCTCGATCTGGGCCTGGCGCGGGAGCAGGCAAACGATCTGGCCGACGCCGCCATCGATTTTCAGCGCGTCTACGACCGGTTTCCGCTGAAGCCGCAGGCCAAGGACGCCTCCCATGGAATCGGTCGCGTTCGCGCCAGGCTGGGAGCGAAATTTCCCGAGGCGCCAATCGCCGACCGGCTCTATCGCGCCGAGACGCTTTTCCGCAACCGGCGCTGGAAGGACGCGCGAATCGCCTGGCTGCGGCTGGGCAATGCGCTCGGCGGAGTGGAGCGCGAGAAGGCGACCTTGCGCGTGGCGGAATGCGACGTCCGGCGCCGGCCCGACGCGTCCATCCTGCTGGACCTCAAGCTTTCCGATCCCGTGCTGAACGCCGAGCGCTGGCTGGCGGTGTTCCGCGTCTATCGCGATCAGGGCGATGAGGACCAGATGAAGGCCGCGGTGGCGAAGGTCATCGCGTTGACCCTCGTCGGCGCACCGCCAAGCCTGGGCGACGAAGCCCTCTACCTGATGGGCAACTACTACTGGGCGAATGTGAAGCGGGACCAGGCCGTCGTCTACTACCAGAAATTCCTCGACAGGCATCCGCATGGCGACAACGCGGTCAACGCCGACTGGCGCATCGCCTGGACGGCGTATCTGGAGAACAAGCCCGACACGGCCGTGCTGCTTCGGAGTCACGTCGAGCGCTATCCCGATTCGCCCTATGTCCCCGACGCGCTCTACTGGCTGGGGCGGCTGGCCCAGCGCAACGGGCGGCCGGCGGTCGCCCGCGCCTATTACAGCAAGCTTTCCTCGCGCTTTGTCGAGACCTATTTCGGCCGGCTGGCGCGCCAGCGGCTCCAGCAGCTGCAAGCCCAGAGGAATTCCGCCAGCGTGCAACCCGTGCTCGAGAGGATCCCGCCGATCCCGCGGGCGTCGTCACTGGCCGACGCCGTTCCTCCGGTCGTGCGCGGCCGTTACCGGCGCGCCCAGGCGCTGCGCTCGATCGCGTTCGACCAGTCCGCGATGCTGGAGCTGCGCGCCGCCTATCGCATCGCTCCCGCCCCGCAGCTGCTGATTGACGCCGCCCGCGCGGCACAGGGAGCCGACAATTATCTGACCGGCGCGGCGCTGGCCCGCCTGCTGGTGCCCGATCTGGAATCCCGGCCGATCGACGCGGTGCCGGTCTCGATCTGGCGCATCGTCTATCCACTGCCGTTCAGCCGGTTGATTCGCCGCGACGCGAGTCGTTACGGCATCGATCCCATGCTGCTGGCCTCGCTCATCCGCCAGGAGTCCGGTTTCCAGCCCGCCGTGGTGAGCGGCGCCGGCGCCGTCGGCCTGGCGCAACTGATGCCTTTTACCGCGAGGAAATGGAGCCGCAAGTTGAGAATCTGGTATTCTCGCAGCCGCTTGACGGACCCGAACTACAACTTGCGCGTCGGCGGCGCCTACCTGCAGGCGCTGATCCACGAGTTTGGCAGCGTCGAAGCCGCACTGGCGGCCTACAACGCCGGCGAGGTGCGCGTCTCCCAATGGCTCGCCGATCATCACTACGACGGCCCGGCGGAATTTGTCGAATCCATCCCGTTCAGCCAGACCCGGCATTACGTCCAGGTGGTGCTGAACGGCTCCGTGATCTACACGCGGCTCTACGGGTCGCATTGACCGGCGCCGGCGGGGCGTCCCTCCTGCCCGCACACGCGCCCGGTTCCGTCAAAATCCAACCCCTTTTCGCCGTGGCGCGCTGCAAGGAATTTTGTCTCCCGGCTTCACGCGAGCGAAGTTTCCGGTTACGCTGCATCCGGCACAGACTCGCCCGTCGTCACCGCGCGGCTCCCGCTTCCCCCGACCGGTTGCCGGATGAAGTCTCCAATTTCGCCATGGAGTGCTCTTGTGAAGAAAAGTCTGTTCTCAAATGGATTCAGCAATGCTGTGCGTTTGCTCGCCTGTCTGGCCGCGGCTGCGGGCCTGGCGGCCTGCGGTGGGGGGAGCTCTTCGTCCTCGTCTTCCTCTTCCGGTTCCGGTTCGTCGTCACAGCCGCCGGGATCGCTCGCGGTCAGCGTCACCGGCCCATCCTCGGGAGCGACGGTCAGTGTCACGGTTACCGGTCCTGACGGTTTCAGCCAGAGCGTGACGCAGACGACCACCTTGTCCGGTCTCACCCCCGGCTCCTATAGCGTCGTCGCGCCCATCGCCGCCGGCGCTTCGGGCAGCCAGCAGGTGTACGTGCCGAAGGTCAGCGCGAATCCGGTGACGGTGAGCAGCGGCGCCACCGCCAACGACGCGGTAACGTATGGCGCCCTTTCGACCACCTGGAAGCCGATAGGCCCGGACGCGGTCAAGATCTTCAACGGCATTCCCGCCGCGGGTAAATTGCAAGCCGTGGCCGTCGACGACGGCAGCGCGAAGATCAACGGGATTCCCTCGGTGATCTACGTGGGCGGCGGCCGGTACATGGGTCCGCCCACCGAGTCGGGCGTTTACGAAACCACGGATGCCGGAGCCACCTGGACGTCGAAGAGTTCCGGCCTCACCGATCCGGCGGTCGACGCGCTCTGGCTCGACCAGAAGAATCCCAACGTGCTTGTCGCCGCGACATCCACCACCGGCCTCTTCCAGAGCACCGACGGCGGATCGAGCTGGCAACTGACCGGCTCGCTCGGCTCTTCCGCCGCGCTGCTCCAGATCGGCACGACGCTCTACGCCGGCACGGGGAAGGGAATTGCCACCTCGACCGACGACGGCGCTACGTGGACCGTGATCGAGTCCACCACCGTCCCTGTGCGCTCGCTGGCCTCCGCCGGAACGCTGATCTACGCGGGGCTGAACAACGGCCAGGTGCTGGTGCAGAGCACTGCCGGCGGATCTTGGCAGTCGTCCACGCCCACCACCACGTCGGGCGTCACCGCCGAATCGATCGCGATAAACCCGTCCAATCCGCAGAACGCCTTCGTCGTCGAGATGGCCTATTACAATGTGCCCGATTTCTACGAGACGACCAACGGCGGCTCGGCCTGGAAGCCGATCTCGTTCGACAATGCCGGCGGCGGGCCGGTCTCGGTCCAGGTAGCCGCGTTCGATCCCTCGAATGGATTGCTCTATGCGGGCGCCGACGTCTATTTCGGCGAATCCGCCGACGGCGGGCTCAACTGGGCGCAGATGGCTCCTTCCACTGCCACCAACGCTGGCGCGTGGTATGACGACCGGCTGATCGTTCCCGACGCGGGCGGGATTGCCGGCGACCTGATGGTGGCCGCCGACCAGGGGCTCTACCTCACCACCGACGGCGGCAACACCTGGCAGAGCCTCAATGGCAACCTCACCTCGTCGATCGTTTACGTCGCCGCCGTTCACGGCCAGACGATCATCTGCACGATGCAGGACCTTGGCCCGGTCAGTAGTTTCGACGGCGGCCAGAGCTGGGATTCGCACCAGAGCAACAACCCCGCCTACCTGGAGGGCGGCACGGCGCTCATCAACCCGGGCGACCCAAACTACGCGTACGTCTACACGACCGCGGGCTTTCAGTTCTCGATCGATGGCGGCTACAACTACACCGTCACCGGCAAGTGGACGCAGAGCGCCTTTCCCGGTTACCCCGGCAACTCGCAGCTGATCGCCGTCGATCGCCAGAGCCCGTCCACCGTTTACACCGTGGTTCAGACCGATTCCTCCACCGGCGTCCAGGGAGGCGTCTACAAAAGCATCAACTACGGCCAGACGTGGACGCGACAGAGCTGGCCGATCACCAAGCCCGTGATGGTGGCCCTCGACCCGACGAACGCGGACAATATTTTCGTCGGTCAGGCCAACGGCGACCTCCAGGTGAGCCACAACGGCGGCAAGAACTGGACGGCGGAGCCGGTGGGCGTGATCGGGTCGCTGGTGATGGTGCCGGTGACGCTGGCCGTCAATCCCGCAACGCCCAACGTCGTGCTCGTGGGGCTTTCCGGACCGCCGGCGTCCGAAGGCGGCGTGCTCCGCAGCACCGATGGCGGCAACACGTTTTTCCCGGCCAGCGTCGGGCTCGACCCCAACCAGCCGCAGCCCGGCCCCGACTCGATTTTCCGCGTCAGCTACGATCCCAACAAATCCAACCTGGCGGTGGCCACGCGATTCAGCGGCATCTACCTTTCGAGCGATAACGGACGCACCTGGGTGCGCGTGGACGGCAATGCCGTGCCGAACACCTTCACCAGCGCCACCTGGGACAGCAGCTACCTTTACGCCAGCACGTTCGGCGAAGGCGTGCTGCGCCTGCCGCTATCGTACTGAGGCCGCGCGGCCCGCGAGACGTGTGGGCCGCGGCGCTTTGCGGCCGCGGCGTCCGGGAACGCTTGCTTCCGGTCGCCGCGGTTCGCCTCTCCACCGCCCGATCCGCGGTACAATCTGCGAATCGGTGACGCCTGTTGTGGCGCATCGGCGGATTGCCGTTCCGCCGGTTTCGCTTCGCTCCGCGGCGCTTGCGCTGCCGGCAGGCCGATCCGTGCGGCCCGCTTTTTCGGTCCGATTCCGATCCGGAGAAGCGCCGTCGCGTTCCTCGGCGCCGGGCGGCGCCGCGATCGCTATTTACGAGGCTCTTTGATGAACGCTTCCCAGTCTTCGCAGCGCGCCGGGCGCGCCCGCCATTCGCTCAAAGCCGAGCGCTTCACCGAATCGGTAATCCGCGAGATGACGCGGCTCGCGCTGACCCACAACGCCATTAACCTTTCGCAGGGATTCCCGAATTTCCCCGCGCCGGCCGAGATCAAGCGCGCCGCCGTCGAGGCCATCGCCCGCGACGTGAACCAGTACGCCATCACCTGGGGGGCGAAATCCTTGCGCGATGCGATCGCCCGCCGCATGGGCGAGGCGCAGAACCTCGACGTCGATCCGCAGCGCGAGATCACCGTCTGCTGCGGCGCAACCGAGGCAATGATGTCGGCCATGATGGCGATCATCAATCCCGGCGACGAAGTGGTGATCTTCGAGCCGTTCTACGAGAATTACGGTCCCGACGCGATTCTTTCCGGCGCCACGCCGCGCTTTGTCCGCCTGCGTCCGCCCGACTGGACGTTCGACCCGGCAGAGTTGGCCGCGGCGTTTTCCCCCGCCACGAAGGCCGTGGTGCTCAACACGCCGAACAATCCCACCGGCAAGGTGTTCACCCGCGAGGAGCTGGAAACGATTCGCGACCTCGCCGTGCGCCACGACGCCTTCGTCATCACCGACGAGATTTACGAGCACATCCTCTACGACGGCGCGCGCCACATCTCGCCCGCCACGCTCGACGGCATGCGCGAACGGACGATCGTGATCAACGGACTCTCGAAGACTTACAGCGTCACCGGCTGGCGGGTCGGCTGGGCGATTGCGCCGCCGGAAACCACGGCCGCCATCCGCAAGGTGCACGACTTCCTCACCGTCGGCGCCGCGGCGCCACTGCAGGAGGCCGGCGCCGCCGCGCTCGCTTTCCCCGAGAGCTACTACCGGAAACTTGCCTCCGGTTACCGCGCGCGCCGCGACCTGCTGCTCGGCATTCTCGAACAGGCAGGCTTCTGCTGCTTCCGCCCGCGCGGCACCTACTACATCATGACCGACATCTCCGCCTTCGGCTTTCCGGACGATGTGGCTTTCGCCCGCTACCTGGTCGAGGAAATCGGCGTGGCCGCCGTTCCCGGTTCCAGCTTCTACAGCCATCCCGCCGACGGCAGCCGGCAGTTGCGTTTCGCGTTCTGCAAGACCGACGAAACCCTCCACACTGCCGCGGAGCGCCTTTCCCGGCTTTCCCTGGCTTAGCGCGAATCGCCGAAACTGCCCGTAACGCCATGGCGCCTTTAAACGTCGAATAGCTGGTGGGATGAAAGGCGAATTCCACACCCACTCGATGGGGCACGGCGGAGGGTCAGTGTAATGTCCTTCCGCTGCCGACCCGCCTGGCCGTCGTATCATAAGAGAGATAGAAGGACTCGCGGCGACAAGTGAGGCCGGTGGGCTGAACGAAAACGAACAGCAGGGTGCCTGACCGAATGAGCAGATTCCTGAAGGTCCTTTCCGTTGTTTCGATGGTGTCGCTTGCGTGTGTTCTCGCTGCGTGCGGAGATAGCCCCGGCTCCGGCCAGCCTTCCGCCACCAGCGGAGCCATCGCCCGGCCGAAGAGTACCGCCGCTGTACCCGTCGTCGTCGCGAAAGTCCTGCGCAGCTCGATCCCGGTGGAATTGCACGCCATCGGCACCGGCCGGGCATTCAAGACGGTCTCGGTGGAATCGCAAGTGGCCGGCATCGTCAAGCAGGTTCAGTACCGGCCGGGGCAGTATGTGAAGAAGGGCGATCTGCTGGTCACGCTGGACGACAGTCCCTTCGTCGCGGCGCTTCAGCAGGCGCAGGCGACGCTGGCCCGCGACCAGGCGCAGGCAAAGCTCGATCAGGTGCAATTGCGGCGCTATAGGGAACTCTTCCAGCAGGGCATCGTCGCGCGCGAGCAGTACGACCAGTATCTGGCCACGGACTCCTCGGCCCGCGCGACGGTCGCCGCCGACGAGGCCGCCGTCGAGACCGCGAAGATTCACCTTTCCTACTGTTCCATCTACGCGCCGATCAGCGGCGTAACCGGCGCGCAACTCGTTTATCCCGGGGCTGCGGTCTCCGCGAACGGCACGCCGGTGCTCGTCGTCATTAATCAGGTTTCGCCGCTTTACGTCGTGTTCTCCGTTCCGCAGCAATATCTCGGCCGGATCAAGCGGTCCATGGCCCGGTCGCGCCTCCCGGTCCAGGCCACGCCGCCCGGAAGCGCCACACCGGAAAATGGCTACCTCACGTTCGTGGACAATACGGTGAACACCACCACCGGCACGATCGAGTTGATGGGAACGTTCGCCAATCCCGATCACCGGCTGTGGCCGGGCCAATTCTCGAACGCCCTGCTGCGCCTGGGCGAGCAGCAAAATGTCCTCATCGTGCCGTCGCAAGCGATCCAGGCGGGCCAGCAGGGAGACTTCGTTTTCATCGTGAAACCCGACATGACCGTCGCCGTCCGCCAGGTCAAAACCGGCCAAACCGCCGAAAACCAGACGGAAATCCTCCAGGGGCTCGAACCCGGTGAAACGGTGGTCACCGACGGGCAGGTGCGCCTGGTTCCCGGCACCAAGGTCTATTTCACCAAGGGGCTATGACGGGACGCGGATCCGATGAATCTCAGTGAAATATTCATACGCCGGCCGGTGATGACCAGCCTGCTCATGCTGGCCATTCTCGGCTTCGGCATTCTCGGTTATCGCGATCTGGCCGTCAGCGATCTGCCCAACGTCGATTTTCCCACCATCCAGGTTTCCGCCGGCCTTCCCGGCGCCAGTCCGGAAACGATGGCCTCGTCCGTGGCCACGCCGCTCGAAAAGCAGTTCACCACAATCGCCGGCCTGGATTCGATGACGTCCACCAGTTCGCTGGGCAACACGGAGATTACCCTCCAATTCTCGCTCAGCCGCAATATCAATTCCGCCGCCCTCGACGTTCAGTCGGCGATTGCCGCCGCCGGCAGTCAGCTCCCGCCCAACATGCCGTTTCCGCCCACGTTCAGAAAAGTGAATCCGGCCGATTCGTCGATTTTCCTGCTTGCCGTCACTTCGCCCACCCTCCCGCTCTACGACGTGGACAACTACGCGGAAAACCTGATCGCCGAGCAGATCTCCATGGTTCCCGGCGTCGCCGAAGTTTCCGTCTTCGGCTCGGCGAAATACGCCGTGCGCGTTTCGGTGAATCCCGACGAGCTCGCCAGCCGCCAGATCGGTATCGACCGGGTGCAGCAGGCGATCCAGAACGCCAACGTCAATATGCCGATGGGCACGCTCTTCGGCGCGCACAAGGCCTACAACATCCAATCCAACGGCCAGCTCGACGACGCCGCCGCCTATCGCCCGCTCATCGTCGCCTATCGCAACGGCGCACCGGTTCGGCTCGATCAGGTCGCCAGCGTCACCAACGGCGTGCAGGATAAATACGTCGCCAACTGGATCAACAGCATCCCCGGCATCATGCTGGCCGTTCAGCGCCAGCCCGCCACGAACACGATCGATATCGTCCAGCGCATCCGCAAGCTGATTCCGCGCTTCTATTCGATGCTCCCTCCCTCGATCAATCTCTCGATCGAGTACGATCGCTCCGTTCCCATCCAGCAGTCGGTGAACGACGTCAAATTCACCCTCCTGGTCGCCGTTTTCCTCGTGGTCCTCGTCATCTTCCTTTTCCTGCGCAACCTGTCGGCCACGATCATCCCCAGCCTCGCGCTTCCGATGGCCATTGTCGGCACGTTCGCGGTGATGTACCTGCTCGACTACACCATCGACACGTTATCCCTGCTCGCGCTCACGCTATCGGTGGGTTTCGTGGTCGACGATGCGATCGTCATGCTCGAAAACATCGTCCGCCACATGGAGATGGGCAAGAGCGCGTTCGAAGCCGCCATCGCCGGCTCCAGGGAAGTCAGTTTCACCATCCTGGCCATGACGCTTTCGCTCGCCTCCGTTTTTCTCCCGGTTTTTTTCATGGGCGGCGTTTTCGGCCGTCTGATGCACGAATTCGCCGTGGTGACGATTTCCGCTGTGCTCGTTTCCGGTTTTGTCTCGATCACGCTCACGCCGATGCTCTGCCATCGCTACCTGCGTCCCGAGCACGAAAGGGAACACGGCTGGCTCTACCGGAAGCTAGAACGCGGTCTCGAGGGCGCGCGCCGCTGGTACGGCGTCACCCTTGGCTGGTCCTTGCGCCATCGCGTGCTCGTGCTGCTGCTTGGCGTCTTCGTTGTGTTGGGAACGGCATGGGAATTCTGGGTGATTCCGAAAGGTTTTCTGCCCAAGGAAGATCTATCGGAAATCTCCGTTGCCACCGAGGCCAATCAGGGAATTTCTTTCGCCTCGATGAGGGTCCATCAGGAAGCCGTCAATCGCATCTTGGCGGCCGATCCGAGCGTCGTGCAGTTCTTTTCCCGCATCCAGGCCTCGAATAGCAGCGGCCTCAACAACGGCCACGCCTTCTTGCATTTGAAGGACCTCTCCGATCGTCCCTGGACGAATAACCCCACGTACGACCGTCTGGTGGCGCGTTACGGCCACGACGCCGTCCTCGGCTCGCTGGTCCGGTTCGTTCGCCCCCTCTTCGAGCACCACCTGACGATCGAGGACATCATGCAGGAACTGCAGCCGAAGCTGAACAAGGTGCCCGGCATCAAGTGCTTCTTGCAGAATCCGCCGGCCATCCGCATCGGCGGCTATTCCACCAAGAGCCTGTATCAATTCACGCTGGCCAGCCCGGATACGAATCAGCTCTATCATTACGCCGGGCTGATGGAATCGAAAATGAGGGCCCTCCCTGGCCTCGCCCACGTCACCACCGATCTCCAGATGAAAAATCCCCAGGCCAACGTCGTCGTCAATCGCGACAAAGCTTCCGCGCTCGGCGTCACGCCCGCGCAGGTCGAAGGCGCTCTCTACAGCGCCTACGGCCAGCGCCTGGTTTCGCCCATCTACACCTCCACGAATGAATATTGGGTTGTTATGGACGTGCAGAAGCGTTTCCAGGCCGATCCGAACATGCTGTCCGACCTTTACATTACGTCCTCGACCGGCAACCTCGTTCCGCTCAGCGCCGTCTCGAAATTCACCACCGGCGTCGGCCCGCTCACCGTCAACCACACCGGCCAGCTCCCCTCCGTCACCATCTCCTTCGATCTCGCGCCCGGCGTCGCCCTCGGCCAGGCCGTCCCTGAAGTTCAGCAGCTCGCCAAATCGCTCCTGCCGATTTCCATCACCACCAGATTCCAGGGAACGGCCCAGGCCTTCCAGCAGTCGATGAAAGGCCTGCCCATCCTTCTCATCATGGCCGTCCTCGTCATCTACCTTGTTCTGGGCATCCTCTACGAAAGCTTCATTCATCCCATCACGATTCTTTCCGGCCTGCCCGCCGCCGCTTTCGGTGGCTTGCTCACGCTTTCGCTTTTCCACATGCAGCTCGATATTTACGGTTTCGTCGGCCTGATCATGCTGATCGGCATCGTGAAAAAGAACGCGATCATGGTGGTCGATTTCGCCCTCGATCACCAGCGCAGCACCGGCTCGGCGGCGGCCGAGGCCTCTTACCAGGGCAGCATGATCCGTTTCCGGCCGATCATGATGACCACCGCCGCCGCGATCACGGGCACGCTGCCAATCGCCATCGGCTTCGGCGCCGATGCCGGCGCTCGCCGCCCGCTCGGTCTGTGCGTCGTCGGTGGCCTCGTTTTCGCCCAGTTCGTCACCCTGTACCTCACGCCGGTCGTCTACACCTACATGGACGGCTTCCTCGCCTGGCGGCACAAATCCCCCCGTATGGCCGGCGGGGTGCCGCGCGAAGAGCAGCCGGTTGGCGCGCCGTAGGCACGGATCGCAAGCCGGTCTTTGACCCCACCCGGGCGCGGTGCTATAAAAAGGTCAGTCTTTTCGGTGGGGCCGTGGCGCAGTTGGGAGCGCGCCTCGATGGCATCGAGGAGGTCGTGGGTTCGAATCCCATCGGCTCCACCATTTCCTAAAGCGTCTCGTCGGTTCTCGACCGGTTTCCAAGCTTGCAAGCATCTTGGCTGGCGTCTCAGTTCCAACGGGTTGGGAAAGTGCCGATCCATACGCTCTCATGCACTAGCAATGAGAAGATCAGCCAAGGAGACCATTCGATGAAATTCATGGTCACGTGGAAAGGGCGCCCCGGTTTTTATAAGGCCGCAGTGGAGCAGTTCCTCAAGACGGGAGGCAAGCCGCCGAAGGGACTCAAATCGGTTGGCCGTTGGCATGCCCCGGGTTCCATGCAAGGTTGGCATTTGGTGGAAGGAGACGACCTCAAGGCCCTCGCCCAGCACGTCGCCGAGTGGGGCGATCTGCTCGAACTCGAAGTGCATCCGGTGATCGAGGATGCCGCTGCGGGCGAGGCCGCCTCTCGCGTCTTCGGGAAGTAGCCGTCGCCGGTGGTGGCAACGCCGGAACCGGCACCCGTAGGGGCACGTTGCCACGTGCCCCTACTGCGCGACGCGGCGCGCAACCCTATCGCCCGTCTCCGGTAGGGGCGAGGCATGCCTAGCCCTCAATTCCACCGTGCACCTCCGCAGGCCACGTTGTCACGTGCCCCCACCTGTACGAACCGAAAATCATGTGCTGCCCTGGTGCGGGCGGCGGAACATGGTTTCGGCGCGCGAGTGTCGTGCGCTCGATAGGCGCAGCACGAAAACTTGAGCCGAGCGGGCCGACGCTGGGGTCGGGCTTTCGTGCTAGACTGGCCTTGGATTCGATGGTGCCCTGTGAGACTTGAGGACTACAAAACGGTCCTGTACCGGCAGGAAGACGGCTCCTGGGTAGCCGAAATTCCGGCCATCTCCGGATGCTACGCGCTCATGCCCACTCGCGAAGCGGCGCTCGAGGAACTGACGAAAGTCTTCAAGATGCTGGCCGAGGAATACGCCGAAAAAGGAGTGCCGCTCCCGGCCGACACTACCGAAATCGTTCATGCCTAGCGCGACGGTCCGCGACTTTCAGGCCGTCGCTCGCCACCTGGGTTTCACCAAGACAAGACAGACCGGAAGCCACGAGCGCTGGAACCACGAGGATGGCCGCGCCGTCACGATCCCTTTTCACGGCGGGCGCGAGATCGGCCCGCCCCTCTTCTTCAAAATCCTTCGCCAACTCGGCATCAGCCTGGACGAGTTCGAGAGACTGAAGTGAACTCCAATTTGCATTGCGTCGTTCTCCCCATGGCCGGCAATTGGGAAATCGCGGCGGTGGCACTGGCTGGGCGACTGGCGTTGTCGTGAGGGTAAGTCGCCGCCGGGACGCTTCCGGCGCAAGAAGTCGAACCGGGCGGCCCGGCGCTAGGGCGAACTTTGCCTTAGACTCCTCGGTATTTTCGGGGCCCTCCCCGGCAAGCTGCGCCTGCGCCCACCACGCTTGTTGGCACCATAGGGCCGCGTCGCAACATGCCCCTACCGCCGAAAGCCGAGTATCATGCGCCAACTCCGTGCAGATGCCGGAAGACGACTTCGGCCCGCGCTCGTGGCACAACGCGCGCGATCTCTTCGACGCTCGCGCGCCGCAGATTCGCGACGCTGCCGAAATGGCCCAGCAGCTTGCGCGCTGTGGCCTTGCCGATGCCGGGGATCTCCTCCAGCTCGCTCCGCAGCGTGCGTCGGGTGCGGCGCTGACGATGGAAGGTGACGGCGAAGCGGTGCGTTTCGTCGCGAATTTGTTGGACTAGATGAAGGATCGGCGAGTGATGGTCGAGCGCGATCGGCTCGCTCTCGCGCCCGTAGACGGAAATGATCTCTTCCTTTTTCGCGATGCAGGCCAGCGGCGGCATCAGGATGCCGAGCGCGTCAATCGCCTCGGCGGCCGCATGCAATTGCCCCACGCCGCCGTCGATCAGCACCAGGTCCGGCATCGGCCGGCCCTCCACGTTCACGCGCCGGTAGCGGCGCCCAACGGCTTCGCGCATCGACGCGAAATCGTCGTTGCCCGCCTCGCCGCGAATGATGAATTTCCGGTAGTCGGATTTCTTCATCCGCCCCGCTTCCCACACCACCATCGACGCGACGGTGTCCGATCCCTGAATGTGCGAGATGTCGAAGCTCTCGATCCGCCGCGGAGCCGATTCCAGTCCCAGCGCCTGCTGCAGTGCCTCGCCGATGGCTTTTGAATCGGGCCGCAGCACGCGGAAGCGTTGCAGGAAGGAATGCTTCGCGTTTTTCTCCACCAGCTCGAGAAACTGGTGCTTTGCGCCGCGTTGCGGCACGTGGATTTCCACGCGTCGCCCCGCGCGCTCGCTGAGCAACTCCTCGATCGCCGCGCGGTCTTCCACCTCCACGGGAACGTGGATGAAATGCGGCAGATAGGCCGCGTCCAGGTAGAGCTGTTTCAGCAGCGACGAAACGAATTCGCCCGGCTCGAATTCCTCCAGATTTTCCCAATAGAAATCCCGGCGATCCACCACCTGCCCGCCGCGAACGTGGAACAGGTTCACCGCCGCCTGGGGCGGTTCGGCGTGGAAGCCGAGCACGTCCGTGTCGTCGCCGCGCGCCGCCGCCATTTTTTGTTTCTCTTCCATCTCTTCGAGCGTGCGCAGCAGGTCCCTGTAACCCGCGGCCCGCTCGAACCGTTCCTCGCTCGCCGCCAGTTGCATCCGTTCCCGCAGGCTGCGCGCCAGGTCGTGCCGCCGTCCTTCGAGAAACATCCTCGCGTCGTGTGCCGCCTCGGCGTACTGCTCGTCGCTCGCGCCGCCCGGCATGCCTGGTCCCAGGCAGCGCTGGATGGGCATGCCGGGGCAGGGACGGTTGTGCGGCTTCGTCAGGTCGCAATGGCATGAGGGAATCTGGAAATATTTGTTGATGAACTTGGCCACGCGGTAAGCGAGGTTGTGCGGGAAATACGGGCCGAAATAGAGCGAGCCGTCCTTGGCCAGGTGTCGCGTCACGTAGACGCGCGGGTATTTTTCAGACGCCGTGTAGCGGACGTAGGGATAGGTCTTGTCGTCGCGCAGCAGGATGTTGAACTTCGGCCGGTTCTGCTTGATCAGCAGATTTTCGAGCGCCAGCGCCTCCTTGTCGTTGTCGACGACGATCGTTTCCAGGTCGGCGATCTCGCGCACCAGCGAACCGGTCTTCGCGTCCATCACGCGCGAGGCTGCGAAATACGACCGGACGCGGTTCCGCAGTTGGCGAGCCTTGCCGACGTAGAGAATCGTTCCCGCGGCGTCCTTGAAGAGGTAGACGCCCGGCTGCAAGGGAAGGGAAGAAGCTTTTTCTTCGAGGTCCACCGATTGGCCTACAATGAGGGCTATGGAACGCGCCGAAAGTCATCATAGCAGACGCTTTTTCCCGTCAGCCACACCCGCCCGGCTGTGCGAGGCCGCGCTGCTCGTGCTCGTGGCGACGGCGCTTGCCGGCGCCACCCCGCTGCGCGCCGTTCCGCTGCCGCAGGAATCTTCCGGCCAGGGAGCGAAATCCGAATACGATCCTCGCCGGGCTTCGCTCGACGTGAAGGTGGGCAAATTCTATTTCAACCGTGGCGAATACGATGCCGCGCTCAGCCGCTTTTTCGGCGCGGTGAAGCACGATCCCCGCTGGGCCGTTCCCTACAGGTATATCGGCCAGGCGTTCGAGAAGAAAAACGACCCGAAGCACGCCATCGCCGCCTACCGCACATACCTGAAGATCGATCCCCACGCCAAGGACGCCAAGGCGATCAGGAAGCGCATAGCGAAACTGGAATTCGAGATCAAGAGGCGAAGCGCGCAAAGGGGCTGAGCCCTTTTTGCCTCGGCGCGACCGGTGGTGGTGTCGCGGCGCCCCCGAGCCTCCCCGGGGCGCCGCTTTTCCCTTCTTCGGTTGACATCTTCCCCCGCGGGGGCATCATGCCGCCGCCACGGCAGACCGCAAACCAAACTTCTTCGGACGCGGCCGTGACAGCGCATAACCTCGTGGCGACACCCCCGCCGCCATCGGTAGCGCCGCCCAAAATGGAGTGCGGATCGTGAGCCTGCGAAGGTGTGGACCGCTCTCCGTTTCACCTGGTTTCGTCCTTCTGTGCGGCTTCGCCCGTGCCGCGGTGGCTCTGCCCACGACCGGGTGAAATCGCCCCGCCCGGCGAGAGGCGGTCACGGCCGTTCAGGTCGGTCGGAGTGAAGTTCGATAGCCACGGAAGCGTTGACTCCTCAATCGAGCTTCACGGTCCGGCTTCCGTCCGCTACGCTCCCGGTGGCACAACCCGTCCCCGCTCCGCCGATTTCCGCCTCGACGCCTGCTTTCCGGCTACTCGTAACGCAGTGCCACGTTGGGATCGACGCGCGCGGCGCGCCAGGCGGGCGCCAGGCACGCCCCGATGGCCACGCCGGCCAGGAGCAGGGGAACCAATGCAAAGGTAAGCGGGTCGAGGGGAGCGACGCCGTAGAGGAACCACGCAAGCAGTCGCGCCAGTCCCGCCGCCGCAGCCACGCCGAACCCCACCCCGGCCAGCGCCAGCCAGGCCGCTTGCCGCAGCACCATTCTCCAGACGTCGACCGGCTCGGCGCCCATGGCCAAGCGAATGCCGATCTCGTGCGTGCGCCGGCTTACCGCATGCGCTACCACGCCGTAGACGCCGAGCACGGCCAGCAACACCGCCAGCCCCGCGAACAGCCCCAGCAGGGTCACGCGGAACCGCGGCCCGGTCAGGGAAAGCGAGATGGCTTGCCGCATCGTCCGGAACTGGGAAACCGGCACGCCCGGATCTACTTCGTGGACTGCTTCCCGCACCGCGCTGGTCACCGCCGCCGGATCGCCCGCAGTCCGCACGAGCAGCGCGGAACCCTCCCCCGGAGCTTGCGTGATCGGCGAGTAGATTGTCGGCACGCGCCTCGCGTCCAGACGGGTCTCGCTGACGTTGCCGACCACGCCGACGACCGTGGCGGGCTTGTTGCCGTCCGTGTAGACGACCCTCCCCAGCGGATTCCGCCCGTGGAAGAGGGCCAATGTCTCGGCCGCCTCGTTCACAATCGCCACTCGCCTGGACGTGGGCGTATCCTCCGCGTTGAAGCTTCTGCCCTCCAGCAAGGGAATCCCGAGAGTCCGGAAATACCGGGGGCTGACGCCCACGCCTTCCATCGAGAACGAGGAGGAATTCAAAATCCGCGATGGCATCCACAGCATCATCCGGCGCAGTCTTCCACGCAGGAATAGCGGGAACGCGAGTGGCGGCGTTCCAAACGCCGCGTCCCGAACTCCCGGAACGGCGCGCACGCGCTCGAGCGCCTGCCGGTAGAAGGTGACGCGGCTGAGGGGCGTCTTGTACGCCGGTCCGGTGAGCGAAACCGCCGCCGTCGCTACATGGTCGGGCCGGAAGCCGGGATCGATATTCGCCACTTTCCAGAAGCTGTGGATCAAGAGCCCGGCGCAAATCGTCAGCATGCAAGCCAGCGCGATCTCGGTCACCCCGAGCAGACTTTGCAGCCGGCTCGTCGCGCGCCCTCGGCCTGCCGAAAGCGCGCCGGGAGCCCCGGACTTCAGCGCTTCCCCGGGCGCCAGACGCGAGGCGGCCAGCGCCGGCAGCACTCCGCTGAGCGCCGTCGCGGCCACCGCCGCAACCGTAGCAAATCCCAGCACCCACGCGTTCAGCGAAATGCCTCGCGCCAGCAACGCCGGCACCGGCGCCACCCCTCGCGCAAACGCGATCCCCGGCCAGCCGATCAGCAGCCCCACGCCCGCGCCGGCGAGCGAGAGCATCAGGCTTTCGGTCAGAAGCTGGCGCACCAGCCGGCCGCGCGTCCCGCCCAGCGCCGAGCGCAGCGCCATTTCCTGCAGGCGCCCTGAGCCGCGAGCCAGCAGCAGATTTGCAACCCCGGCGCAGGCGATCAGGAACAGCAGGCCGGCGGAAACGAAAAGCAGCAGGAACAGCGGACCGGCGAACCCGGCCATTTGCCCTTGCAGCGGCTCTACATCGGCCCTCCGGCCAAACCCCTGAATAATGCTGAAAGGAAGGTTCTGCGCGATGGTGTTGAGTTCCGTCCGCGCCTGGCCCAGGCTGGCGCCCGGTGCAAGCCGGGCAACCTTCCGGGCCATAGTGAGGCGCGGGAAAGCGAAGCCCGGCCGCGTTGGGAGCGGCATCCACACCTTGGCCCCATCCGGGAAATCGAATCCCCTTGGCAGGACGCCCGCGATCGTGAACGGCTTCCCATTCAGTTCGACGGTCTTGCCGAGCACCGAGGGAGCGCCGCCATACCGCTCTTGCCAGAATCCGTAGCTCAGCTCGGCAACGGTTTTTCCTCGCGTGGCCGCCCCGAGTCCGCTGCCGATCCTGGGTTCGAGGCCGAAAAGCGGGAAGAAATTGCTGGAGACTTCGCTGGCCTGGACGGGCTGCGATGTTCCTTTGCCATCGCTGAAATCCACGGTTCCCGAAAGGCACAGCGTGGCAAATTTGATCGTGCGCGCGTGATCGATCCACGAAACCCTGGCGTGTCCCGCCGTTTGACCCTTTTGCGTGGTCTCAATCCAACGCGTAACCGGCGGCGTGGAAAAGGTCACCAGCCGGCTTCCGTCCTTGAGGGGTAGCGGACGCAGGTAAACGGCGCTGATGACGGAAAAAACGGCGGCATTGGCGCCAATCCCCAGCGCCAGCGTGATGATCGCAACCGCGGTGAACCCGGGCGATTTCCGCAGCATCCGCAGCCCGTATCGAATGTCGGTGAAAAGCCTCTCCACCCACCCCCAACCCCACATCTCCCGCGTCGTTTCCCTGACCAGCCCCTCGTTGCCAAACTCCCGCCGCGCCGCGTGCGCAGCTTCCTCGGGCGACTCGCCTCGCTCGATCCGGTCGCGAATCGCCATCTCCAGGTGCGACCGGATCTCCTCGTCGAGTTCCTCGTCCCTTCGACGCCGCCCGAACCGCAGCCTCACGTCTCGCCCTCTCTCCTGGCCGGACTCAGCACGCCCGCAATCGCCGTGGTGAACTGCTCCCACCGCGACCGCTCCGCCGCCAGGTGTCTTCTCCCTGCGGCCGTCAGCCGGTACACCCGCACCCGCTGCCGGTTCTCCGACACCTTCCACTCAGCCGCGATCCATTCCTGCCGCTCCAGCCGGTGCAGCGCCGGATACAGCGACCCGGTATCGACTTGCAGCACCGACCCGGAATGGGTGCGAATGGCGTTGCTGATGCTGTAACCGTGCTGCGGACCCCACTGCAGCGTCTGGAGAACCAGCAGGTCGAGTGTCCCCTGCAGCAGTTCGATGCGATTCCGGTACCCACGTTTCTTTTCCATGATGTAGGCACTCTACTCCCACCGCCGCAGAATGTCTACGCCTTGAATTGCCCCGCAACGGGTTTTTCCACTCGCCCCCTCCGCCGCCGGGTCGCGCGCGCCGCCCGTGTGCGTGCCGCCCGCGCCCGCAGTCCACATAGTCCCTCGTCTTGCCGGAGATTCGTTTCCCCGCTACGCTAACGCGCGGCAAGCGCCTGCGAGTTTTCTCCCGATTTGCGTCCCGACCGGCGCGCAGGGCACGTCACGGGTCACTCGGCGACACTGCAAAAATGTGACGGATAAAAAATATCATGTTCTTGGAAACACGCCGGTTGCAGCGCGGGAGCTTCGACATCGTGTGACGGATAAACACGGGTAAAAAAACTGACTGCCGGCTGCCGCACCGAAGCTCAATCGCGCAGGTGCTCGAGCCAGCGGCGCGCCTCTTCGTAGTGCGTGAAGAGCTTTTCCTCGGCGCGAAACGCCTTCGAATGCACCCGCAGCCCGCAGCGCGCCATCTCGCCCGGATGCTTCACGTGCAGCATCTCGTGGTAGAGCACGTATTCGACAACGAAGCGCGGCACGTCGGGGCGGTCGAGCCGCCGGCTCAGCACGATCCGGTCAAGCGCTGGATCGAACGAGCCCATCTGCACGCGCCATGCGCGGACGCTCCAGCCGAGTTGCGGCCGCCGCAGTCCGCCGGCGAAATAGCGCCGGTTCAGCCGCTCGAACATCGATGCCATGTCGAAATGATCCGCCTCGCGCAGCATCGGCCGGCAACGGCGGCGGCGGATTTGGGACAGGCGATGCTGCGTGGAGGCGGTCTGGCAGAAACTCCGGTAGCGCTCCCGCAGTTCCCGAGGCGCCGGAACGCGATAGGCGCGGGCCAGCAGCAGCGCCGTCGCTGCCTCCAGCACATCGAGCGGAGCGTCGCGCAGCAGATCGGACAGCCGCACGCGCGCGGCATCCCTCCGGATGCGCACCGTATGCGTCAGGTTTGCGTAGGGGTAGAACTCGACGGCGAAATGCGGTGGCCGGCCCTGGCAGCCGAGCCGCGTGAACATGCGCTGCAACAGCCGTTCGCCCCCCGGAACGGGAGCCGCGGTGTGTTTCGAGGACTTCAATGTCGGTCCCTGCCGCGCCGCCGCGGCGGGTTCAGCTCGAGCCGTTTCTTGTCCTTGGCGGCCTGCTTGATGTCGTATTTCACGTCGCTGATCGCGTCGCTCAGGGCGAAATGGAAGGGCCTGGTGTCGACGCCGCTCGACTCGATCTTCTTCAACTCGGCCAGAAACTCCGGCGCGCCCTTCTGAAAATCCTTGATCCCGTCGCGGACGTCCTCGCCGTTGTCGATCGCGCCGTGGATGCGGCTGGACGCCTCGTCGACGCAGTCGGTGAAGGCGTCGAGCAGGCTGTTGAGAAAATCGTTGCGGCGCGGTCCGGCGTTCTTCATGTTCAGCTCGTGCTGGAATCGGCGCAGGCGGTCGGCGGCGAAATCGAGGAACAGCTTGATTCGGGCGTTGGCCGAATATGCGTCGCGTATCTTATTGGCCTCGGTCCGCGTCAGGTAATCCTGCTGCGGCGCACGGGTGGGCGGAGCAGCCGACCCGGCCGGAACGGCGGCCAGGATCAGAGCCAGGCACCATGTTGCGAACATGTTTCCCTCCTCACCGCTGGTGTTTCTTCTCCCTCGGCTTCGGCGACGGTGGCGGAAAGAGCTCCTCGAGCAGCTGGCTGTTGATCTTGTCGAGCTGCTCGCGCACCACTTCCACCGGTCCTCTGTGTCCCATCGGCATCAGGAAGATCAGATCGTTCAGCCGGCTCACGCTTTTGCGTATGGCAATTTGCATCTGCATGAATCCTGAAGGTTTTTTTACAGGATTGCGGCCGGTGGCGACCAGTTCCTTATGCACCTGGCTCACCACACGCGCGTAGTGCTGCAGCCGCGCGACACCTTGCTGAAGTTCGCCTTTGCGGATTTCCTCCGCGGCCATGTCGATCTCTTTCGTGATCAACTTCGCCAGCGCCTTGGCCTTGTGCACCGGGTCTTTCTGCTTTTCGAACTTGTGCTCCTCCTTGCGCAACTTCTTGATGTTCTGGGGATGCGGCAGCAGCGCCACAAGAAACAATGCGCTCACGAGCTGGACCCGGCCGGTCATTGGGCTCAATTTTTCCGTTTCTTCGATTTCTTTTCGTGCCGCATCAGGTCTTCGACCACGGGCAGCCGGTGCCGCGCCTGATATTCCTCGGTGGCCAGCTTGCCGCCGTCGACGGCCAGGAACTTCTTGTACGCAGCCACGGCCTGCGCCCACCGGCCCAGGTGGTCGTTGCAGGTGGCGCGCACGAACCAGGCGACCGGCGGCAGCGACTCGAGCTTCTCGATGTGATCGAGCGCAGCGAGCGTCTCTTTCCACTTGCCCGTCAGGTCCAGCGCGATAGCCAGGTCGCTCCAGGTCTGCGCCCGCTTCGGATTGAGCTGCGCCGCGCGTTCCAGCTCGGTAGCTGCTGCGGCATATTTCTTCTGCTGCAGCAGCGCGTGGCCCAGATCCTCGTGGAGGCCTGCGTCGTTTGGAGCTGCGGCCGAAGCCTTTTCGAGCGGCGGGATGGCATCGGTATATTTTTTCTGCGCGAAGAGGATCTGTCCGCGCAGACCGTCGGCGGCGACGGCATTCGGACCGTCGGCGGGAATTTTCGCCAGCTGCGCCAGCGCATCGTCGAGCTTGCCTTGGTTGGCGAGAATGCCGGCCAGGCGCAACCGCGCCTGCTCGTCGGCGGGTTGCTCCGCCAGGTACGTCTGCAGTTGGTTGATGGCCGCGCCTGTCTTCTTCTGGTCCAGCAGACTGTTTGCCAGGCCGATGCGCGCCTGCGACGATTTCGGCCGGAGCGCAAGCGCTTGACGGAATTCCGGCTCGGCCTGCGCCGGCTGTTTCAGCTTCAGCAGGATGCGCGCCAGTTCGTAGTGCGCGTCGAAATCTTTCCCGTCAATCTTGACCGCGGCGCGATATGCATCGGCCGCTTGCTCCAGCTTGCCGGCGCGCTCGAGCGCCAACGCCAGCAGCAGCTCCGGACGCGCCTGATTGGGCGTCAGCTCGGCGGCTTTCCGCAAGGGAGCGACGGCTGCGGCCGGATCCGTGCGCAGCAGCACCAAACCCAGATTCAATTGCGCTGGCGCCATTTTCGGGTCCAGTTCGGCGGCTTGCCGATATTCCGCTTCCGCGTTGTTCCAGTGCCCGAGCGCCGTGTACGCGTAGCCGAGCTGGAAATGGCCCACAGGATCTTTTGGGGCATCGGCCAGATATTCCGTCAGCAGCTTCACGGCCGAGGCGTAATCCTTTTTGTCGAGAGCCTGCTCGGCCTGCGCCCGCAAGTCTCCGGCAGGATTGGCGATCTTTTCGACCGACCGGTTCACCACCTGGCCCTTCGGCTGGCCGTGCTGTGTTTGGGCCGCAGCGCCCCCCGGCAGCAGAGTCGCCGCCAGAACCGCTGCCGCAACGATGGGTCCGTTGCGCTTCATTTCCCGTCGACTCCTTCGGACGAGCCGTCGAGCAGCCGGGCGAGGTACCGGCCGGTGTGCGACTCCGCGCATTGCGCCACCTGCTCGGGCGATCCGGCAACCACCACGCTTCCGCCTCGTTCGCCGCCCTCCGGTCCCAGGTCCACCACCCAGTCCGCCGACTTGATGACCTCCAGGTTGTGTTCGATGACGACGACCGACGCTCCGGCGCCGATCAGCCGCCGAAAGGCAGCCAGCAATTTCCGGATGTCGTCGAAATGCAATCCGGTGGTCGGCTCGTCGAGGACGTAGAGCACGCCATCGTTTTCCGGGCGCGTTAGATGGGCGCCCAGCTTCAGCCGCTGCGCCTCGCCGCCGGAGAGCGTCGTTCCGGACTGGCCCAGCCGCAGGTAGCCGAGACCGACCTCGCCGAGGATTTTCAGCCGCTGCGCCACCTTGGGCGATCCCGAGAAGAAGACCAGTGCCTCACGGGCGGTCATCTGCAGCACTTCGTGGATGTTCTTCCCGCGGTAGGTGACTTCGAGCACGCTCGGCTTGTAGCGCGTGCCCTTGCATTCCTCGCAGACCAGTTCGACGTCGGCGAGGAACTGCATCTCCACCGTCACCGTCCCGTTGCCCTGGCACGCCTCGCAGCGGCCGCCTGGAATATTGAAGGAGAACGAGCCGGGCGTGAGTCCGCGGCGCTTTGCCTCGGGCGTCGCGGCAAACACCTCGCGGATCGCGTCGAACGCCTTCAAATAGGTGGCCGGATTCGACCGCGGCGTGCGGCCGATCGGCGACTGATCCACCAGCACCATCTCCTGCACCAGCGAATCTCCCTCGATCCGGTCGCAAAGCTCGCCCGGCGCGCCGCCGAGCCGCTTCGCCTTGAGTGCCTGGTAGAGCACGTCGTAGACCAGCGTCGATTTGCCCGAGCCGCTGACGCCGGTGATCGCCACCAGCATTCCGAGCGGTAGCGACACGTCGATGTTCTTCAAGTTGTGAGCACGGGCGCCGCGCGCGGTGAGGAAGCGGCCCTGCGGCTTTCGCCGCGTTTTCGGTACGGGAATCCGCGATTCGCCAGCCAGATAGCGGCCAGTGATCGATTGCGGAGCGCTCTCGATGCCCGCTCGCGGGCCGGCGTAGAGCAGTTCGCCGCCGTGCTCGCCGGCGCCGGGACCGAGGTCGAGGATGTAATCGGCGGCGTCGATCGTTTCCGGATCGTGCTCGACGACCAGGATCGTGTTGCCCAGATCGCGCAGGCTGCGCAGGATGCCGATCAGCCGGTCGGTGTCTCGCGGATGCAGCCCCACCGACGGTTCGTCGAGCACGTAGAGCGCGCCCACAAGCCGCGAGCCAAGCGAGGTGGCCAGCTGGATTCGCTGTGCCTCGCCACCGGAAAGCGTCGAGGTGAGCCGGTCGAGCGTCAGGTATTCCAGGCCCACTTCATCGAGGAATCCGAGCCGCTGGCGGATCTCCTCAAGCACGCGCTGGGCGATCTCGGCCTGCTCTTGCGTCAGCGAGAGCGAAGTGAAAAATGCCTTTGCCCGCTCCACGCTCATGCGGCAGACGTCGGCGATCGACTTTCCGTCGATCTTCACTGCCCGCGCCTCGGGCCGCAGGCGCGTGCCCTCGCATTCGGGGCAGAGCGCGTAGCCGCGGTAGCGGCTCAGGAAGACGCGCACGTGCAGCTTGTATTTCTTCCGTTCCAGCCAGCGGAAAAATCCCTGCACGCCCATGTATTTTGCCGGCGGATCGCCGCGGAAGATGCGCTCGCGCTGCTCGGCCGTCAGCCGGCCGAAGGGCACGTCGAGCGGAATGCCGTTGGCCCGCGCGTAGCGCCGCATCTCGGTTGCGGGGAAGCGGTAGCGCGGCTTGGTCCAGGGCTCGATTGCGCCGTCTTCGAGCGAAAGGCTCTTGTCGGGCACGATCAGGTCGGGATCGTAATCGATCGTATTGCCGAAGCCCTGGCAGCGGGGGCAGGCGCCGTAAGGACTGTTGAAGCTGAACAGGCTCGGCTCCGGCTCCTGGTAGACGATGCCGCATTTGCGGCACTCGAACCGCTCGCTGAACGGCAGCCGCTCGCCCTCGCCGTCGGCAAACTGCACCACCGCTTCGCCCCGGCCTTCGCGATAGGCCAACTCGATCGAATCGATCAGCCGTGAGCGCGAATCCGGCGAGACGGTGAGCCGGTCGACCAGCACGAAAACCTTCCGAGTGAAATCCAGATCGAGCACCGTTTCCGGCTGACCCAGCTCGTAAACCCGGCCCTCCTGCCACAGCCGCGTGAAGCCTCGCTTCTGCAGGCTCGCCAGCGTCGCGCGAATCGCATCCTTGCCTGGCCGCGCGTTGCGCCGCCGTTTGCGGCCGGCGCCCGCGTCTGCGAGCAGATGGAGCTGGTAGAGCACATAGAATCGCCGGCCGGCGGTCTGCGCCAGCACGCGATCGGCAATTTCGTCGATCGTATCGCGCGTCACCAGTTGGCCGCACTGGTAGCAGTAGGTGCGGCCGGCGCGTGCGAAGAGCAGCCGCAGATAGTCGTAGATTTCGGTTGCGGTGCCCACGGTCGAGCGAGGGTTGCGGCTGGTGTTGCGTTGACGAATGGCGATGGCTGGGGCGATGCCGGTGATTTCGTCGACGTCCGGCCGCTCGATCCGCTCGAGGAATTGCCGCGCGTAGGCGGAAAGCGATTCGATGTAGCGCCGCTGTCCTTCGGCGTAGAGCGTGTCGAACGCCAGGCTCGATTTCCCCGACCCGCTCACACCCGTCACCACCGTCAGCGCGCCGCCCGGAATTTCGAAGCTGATATTTTTCAGGTTGTGGACGCGGGCGCCGCGGACGCGAATTTCATCCTTCGCCTGCGATTCGGGAACAGGCGTGGAAGCGGTGAGAGTGGCCATATACGGTGATCCTTCGCCCCGAAACGGAAACAATCCAGCCTATTATACGGGGCCGCCGCACGCCACGGCCAACCCGGTACGGACGATTCCGATACGTTGGGCCGCTGTCGGGCGTAGAATGCCCGCGACAACTCGCGCCCACAGTCCGGGAAGGGGGTGTGGAATGACTCGCAAATGGCTGTTTTTGGTCGCCGCCGCGATCCTTTGCTGCGCGCCGGCGCTGCCTGCGCAAACGAAAAACGCCGCACGGGAGCGCCCTCGCGCCCGGCAGTTGGGCATCCATCCCGGCATTTATCCGCCAGGGCCGCTCAACGCCGTCACCGACGTGGCCGGCGTCGAGGTGGGGCAGGTGACGATCGTTCGCGGAGAAAACGTCCGCACCGGCGTCACCGTCATCCTGCCGCACGCCGGCAACATGTTTCAGCGAAAGGTGGCGGCGTCGGTCTATGTATCCAACGCCTTCGGCAAACTGGTCGGCTCGACCCAGGTGAACGAACTCGGCCAGATCGAAACGCCCATCGTGCTCACCAACACGCTGAGCGTGTGGGATGCCGCCGCCGCGCTGATGGATTGGGAAATTGCGCTGCCGGGCAATCAGGACGTCCGCTCGATCAATCCCGTCGTCGGGGAAACGAACGACGGCTGGCTCAACGACATTCGCGGGCGCCACGTGAAAGCGGCCGATGTGCTCAAGGCGCTGGCCAACGCCCATGGCGGTCCCGTGGCCGAGGGCACCGTCGGAGCGGGGGAGGGAACGATTGCCTTTGGCTGGAAAGGCGGCATCGGCACCAGTTCGCGCCGCCTGCCCGCAGCCGACGGCGGCTACACCATCGGCGTGCTGGTCCAGACGAATTTCGGCGGCCGGTTCACGCTGGCCGGCGTGCCCATCTGGCGTTACCTGGAGCCGCCGGGCCGGATGGGCAAGCGGGCCGACGGCTCGTGCATGATCGTCGTCGCGACAGACGCGCCGCTCACCTCGCGCCAGCTCCATCGCCTGGCCAAGCGCGCGATTTTCGGCATGGCGCGCGCCGGAGCCACCGGCAGCAACGGCAGCGGCGATTACGTGATCGCGTTTTCCACCACCAACGTGATTCCCGCCGGCGCGCGAACGCTGCCGCCGCTGGT
>JBJKSI010000029.1:0-3184 GCA_046704165.1 Candidatus Acidiferrales bacterium
GTCGCTCAAGGACGCTGCGCACACTCCGGCGCATGGCACGTCGCCACGAAGGTTTCGCAGTGCGCTTGTGGTTGCCGAAACGGCCCTAGCCATGGTCTTACTGGCCGGAGCGGGCTTGTTGATTTCCAGTTACGTGCGCCTGACGAACGTGAGCCCGGGATTCAACCCGGACAATCTGCTAACGTTCAGCCTCGCTCTTCCCACGCCGCCATACACGGAGTCTGCCAGCCTGCGATTTCTGAACAGGTTGCTTTACCGTCTGCGTCATCTGCCCGACGTACGGTCGGCGGCAGCGGACTGGGCATTGCCCTTTTCGGGCAGCGACCCGACGGCGGGAGTGGATTTCGAGGGGCGCACCTATGCTCCGGGAGACACTCCGATAGCCAGCGTGGATGCGGTAGCACCCGGATATTTCCGAACGATGGGCATCCCTCTTTTGAAGGGGAGAACTTTCACAGATGGCGACAATGCCAAGAGCTTACCGGTGGTCATCGTCAACGAAGCTTTCGCCCGCCGATATTTCCCAAATGAGAGCGCCATCGGGAAGCGGATCAAGCCCGGCCTTTCGGCCGGATCGGGCACGCCCTGGCGTGAGATTGTGGGGGTCGTGGGAAACGTGAAACAGACCGGGCTGGCTGGGAACTTCGAGCCCGAATTCTATTTTCCCCTCGCCCAGTTTCCGAATTTCACCACTGTCGTTATCAGGGGGGATGGCAACCCCCTGAAACTGGCGCCGGCGGTGCGAGCGATCGTCGGCTCGATGGACAAGAACGTTCCGGTGTACGACGTTGCGACGATGGAGGGCTATCTTGCCTCCTCGGTGGCGTGGAACCGCTTCAGTACGCTGCTCCTCGGAATTTTCGGAGGTCTGGCGCTGGTCCTGGCGGGACTCGGGATCTACGGAGTAGTTTCCTACACGGCGAATCAGAGCAAGCACGATATTGGGATCCGCATGGCGCTCGGGGCAGATGCGGGTGGCATCTTACGGCTCGTCATCGGGCGGGGGCTCAAGCTCGCGCTCATCGGCTTGATTATCGGTACTTGCGGGGCACTGGCGCTGACGCGATTCTTGTCGGGTTGGCTCTATGGCGTGGAGCCAACCGACCCGCTGACATTCGTCGCTGTCTCTCTGATTCTAATCGGAGTGGCATTGGTAGCCTGCTACGTTCCGGCGAGGCGGGCGATGCGGGTCGATCCGATGGCGGCGCTGCGACAGGAGTGAGCCAGGCCCAAGAAAGAAACCTGTGAGCAAGACTATTGGCGGTCGGGGATGGTGCGGGTGTGGTTGAAGGTGTATTCGCCGAGGAGGCGTTCGCGGCCGGAGTCGTCGAAGGCGAGGAGGCGGGCAATCAATTTGCTGGTCGGCATGGCCTTGGCGAAGGTGATTGATTCCTGGTAGATCACGGCGCTTGCATCGGGACGAACGGGGATGTCGGGCAGGCGAAGCTGCTCGACACCGCTCGCGTCGCAGATGGAGAGATCGACGCGTTTCGCTCCGGCGAGGTTGGCGGCGAGGCGGCCGATGAGGAGATCGTCCTCGGCGGCGACCGTGCACGCGACGCTGCCGCCGGTGGGAGGAGAGTATTGGCGGATGCGCAGGCCTTCCTCGGCGGCGCGCTTGAGAAATTCGTCACTCACAATCATGCGTAGCGAGCCTTCCCTGGCCAAGTTGCGCACGCCTTCGGCCAGCGCGATCGCTTCGCGGAGGCGTGCGCCACATGAGTCGCAAGCGAGCAGGTGCTCCTCGACGTGCTCTTCCTCGGTAGCCGCCAACGCGCCGAGCCAATAGTCGGCGAAGACGGCCGCGTCGATGGGGCAGGTGACCGGATTGGGTTCGTTTTCCATGTTCATGCCGAAGCGCCCATGCATTCGCGCAACTGGTGGATCGCGCGGTGACGAATCACGCGGACGTTGGCCTCGGAAACGCCGAGAAGGTTGGCGACATCCGCGCCCGTCTGCTCGTCGTAGAAGGTCATAACGACCACCGTGCGTTCGCGCTCCTTGAGATTCTCCATGCAGCGGGCGAGCCGGTCGCGATCGATGCGCGGAACGGACGGCTGGACCGCTGTCGGAAACTCCGCGCCGAACTGTTCGAGCAGGCGCTGCTTCCGTTGAGCGCCGCGGCGGAGGTCGAGCACCGTCATCCGGCACGTTCCCAGGACGAAAGAGGCGAGCTTTTCCGGCTCGCGCAAGCGGCCGGCCCGCAGCGCCTCGAGCGTGGTGATCACGACCTGTTGCGTCAGGTCGTCGGCGGCGTGTCCGTCTCTCAAGTGGCGCAATCCGTAGAGCCGAATGCGCGGAGCCATGCGTCGGTACAGCTCGGCCTCGGCCTCGGGATCTCTTCCGGCGCCGATTTGCCGAACCAAGTCGGCATCGCTAGGCACAATCCCCATTCGCACATCTTACATGGATTATGTGTAATGGGCAGGCGGGTCGTTACACATGCAGGTATCGCAGGCAGTTGGAGTGCAAATCGACCGAGGAAAAGGAGCGTTGCATGGACCCGAAAGAAGCAAAGACCGTGGCTGATTTTCTCATCAGCGATTTTGAAAGCGAAAT
This sequence comes from Candidatus Acidiferrales bacterium, assembly GCA_046704165.1. Taxonomy (GTDB): domain Bacteria; phylum Acidobacteriota; class Terriglobia; order Acidiferrales; family UBA7541; genus JAKASX01. Next base: position 2,560 of record JBJKSI010000029.1, read on the forward strand.
GCAGACGACCCTGGGCGTCTTTCAGGCGGTTCCCGGCAATCATCTCGACTACCGGCCGGACTCGAAATCGAGATCCGGCCTGGGGCTGGTGCGACACATCGCGTTGGAAGACGATTGGCTGGTGAACTGCATCGTGGACGGCGTTTTCACAACCCCGCCTGACGATTCCGACGCCTGCGGCATCATGACTCCGGCCGATGCGATCGCCCAATACAAAGAAAAACTGCCGGCTGCTCTCGCGCGGGTGCGTGGCCTGTCGGGCGAGGAACTGGTCAGCGTCATCGATCTGCTCGGCATGATCCAAGCCCCCAGAGTCAATTTTCTTGCAATGGCGGTGAAGCATTCGGTGCACCACCGCGGCCAGCTGAGCAGCTATCTGCGCGCGATGGGCGGGAAGGTGCCGGGGATTTACGGGCCTACGGCCGACGCCCAATAGCGGCGGTGCAGGACCAACTGAAGCGCGGATCGGCACGCAATGGAAGAGACAGCCCTCAGCGGCAGAAGCCTCGTGGGCGCGGCGTGGGTTACGGCGCAGCTGAAGCCGTGCCTTTACGAACAGCGAGGTTGCCAAGCGACTTCAGCAGTAGCGGGAGTTCGAAGAAACAGCTGCATCGAAAAGTAGAAG
>JBJKSI010000030.1:0-50393 GCA_046704165.1 Candidatus Acidiferrales bacterium
CGAGACCGGATTACCGGCGCTTGCGGAATGGATCCCAGCCCGCCGCAGCGAGCGGGCGTTCGTTGCCTTCCGGACAGGCCAGCACCACTCCCTGTCCGGAAACGATCTCTCCAATGCACGTGATCGAGGTGCCTCGAAACGACCGGGGAATCCTGCCGGCGCGGGCCGCGGGAACAGTGAACAGCAGCCCGTAATCTTCGCCGCCGTGCAGGGCGAGCGGCAAAGGGTGCAATCCGAGCCGTTCGAGGCTACGCGGAACGCGCACGAGGGGTAGACGGTCTAGAAAAATCCGTGCGCCGACGTGGCTCGACCGCGCGAGCCGTGCGAGGTCGGAAGAGAGACCGTCAGAGATGTCGATCATGGCCGAAGCCAAATGCTTTTCGGCCAGGTGAATCGCCAGCCGGATGGGGATTCGCGGGTAGAGATGAGGCTGCAACAGCCGCGTCCGCTCGGCTTTACCGAGCCGGACCACCTTCCCAGGCGACTTGCCGTGCAGCCGCAGGAACAGCTCCAGTCCCAGGGCGGCTGCGCCCAGGCGGCCGGTCACGTAGAGCCTGTCGCCGGGCCGTGCGCCACTTCGTTTAAGGGCCTTGCCGCGCGGGGTGCGGCCGATCACGGTGAGCGCCATTCCCACTTTAGACCATCGCGTTGTGTCTCCGCCGATCAGCCGCAGATCCAGTTGCCGCGCCGCGCGAGCCATGCCGGTGAGCATGCGATCGAGCCAGCGTCCCGTGCGCTCGCCGGGCAGTGAGAGGGAAAGGAGGAAGAAGGCAGGATGAGCGCCCATCGCGCCCAGGTCGCTCGCGGCACGAGCGAGCGCATGATAGCCGATGGCTTCCGGGGGATGGGCGGCGGTGAGGAAGTGCACGTCCTCGATGGAAAAATCGGTGCTGAGCACCCAGTCTTCACGTCCGCCGGGGCGCAGAATGGCCGCGTCGTCGCCAACGCCGAGCACGAGCGTGCGCGGAGCATTTCGCCCCCCGACCGAAAGCCGTCGGGCTATGCGCTCAATGAGCTGGTCTTCCGTTGAAGGGGAGGAGGTCATGGGATTGTTTTTGACGGCATGTTCGGCGGCCAATTACGCCTTGCCGCGACGACCAAAGATACTGCGGCTCCGGTGGATAGGGAAAGTGTGAGTGGCGAGAGGAACGCAGTTTGCGGCGAGTTTTGCGCCTCTGTCGAACCCTCTCGCCGCCGGGTCGGCCGCGGACGCCAGGCGGCTTCGCAAGGCAGGGGGTGACCCTTCGAGAATTTCTGGTTGACAGCATCGTTCTCTCTCCCTAGACTTTCTTTGGTTTCGAACCAGATCTCGCGGTTCAAACTGATTTGCGGCGAGGCCGTCCGGCGGGCGGCCGTTCCTCAGGGTTTCGACGGGTACGACGGGAGAGATGAAGCCTCGTTTTTACACGTTGTATCTTGCGAGTAGCGATGCGCGGAAGGTGCGCAAGATTCGTGTGTCTTCTTACGCGATCCAGGTGCTCGCCGTGCTGGCATTGGTCGGAGCGGTGACGATGGTCGCCGCCGTTACATCGTACAGCCGGATGCTCTTGAAGGTAGCCAACTACAACGCTTTGCGGACGGAAGAGAGCCGGTTGCAGCGGCAGTACGTTCAACTGCAGTACCAGGCCAAGGACACACGCCAACAGCTTTCTTCGCTCCAGTCGCTTGCCACGGAAGTGGCGATGACCTACGGCATCCTGCGGTGGCGAAACACGCCGTTTCGCGTGGCGACTCCGCCCGTACCCGGTCCGGCAAGCTTCAAGACGAGCCTGAACCAGTTTCATTTTCTGATGCGGAACGCCAGCCTGGTTTCCATCGTGAGCGATAATGGGCTGCGACTGATGCCTGGCCCCGTGCCGCGGAATTCGCGGCTGGTACCCTCGCTCTGGCCGGTGATCGGTCCGATTACCGCCAGTTTTGGGGAGCGCGAGGACCCGTTTACAGGCGAGCCGGCGTTTCATCCGGGCGTGGATATCGCTGCGCCATACGGGACGCCGGTGCTGGCCACGGCCAACGGCAAGGTGGTTTTCGCCGGCTGGGAAGACGGTTATGGCCGGCTGGTGGTGATCGATAACGGCTTCGGAATTTCCACCTATTACGCTCATCTTTCCGCTTTCGACACGCAGGCGGGTACCCAGGTCGACCGCGGCCAGGTCATCGGTTATGTTGGTGACAGCGGCCGTTCCACCGGACCGCATTTGCATTACGAAGTGAGGATCAACAACACTCCCGTCAATCCCTGGCGCTACCTCCGCTCAGTCCTGCCGGGGAATGTTGTGGCCGAGACGAGAGGGAATTAGCCGGTCGCTGCCGCGCCGGCCGAGCGGAGTTGCAATCTCGACGGGGGCCGTGGTAGCCTTATGCTGTTTTCCTCTGCGCTGGCGTAGCTCAGCGGTAGAGCATCTGATTTGTAATCAGAGGGTCGGGGGTTCAAATCCCTCCGCCAGCTGTGCATGGAGAAATGGAAAAGGGCGCGGCTGCGGTTTGGTGCCTCTGGCAAAAAGGTTTCCAACGAACTTGAGGGAGCCGGGTTGGAAAGGTGTCTTTCCGCCGGCGTATTTTTCTGTCGGCGGTGTGCCTAAGCCCGGACGGGTGGGTGAGTGGCTAAAACCAGCAGACTGTAAATCTGCCGCCCCTTGCGGGCTACGGAGGTTCGAATCCTCCCCCGTCCACCATGTGCTCCTGTAGGTGGCGTAATTTTTGTGGTGTTTTGGTGATCGAGTGAGGGAGGTTGGGCGATCTTTTCCGCGTTCCGGCCGGAACACGGACACGGCCCCGGAAGCCGATTCAGTGGCTGGCGCGAAGGAGTGGGGTGCGTGCGAAAAGCCGGGCCTGGGTAGCTCAGACGGTAGAGCGCGTCCTTGGTAAGGACGAGGTCACCGGTTCGATCCCGGTCCCAGGCTCCAGCCTATCAGGCGCGGGCGGGGGTAACTCAGCGGTAGAGTCTCGGCCTTCCAAGCCGATGGTCGCGGGTTCGAATCCCGTCCCCCGCTCCAATCAGCGGACCGGGGCGGGCAGCGAAGGGTTGGTTACAGGGCGATGAGAGAAATCATTACGTTGCAGTGCAACGAATGCAAAAGCAGGAATTACACGGCGACCAAGAACCGGAAGAAACATACCGACCGGCTGGAGACGAAGAAGTTCTGCAAGGCTTGCCGGCGCCACACGCCGCACCGCGAGGTCAAGTAGGCGGCGGAGAGAGTTTGCTTTCCGTCCCGCATTCGGAGTGCCGCTCCGTGCGCGGGGCAAAAGGGGAGTAGGTTCAACGGCAGACCGCCGGTCTCCAAAACCGGATGTGGGGGTTCGAATCCCTCCTCCCCTGCCAGTTTTGGCGATGGGAGCCGGGTGAGGCAACGCCGGCGGACACTGCGGAAGATCTGAGAAGAGATGTCGCAAGCGACGAGAGCGAGAGACGAACAGATGAATCGGGCCGGGGTGCCGCTGCCGGGGGTGCTAGGGCGGGTGGCTGCCTGGCCGCGCAAGGCGAGGCAGTTCCTCCACGAGACGCGCAATCAGATGCGGCTGGTGACGTGGCCGGGCGCGCGTGAGGTCTACTCGACTACGATCGTTGTGGTGGTGACGGTAGCGTTCTTCGCGGCCTTTTTCTACGTGATCGACAGCGCTTTCGGGTATGCCAGTCACTGGCTACTCATGCATTTTGCACAACACTGAGACGGCAGGACGGACGGGAATGGCGAAGCAGTGGTACATCATCCACACTTATTCCGGCTTTGAGCGCAAGGTCAAGGAAAGCCTCGACAGCCGCGCCCGGGCTTTCGGCCTTGAAGAGCGGATCAGCCAAGTGGCCATCCCCACCGAGGATGTGGTGGAGGTGCGCGGCGGGAAGAAAGTCACCTCAACCCGGCTGTGTTATCCAGGCTATGTGCTGGTCGAAATGGACATGGACGACCACACCTGGCACGTGGTGCGGTCGACGCCCTGGGTTACCGGGTTTGTCGGTTCCGGGCAGACGCCCACGCCGCTGACCGAAGAAGAGGTGCAGGGCATTCTGAACCGGGCGGCAAGCACCGCGGAGCGGCCGCGGCCAAGACTGACCTTCGACCGCAACGAGCAGGTGCGGATCATCGAGGGACCGTTTGCGAATTTCACTGGCGTGGTCGAAGAGGTGAATTCCGACCGCAGCACGCTGAAGGTTTCAGTCACGATTTTCGGCCGGTCCACGCCGGTCGAACTGGATTTCGCTCAGGTGGAGAAGATCGCCTGAGCCAGCACCGGTTCCGGACGGGGCCGGGCGGGAATTTTGAAGGGGACAGGGATTCGTCATGGCAGCTCCAGCACCTAGAGGAAAAAAGATTGCCGCGCAGGTGAAGTTGCAATTGCCCGCGGCCAAGGCGACGCCGGCACCCCCGGTCGGCACGATGCTCGGCCCGCACGGCGTCAACATCATGGAGTTCTGCAAGCAGTTCAACGCGCGTACGGCGAAGGAAGCCGATGGGATGATCATTCCGGTCCTGATCACGATTTACAGCGACCGCAGCTTTACGTTCATCCAGAAGACGCCGCCGGCGTCCGAGCTGCTCAAGCGCGCCGCCGCGATTGCCAAGGGCTCGCCCCAGCCGAACCGTTCGAAGGTGGGCAAGGTGACCCGGAAGCAGGTGGAGGATATCGCCAAGATCAAGCTGCCGGACCTGAATACGACCCGGCTGGAATCGGCGATTCGCACCGTGGCTGGCACGGCCCGCAATATGGGCATCGAAGTGGAGGAATAGGGAGATGGGCACCGGAGGAGTGGGCAAGAACATCGATCGGGCTCGCAAGCAGGTAGAGCCGCGTCTTTACCGGCTGGGTGATGCCGCTGAGCTGCTGAAGAAGCTCCACTACGTGAAATTCGACGAGACGGTCGAGGTGACGGTGAACCTCGGCGTCGACGCCCGGCAGAGCGACCAGATGGTACGCGGCACGGTGGTGCTGCCGCACGGGCTGGGCAAGTCGAAGCGGGTGCTGGTGATTGCCAGCGGCGAAAAGATCCGCGAGGCGCAGGAAGCCGGCGCGGACTTCACCGGCGCCGACGACATGGTGCAGAAAATCCAGGAGGGCTGGACCGACTTCGACGCGGTGGTCGCCACGCCTGACATGATGAAGTCGCTTGGACGGCTCGGCAAGATCCTCGGGCCGCGCGGCCTGATGCCGAACCCGAAGACCGGCACGGTGACATTCGACGTCTCCAAGGCGGTGAAGGAGATCAAGGCCGGCAAGGTGGAGTTTCGGATCGACAAGACCGGCATCATCCACGCCCCGGTCGGCAAGATGAGTTTCGAGGCGGCCCAGCTTGCCGAGAACGCCCAGGCACTGATTGGCGCCGTATCCAAGGCAAAGCCCGCCACCGCGAAAGGCAAATACATTCGAAAGGTCACGCTCAGCTCGACCATGGGGCCTGGGATCGGCATCGATCCCGCCGAGGTCGATCTGGCGGTGGCCGTGGCCTGAGGAACGCTGATGAAGACGCGCAAGCAGAAGGAAGGGGATGTCGAAAAACTCCGCCAGGAACTGGCGCACGTCTCGACGGTGATCTTGAGCTCGTTTCAGGGCATCAACGTAGAGGACGAGACCCGGCTCCGGCGCACGGTGGAATCGGCCGGCGGCCGCTACCAGGTGGTGAAGAACTCAGTGGCGCAGCGCGCTTCGGAAGGCACCGCCGCCGAATTTCTGCTCAAGGGACTCGCGGGACCGAACTCGATTTCCTATACCGAGGCCGACCCTGTGTCGTTCGCCAAGACACTCTCGAAACTGGCAAAGGAGATCGACGCCTTCGAATTCAAGGCGGGGGTGGTCGAAGGTCGGGTGATCTCGGTGGACGAGTTGGTGGCGCTGGCGGCGCTGCCCTCGCGGGACGAGCTTATTAGCAGGATCATGTTCCTGATTCAAAGTCCGGCGAGCGGAATCGCCCGGGCGCTGGCGGGAACCGCACGAAATCTGGCCGTGGTCACGAAGGAAGCGGCCAAAGCCCAAAAGTTTGCTGAATAGGAGGAGAAAGCAGTCATGCCCAGCAAGGTGGAAGGTATTCTCGAGGAGATCAAGGGGTTGACGCTGCTGGAAGCGGCGGACTTGGTCAAGCAGATGGAAGAGGCCTTCGGCGTTTCCGCGGCGGCGGCAGCCCCGGTGGTGATTGCCGGTGCTGCCGTAGGGGCCGGCGCGGCGCTCGCCGAGGAAAAGACCGAGTTCAACGTTGTACTGGCCGAAGTTGGTCCGAACAAGATCAACGTGATCAAGGCGGTTCGCGAAGTGACGAGCCTCGGCCTGAAAGAGGCCAAGGATTTGGTGGATGGCGCCCCGAAACCGATCAAGGAAGGCGTCACGAAGGAAGAGGCTGACAGTCTCAAGAAGAAGTTTGAAGAGGCCGGAGCAAAGGTCGAAATCAAGTAAGCGCCGTTCGGTCCGCAGTTGGTTCCCCCGCGGGCGTTTCGGGGACGGGTGTGCCCCGCAGCGCCCTCTTTCTGGTTTGCCACCCGGATTTCCGCCGTACGGCCTGAGGGAAGGATGTCATGAGCCAAGGCAATGATTTTCGCCCGGTGAGGGAAGTCCCCCGCCTGGATTTTTCGCGCATCAAGACTTCGCTGCCGATCCCGAACCTGATCGAGGTGCAGAAGAAGTCCTACGACCGGTTCCTGCAGATGGACAAGTTGCCGGCCGAGCGTGAGGACAACGGCCTGCAGGCGGTCTTCGCGTCGGTGTTTCCGATCCAGGACTTCCGCGGCCTCTCGCAACTGGAGTTCGTGGACTATTCGATCGGCAACTGGGAATGCAAGTGCGGGCATCTGCGGGGGTTGCACCACTTGCGCGCCACCTGCCGCAATTGCGGCAGTTCGGTGGTCACCAACCCCTACCGCATGGGCGACGTGATCTGCCCGAAATGCGGGACGTTCAACCGCAATACGCCCACCTTCTGCAACAAGTGCGGCGATCCGGTCAGCTTGCAGCTGAAGTACGACGTGAACGAATGCCAGGAGCGCGGCATGACCTACGCCGCGCCGCTCCGGGTCACCATCCGCCTGACCACCTACGACAAGGATCCCGATACCGGCGCCAAGACCGTTCGCGACATCAAGGAGCAGGAAGTCTATTTTGGCGACATTCCGTTGATGACCGACAATGGCACGTTCATCATCAACGGCACGGAGCGTGTGATCGTCAGTCAGTTGCACCGCTCGCCCGGCGTTTTCTACGAGACCGCCAATAACCGCAGCTACTTTCTGGGCAAGATCATCCCCTACCGCGGCTCGTGGGTCGAGTTCGAATACGACACGAAGAACCTGCTCTATGTGCGCATCGACCGGAAACGCAAGTTCCTCGGCTCGATCTTCCTGCGCGCCCTCGGCATGAAGACCAACGAGGAGGTGCTGCGCTCCTTCTATCGCGTCGAGCGCGTCTCGCTGCACGACGACGACCTCTGGTGGAACCTGTCGGAGGGTCTGATCGACCGCAAGTTCACTCACGAGGTCCGCCATCCGAAATCGGAAGACGTGCTTGTGGCGGCGCACAAGCGGTTCACCGAAACCGCGTACAAGGAACTGGCCAAAGCGCGCGTCGAGCAGGTGAAGGTGGTTGCCGCCGACCTCGATGGCGCTTTTGCCGTCGCCGACGTCGTCAATAAGGAGACCGGCGAGGTGCTGGTCGAATCGAACAAGCCGATCAGCGGCGAGCTGTGGGCCAAGCTGGCCGAAGGCGGCGTTACCGACGTCGACATTTTCTTCCCCGAGCGCGACGACGTTGGCCCGATCATCAGTCGCACGCTGGACAAGGACACTCTGCACAGCCAGCGCGAAGCCCTGATCGAAATCTACCGCAAGCTGCGGCCGGGCGATCCGCCGACGCTTGAGACGGCTACCGCGCTGTTCCAGGGCATGTTCTTCGATCCGCGCAAATACGATTTCAGTAAAGTGGGCCGGCTGAAATTCAACACGAAACTCGGCATGGACACCCCGCTCGACCGGCGCACGCTGGATTCGCCCGACTTCATCTCGGCGATCAAGTACCTCCTCAAACTCCGCCGCAACATCGGCACGGTCGACGACATCGATCACCTCGGCAACCGCCGCGTCCGCGCCGTCGGCGAGTTGCTCGAAAACCAGTTCCGGATCGGCCTGGTCCGCATGGAGCGGGCGATCAAGGAGAAGATGTCGGTCTACCAGGAGATGTCGACGGCAATGCCGCACGACCTGGTGAACGCCAAGCCCGTGATGGCGGCGATCCGCGAATTCTTCGGGTCGAGCCAGCTCAGCCAGTTCATGGACCAGACGAACCCGCTCAGCGAGGTGACTCACAAACGGCGACTTTCGGCCCTTGGGCCGGGCGGCCTGTCGCGGGAACGGGCCGGGTTCGAGGTCCGCGACGTTCACCCGACGCATTACGGCCGCATCTGCCCCATCGAAACGCCAGAGGGACCGAACATTGGACTGATCAGCTCGCTTTCCTGCTTCGCGCGCATCAACGAGTTTGGCTTCATCGAGTCGCCCTACCGAAAGGTCAAGGAAGGCCGGGTGATCGACTACGAACGCGTTCTGAATGCAGGGGAGAGCGATTTCAAGACCGGTGAGATCGTCGAACTGGAAAAGCTCGATGAGGTGAACACGAAAGCCAAGCGGAACAAGATCACTTCCGAGCCGTTCTGCTTCTACCTCTCGGCCTGGGAAGAGGACCGTTACGTGGTCGCGCAGGCGAATGCCCCGCTCGACGAACGCGGCCGCATCACCAGCGACCTGGTCAACTGCCGGCAGGCGGGCAACTTTGTGCTCAAGAGCCGGCACGAGGTCGATTACATCGACGTTTCGCCGAAACAGCTGGTCTCGGTGGCCGCCAGCCTCGTGCCGTTCCTCGAGAACGACGACGCCAACCGAGCCCTGATGGGCGCCAACATGCAGCGTCAGGCCGTTCCGCTGATCCGGGCCGAGGCGCCACTGGTCGGCACCGGGATGGAGCGGGTCACCGCGCGCGATTCCGGTGCGGTTGTCCTCTGCAAGCGCGATGGCATCGTCGATCAGGTGGATAGCGAGCGAATCATCGTCCGCGTCGAATCCGATCAGTCGGGAGTGCTCAGTCGCGAAGTCGGCGCCGACATCTACCAGCTGATCAAATTCCGGCGCTCGAACCAGAACACCTGCATGAACCAGAAACCACTGGTCCGCGCCGGAGACAAGGTCCGTCAGGGCCAGACGTTGGCCGACGGTCCCTGCACCGATAAGGGCGAGTTGGCGCTCGGACGAAACGTCCTGGTCGCTTTCCTCCCCTGGCGCGGGTACAACTTCGAAGACGCGATCGTCGTCAGCGAGAAGCTGGTGAAGGACGACTACTACACCTCGGTTCACATCGAGGAATTAGAGATCGAATCGCGAGACACGAAACTGGGACCGGAAGAAGTCACGCGCGACATCCCGAACATCAGCGAGGGCTTCCTGAAGAACCTGGACGACGCCGGCATTATTCGCATCGGCGCCACCGTTCATCCCGGCGACATCCTGGTGGGAAAGGTGACGCCCAAGGGCGAAACCACGCTGACGCCGGAAGAAAAGCTGCTCCGCGCCATCTTCGGCGAGAAGGCCGGCGATGTGCGCGACGCCTCGCTCTATTGCCCGCCCGGCATCGAGGGCACCGTCGTCGACGTCAAGGTGTTCTGCCGGAAGGGAGCCGAGAAGGACGAGCGGCACAAGGCGATCGAGGCCGGTCAGGTGGCCAAGCTCGAGCGCAACCTTTCGGATGAGATCCGGATCCTCACCGACGAACGGCTGAAGCGGCTGACCGAAATCCTCGGCGGGCGCAAACTGGCCGCTGACCTCCACGACGAGAAGACCAACAAGCGCCTGCTCACCAAGGGCACCGAGCTTTCACGCGAGGAACTCGAAAAGATCTCGACGCGCAACCTCAAGCGGCTGCGGCTAACCGAAAAGGACCCGTTGCTGGTGGAGAAGATCGACGAGATCGAGGAGATGACCTCGCGCCAGATGGAGGTGCTCCGCAAGATCACCGAGGAGCGAGTCGAAAAGCTCAAGAAGGGCGACGAGTTGCCCCCCGGCGTGATCAAGCTGGTGAAGGTATTCGTGGCGATGAAGCGGAAACTGTCGGTCGGCGACAAGATGGCCGGCCGCCATGGCAATAAGGGCGTCATCGCCACCATCGTTCCCGAAGAGGATATGCCGTACCTGCCCGACGGTACGCCGGTGGAGATCGTGCTCAATCCGCTCGGTGTTCCTTCGCGCATGAACGTGGGGCAGATTCTCGAGACGCACCTCGGTTGGGCGGCCAAGGAACTGGGGCCGATGGTATCCCGGTTGCTCGACGACGGCGTTCGCGCCGATGCCTTCCGCAAGGCGCTCAAGGACGTCTTCGGGCCGACGCCGGTTTGGCACTCGCTGGCCGAGCTCTCCGATGAGGAACTCCTCGATCTGGCTCCCGGCTTCCGCGCCGGCATCAATTTCGCGTCGCCGGTGTTCGACGGCGCTCGCGAAACGGAGATTCGCCACCTGCTTGCCGGGGTCGGTCTGCCCGAAGCAGGCAAGACGACGCTGCGCGACGGACTCTCCGGCGTTCCATTCGCCGAGCCGGTCACGGTCGGGTACATCTACATGCTGAAGCTCGCTCACCTAGTTGACGACAAGATCCACGCGCGCTCGATCGGGCCCTACTCGCTCATCACCCAGCAGCCACTGGGCGGCAAGGCGCAGTTCGGCGGCCAGCGGTTCGGGGAAATGGAAGTCTGGGCGCTCGAGGCGTATGGCGCCGCGCACACGCTGCAAGAACTGCTCACCTGCAAATCGGACGACGTCTACGGCCGCGCAAAAATGTATGAGGCTATCGTGAAGGGAGAGCCCGGCATCGAGCCGGGCGTGCCCGAATCGTTCAACGTTCTGGTGAGAGAGTTGCAGGCGCTCTGCCTGGACGTCGAGTTGATGAAGCGGCAGAAGCCGCAGGAACCCGCGGCCGACTGAGCGGCCGGTGAAAGCTTTATTCCCGGAATTCCGGGAGGGGAGGGTTATACCTTGTACCGCAGCAGCCCCTACGATCGTGTGAACCAGATCGCCGATTTTGATTCGATTCGCATCTCTCTGGCCAGCCCGGAGAAGATCCGTTCGTGGTCGCATGGTGAAGTAACGAAGCCGGAGACCATCAACTACCGGACCTTCAAGCCCGAGCGTGACGGCCTGTTTTGTGCCCGGATTTTCGGTCCGATTGCCGACTGGGAATGCCTGTGCGGCAAGTACAAGCGGATGAAGCACCGCGGTGTGATCTGCGACAAGTGCGGCGTCGAAGTGACGCTCAGCAAGGTGCGCCGCGAGCGTCTGGGCCACATCGAGCTGGCTTCGCCCTGCTCGCACGTCTGGTTCTTCAAGGGTGTGCCCAGCCGCATTGGCTACCTGCTCGACATCTCGATGCGCGACCTCGAGCGCATTCTCTATTTCGAGACCTACGTCACCATCGATGCCGGCGAGGCGGCGCTGAAGGACCGCGAGATGATCGACGAGCAGAAATACCGCGACCTCCAGCATGAATTCCCCGGCCGTTTCCGCGCAGGCATGGGCGCGGAGGCGATCAAGGAACTGCTCCGCCAAGTCGATATCGACAAGCTGAGCGAGGAACTCCGCGAGAAGATGAAGGCGGACCCCAGCCTGCAGAAGCGGATCAAGTACGCCAAGCGTCTGCGGGTGGTAGAGGCCTTCCGCAAGAGCGGTAACAAGCCCGAATGGATGATCCTCGATGTGATTCCGGTGCTGCCCCCGGAGTTGCGGCCGCTGGTGCCGCTCGACGGCGGCCGGTTTGCCACCTCGGACCTGAACGACCTCTATCGCCGCGTGATCAACCGCAACAACCGGTTGAAGAAGCTGATGGAGTTGCACGCTCCCGACGTGATCGTGCGCAACGAGAAGCGCATGCTGCAGGAGGCCGTCGACGCCCTGTTTGACAACGGCCGCCGCGGTCGCGTGCTGCGCGGCACGAACAACCGCCCGCTGAAATCGCTCTCCGACGCCCTGAAGGGCAAGCAGGGCCGCTTCCGCCAGAACCTGCTCGGCAAGCGCGTCGACTATTCCGGCCGCTCGGTGATCGTGGTCGGCCCGGAGCTGAAGCTGCACCAGTGCGGCCTGCCCAAGCGCATGGCGCTCGAGCTCTTCAAGCCGTTCATCTATCACAAGCTCGAAGCCGCCGGCCATTGCACTACGATCAAGCAGGCCAAGGAAACGGTGGAACGGCAGGACCCGGTGGTTTGGGACATCCTCGAGGAAGTGACTCGCGAGCATCCGGTGCTGCTCAACCGAGCGCCGACGCTTCACCGGCTCGGCATTCAGGCCTTTGAGCCGGTGCTGATCGAAGGCAAGGCGATCCGGATTCACCCGCTGGTCTGCCCGGCTTTCAACGCCGATTTCGACGGCGACCAGATGGCGGTCCACGTGCCGCTTTCGCCCGAAGCGCAGATCGAGGCGCACGTACTGATGCTTGCCTCGAACAACATCCTCTCGCCGGCCAACGGCATGCCGCTCACTGTGCCCACCCAGGACATGGTGCTCGGGATCTACTATATGACCAAGGCCAAGCCGGGCTCGAAGGGCGAAGGGCGCGCTTTCGGCTCGACCGAAGAGGTCTATCTGGCGCTCGAAGCCGGCGAAGTCGAGCTGCTCTCGCCGATCCGTTTCCGCTACACGGGAGACGTGATCGACCTGACCACCTCGTTCGACAGCCAGGACGTGCTGCACACCGAAGTGATGCACGTCGACCGTCAGTTCCTGAAAACCACCGTCGGTCGCGTAGTTTTCAACGACCACCTGCCCAAGGATATGCCGTTCATCAACGGTCTGCTGAAGAAGAAGGGGGCGCAGATGGTGGTGCAGTACGGCTACCTGCGCTACGGCCTCGAAATGACCGTGCGGATGCTCGACCAGCTCAAGGCGCTGGGCTTCAACCATGCCACGCGCTCGGGCATCTCGATCGGCATCGACGACATGTTGATCCCAGCCGACAAGGCCCGGCTGGTCGGCAACGCCGAGCGCGAGGTCGTCAAGGTGCAGCAGCAGTACCTCGACGGCGCCATCACCAACGGCGAGCGCTACAACAAGGTGATTGCCATCTGGGGCGAAGTCACCGAGCGCGTGGCCGACGAGATGTTCAAGACGATGGAGAACCAGGACAAGCAGGGCGTGATCAACCCGATCTACGTGATGGCCGATTCCGGCGCCCGTGGATCGAAGCAGCAGATCCGCCAGCTTTCCGGCATGCGCGGTCTGATGGCCAAGCCTTCGGGCGAGATCATCGAGACGCCGATTACCTCCAATTTCCGCGAAGGCCTCACCGTGCTGCAGTACTTCATCTCCACGCACGGCGCTCGCAAGGGCTTGGCCGACACGGCGTTGAAGACGGCCGACTCCGGCTACCTGACGCGACGCCTGGTTGACGTTGCCCAGGACGTCATCATCGCCGAGAAGGATTGCGGCACCACCGACGGTATCGTGGTCGAGCCTCTGCTTGAGGCCGGCGTCGAAGTGGAGGCGCTGCGCGACCGCGTCGTCGGCCGCGTCTCGCTCGAGCGCATCCGCGACTACGAGGGCAACCTCATCGTCGACATCAACCAGGAGATCACCGAAGAGCTGGCCAATGCGATTCAGGAGGCCGGTATCGAGCGGGTAAAGATCCGCTCGGTGCTTACGTGCGAATCGCGACGCGGCACCTGCGAACTCTGCTACGGCCGCAACCTGGCCACCGGCCGCATGGCCGAACTCGGCGAAGCGGTTGGCGTGATCGCCGCCCAGTCGATCGGCGAGCCGGGTACCCAGCTCACCATGCGGACCTTCCACATTGGCGGCACGGCCACCCGCGTCGGCGAGCAGTCGAAGGTCGAGGCGCGCAGCGCCGGTTTCGCCCGCTTTATCGACCTGAACGCCGTCGAGGGCCGGTCCAAGGCGCTGATCGCGATGAACCGATCCGGTGTGATCTCGATCGTCGACGACAAGGGCCGCGAGAAGGAACGCCACCACGTCGTCTACGGCGCTCGCTTGATGGTCCGCGACGGCGATGCGGTCCAGGTGGGAGAGATTCTGCTCGAGTGGGATCCTTATACCTTCTCGATCCTCACCGAATCCGGCGGCACGGTGCAGTTCAAGGACCTGATCGCCGGCCTGACGATCGAGGAACAGGTCGACGAGGTCACCGGCCTTGCCCAGCTCGTCGTCACGTTGCCACCCGGCGACGAGAAGCACCAGCCGATGATCCAGATCCGCGATTCGAGCGGCAAGGTGCGCAAGAAATACCTGATGCCTTCGCGCGCTCACTTGATGGTGTCGGAAGGTGACGAGGTCGAACCGGGCGACATTCTGGCCAAGATCCCGCGTGAGACCACTCGCACCAAGGACATCACCGGCGGTCTGCCGCGCGTCGTCGAATTGTTTGAAACGCGGCGCCCCCGCGATTCCGCCGTCATCAGCGAGATCGACGGGATCGTCAAGTACGGTGAGATCTCCAAGGGCACACGGAAGATCTACGTGCAGAGCGAGGATGGCCGCACCACCAAGGAATACGCCATTCCGCGCGGCATCCACATCAACGTGCAGGAAGGCGAGCGCGTCCGCGCCGGCGAGCCGCTAGTCGATGGACCGCTCAACCCTCACGACCTGCTAGCCGTGCTCGGCGAGAAGTTTACCCAGGCCTATCTGGTGAACGCCATTCAGGAAGTCTACCGGCTTCAGGGCGTCAACATCAACGATAAGCACATCGAAACGATTGCGCGCCAGATGATGCGCTGGGTGAAGGTGGAGGACGTCGGGGACACCAGCTTCCTGCTCGATGAGCAGGTGGACAAGTTCCGCTTCCGCGAGGAGAATGATCGCGTCATCCACTCCGGCGGACGCCCGGCGACCGGCCGACCGTTGCTGCTCGGCATCACCAAGGCATCGCTCTCGACCGATTCCTTCATCTCGGCCGCGAGCTTCCAGGAGACCACTCGCGTGCTCACCGAGGCGGCCATCGCCGGCAAGGTGGGCTACCTGCGCGGGCTGAAGGAAAACGTCATCGTCGGCCGGCTCATCCCTGCCGGCACCGGCTTCCATCACTACCGCGGCATCAAGCTGCTCACCGAGGTGCCGAAGGAAGAGATCGTTCCGACGGAACTCACGCCGGAGGAAGCCGCGACGCTCGATTACCTCCGCAAGGACACCGGCGCCGTCGCGGAAAGCTAGCAGCGACCGGTGGGGGTCCCGGCCTGGCCGGGCGCCCGGCACAATCTAAAGGGTGGGAAGCGCAGTCAGCGCTTCCCACCCTTTTCTTTTCTTCGTAGACTTTTCATTCCGCAACCGCGGTCGGTAGGGTACGACTGTGGGCTTCTTAGAGTTTCGCCGGGGGAGAGAGACGTCCGTCCAGGTGCTGCCCACGGCCGCGCACGCGAATCGGCGATGCCGACTATTTTTTCTTCGCGGCGGTTTTTCCCTTCGAGCGGTCGATGCCGAAATCCCACACGTAGAGGTCGATGCCCTGCCGGCGATCCACCTGCGCGAGGACGTATTCGCCGGGCGAAAGGTCCTGGCTGGCCATCAACCGGTAGGTGTCGTTGTCTACCTGCTGGACGTTCAGCGGAATCTCGTTTGCCTGCGTAGTTTTTTGGCCGAAGTAGTTGCTGAGGAACTCGATCTCGCGCTTTTTCCCGCTCACCTTGGCATGGACCAACTGGATGCCGGGCGGCATGCCGTTCGTGGAGCGGTAGAAAAAGGCGGGCTCGGAATTGTCAATTCGGATAGCGGCATGCTTGCCCTTCAGATAGATCGTGTACTTTTTCGAAATCACCGGCACGGGCACGAGCATCGAGGCAATGAAGCGACCTTTGTCGAGGGAACTCTTGGCCAAATCCGTCTTGAGCTTCAGGACTTTTTCCCCGTTGAAGGCGAACATGCCATCGCCGGGTGGGAGCAGCACGCCGGCGGGTAAGCCCGTTCCTCCGCCCAGGCTGACCGCGTCTGGATGTTCCTCGAGGTCGATGTTATGAGCCAATTCGAGCGCCTGTTTGGCTTGTTCGCTCGGTTGTTGGTCGGCCTTCTTCGTGGCCGGCCAATCGACCATGCTCTTGGGCAACTCTTCCCATTCCGAGCGCTCGACGCTGTAGTAGCGCACGCGGTTGCCGACAACCTGGTATTTGCTGACCAGTTGATAGCTGCCGTCCTTGAGGATCAGCTTCTTCCCACGCACGCCTTCGTCGCGAGACACATCAGGCGAGTTGGGATGGGAGGAGGAGTTGGACTGCGCGGCCAGCGGCAGAGCGGCCAGCATGGGCACCGACAGCAGGAACAGCGTTGCCGCGATTCGTTTCGTCCGGAAGCTGGCCCGGAAACTCACCGCAATCCTCGATGGCTGGGATGCCGCGGCCATACCAAAATCTGTGCCGCTTCCTAGCATACGTCCCCCGGCCTAAGCGGGGCAATCGTCATCCTGTGCCGTTCAAGACGGGCACTTGCGCGCCGGGCATCCGCCCAGTCGCCATCATTGGAGGATTCGTTGTGCCGTGCGCTATCGCCAGGTCCGGCTTCACCACTCCGGCCCGGTGAAATATAGACAGGCAAAGGACGCGATGCGTGCCGAAAAGACACGCAAAATCCGCCGCAAACTGTAAAACAAAAATCCTTGACCGTATCAGAAGCCGCTTTAATGCTCGCAGCGCGGAAACACCGCCGTCACAATGAACAGATCCGACGCTGTGAACAGCCTTTGGGCATGCGCACCAGCCGATTGCGCTGCCTCGAACGCCTGCGTACCGGCCGCTTGCGCCGCTTCAATGGCCGATGCCCCGGCCAATTGTGCCGCCTCGATAAAGAATCCGAGGTGGCGATTGCCGGCCAGGGCCCGCAGATGCTCCAGGCAAATCCCCGTGAGCGAAGAGACTTCTTCCTCGGTGAAGAATTTCTGACTCGATCGTATGGTCACCAAGGTCTTGACTCCCTATTGCTGTGATGCTCTCGCAAGATGAATGGCTGCGCAAGACCCTCCGAGATTTCTCCGAGATTTCGTGTCCAATCGCGCATAGTCCAAAAGTGCTAGGGGAGTGCAAAGGGAGTAGATGGGGGCCTGTGCCCTTGCCGGACCTTAACGGGTTTTTCGGGGGCAAGAATCCCTACTGGGACTAGGGGTTTCCAGGGAAGCGGTACCGGCGAAGGCTGGCGCGAGTTATGCGGAGCACGAACACGTCGTGCGTACTTCGCCGAGCGGAATTGTCGTGGCCAGAAGACTTTGGGTGGTTCCAGGGAAAGCGTCAAGGCCACGCATGCAATGCCGCGACGCTTGGCGTACCTGGTCCCTAAAGCTCGGCGCCGCCAGCAATCTCGAACGCGTGGGCCAGCCGCAGCACTGTCGCTTCACCGAAGTGCGGCCCGAAAATCTGCAGACCCACCGGCAGTCCTTCGCCGGTGCGCCCGCAAGGAACCGAAATTCCCGGTACGCCGGCCAGAGAGCCGGTAACGGTGTAGATATCGGCCAAGTACATGGCCAGCGGATCGGAGGTCCGCTCGCCCAGCCGGAAGGCGGGCGTTGGCGAAGTGGGCGTGACGAGCAGGTCGACTTTCTCGAAAGCCGCATGGAAATCGCGGGCAATCAGCGCTCGCACCTTTTGTGCCTTCAGGTAGTAGGCCTCGTAGTAGCCGGTCGAGAGGGCATAGGTGCCGAGCATGATTCGGCGCTTCACCTCGGCGCCGAAACCGGTGCCGCGCGTCTTGCGGTACATTTCTGCGAGCGTATCGGCGGGAACGCGTCGGCCGTAGCGCACGCCGTCGTAGCGTGCCAGGTTGGAACTAGCCTCGGCCGTGGCGATCAGGTAGTACGTGGCGATCGCGTAATCCGTGTGGGGCATGCCGATCTCCACGCGCCGGCAACCCAGCCGTTCGAGCACTGCGAGGCCTGCCTCCACCTTCGCGCGCACTTCCGGGTCCATCCCTTCCGCGAAATATTCGCGCGGCACGCCGATCCGCAGCCCGGAAACCGGCTTGTCGAGTTCAGCCAGGTAGTCCGGCACGGGCACGGCGGCGGATGTGGCGTCGTGCGGGTCGCGGCCGGCCATCACGCCGAGCAACGCGGCGGCGTCGGCTACCGTCGCCGTCATCGGCCCCACGCGGTCGAGCGAAGAGGCGAAAGCCACCAGCCCGTAGCGCGACACGCGCCCATAGGTGGGCATCATTGCGGGAATACCGCAGAATGCACCAGGTTGCCGTACCGAGCCGCCGGTATCCGTGCCGAGCGCGGCCACCGCCAGGCCCGCGGCCACCGCCGCAGCCGAACCGCCGCTCGATCCGCCGGGCACGCGGTCTGGAGACACAGGGTTCCGCACCGGCCCGTAGGCCGAGTTCTCGTTCGAGCTGCCCATGGCGAATTCGTCGCAGTTCGTCTTGCCCAACACCATCGCGCCGGCGCGTTCCAGCCGCTCGACGGCGGTTGCGTCGTAGGGTGGCCGGTAACCTTCGAGGATGCGCGAGCCACAGGTGGTCGGTACCCCACGCGTGGCGAGCACGTCTTTCACCGCCAGCGGCAGCCCCGCGAGTGGCGGCAATTCCTCCCCGCGCGCAACCAGCCGGTCAATCCGGTCGGCTTGGGCGAGGGCGCGTTCGGGCGAAAGGGCGAGGTAGGCGTTCAAGCGTGGGTTCTCGCGCTCGATCCTGGCCTGGTATTCGCTCGCGAGTTCGCGGGCGGATATCTTCTTGGTTGCCAGGTCGGCGCGCACGCCGGCGATAGTACGTTTGGCGTCGTTCGTCATGATTCGCGCTCGATGACCTTCGGCACGCGGAAAAAGGTATCGCTGGCGTCGGGCGCTGCTTGGAGCGCCTCGCCGGTGACTCCCGAAGCACGCGTCTCGTCTTCGCGCCAGCCGGCTGCGGGATCCGCCGCGGCGGCTACCACCTGCGCCAGCGGATCCACTCCGCCCGTGTCGAGCTGATTCAGCGTTTCGACGTAGGTCAGGATCTGGTCGAGCTGCTGGCGATAGGTTTCCACCTCGCCTTCCTGCAGCTCCAGATGGGCCAGATCAGCCACGTAAAGCACGGTTTCTCTCGTGATTTTCATCTCGGGTATCTCAGTTTAGCAGAAGCGCGAGCCTCTGAGCGGCATCGGGCGGAACGCCGGAGCTTTTCGCTGTGTGAGAAACCGCCGTACGACGCATCTATGGAAAACGCTGTGGACGGACGCCAGGAAGTTACAGATATTGTGCCGTCAACCGGCCCGCTACTCTTGGCGAAGGGCAACCAGCGGATCCACTTCAGTGGCACGACGCGCGGGAACGGCGCAAGAGAGAAGTCCCGCGGCGACGACAATGAAGATCACGGCGGCGAACGTCTGCGGATTGGTGGGTTTCACGCCCCACAACTGGTTCCGAATCAGGCGGGTTGCGCCCCAGGACCCGGCAAGCCCCAGGGCGACACCCGCTCCGACGAGGACCGCACCCCGCCGAAGAACGCCGCGAAGGATGTCGGCCCGCTGCGCTCCCAGCGCCATGCGTATGCCGATCTCGCGCGTTTGCAGCGACACGTTGTACGCCATGACGCTATAGGTGCCGATGATCACCAGCAGCAGCCCGACGCCAGCAAACGTCGAGAGCATGACGAATTCGAATTCCGGCCGGGCGTAGATGTACTTTTGCATCGTGTTTTGTATCGAGCCGCGGTCGTTGGACAAGTTGATATCACGATCGATGGCCCAGATCTGCTGTGGCACCTTGCCGGAAAGCTTGTCGGCATCTCCGGCCGTGTGGACGGCAATCCCGGAGATGAACTGCTGAGCTACCGTACAAGGCAGAAACGCCTCGGGCCGGGGCCGCTCGTCCTTGGGGTTTCCCCTTACGTTCGACACGACGCCCACGATAGCGAAGTAAGTCTTGGCAGGAGGCTTCTTGTTCGCCTGTGCGCCCGGCCCGGCCGCGAGGGCCTGGGCCATCTGCTGACTTTGGTCGAAAACGCCGATATCGAATCTTTGACCCAGAGGACTGCCCTCGGGCAAATACGCGCGAGCAAACGCCTCGTTCACCACCGCTACCCGGCGGTCCTTATTGAGGCTGTGGATCGCGAACCGCAGATCCTGCCACAACCACCCCAGGTATTTTTCCACCTGGCCCCTCCCGGGTCACGCGGTGGCACACCACCCCACGCCTGGATGCCATGATTCTGCGCTTCCTCCATGAAATTCCAGCACAAGCGATAACTTACGCTTCAAAACCGCCGAGCACAATGACCCTTAGGGTTCGGAATGGCAGCGGTTCGGCGCCCCAGGAAACAGGCCAATTCCGGCTCTCGGCGGAATCCTCCGGCCCTGTTGCCCGTGTCCCTGCCGGGTGCTCGATACGGATCACGGTCGCGGCAAAGCTTGCTTGCACGCCGTTAGCCGATATAGTGGGTAGGGATTGGAGGGGAATTTTGGCTTATTTGCCTATTCAAGATCACGGAATCATCGGAGATTTGCATACCACCGCGCTCATCGGCAAGGACGGGTCGATCGATTGGCTCTGCCTGCCGCAATTCGATTCTCCCAGTGTTTTCGCTTCACTGCTCGACGACAAGAAAGGAGGCTTCTTCCGCATCGAGGCCCAGGACGGGCGGGTGTCGCGCAAGCAGTTCTACTGGCCCGACACGAACGTGCTAGTCACCCGCTTCCTTTCGCCCGATGGCGTCGGCCAGATCGCCGACTTCATGCCCATCGAGAAGCGAGGCCACTGGCAAGGCGAGCATCCGCTGATCCGCCAGGTGCGCGCCACGCGGGGTTCGCTGAAATTCCTTCTCGAATGCCGTCCCGCGTTCGATTATGCCCGCGCCGAGCACAAAGTTCGCGTCGTGCCGGAAGGAGTGGCGTTCGATTCCAAGGCGATTGCCCTCGGCCTTGCCAGCACGGTGCCGCTCCGGGTCAACGGTTCCGCAGTGGAAGCCGAATTCACGCTGGACGAAGGCCAGACGGCCGTTTTCGTCCTGCAGCAGATCGAGCCCGGCGGAGAGGTAGGTCCGCGCCCCGACATGGGAGAGGTGCAGGAGCTGTTCGAGAGCACGGTACGCTATTGGCGGAAGTGGCTCTCGCACTCGACCTATCGGGGCCGCTGGCGAGAGATGGTGAACCGATCGGCACTCGCGCTGAAGCTGATGACCTTCGACCCTACGGGTGCGATCGTCGCGGCGCCCACCTGCAGCCTGCCCGAATTCATCGGTGGCGATCGCAACTGGGACTACCGCTACACCTGGATTCGCGACGCCGCCTTCACCCTCTACGCGCTGATGCGCATCGGCTTCACGCGGGAAGCGGCCCGCTTCATGTCGTGGCTCGAGGCGCGTTGCCACGAGCTGAACCCCGACGGCTCGCTGCAGATCATGTACGGCATCGACGGCCGTCACGAGCTCAAAGAGCAGACGCTCGATCATCTGGAGGGTTACGGAGGCTCGAGTCCCGTGCGCGTGGGCAACGGCGCTTACCAGCAGCGCCAGCTCGACATCTACGGCGAACTGCTCGATTCCGTCTACCTCTATAACAAATACGCCACGCCAATCTCCTACGAACTCTGGAAAGACGTGCGCGAGCTGACCGACTGGGTCACTCACAACTGGCATACCAAGGACCAGGGCGTATGGGAGATGCGCGGCGCGCCGCAGAATTTCGTGTATTCGAAAGTGATGTGCTGGGTGGCGCTCGATCGCGCCTTGCGCCTGGCCGACAAGCGTTCGTTTCCCGCCGACCACGATCGCTGGCTCAAGATCCGCGACAAGATTTATGAAGAGGTGATTGAGAAGGGCTGGAATCCCAAGCTGAATTCCTTCAGCCAGAGCTACGGATCCGATGGCCTTGACGCCGCCAACCTGATCATGCCGCTCGTCTTCTTCCTCGCGCCCAACGATCCGAAAATGGAGCAAACCATCTCCGCCATCTCCCGTTCACCGAACGATGGAGGCCTGCTTTCCGGCGGACTCGTCTACCGCTACCACGCCAGCGACGGTCTCGACGGCCTCCATTGCGAGGAGGGTTCGTTCAACATGTGCACCTTCTGGCTGGTCGAGGCGCTGACCCGCGCCGGCCACACAGACCGCTCGAAACTCGACTTGGCTCGGCTTCTGTTCGAGGAGATGCTCGGCTACGCCAACCATGTAGGTCTGTTTTCCGAACAGACCGGGCCGTGCGGCGAGGCGTTGGGCAATTTCCCGCAGGCACTCACGCATTTGGCATTGATCAGCGCCGCCTTCAACCTGGATCGGGCACTTGGCACGGGAGAAAACTACCCGGGTCTGATGCACTGAGGCCGAAGACCTGCTTCTGTCGGAGCGCGCACTGTGGGGCGCAGCGGCCGTGCCGAATGGGGACGGGACCGTTCTATTTCTGGCCTTGGCCGTCCAGACCGACCTCTGGCGCGATGCTCCGCATCGCTTCGATGCAGAACCCGATGTGGTCTTCCAGCGAAACGCCCAGTTCTTCGGCGCCCTGCCGGATGTCTTCCCGGTTGACGCCACGGGCAAAAGCCTTGTCCTTCATTTTTTTCTTGACGGAAGCGGTTTCCACGTCGTGAAGGCTTTTCGTGGGCTTCACCAGCGCGCATGCGACAAGAAATCCAGACAGTTCATCGCAAGCAAATAGGGCATGGTCCAGCTGGCTGGTGCGCGGGACACCTGTATAGTCGGCATGGGCGAGAATGGCATGAATGACCTCTTCCGGGTAGCCATTTTGCCGCAGGATTTCCGAGCCTTGCGAAGGATGGCCGGAAGTGGGGGAATGTTCCGCATTGGGCCAGCGCTCATAATCGAAGTCGTGCAGCAGCCCCGCCAAGCCCCATAACTCCTCATTCGCCTGAAACTTGCGCGCGTAGGCGCGCACGCAGGCTTCGACGCCGAGCGCATGACGGCGCAGATTCTCGTTCTGGGTGAACTCGCACAAAAGGCTCCAAGCGTCTTGACGGCCGGGCATATCTTCACCTCCCAGGATGTTGGCAAATGAATTGCTTTACTAATTAGTGCATAGAGCAAAAAGGGGGTCAAAACGTCCCCTTTTGGCGACGGTTCCACAAGAGGAGAGTCGCCAGGTTGATATCTTAAGCCATTTCCAGGGAGATGGCCTTGAGAGGATTCGGAAGGAAGATGAGCGGGGGAGCAAGGCGTGTTTCTCAAATACGCGTGATGAAAAAAGCACTTGACGAACTCGCGTCAGGTCCGCAGAATGCTCGTGCGTCCAGGAACGTTTTTACCGCGGCCTTGCCTTCCCCCAGCGGTCCTTCCTTCCGTCTCTCAACCGCAAGCCTGACTGGCTAGCGAGGAGAGACTGTGCCGCAAGAAAAGAAAGGAACGGAAGAAATCGTGGCCGATCGTGAAGTGATTCGGTGCCAGGCGTGCGGCCTGGTGCAGTTTCGTACAAAGACGGGCAACTGCCGCCGCTGCCTGAGGCAGTTGCCACTGCCAGTGGAAGAGATTGTTGCGCCGGTCATGCCGCAGGAGTTGCCCGGCGACGAGCGCCAGCTCTTCGAAAACTGGCCCAATCGTGAAACGGTGGAGAATATTGGTGTGCGCATCCGCCAACTGCGCGAGGCGCGGGGCATGACGCAGAGTCAACTGCAGTCGCGCTCCGGTGTATCGCGCTCCTACCTCTCGCGCATCGAGAGCGGACAGATGACGCCAAGCCTCGGCACGCTCGAAAAAATCGCCGAATCGCTTGGAGTGGGACTGAACCGCTTCTTCATTCCGGCCACGAAGAGCGAGGCTCTGCTCGAGGACCCGTTTATTCAGGGCGTGCGTCCTTACCTTCGCCAGCTGGATTTCAACCAGTGGCAATCCATTCTCAAGCGCCTCCAGGCTATCAACGAGCACATGGATGGCGCGAACGGTCACCGCATGCGGACGCTGCCGACTCACAGCCATGCTGAAGCAGGGCCGCGCGTCGCCGTTGCCGTCGGGGCCGGCCACCAAGCGCACCGCTAAACGCCTTCGCGTATGTTTGTTTCTTTTCGTGGATCTTGCTGCACTGGCAGCGAGAAAATGCCGATCGCTTTGCGGGTTGCGGTTATGGACGCGATGTAACGTTCGCAGAAACGAAATGGCCTTGGTCCCCGAAGGCTTGCGACCCGACTTCCTTTTCAAGATCTGAAGCCGTTTACGTCGTGGACGCAGGCCACTATTGCGGTTCTTTCTGGCCCATGCGGACCAGGGTGATTTTTGTGCGATCACCCTCGCGCTTGAGCGCCACGATCCTCATCTGATCTTGCTCGTGGGAGATGAAGGCTAAATCAGCTTTCCCCACGTGAACGTGCTCGATGTCGACGTGCGTTCCTCCCCGCTCTTCCTCGAAGCTCTGATCCAGATTCTTCCTATACCAGCCCGCCACGGAGTTGACGGCGGCGGGCGTGAGGTAAGTAGCCGCGGAGAGCGCGAAGCCGCCCTCCTGCCGGGAAGGCTCGATATCAATCTGCGCGCCGTTGGGCCGCCGTGCGGCTCCCGGGTAGACGGGCAGGCCGGTGTTGTCCTGGCCGGTCTGTTCGATATTCACGTTACCGGCCACGGTGTGGAGTTCCACCTGATTCGGTCCCTTGACGCTGATCCCCTGAATCACC
Source organism: Candidatus Acidiferrales bacterium (assembly GCA_046704165.1). Lineage (GTDB taxonomy): Bacteria > Acidobacteriota > Terriglobia > Acidiferrales > UBA7541 > JAKASX01. The sequence continues at coordinate 24,518 of JBJKSI010000030.1, forward strand.
TGGGTGGCCACGAAGATGCCGCCGCCGATGATGAGCACCAGCAGCAGAATGATGACTCCTAACACCCACCAGAGGGCACGATTCGGTGGCGACGGTGGCCCCTGCGGCAGGGGGACTCCTGGCGGCGGTACTTGCGGTGGGTTGCTCATCGTCGAATAGCCTCGTAGATCAGGGGTTGGTCGCCCAGGAGCGACTGCTCTCTAGGATACGGCCCCCGGCCAGGAATGGTTCCCGGGTATTTCAGCATTCCAGACCGTTCCCGGCACGGAATGGCGGTCGGTGGTCCCGCCAGGGCCGGGCTGCCTCCAATTGGGCCGCCAGGCGGAAAAGCGTTGCCTCGTCACCAAGACGGCCGATGAAATGGGCGCCGACCGGCAGGCCGTCGCGGCTCCAATAAAGCGGTACCGACATTGCCGGCTGCCCGCTCAGGTTGCAGAGCGGAGTGAAGGGAACGAACTCCACCGCGCGGTCGAAACCGGCGAGCGGATTGCCGGGAGGGGAATCAAACGAGCCAAGCGGCAGCGGCGGCTCGGCCAGGGTGGGCGTCAGCCAGACGTCGTAGCGCAGCATGAAGCGGGCGATCTGGCGCGCAACTCCCTGCAGCAGCGTTTGAGCCAGCAGATAGGCTGGAGCGCTGACCCGCAGGCCTTCCTGGTGTAGCGCCCAGGTGAGTGGCTCGAACTGCTCGGGCGCCGGTGCGCGGTCGGTGAGGAACGCCATGCCCTGGATCCCCGACGCGGTTCCCGCCCGCCACACGGTCAGGAATGCATCGACCATCAGCTCCCCGTTGATCTCCGGCGCGGCCTCCTCGACCACGTGTCCCAGGCCCTCGCACAGCTTCGCTGCTTCGTGAACGGCTCGGACGCATTCCTCGTCGATCTTCACGCCAGTTGGCGGCGTAGTAGTGAATGCGATCCGCAGTTGCCCCGGGTCGACCCCTACCTCTTCGATGAACGGCCGTGTCCGCGGTGGTGCCTGGTACGGGTCGCCAACGCCAGGACCGCAGACGGCGTCGAGCAACGCCGCCGAATCGCGCACCGTGCGCGTCACCGCATGCTCCACCACCAGCCCGCCCATGATGTCACCCACGTCAGGGCCGAGCGAATTGCGTGCCCGCGTTGGCTTCATCCCGAAAACGCCGCAGCACGAGGCGGGAATGCGAATCGACCCTCCGCCGTCATTGGCATGCGCCATCGGCACGATACCTGCCGCAACGGCCGCCGCCGATCCGCCGCTCGACCCGCCGGTGCTCCGCCCTGTATTCCAGGGATTGTGGCAGGGACCGAAGAGCTGTGGTTCGGTGGTCGGCAGGATTCCGAATTCGGGAGTGTTTGTCTTGCCGAAGACGACAAGTCCGGCTCGACGGAAACGCGCCACCAGCTCGCTGTCGTGGTCGGGAACGTAATCGCGCAAGAACGCCGAGCCACTGGTCATTCTCACGCCGGCGTAGGCGGCCAGCAGATCCTTCAGCAGGAAGGGAACGCCGCGAAACGGGCCTTCGGGAAGGGAACCGCGAGCCGCTTTCCGCGCCTGCTCGTAGAGCGGCGTCACAATCGCGTTCAGCGCCGGATTGAGCTGCTCGGCACGCGCAATGGCTGCTTCCAACAGTTCGATCGGTTGCGCTTCGCCTCGCCGCACCAAGTCGGCCTGAGCCGTGGCGTCGAGCGTCGCGAGTTGGTCGGCAATGGCCATGGAGCGTTTTTGTTTGGGAACTCGGTCCGGTCCTACGTGTACGCGGCGACGCCGGTGATGCGCTCGCCGATCACGAGCTTGTGGATGTCGTGCGTGCCTTCGTAGGTGTAGACCGACTCCAGATTCATCATGTGGCGCATGATGCAGTAGTCGTCGACGATGCCGTTGGCGCCCAGCACGCTACGCGCCAGGCGGGCCGTCTCGAGCGCGATCGCGACGTTGTTCATCTTCATCATCGAAATGTGGGTGTGATCGACGCGATTCTGGTCCTTCAATCGGCCCACCTGCAGAGCCAGCAGTTGGGCCTTGGTGATCTCGGTAATCATCCAGACCAACTTTTCCTGCACCAGCTGATGCGAGGCGATCGGGCGATTCTGGAACTGGCGGCGCGTTTTCGCGTATTCCAGCGCCGTCTGATAGCAGGCCATGGCCGCGCCGATGCCGCCCCAGCCGATGCCATAGCGTGCCTGGTTCAGGCACATCAGCGGCGCCCGCAGGCCGTCTGCCTTGGGCAGCCTGTTTTCGGCGGGAATTTCGCAGTCGTTGAATGCCAGGCCCGAGGTGATCGAGGCGCGCAACGACCATTTCCCGTGCACGTCCCACGCCTTGAATCCCGGCGTGCCCTTTTCCACCAGGAAACCATGCACGCGGTCGTCTTCCGTCTTGGCCCAGACGACGGCGACGTCGGAGACCGAGCCGTTCGTGATCCACATCTTCTCGCCGTTGAGCACGTAGCGGTCGTCCTTGCGCACCGCGCGGGTGAGCATGCCGCCGGGATTCGAGCCGAATTGCGGCTCGGTAAGCCCGAAGCAGCCGATCTTTGTCCCTTGCGCCAGCGCGGGCAGCCATTTCTCTTTCTGTTCCTCGCTGCCGAAGGTGTAGATCGGGTACATCACCAGCCCGCTCTGCACCGAAGCGAAGCTGCGCATGCCGGAATCGCCGCGCTCGAGTTCCTGCATCACGAGGCCGTATTCCACGTTCGACATGCCGGCGCAGCCGTAGCCCTGCATGTTCGCGCCGAAAAAGCCCAGCTCCGCCATCTCCGGCACCAGGTCGAGCGGGAAGCGGGCGTCGCGATTGCATTGCTCGATGATCGGCAGCACGCGATCGTCGACGAACTGTCGCGCCGTCTGCCGCGCGAGCTTTTCCTCGTCGCTCAGCAGGGAATCGAAATCGATAAAGTCCACACCGGGAAATGCAGGCATGCGCTCTCCTTGGGAAGCCGGCGGACGTTACAGGCCGCGGTGTCCGCCCTGGGGGGCCGCGAAGCGATTGGCCTGTAGCCACCGCGATTTTATCAGCCGCTCGCCCAGCCGAACAAGCGAACGCTCGAAACGCCGTCATTTGACGGGTTTTCCGGCAAGCTCGTATAGTTATTCGATTCAGCCGGTTCCGGGCGCATGTTGTGTCTTTGGGCCGGCGAAAAGCCCGGCAAATTGCCCCCGGCGAGAGACATGACCCGCGAAATTCCCAAAGCATACGAGCCGAAGGAGATCGAGAATCGCCTTTCCCGCGCCTGGGTCGACGCGAACCTGTTCGCGGCCGATCCCGACGCTCCGGGACCGGTGTTTTCGATCGCGATCCCGCCGCCAAACGTGACCGGTTCGATCCACATCGGCCACATGCTCGAGCACACCCAGATCGACATTCTGGTGCGCTGGCGCCGGATGCAGGGCGCAAACACGCTCTGGCTGCCGGGCTGCGACCACGCCGGCATCGCCACGCAGGTGGTCGTCGAGCGCGAACTCGCCAAGCAGGGCCTGAAGCGCGTCGAGCTGGGCCGCGAGGAATTCGAGCGGCGCGTCTGGGAGTGGAAGAAACAGTCAGGCGGCCGCATCCGCGAGCAGATGATTCGGCTGGGCGACAGCTGCGACTGGACGCGCGAGCGTTTCACGCTCGATCCGCCGCTCTATCGCGCCGTGCTGGAATCGTTCCTGCGCCTCTATCACGAAGGCCTGCTCTATCGTGGGCGTTACATGGTGAACTGGTGCCCGCGCTGCCAGACGGCGCTGAGCGATCTGGAAGTGGTGCACCAGGAGCGCGCGGGCAAGCTGTGGCACCTGCGCTATCCGCTGGTCGATCGCGAAGGCTTTCTCGTGGTTGCCACCACGCGGCCGGAAACGATGCTTGGCGACACGGCCGTAGCCGTTCATCCTGAAGACGAGCGCTACCAAGAGCTGATCGGCCGCAAGGTGCGCCTGCCGCTGATGAATCGCGAGATTCCGATCGTGGCCGACGAGTTCGTCGACCGCGAATTCGGCACCGGCGCCGTGAAGGTGACCCCGGCGCACGATCCGAACGACTTCGAAATCGGGAAGCGTCACAATCTGCCGGAAATCGACGTGATGACCGACGACGGCCGCATGAGCGAGCGCGCCGGCGCCTACACCGGCCTCGATCGTTTCGAGGCGCGCAAGCGCATCGACGCGGACCTCAAAGCGCAGGACCTGCTGGAAAAGATCACCGATCACACGCACGCCGTCGGCATCTGTGACCGCTGCAAGACCGACGTCGAGCCGCGCCTTTCCGAGCAGTGGTTCTGCAGGATGAAGCCGCTTGCCGAGCCGGCGATCCGGGTGGTACGTGAGGGTTTGATCCCGATCGTTCCCGAAAACCAGAAGAAGATCTATCTCGACTGGATGGAAAACATCCGCGACTGGTGCGTTTCGCGCCAGCTCTGGTGGGGCCACCGGATTCCCGTCTGGCATTGCGCCGATTGCGGCGAGATGACGCCGGCGCGCGATTCGCGCGTGGAGATCGTCAACGGCCGCGCGCAGGCCGCGAGTCCGCCGGAACGCTGCGGGAAATGCGGCGGCTCGCGCCTGACGCAGGATCCGGACGTGCTTGATACGTGGTTCAGCTCGGGCCTGTGGCCGTTTTCGACGCTCGGCTGGCCAGACGACACGCCCGACCTGCGCAAGTATTACCCCACCAGCTTGCTCATTAGTGGCTACGACATCCTGTTTTTCTGGGACGCGCGGATGATCATGCTGGGCCTGCACCTCACGAGAGGGCAGCGCCAGGAGGACCGCATCCCGTTCCGCTCGCTCTACCTGCACGCACTGGTGCGCGATCCGCACGGCGTGAAAATGTCGAAAACACGCGGCAACGTGGTCGATCCGCTCGAAGTGATCGAAAAATACGGCACCGACGCATTGCGCTTCACACTGGCCATCGGCGCCGCGCCGGGCACGGACATCGCGCTCAGCGAAGATCGCATCTTGGGTTATCGCGCCTTTGCCAACAAGATCTGGAACGCGGCTCGCTTCCTTTTTGTGAATCTCGAAAAAATCGAGGCCTCCGGCGTTTCGCTCGAAGAGCTGGCCGGCCCCGAGGTTCGCGCCGCCGCGCCGCATCGCCGCAACGGGGAGCTATTGCTTGTCGAGCGCTGGATGTATTCGCGGCTGGCGAGCGTCGCGGGTCAAGTGAACGCCGCGCTCGAGGAGTTTCGCTTCCACGAAGCGGCGCACGTGGTCTATCACTTCTTTTGGCACGAGTTCTGCGACTGGTACATCGAATGGGCCAAGCCGCTGCTTGCGAGCACTGATCGCGAGGAGGCCGTCTCCGCCTGGCGCAATATTTTTGCCGTTTTCGACGGCGCCCTGCGCCTGCTGCATCCCTTCATGCCGTTCCTCACCGAGGAACTTTGGCACCGGCTGCCGCAGCCGGAGGGCGCGCGCTCGATCGCGCTCGATCGCTATCCCGAGCGCCGGGCCGAATGGCTCGACGACGAGGCGGAGCGCGACGTCAATTTGCTCCAGGAAATTGTCGAAGCCGCGCGAAAGCTGCGTGCCGAGCAGAAAATCGATCCTCGAAAGAAGCTGCCGGCCGATCTTTCGACCAGCGAACCCTCTGTTGGCGCACTGGTGGAAACGAATCTCGACGCGCTCACGCGCCTGGCCGGTCTTTCCGCGCTGCGCTTCCACGATGGCGCGCTCGGCACCGCCGTTGGCACAGTGCATTCCGCCGCGCGTTTCGATCTGAGCCTGGCACAGGAAGAGCCCGCCGACCGCGAAACCGAAATGGCCCGCCTGCGCAAGCAGCTCGAAGGGCTCGGCAAGAGCCTCGAATCCAAGCGTCGCCGCATGGAAGACGAGGCGTTCCGTACCCGCGCACCCCAGCATGTCGTCAGCCAGCTCGAATCCTCCATCACCGAGCTCCAGGCAGAGTACGAGAAGCTGCAGGCGCGCCTCGCTCAACTCGAGAACCACAGCTAGCGCTTCCAGAAGCACAGCCTTCAGGCTGTGAGCCCTTCCAAAATCGGCGCTGGACCCTCGCTGTATTCTTCGCGAACCAACCCCGCCGGCGCAGCCCGTGGGATGCTACGATTACCCTCCGATGACACCGGAAGCCATGGCCAACGTCCGCTTCGATTGGGACGCGCCCGAAATCGATGCGCTATTGCGCGCCGCGCTCGAAGAAGACATCGGCACGGGTGACGTCACCACCACGGCCACTGTCGCCGCCTCGGCCCGTGCCCACGCGCGCCTGGTAGCGAAACAGGAGCTGACCCTCGCCGGCTTGCCGCTTTTCGAGCGCGTATTCCGCCGGCTCGATTCCGAAATCCTCTTCACTGCGCATTACGCCGATGGCTCGCGTGTGCCGACGGGAGCAATCGTTGCCGAATTGGAGGGCCGGGCACGCGCCATCCTCACCGGCGAACGCACCGCGCTCAATTTCCTGGCGCATCTTTCCGGTGTGGCAACGCTGGCCGCCCGCTACGCCGCCGTGCTCGCGGGCACTTCGACGAAGTTGCGCGACACGCGCAAGACGACCCCGCTTTTTCGCCGTATCGAGAAATATGCCGTCCGTGCAGGCGGCGGCACGAATCACCGTTTCGGCCTTTCGGACGGCGTCCTGATCAAGGAAAATCACGTCTCTGCCGCCGGCGGCATCGCCGCGGCGGTGTATCGCGCTCGCGAAGCCGCCCTCGGGCGCCATTTGAAAGTCGAAGTCGAGGTACGCAACGAGGCCGAACTGCGCGAAGCTCTCGCCGCCGGTCCCGATGAAGTGCTGCTCGACAACTTCTCGCCCGCCGAAGCGACCCGGATGGTTGCGATCGTCCGTCGCGAACGGCACGGTTGCGGCGTGGAGCTTTCCGGCGGCGTGACGCTCACGAATCTGACCGCCTACGCGGCAGCTGGCGCCGATTTCATCTCTGTCGGTACGCTCACCCATTCGGCCCCGGCCGCCGACTTCAGCCTGCTTGTGGAATGGGTCCGTGTCGAGTAACCTCAAGCCGCTCCCCATGGCCCGCTTATTGCCGATTCCCGGGCGCACCGACCGCCGGATCGACCGGCTGATGACGCTGCTGGCCACGCGGCCGATGCTGGTGATCAGCGGTCCGCGCATCGCCCGCGAGATTGGCGTCACGCGCCACGCCGTCTGGCGATGGGTGGAAAAGCTGCGTTCGCTCGGCGTAAAGGTGAAGGGCCACACCGGCGCCGGTTACCGTATCGAACAGACGCCTGACGTGTTGGTGCCCGGCTTGCTGAATCCCCGGCTGCGCGGCACCGCCTTCCACAACAACCTCTATCATTTCTTCAAGGCCGGCTCGACCAGCGACATCGCCATCGAGTTGGGTCATCGTGGCGCGCCGCACGGCACTGTGGTGATCGCCGAGGAACAGACTGCCGGCCGCGGCCGGATGCGGGGACGAAACTGGCATTCGGAAAAGGCCAGCGGTATCTACGTGAGCGTGTTGTTGCGACCGGAGATTCCGCCGGTTGGCGCGGCAATGCTCACGCTCGTCGCCGGCTTGGCCGCCCATGACGCCGTCGAGCAACAGACCGGCGTAGTTCCCGACATACGCTGGCCCAACGATCTGCTCCTGGGCGGCCGGAAATTCGCCGGCATCCTCACCGAAATGCATGCCGTGCCCGACCGCATTGAGTTCGTTGTGATCGGCATCGGCATGAACGTCAATCACGAATGCTTTCCCGGGGAACTGGCCTCGCTCGCCACGTCCCTGCGGATCGAGACCGGCCGCACGCAGTCGCGGATCGAATTGCTGGTGCGGTTGCTGCTCGAACTCGAGCGCTACTACAATCGCTTCATGACCGAGGGGCCGGGGGTGATCGTGGAACGTTTCCAGCGGGCCTCCAGCTACGCCCGAGGCAAGCGTGTCGAAGTGGAAACAGCGACCGAAACCTTTACCGGAACGACCGAAGGGCTCGATCCCACCGGCCTGCTGCGCGTTCGCCGAGAAGGCGGTCCGGTCGAAACGGTCATTTCCGGCAGCGTGAGGGAGGCGTCCTGATGCTGGTCACGATGGACGTCGGCAATACGAACACGGTGCTGGGCGTTTTTCGCGGAAATGAGCTGGTCGCCCACTGGCGGCTCACCACCGCCCGCGACCAGACGGTCGACGAATACGGCATCCTCGCCCGCAACTTGTTCTCGCTCGCCGGCCTGGATTCCACCGAGGTCACCGGCCTCATCATCAGCTCGGTCGTGCCGCCGCTGAACCGCACCCTGGCTGAAATGGCCGAGCGCTATTTCCGTCTCGAAGCGCTGTTCGTCGAGCCGGGCGTGCGTACGGGAATGCCCGTGCTCTACGACAGCCCGCAAGACGTCGGCGCCGACCGCATCGTCAACGCCGTGGCCGCGTTCGAAAAGTACGGCGGCCCGTGCATCGTCGTCGATTTCGGCACCGCGATCACCTTCGACGCCATCTCAGAGCGCGGCGAATATCTCGGCGGCACGATCTTCCCCGGCCTGGGCATCGCTTCCGAGGCGCTTTTTTCCAAGGCTGCGCGGCTTCAGCGCGTGGAGATCAAGGACCCCGGCATGATCATCGGGACGAGCACCACAGCTTCCGTGCAGGCAGGGCTGTACTATGGATACCTCGACGTGATGGAGGGCCTGCTGGCGCGAATGAAAGCGGAACTGGGCCCGAAGGCGCACGTGGTGGCCACCGGAGGACAGGCACAGTTGCTGGCGGGCACTTCCCGTCAGGTGGACGCCATCGACGATTTCCTTACGCTCGAGGGCCTGCGGCTGATCTGGGAGCGCAACCGTCCCGCTCCCGCCGAAGCTCAACCGCCGGCGCCCGCGCGCAAGGCGAAGCGCTAGAAAAGTTTGAACCGGGAGGCCATGTAGCGGCGGGCTTCAGCCCTCCATCTTTTCCCGCGGCAGATCCTGGCAATGCCGGGCCATTCTCCTCCTCTTGGGAATGAGTCGGCGAAACCGGCAGGAAAGCTTCACGGTAACCATGGAAGACTTCAACTATTTCAACTACTACACCGAGATCGAGGAGCATTTCTGGCGCAAGCGCGGCGCGCACGTGCTCGTCTCACCGCTCGACTGGGCGATCGTCGAGACGTGGCAGAAAGCCGGCATCCCGCTTGAAGCGGTGCTCAAGGGCATCGATCGGGCCTTCGAAAGCTACCAGCGCTCGCGCCGCGCCCAGTCTGGGCGGCCATTGAAGAGCCTGGTCTATTGCGTCGATGCGGTGCTCGACGCCGCCGCCGAGGAACGCGAAGCCTCAGCCGGTGCCGGACCCGACGATGGCCGCGACGGCCAGTCGCAGCTATTTTCTCCCGTGGAAATCGGCGCGTATTTCGAGCGCAACGCTGCCCAACTGCGCCGCGCCGCGGAAAAAGTTCGGGGAACCGACGCCGCCCTTTCCGCTCGCTTCGAACAGCTCGCCGGGCAGTTGGACGAGCGCTGCGCCACTTTCACCGAAACCGATGCTGGCGACCTGGAGGATATGGAGCGCTGGCTCACTGTGCTCGAGGAAAAACTCTCCGCGGCATTGACCGCCGCCGCGCCTGACGTGATCATGGTGGAAATTCGCCGTGAACTTGACCGTGCGCTGGCTCCATATCGACGTAAAATGACCGCCGAGCAGCTCAGCCTGCTCGAGCGCCAATATATGCAGAAGCGGCTGCTGGAAAGGTTTGGGTTGCCGCGTTTGAGCCTGTTCTACCTGACATGAAACGCGCGAAACAACGGAAACCCGGCCGGGCCTCGATCGCCCCGGTCACGCTCGAAATCGAAAAGCTCGTCTATGGTGGTGACGGCCTGGCCCGGCGCGAAGGTGTCATCTATTTTGTTCCCTTCGTCTTGCCGGGCGAGCAAGTTCGTGCCCGTCCCGTCGATGCGCGCAAGAATTTTGTGCGCGCGCAGATTGTGGAGATCCTGCGGCCCTCGCCCTCGCGCGCGATCCCGCCGTGTCGCTATTTCACCGCCTGCGGCGGCTGCCAGTATCAGCACATCGAGTACGAGCGGCAGCTGGAGGCGAAAAGCGAGATCCTGCGCGAGACGCTCAGCCGTCTGGGCCACGTGCAATGGGATGGACCGGTCGAGCTGCACCCGTCGCAGCCCTTTGGCTACCGCAACCGCGCGCAGTGGAAAGTGCGCCAGGTGTACGCCGCTGGGCCCGAAAGCCGGGAAGAGAAGGGTTCGCTGGCGCTCGGCTATTTCCACTCCGGCTCGAATCAGCTCTGCGCCGTGAATGAGTGCGCCGTGCTCGCGCCACCGCTTGACGAGACGCTCGCGACCCTGCAAGCGGAAATCGGCTCGGGCGGCATGCCCCCGTCGCTGCACGAAATCTCGGCCTTCGCCGCACCCGATGGCGCCTTGCTGCTCAACGCCTTGTTCGCCGAGCTTCCCAATGCGCCGCAGCGGCTCACGCGCCGCCTCCGCGAGGCCGTTCCCGCCGCCCGCTCTGTGCTGCTTCGGGAAACCGCCGGCGAGCGGATGGAGCTCGACGGTCCCGGTTACCTGCAGTACGAAACCGCCGGAAACTCCTATCAGGTCGGCCATATGTCGTTTTTCCAGGTCAACCGTTTTCTGGTCGAGCCGATGGTGGAAACCGTCACCGCCGGTCGGGCCGGCGGACTTGCACTCGATCTCTATGCCGGCGTCGGGTTGTTCAGCGTGCCACTCGCGCGGGGATTCGAGCGCGTCGTCGCCGTCGAGGCCGATCCGGCCGCCGCGCGCGACCTCGAGGCCAACCTGAAGGCCGGTGGCAATGCGGCGCAAGCGGTCAATGCCGAAACGGAAACATTTCTTGCCAATTGGAAAGAGAAGCCCGACCTCGTCGTGCTCGATCCGCCGCGCGCGGGTGTGCCGGCCGAAGCCCTCGCCGCGCTTGCCGGGTTGCGGCCGGACCGCATCCACTATCTGTCCTGCGATCCATCCACGCTGGCTCGGGACCTTGGCGAACTCGGCAAAGCGGGATACCGCATCGCCGAACTGCACCTGTTCGACGTGTTTCCACAAACTTTTCATATAGAGACGCTGGCCGTTCTCAAACCCGAATCGTGATCCCACTCTTCTGGATTGCCGCCGCGCTGGCCGTTGGCATTGCGCTCGGTGGCTTGTGGCCGCAGGCGCCGCTTGCCTGGCTGGTTTTGGCGTTGTCGTCGGTCGTGGTGGGACTGCTGTTTGTGCGCCGCCGTCGGCTCCGGTCCGCGGCGGCGGCCGCGCTGCTGGCCTGGGCGTTGGTTGGCGTCGCGGCCATCTCGCTCCAACATGCTTCCCAGTCGGCTGATCGGGCCGATCGCCTGGTCGCCGCTGGCAGTGTGGACCTCAGCGTGCCGCTGCGCTGGCGAGGCCGTCTGGTCGATGATCCCCTCCACCTTCCCTGGGGCTACCGTTACGTTATCGCGCTCCGCCGGGTGGAAGTCGCCGGAAAGTACATCCCGGCCTCCGGCGGCCTGCGCCTGAATCTCTACGACGACGACCTGGAAAATTATGGTCCGCCCGCCGTGCGCGCCGGCGACACCGTCGAGGCGCTTGCACAGGCCCGCCTTCCTCGGAATTTCCTCGATCCCGGAGCCTTCGATTACCGTGGATACCTGGCCCGCCAGGGCATCGAGCTGGAAGGAACCCTCCGCAGCCCGGTGCTGCTTCGCCGGCTTCCGGGACCCTCGCCCACGCTGCGCGCTCGTGTGGCGCGTTTGCGCGGATCTCTGCGCCACGAAGCCGACCAGGTCTTCGGCCCCGCCGAGGCGCCGGTCATCCGAGCGATGCTGCTCGGCGACCGCAGCTTTATTGACACCTCGCTCGCCCAGGCCTTCCAGAAAGCTGCCGTTTATCACGTACTTGTCATCGCCGGCCTGCACGTTGCCGTGCTCACGCTGGCGCTCTTCTGGCTCTGCCGCCGCCTGCGCCTGTCACCGGGAGCTACCACGCTGGTGGTGCTCGCCGCGCTTTCCGCCTACGTCCTGGTGGTCCAGGACCGGCCGCCGGTCGAGCGCGCGGCATTGATGGCGGGCGTGGTGCTGGTGGCCAGGCTGTTTTTCCGGCGCGTCTCGCTGCTCAACTCGGTTTCGCTCGCGGCGATCGTGCTGTTGCTGGCAAGCCCGGTTGAACTGGGCGATCCGAGCTTCCAGCTCTCGTTCCTGGCTGCTTCGATCATCGCTGCTGTCGGCCTGCCATGGCTCGACCGCACCAGCGCACCCTATTGGCGTGGTCTCAATCATCTGTCCGACGCGACTCGCGACGGTGCTTATCCTCCGCGCATCATCCAGTTCCGGCTCGACCTGCGGCAGCTGCTGGCCTGGCTCTCCGACCGCCTTCCGCAGCGTGCCGCACGGGTTGCCGGCACGGCTGTCGAGTGGACGATGCGGGGTGGCCTGCGCGTTTGGGACCTCGTCCTGCTTTCCGTCGCCATCCAGCTCGGCCTGCTGCCGGTGCTCGTCGCCGATTTCCACCGCGTCAGCCTTTCCGGGCCGATGGCCAACGTGCCGGCCGTGCTGCTTACCACGCTGATCGTTCCGCTGGGCTTCCTGGCGCTGCTGGTGGGTCTGTTCTGGATACGGCTGGGCGCGCTGCTGGCCAAACCCGTGGGCTGGCTCGTCCAGGCGCTGGTGGCGACGGTTCGCTGGTTTGCCGGCTGGCGTTGGTTCTCGTATCGGCTACCCGGCCCTCCGCTCTGGCTGCTGGTGGCCTTTCTCTCGCTGCTTGCCATGCTGGGCGCGTTGCTGTTGCGTGGCCACTATTACGGCTGGCAGCCAAAGCGCGTCATGCCGCGATGGACGAAATGGGTGCTCAGCGCCGCTCTGGCGCTGGCCGTCGTAGCCATCGCCACGTATCCTTTCCCGCCGCGCCTTCACCGAGGCGACCTGCAGGTAACGGTTCTCGACGTCGGCCAGGGCGATTCCATCTTCGTCGCTTTTCCCGACGGCCGTACCCTGCTCATCGACGGCGGCGGCTTGCGCGGCTCGTTCACCTCGCAGGGCTACCGCTCAGGCCTCGACGTTGGCGAGGACGTGGTGTCTCCCTACCTCTGGTCGCTCGGCTTGAAGCGCCTCGATGCCGTTGAACTGACGCACGCCCACCACGACCACATGGCAGGTTTGTTCTCTGTACTCGAAAATTTCCGTGTCGGCCAGTTCTGGGTGGGGCACAACGTCGATTCGCGGTCGTATTACGCGTTGCTGGGCGAGGCGCGGCGCCTCGGCGTGCCCGTCCTCCATCGCCACAGTGGCGAAAGCTTCACCTGGGGCAAGGTTTCCGGTCGCTTCCTCTGGCCGCCGGACGATTCAGAAGTGCCGGAGGCCTCGAACAACGACTCGGTGGTGCTCTCGCTTACCGACGGCTCGACGCGATTCCTGCTGCCCGGCGATATCGAGAAGGACGTCGAAGAGAAGCTGATTCAGGTTGACGACCCAATCGCTTCGGCTTTTCTGAAGGTACCGCACCACGGCAGCAAGACCTCTTCCAGCCAGGCATTCCTCGAAGCCGTTCATCCGAAATACGCGGTGATTTCCGTGGGAGCGCACAACTCTCTCAACCTGCCGTCCCCGGAAGTGCTGGATCGTTACCGCAAGGACGGTATCGCGCTCTGGCGCACCGACCGCGACGGCGCTGTCACGGCCCTTAGCCGAGGCTCCCGCGTCATCGTCGAACCCTACGTCCACGCCAACCGCTAATCGTCCTATCGCTCCCCTTCACCCTTTGGCTTCCTCGGCCTCTTCCCCGTCTTCTTCCGGCTCTTCTTCCACCGAGGACATGTATTCGGCGATGATGTGCCTTGCATCCTCCGCCTGTGATTCCCGCACCAGGATCTCCGCCCCGGGAAAATCGGCCGGCGGGTTGCTGAAGGGGTAGGGATCGGTATGCGTCAGGGACGGTGAATCGATGCCGGCGCTTTCCAGCAGTCCACGGATGACGACGGCTTCTACCCACGAATCGGCCCGGTGCACGACAACGGTTTCTTCCAGCGGTTCGCGATCGCCTGCTTTCCTCTCGCTCATCTTCGCCTCCCGCCTCCGCCGCTTGCTGCCGGCGGTAGCCACCGTCGGAAAAGGAGCCGGCTTGCTGATGCCGTGTCCTGCCCCTATCATAAGACGAAAGAGAGCTAATGAACGTCGAAGACAGATCCACACCCAGCCCCGAAGCCATCGCCGAGGAAGGCCGCAAGATCCGCCGGCTGCGTTTGATGGTGCGGATGGCGCTGCAGATCATTGCCGAGGGCCAGTTGCCTTACGAAGAGGCTTCGGATCTGGCGATGGCCACCCGTCGCGTCGCTTTGGAACTTTTCCCCGGCAAGGAACAGACCTACGATCTGATCTACCGCCCGAAATTCCAGCGCCTGATGACCGAACTCTACCGCTTGCAGTAGCCCCTCCGTGCAGTAGCCTCGGGGGCCCATGCGGCAAGCAAGTCCGTCTACCCGAACCAGACCATCTTCAGCACCAACAGCAACAGCACCAGCGCTGTGCCGATCGCCGCATTGTATTCGTGATTCTTGCGGTAGAGAGCCGCGGAAAATCTCCGCGCCGTTGTCTTCGCGGGATTTTCCTTCGGGGGCCGAGGCCAGAAAAGCGGAACGCGTGCGGCGTAGCTACGAAACGCCTCGCCGTATTCCCGCATGAGCTCGCCCTCCTCGCTGCGCAGCGTGGCCGGATAAAACGCGAGGAAATAAGCGGCTACTAGGCCGCCCGCAAGCCACGAATGCGACGCCACGCCCAGTCCCGCCGCCATCCACATGCTGCCGAAATAGAGTGGATTGCGCGTCCAGGCATACGGACCGGCAGTGGCCAGCCCTTCGTGCTTTCGCAGGTAGCCCGCGGCCAGTGCGCGAATCGCCAGTCCACCCACGGCGACCGCCGCTCCCGTGCCCAGCCACGCGGGCCGCGGATGTGCCAGCCAGAAATAGAGTATTGCGGCGGGATAGCCCGCTCGCACGCGCCATCGCGCCAGTTCGCCCTTCATGACGCGCGTTTTCCCAGACGGCGCTCCACCGCCTCCAGCACCTGCTCCACAGTGATCGAAAGCATCGCCGCCGAGTATTCCTTGCCGCGCTGCATCGTCGTCTCTTCCGGCCGCGCGTTGCGCACTATTTCGTCTCCCGCTCCGAACGGGCCGTTGCGCGCCGGGTCGGTCGGCCCGTAGAGCCCAACGACCGGTGTGCCGAGAGCCGACGCCAGATGCAGCGGGCCGCTGTCGCCCGCGATGACGAACTTTGCTCGCCGCACGAGCGGCATTAGTTGCGCCACGTCCGCGTCCACCAGCGCCGGCTCGGGCTTCCCCGCCGCCCGCCGCACCGCTTCCGCCAGTTCTCGTTCGCCCGGAGCGAAGCTGATCACCCCGCGCAGGCCAGTGCTCCGCGCCAGTTGGCGGTGCAGTTCGCCGTAGCGTTCGGGCGGCCAGCATTTCGACACCCAGCCGCCGCCGGGCGACAGCACGAAGAAATCCTCCACGCCTGCGGCGGCCAGCTTTTCGCCAAGCCGCGCTTCGGCCTCGGGCCTTACGCGCAGCGGGAAACGGTAATGCGAATTGCCGACGCCGAGCGCCGCCGCCAGCGCCATGTTCTTTTCCACCATGTGCGCGCCTGCCGGCGCGATCCGGCGAGTGTAGAGCAGCGCCGCCGCCGGCTCGCGCGCGTAGCGGGCCTTGAAACCGACTCTTTCCGGCGCTCCGGAAAGTCTGGCGAGTAACGCCGACTTGTAAAGCCCCTGAAAGTCGATCGCGCACGTGTAATGGGCCGTGCGCAGCCGCCATGCGGCGAAGATGAATGAGCCGGTCGAATCGCGGTCGAGAATGATCACGTCGTTCAGGTCGGGATTCCTCTCGAGCAGCGGATACCAGCGCCGTTCCACCACCCAATCGATTCGGGCGCTGGGCCGCGCCTCGCGAAGCGCCGCTACCGCCGGCAGCGTGAACACCAGGTCGCCGAGCGAGCCCAGTTTGACGATCAGGAACCGGTCCTCAGCCATCGCTCGTCTTGCGCACCCGAGCGATCAGGTCAGCGCTCGAATGCTTCTTGGGATCTCCGGCAATGGCCACGCGGATGCCCAGCCGGCCCGAAAGCTCGCGTTCCGGCACGGTGTCGACCGTATAGTCGGTGCCCTTGGCGTGGACGTCTGGCCGCAGGCGTTCGAGCAGCGCCCCCACGTCCGTCTCTTCGAACACGACCACGTAGTCCACCACGCCGACCGCGGCCACCAACTGCGCCCGCGCCTCGGCCGGCAGCACCGGCCGTCCGGGGCCTTTCAGTTTCCGCTCGCTCGCGTCGGAATTCACAGCCACCACCAGCACGTCACCCTCGCGCCGCGCCCCCTCGAGAAATCGCACGTGCCCGGCGTGCAGCAGGTCGAAGCAGCCGTTTGCCAGCACGATCGTGTGCCCGTGACGGCGCTCGGCGTCGAGCCGCCCGGCCAGAGCGTCGAGCGGGAGGATCTTTTCTCTTGTGTTCATATGCCGGGGATATCGGAGCGGACCGCGGTTTCGAGTTCATCGCGCGTCACAGTCGCCGTGCCCTGTTTCATCACGACGATTCCGCCGGCGTAGTTTGCCAGCCGTGCCGCTTCGTAGAATCCGCCGCCGGCTGCCAGTGCCAGCGTGAAGACGGCGATCACCGTATCTCCCGCACCGGTGACGTCGGCCACCTGATCGGTGCCGTAGATGGGAATCGGCCGCGGTTTCCGCCCTCGTTCGAAGACGACCATGCCGTCCTTGCCGCGCGTCACCACCAGGGCTTCCAACCCCATCTTCCGCCGCGCCCGCTCGCCCAGCCGCGCCAGCAGCGCGCCGTCACGGCCGATGCTCGTATGGTATTGCCCCTCGAGTTCCGGCTCGTTGGGCGTCGCGGCGGTGATGCCGAGCCCCGCGAAGGAAAGCAGTTTGTGGCGCGAATCGATCGTCACGGCGGGGCGCTTGTGCCGGCCCAGAATGCCGCGAGCGAGCGCCGGCGTCACCACTCCCAGGCCGTAATCCGAGATCAGGATCGCATCGGCGTGCCCGGCAAGCGCCCGTGCCCGCTGTTCCAGCCGCCGCCGCGCTGCCTCGGGCAGTGGGGCCGGCTCGCGATCCACGCGCAGCACTTGCTGCCGCGTCGTGTGCGTCCACCCGGCAAGATATCGCGTCTTCGAAGGAGTGGACCAGCCGCGAACGCGCTCGACCGCGCCCACGTTCACCCTCTTGCGCCGGAAATAGCGCAGCAGCGCACGACCCGCCTCGTCGTTGCCTACCGCGGAAACCGGCAGCACTTCTGCGCCCAGATCGGCCAGATTGTTCACCGCGTTCGCCCCGCCGCCCGGTACGAGGTCCGTCTGGCGATGTCGCAGGATCAAAACCGGCGCCTCGCGTGACACCCGTGAAATCTCGCCGCTCACGAATTCGTCGGCAACGAAATCGCTCACAACCAGAACGGTCTGTCCGGAGAAGCCGTCGAGAAGCGCCAGCAGCCGGTCTCGCTCGGCGAGCGTCATCGGCGGCGCAGGATCAGATCGGTGGCGACTAGCAGGTTTTCGGCCACCGAATCGGGCTGTCGCGGCCATTTTTCGCGGTTCCATTCGTATTCGCCCCGACCGTAGCCAGTCAGCACGAGGATGCTATGGCAGCCGACGCTCTGGCCCATCTGCACGTCGGCATAGCGGTCGCTCACCATGAACGAGCCGTCGAACGCGAGGTTGTGCTCCTGAGCGGCACGCTCGAGCATGCCGGGCATCGGCTTGCGGCATTGGCAATCGATCCCGCTGTGATGCGGGCAGTAATAGATGCCGTCCACTCGAGCGCCCGCCGCGGCCAGTTCGGCAACCATGCGATCGTGCACCCGATGGACCAACTCTTCGGGGAAAAATCCGCGCGTCACGCCGGACTGGTTCGTCACCACGATCACCGGGAAGCCTGCCTCGTTGAGCCGCCGAATCGATTGGGCGGCAAAGGAATACAGCTGAAAGCGGGTCAGGTGGTTCATGTAACCCACTTCCTCGGTAATCGTTCCGTCGCGGTCCAGGAAAACGGCCGGGCGCCGCTTACCGTTGTTCATCGAGCCGCTTTCCTCCCAACAGTTCCCGGGTAATCTGGTAAACCGCGTCCACGGGGATGCGCGTCATGCAGCGATGGTCCACTGGACAGTATCGCAAAAAACAGGGGCTGCAGGAAACGCGGTGCCGCGCGATCACCCGCTCGGGCGTCAGGGGGGCGGTGCCCTCAGGATCGGTCGAGCCGAAGACGGCGGTCACAGGCAATCCTACCGCCGCCGCTACGTGCATCGCGCCCGAATCGTTGCCCAGAAACAGCCCGCAGACGGCGAGCAGCGCCGGCAACTCCGCCACGCTCGTTTCGCCCACCAGATTCACCGCCGGTCTGCTCATCGCCGCGGCAATGCGCGCGCCGATCTCCCGCTCGGCCGGTGTTCCGAAAAGCAGAATGGACGCGCCCAGCTCCTCAGCCAGCCGATCGGCCACCGCGGCGTAGCGCTCCGCGGGCCAGCATTTCGCCGCGCCATAGGAAGCGCCGGCCGCCAGCGCCACCCGCAAACCCGTCGCTCCCTTGGCCTGCAACTTTTCCTCGGCTCGCGCTACAGCTTCCGGTTCGACCCGCAGCCGCACCCGCTCCACGCTCGGCAGCTTATCCAGCCATCCCGCGCGGCGCAGCAACTCCAGGTAGTAGTAGCACTCGTGCGCCGGCGTCTCTCCGGTCTTCGGCACCGGGATGGCTCGCGTCAATAGCCAGCCGCGTGCGTTCCGCGCGTAGCCCACGCGCTCGCGCGCCCCGGCTCGCCACATCAGCCAAGCTGAAGCGAAGGAATTCGGCAACACCACGCCCAGGTCGAACCGCTCGCGCCGCAGTCCTGCCGCCAACCGCTCCACGGCCCTCGGCGCGCCGTGCCCCGCCGAACCCAGTCCCACCAGCCGGTCGGCAAATCCCTGCCCACGGAAGAGCCCCACCACTGAATCCCGGCCCGCAACGGTAATTTCCGCTTCGGGCCAGCGCGCCCGCAGGGCCTCGAGCGCCGGGATCGACATCACCGCGTCGCCCACCCAGTTCGTCGAGCGCACCAGAATCTTCACACCGCTTTACCTCGCCGCCGCTCGATTATGCCCACCAGCGTTTGCCACAGCTTCGCCGGATCGGTCGGCCGCATGGCGATCCGGCAGCAAAAGACGGGGAACCGCGTGAATTTCAGCCCGCCGAAATTCAACAGGTCCTTTTCCGTGCACATCATCGCCCGCGCGCCCATCTCGCTGGCGAACTCTTCCAACTCGTTGATCCGCCGCTGCGTGTAGCGGTAGTGATCGGGAAATCTCGCGGTCCCGGCGACCTTGAACTTCCAGCGCTGCAGGTCGTCGAAAAAGGCTCCCGGGTTGCCGATCGCGCAAAAGGCGAAGAATTTCAAGGCGCGTTCGCTCTCGGTGGCCGGTCGCGGCGTGCCCGGATGGACTCGAGTCAGACCCAGCAGTTCAGTCTGCGCGTAGAAAATCGGCGCATCCGTGTAGTGCCGGAGCTGCGCTTCCAGCTCCGGATCGCCCGCGGAACGTGTGATCACCACCGCGTCCGCGCGCCGCAGTGCGGAAATCGGCTCGCGCAACCGCCCTGCCGGCAGCAGCATTCCACCGCCGAAAGGATCGATGCCGTCCACGAGCACCAGGTCGGCGTCGCGAGCCAGCCGCAAATGCTGGAATCCGTCGTCGAGCACGAACCACCGCACGCCCTGCCGCTCCAAGTCGAGCCCCGAATGGTAACGGTGCTTGCCCACGCCGATCGGCACCCGGTCGCCCAGATGGCTTTCCAGAACGAGCACCTCATCGCTCACACGCCGCCGGCCCTCCGGTGCCTGGTCTGCCGGCAGTTCCACGCCGGCGTAGCCGCGCGTCAGTATCCCGACCGTTTCCCCTGCGGCCAGCAGTTGCCCGGACAGCCAGATCACCATGGGCGTCTTGCCCGTGCCGCCAGTGGTGATATTGCCAACGCTCACCACCACGGCGTCCAGCTGGTGCTGTGCCAGCATGCCGCGGCGGTAGAGCCACACCCGGACCCGCACGATCAGCCCGAAGAGCAGCGAAAACGGCCACAGTAGCGACTTCCAGACCTCGTTGAAAAAATCGCTCATCGCGTACCGCCTGTCCTCATCAGCGTTTCCACGCGCTCCACGGCGCGTTCCACCGCCCCGCGGTTTCGCTGCACCAGTTCCCGTGCCGCCAGGCCGGCGGCGTCGCGCCGCAGCGGGTCTTCCAACCAGCCATTCCAGACCTCTGCGAGTTCGTCGGCCGTGGCCGCCTGCGCCGCTGCATGGCACTCGAGAAATCTCCCGGCGATACTCCGGAAATTCTCCATATGTGGCCCGAAGACCGGTGCCTTACCCAGCGCAGCCGGTTCCAGAATGTTGTGACCACCCGCAGGAACCAGCGAGCCGCCTACGAAAACCAGATCGGCAACGGCGTAGAGCCCGCCCAGTTCCCCGATCGTGTCCAGCAGCAGAATGCCGGTCTCGGCCTCGATCGGCTGATTGAGCGCCAACTGGCTGCGCCTCACCATGCCCCAGCCGCGAATCTCCGCCAGCTGAGCAGCGGCTTCGAACCGCTCCGGTTTCCGCGGCGCCAGCACCAGCAGCGCCTCCGGATGCCGCTCGCGCACTCTGGCAAATGCGTCGAGCACGGCGTTCTCTTCGTTTGCCACTACGCTCCCGGCCACAATCACGGGCATCCGCTTGCCCCGTTCCGCCTGGGCGGCCAGCCAGTCGGCCAACGCGTTGCGCGCCGGGGCCGGAACGTCGAACTTCAGGTTCCCTGCCACGATCACTTTCTTTTTCGCGGCGCCCAGCGCCATCAGCCGCCGCGCGTCCTCATCCGTTTGCGCCAGAAACGCCGCCGCCGGCTCCAAAGCCCGCCGCACAAACCAGCGCACTCGGCCGTATCGCCGGAACGACCGTTCGGAAACCCTCGCGCTCGCAAACACCACTGGCACACTGTTTTCGCGCGCAACGCGCAGGAAATTCGGCCAGATTTCTACCTCGAGGATCATTACCAGCGCCGGCCGCGCCGCCCGGAAGAAACGCCTCACCACCCATGCCCAATCGAGAGGGAAATAGAGGAAGTCGTCGGCCCAGCCGATCCGCTCGTGCGCCATCTTCTGGCCAGTGATCGTCGTCGTCGAAATTATCAGCCGTCGGCCGGGAAAACGCTCTTTCAGCCGCCGGGCGAGTGGCGCTGCCGCCACCACTTCGCCCACCGATACGGCATGAATCCAGATTGCTCCGGGCGAACGCGCAGCGCGCTCGGCGAGCCCATTCGGCATCCGGCCCAGACGCTCGGGCAAATTCCGCCAGTATTTCCCTTGGCGCAGGCCTTTGATCGCGAAATAGGGCAGCGCCAGGAGCATCGCCGCCGTCAGTAGCAGGCTGTAGGCAAGATACATGGGTAAACGCGGGGCCCGCTTCCGGCGCGAGCGACGCAAACGCGTTATTATAGGGGTACACGGGCCTGAAACAGAGCCCGGCGCGCAATCTTCGGGGGACTTCCGATGCTGCGGGTACTGGCAGCAGCTCTTTTTCTCGGTCTCTTCTTGCCGCCGGTCGCGTCGGTAAACCCCACCAAGCTTCCCGCCCACGATTCCCACCAGGGTATTCTGGTCGCCTGCGATCCCGATCAGAGTCCCAAACGCGCGGAAAAGGCCTTCGGTCGGGAAAACCCGGTGAAGGTGGGCATCCTGCCGGTCGATACGTACGTCCGCAACTCGACGCGCTGGCCGGTGTCGATCCAGCTCAAGTCCATCCGCCTGGAACTCGTCCCCCCCGGCGCTGCGCGGGAGCAGATCGCGGCGATGAGTCCAGGCGAGGTTGCTCGGCGCATTCTCCATCTAAAGCCTTCGGGCACCGAATCGCCCAGACCCCGTTTGCCCATTCGGTTCCCCGGCATCGGCCTTGGAGCGAACTGGCAGAAGCTGACCGACAAGCTGCAATCCCGTTCGTTTACCAGTTCGACTATCGCTCCCGGCGCCACTGTCCACGGATTCTTCTATTTCGACCTTGGCGGTGACTTCGACGCCCTCCGCTACGCCCGCTTCTACGTTCCCGCGCTGAAATTCGTCGACCATCACCAGGCGATCATGTTCTTCGAAGCCGATCTCTCCCGCAGCGTTCAGCATTAGGGGACACGGCATCATGGGCATGCAGAGTGCAACGGACGCCGTGCCGCGCTGAGGGCCTTCTGCTCGATAGGCGCAAGGTTGGGCGGCTTGACGTGTCTTATCGGCGCCTCCGTTTGCCGCAGTCGCCGCGTCTCACTACAATCGCCCCGATGTCCCTTCTCGACGATCTCAACCCCGGACAGCGCGAAGCCGCCGTCGCCACCCACCCCGTAGTGGTGGTGGCTGGTGCGGGTACGGGCAAGACTAGGGTCATCACGTATAGGGTGGCTTGGCTGATTTCCCAAGGAGTTCCTCCCCGCGCGATCCTTGCCGTCACCTTCACCAACAAGGCTGCCCGGGAGATGAAGGAGCGCATTCAGGCACTCGTGCCGCAGGCCGCCGGCACGCCCTGGGTTGGCACGTTCCATTCCTTCTGCGCACGACTGCTGCGCACCGACGGCCACCTCATCGGCATCCCGCGCGATTTTGCCATCTACGACGATGAGGACCAGACCGCCGTCGTCCGTCAGGCGCTGCGGCGACTCGGCCACGACGAGCGCCGTTTCACGCCCCGCAGCCTCCGCGAACCCATCAGTCACGCCAAAAATCACGGCTGGGATGCCGAGCGCATGCTCCAGGAATCGTTCGACGAAAAGGGCCGTATCGCCGCCACCGTTTTCGACCTCTACAACGCCGCCCTCAAGCAGGCCGGCGCGCTCGATTTCGACGATCTGCTGCTCGACGCTGTGCGCCTGCTCCAAAGCAGTGACGAGGCGCGCCGCCGCTGGAGCGGCCGCTTCACCCACATCGTTGTCGACGAATTCCAGGACGTGAACGAGAAGCAGTACCAGTTGGTGCACCTGCTCGCCGGCAAGGACACCTGTGTCTGCGTCGTCGGCGACGAAGACCAGTCGATCTACAGCTGGCGTGGCGCCGATCCCGGCATCCTGCGCCGCTTTTTGGAGGACTTCCCCGGTTCCACGGTGATCCGTGTCCAGACGAACTACCGTTCCACCCAGACGATTCTCGACGCTGCCGGCGCCGTCGTCTCCCGCAACACGGGCCGCATGGGCAAGACGCTCTCGGCCACGCGCCAGGGCGATTCGCTGGTCCGCATCTACGAAGCCTCCGACGCGACCGCCGAGGCCGGCTTCGTCGTCGACGAGATCCGCCGTCTGGTCCGCGACGACCCCGAAGCGCACATCGCCGTGCTCTACCGCACCAATTTCCAGTCGCGCCCGTTCGAGGAGGCCTGCCGCCGCGCAGGCTTGGTCTTCCGCGTGGTTGGAGGATTCAGCTTCTATCAGCGCGCCGAAGTGAAAGACATGCTCGCCTACGCCCGCCTGGTCATGAACGCGGAGGACGACGTGGCCCTCGCCCGCGTGATCAATACGCCGCCGCGCGGGATCGGCAAGACCACCGTCGAAGCGCTGCGGGCCGAGGCAGGCCGCGCTGGCGTCTCGCTCTGGTCGGCACTCGGCTCCGCCTGTGAGGTCGGGGCTCGCCGTTCGGCCTCTGCATTACGCATCTTCCGCGGCATGATCGAGCAGTTGCGCGAGGAGCGCGAGCAACTCCAGGCCGCCGAACTGTTGCATCGCATCGCTTCCCGCACCGGCTATCTCGACTGGCTCGAACAGCAGGACAAGGCCGAATTCACCGACCGTGCCGCCAACGTCAAGGAACTGGTGTCCGCCGCCGAGGAAGGCCAGGAGCAGGGCGAGACGCTCACCGATTTCCTCGACCGCACCGCCCTGGTGAGCGACGCCGACAGCTTCGACGAGCATGCCCCTGTCACCCTCATCACCCTCCACAGCGCCAAGGGCCTCGAATTCGACCACGTTTTCCTGGTCGGCATGGAGGAGGGGCTGTTTCCTCACATCCGCTCGCTTGCCAGCCCGGAAGCGATCGAAGAGGAGCGCCGGCTGTGTTACGTCGGCATGACCCGCGCCCGCCGCACGCTCACATTCACCCGCGCCAATTTCCGGCGCACCTTCGACCGCGGCGGCGACCGCCAGTCGCAGCTTCCCACGACCGCTTCCCGCTTTCTCGGCGAAGTCCCTTCCGGCCTGGTCGAGATGGTCACCGGTACGTTCGGCGCAGACCGTTTCCGCCTGCCCTTCGCCCAGAGCCGCACTGATATGCCCGGCGAACTGTCCCAGGTTTTCGATGAGCCTGTGCGGCCGCCCTCCCGCCTGGGCAGCAACGCCAAGAAACTCGTCGGCCAGCGCGTGCGCCACCCCACCTTCGGCGTCGGCACCATCCTAAGCGTCGAGGACGACGGCGAGGATCGCCGCCTCACCATCAGCTTCCCTGGCCAGGGCACGCGAAAGCTCATCGAGCGCTACGCTAAGCTCGAGCGCGTCTAGCCCACTTTGTTTATCAAACGCGACCCTACTGTCTCATGCCGTAATTCACTCCTGTAGGGACGGGCCTTGTGCCCGCCCTGCTTTTTCCCCCTCTACTCGCAGAAGCCTCAGTCGCCCGCCTGCGGAAAACTGAAACTCGTGGTGTCAGCGCAAAGTGAGAATGTCCGGTTTGTGCAAAGTAGAAATGTCCGGTTTCATCGGGGCCGGGAGGGTCGATGGGACCGGAGCGAATCGAGTTGAGCCAGCGCGAGCGGGATCGATTGAAAGTCCTCTACCAGGTCGAGCAAGGTCATCTGTTGCAGCGGGAAGCGGCCGAGCGGCTCCGGCTGAGCGACCGCCAGGTGCGCCGGCTGCAGCAGCGGGTGCGCGTCGAGGGAGACCGCGGCGTGATCCACCGGCTACGCGGCCGGCCGTCGAATCGCAAGATTCCCGACCGGCTCCAAGGGCGAATCCTGGCTCGGGTGCGGCGGCGCTACGCCGATTTCGGCCCGACGCTGGCCGCCGAGCACCTGCGGGAAGACGGCGTGGTGGTCAGCCGGGAGACCTTGCGGCGGCTGATGGCCAGCGCCGGGCTCTGGAAGCCGCGGCGCCGCCGGGTCCATGCCGTGCATGTCTGGCGGGAGCGGCGGGCGTCGTTCGGCGAGTTGGTGCTGTGGGACAGTTCGCCCTACCGGTGGCTGGAAGGCCGCGGGCCGGCCTGCCAGCTGATCCTGATGGTGGACGACGCGACCGGCCGCCTCTGGGGCCGCTTTGCCGAGCACGATTCGACCGAGGAGAACTTCCGGGTGCTGGAGGGATGGCTGAGGCGCTGGGGGCGTCCGCTGGCCTGTTACACCGATCGGAACAGCCTGTTTACGATCAACCGCCCGGCGCAGTTGGGCGAGCAGCTGCGGGGGCAGGGGCCGCTGACGCAGATTGGCCGGGCGCTGGGCGAGTTGGGGATCGAATCGATTTTGGCGCGCAGTCCGCAGGCGAAGGGGCGGATCGAGAACGCCTTCGGCACGCTGCAGGACCGGCTGGTGAAAGAGATGCGGCTGGCCGGCATCGGCAGCCTGGCGCAGGCCAACGACTATTTCCAACTCGTCTTCGTGCCCTTCTGGGAGCAGCGCTTCGCGGCCGCGCCGCGTTCGCGGCAGGACGCTCACCGGCCGCTCGGGCGCGAGCACCGGCTGGAAGAGATCCTCAGCTGGCGGGCGCCGCGCGTAGTGACCGGCGACTACACGGTGAGTTGGGACGGCCAGCGTTGGGGTGTGCCGCGCGAGCAGGTGCGCGCCGGGCTGCGCGGAGCCCGGGTCGAAATCGAGCGGCGCCTGGACGGCTCGCACTGGCTGCGCTTCGGCAAGCACTCTCTGCCGCTGCGGGCTTGTCCCGAGCCGCCGCGGCGGGCAACTCCTTCCGGCCTACGGCCTCCAGCAGTTGCCCGCCGCAACCCAACACCAACACCCAAACCCAAATACCACCCCCCGGCCAACCACCCCTGGAGGAAACCGTGGAAGCGGACATTTCTA
>JBJKSI010000031.1:0-52799 GCA_046704165.1 Candidatus Acidiferrales bacterium
ATCAGTGAATCGATACCGCCCAGTTCCGTCCAGCCCCGGTCGAGCGCTTGCTCGACCGCGGCGAAATCGCGCACGTCCGCCGTGGCCCAGGCTGCCCGCCCGCCGCACCGAGTGATCTCGGCCGCCGTCTCCTTGAGTGGCCCTTCACGCCGCCCGATCAGGAAGACGGCCGCTTCCAGCCCGGCCAGGCGCAGCGCCATCGCCTTTCCCAGCCCCGTCCCGCCGCCGGTAATGGCGACGACGCGGCCCTTGTACAGCCCCGGTTCGATCATGGCTCGCTCCTTGGTCCCGCGGCGGCATTGTTTGCCCGCCGGCCGGCCGATGCAAGCGGGAACTGGCTCGCCGGCACCGGAGCGTCGATGAGCCGGAGGGATTTCGTCATCCTCACGCTCTTCCGCATGACCCGGAGCCTCGCCGCCGGGCTGATCATGATCGTCTTCCCCTACCTGGTGCTCCAGCAATTGCACTACGGCCCGCTCACGCTGGGATTGCTCTACGTCGTCGGTGCACTGGCCACCGCCGGCACAGGCCTGCTGATCGGCTTGCTGGGCGACGTATGGGGGCGAAAGAGGGCGCTGCTCGTCGCCGGTGCGCTGATGCCGGTCAGCTCGCTGCTTGTCTTTCTCTCGGGTCATCTGTGGGTGCTGCTACTGGCGGCCGGGCTCGGCGGTTTTTCGGCCACCGGTTCGCTGGCCGGCGGCGGCGTGGGCGGTGCCGCCGCGCCGATCCAGAGCGCCGTCATTGCCGACCTGGCCTTTCGCGAGAAACGCACCTTCTATTATTCGGCATTTTCGTTTCTCAGCGGGATCGTCGGCGCGGTGGGCGCGCTGGGCGCCCGCCTGTTCGACGTGCACACGGCCTTTCTGGTCGCCACGCTGATTTCTGTCGTGGGCGTGCCACTGGTCTTGCTCCTGAGCGTCGAGGATGTCGGCGGCAAGTTCACCCGGCTGCGCAGCCGGGTGGTGATTGGAAAATTCTCGCTGACCGGCATGCTGAACGGCTTTACCAGCGGCCTGATCGTTCCGTTCCTGATCCCGTTCTTCGTGCTCGTCTATTCTCTGCCGAAATCCTCGATGGCTGTCTACGGCTTCATTTCCGGCGGGCTTGCCTCTGTGGCGATGCTCACCGCTCCCGCGCTCGAGCGGCGGCTGGGCTTCGTCAAGAGCATTGCCTGGACGCGCGGCATCGGCACGGCGCTGCTGGTGATGATGCCGCTCGTGCGCTGGCTGCCAATCTCGCTGATCATTTACGTCCTCACGCCATCGTTGCGCGTCGCCGCCGTGCCGGTGCAGCAGGCGGCTCTGGTCGAGATGGTCGATCCCGACGAACGCGGCCGCGCCCTGGCCGCCAACCAGGTGGCCCGGCTCACCGCCAGCTCGGCCGGTATCGCCTTCACCGGCTGGATGTTCGACGCCTCGGAAATCGCCCTTCCGTTTTTTGCATACGCCGCTATCATGATTTCCAACATCTATCTGTATTTCCGGTTCTTCTCGGCCTGGGACGCCGGCGCTGCTGCCCGTGCCGGAAAGCAGCCGAAGTCGATCAATGGAGCGTAAGCTCGGACGGATTTGCGCATCAAACCGAAACGAGAACGAGGAGGAAGCGATCGATGGGACGTTTTATCTTTGGAGTCATTATCGGCATCTGCCTGGTGGCTGCCGGTGCCTTCACCTATTTCTTGACCGGCATGGCTCCGGTTGCCGCCACGGCGCAACCCATGCCTTTTGAAAGACTGCTTGCCCACGCTGCGCTCCACGCCAAGATTGGCCGGGAAGCGCCCAAGACTGTGCCCATTCAGACAACACCGGCCAACCTCGGCGCTGGCGCACACCTCTACGTTCACAATTGCGCTTTCTGCCACGGCATGCCGTCGAGCAAACCTTCGCTCGAGGGTCGCGGCATGTTTCCCCATGCCCCGCAGCTCTTCACCCAGCGTGGCATGGTCACTGACGATCCGCCGGGCGTGACTTTCTGGAAGATCAAGAACGGGATCCGGCTTACCGGAATGCCGAGCTTCGAGCGCGGCCTCACCACCGAGCAGATGTGGCAACTCGCGCTGCTGCTGCGCAACGCCGACAAGTTGCCGCCCGACGTTTCCGCGATACTCTCCCCAACGCTCGCGCCGCCGCCGGCTGAGCCGGCCAAGAAACCGGTGCCGCGCAAACATCGGTAATACAATTTCGGAGGTATCGGCTCGCCACGAGCCACGGGAGGAACTTTTGATGCGTTTTGTCTCGAGACGAATCGTTCTATTGCTCGCTGCCGGCGCCGCACTGCTCTTCGCGGCCGCGCCGGCGGCCTGGAGCGCCTCACCCACGTCGGCTGCCGGCACTGCAACCGGGGCGCGCCCCGCCCAAGAGTACGCCAAGGGATTCCAACAGGCGCTCATCCAGCCGGAACAGTTGCTGCAGGAGCTGAAGGAACCCAAAGAAAAGCGGCCTATTGTGCTGCACGTCGGTTTCGAGGTGCTCTATCGTGGAGCCCACGTTCCCGGCGCCATCTTCGCCGGCCCGGCGTCCCAACCGGAAGGCATGGCCCGGCTGCGCGCTGCTGCGGCCCGGATTCCCCGCAATCACTTGGTAGTCATCTACTGCGGTTGCTGCCCGATGACCAAATGCCCCAACATCCATCCGGCCTACGTCGCCCTGCGCAAGATGGGTTTCCGCCATCTCCAGGTGCTCAACTTGCCCGACGATTTCGCAAGGGACTGGGTGGCAAAGGGCCTGCCCATCGTCAAAGGATCCCATCCTCGCTAAAGCTGGACTCCGCTGCCGCGGCTCTCTGCCGGGAGCCGCGGCGGAACGCGGCACCGGCGGGCGGCGCTAGGCAGCCTGTTCGACCCACGCGGCTCAGTTCCGTTTCACGATCCGTACCGCCATGCCCGAATGGAGTTCGCGTAGCGCAGTGAACCCTCCAACAACGATCTCGTCGCCCGCGTTTGGTCCCTTCCGCGCCTCCACGTAGTTTTCCCCGAGCACGCCCACCTCCACGGGCATGAAGATTGCCCGATCCCCGCGCACGACGAAGACGCCCACCACCCCAGCGGGCTTAGACGCCTGCTTTTGCGGCTTCGCGGCGATCTGCACAGTTTTGGTTTCCGTGGTAGGAGGAGGCACGGATGTCCTGCCCGCCTCGCTCTCGGGTCTCAGCACCAGCGCCTGAAACGGCACGCCAATGACGTTCCGCTTGTCGGCCGTCTTGATCACGGTGTTCACTGTCATCCCTGGTCGAATTCCCGGCGGCAGATGTTCCAACGAGATGTCCACCTTGTAGTTGGTTGCCTGCTGAGCGCTGCTGCCGCCAACCACCTGCGTCGTGGCTGTGCCTGTAGCGGTCAGAATTGCCTGCTCGCCCACACGGATCACCTTGCCCGCAAAGGTCTGTCCCGGATAGGCGTCGATCCGCAGATCCACTGGCTGGCCGATGTGGAGGAAAGGGACATCGTTTTCGTCGACGCCCACCTGAGCCTTGACGTCTGAGAGGTTCGAAATCGTCATCAGATAAGCGCCGGTGGCCTCGGGTATACCTGGAATCACGTTTTCACCCACGCGCACGGCGATGTTCGTTACGGTTCCGGCGATCGGCGCACGATACGTCGTCTTGCTCAGCACATCCTTCACGTGGGCCAGCATCGCACGGATCTGGTTCACCGCCCCGAGCGCCTGCGTCTGTCCGTCGCGGGCGGCATCGAGTTCGGCCCGTGCGCTGTCTAGCGCCGCCTCCGCCCCCTCGTAGGCCGACCGGTAACTTTCGAAAGCCTGGCGCGAGATTACCTTCGCCTCGTAGAGCTCTTGCCCGTGCTCCCAGTTGAACGTCGCTTCCCGCACGTCGGCTTCCCGCTGGGCCACCGCCGCCTGCGCTCCCTTCACCGCTGCACGAGCCGACCGCAAACCGGCCTCCGCCGCTGCCAGCGCGGCCTGCTGCGCCCGTACACTCGCGGCCGCCTGCACCGGGTCCACCTGCAGCAGCAAGTCACCCGGTTGGACGATCTGCCCTTCATGAACCAGGATCTTCGTAATCCTGCCGAATCCCTGGCCCAAGACGTTCGTGTAGATCTGAGAAACGACCTCCCCGGTGGCGCGCACGGTCGAGATCAGGTTATGGCGCTGCACCCGCTCCACTTCCACAGGCACCGCACCGCGGTGCGGCCACAGGCTCGCCACCAGAATCCCAGCCAACAGCAAGCCGATTCCCGCGCCGGGCAGCACTTTTTTCGATAGGCTCATCGCTGCGTGTCCTTATCCTCATGCAGAACCGTTGCCGAGGCAAGCAGTCGCCGTTGGCCGCGCCCCGTTGCCACCACGGTCCTCCCGGGCCACACGGGCCACAATCTCGCTTCCTTACCGGCCCAACTTGCGTTAGCGTACGGGACAGCAGCAGGGTGCTTGTCAATCCGCCGCCTCGCACTCCCGCGTGGGCGGCACGGCGGCCGAAAACAAAAGCGAAGGAGAATGCGGATGGCCACAGAAGAGCAGGGCGCGGAAAGTTTGCCGCGGGAGTCTGCCTTCAGCCGCTTGGCGGGCGCTCTGTTCAGCCCCCGGCAGACGTTCCAGTCGATCGCGCAAAAGCCCGGCTGGGTGCCCCCGATCCTGTTGATTCTCTTGGTAAACGTGCTGCTGATTTTCAGCTTCAGTTATCGGGTCGGCTGGCGCAGCACGATCGAAAAGCAATTGGCGAAGACCCCGACCTACGCGCAGATGACTCCGCTGCAGCAGCAACAGGCGGTCGACCGGCTCACCCGTCTGGCGCCGATCGGCGGCTATATCGGCAGCACGGTCGGCACCGTGCTGATTTTGCTCTGCATCGCGCTCGTGCTGCTCGGTGCCTTCAATATCATTTTCGGCACCACCATCAAGTTCCGGCAGTCGTTCTCGATCGCCAGCTACGCGTTCATGCCCACGGTGCTGAAAGGCCTGCTGGCCATGCTGATCATCTGGGTGCGCCCGCCCGAAGGCATCAACCTGCAGAACCTTGTGATGTCCAACGTCGGCGCGTTTTTACCCTCCAGCGTGCCGCTCTGGCTGCAAACGCTAGGCTCTTTGCTCGACGTGTTCGTCTTCTGGACGCTGGCGCTGCTCGCGGTCGGTTACGTCAGCGCCGACCGGTCGCGGAAACTTCGCTTCGGCAGCGCGCTGGCCGTCATCGTCGCCTTCTGGTTCATCTATCTGTTTGTCGTGGTGGGCGTCAGCGCCATCGGTGCCTGAAACCGGTTTCCCGGCGGCCAACGTCCGCCTCGGCCGCCGCCTCCCAAGACCCCCCGCCGGATATGCTATCTTAACCGTTTCGGCGCTGAGCGTCGGCGTTGGGCGCGTGGGAGGAAACGAGTGAAATTGGGAGTCCGTGCCCTCAGTGGGGCGATTCTGGTGGCGGCGTTGGCGGTGCTCGCCGGGTGTAGCCAGATCATCAATTACCCGGTACCCTCGGTCAGCAAGCTCTCCCCAAGCAGCGCAAAAGCCGGCGGTCCCTCGTTCACCTTGACGATCTACGGCAGCAAATTCGTCTTCGGCGGAGCTGTCTACTGGAATGGCTCGCCTCTAAGCTCGCTTCTTATCAATAGCGGCGAGATTCAGGTCACTATCGATCCGAGTCTGATCAGCGTGCCCGGCACGGCCGCCGTGCAGGTTTTCAATCCTCCCCCTGGCGGCGGGCTTTCGAACTCCGTGAATTTCACCGTCACTCCGGTGACCTCGCCCGTTCCCTCGATCACCAGCGTCCAGCCGACAGCGGCCAAGGCGGCCGGTACCACGTTTGCCGTCACCGTGAACGGAACAAATTTCGTTCCCACCTCGGTGGTCACCTGGAACGGCAACAACCGCCCAACCACCTTCGTCAGCAATGACGAGGTTCAGGGCACTATATACAGCACCGATATCCAGAGCCCCGGTACGGCCAATCTCGCCGTTCTGAATCCGGCCCCGGGCGGGGGCCTCTCCAACACGGTGGCTTTCCCCGTCAACAATCCCTTGCCGACGATCTACTCGATCTCCCCACTTACCGCCATCTCGGGCGGTGCCGATTTCGATCTCACCGTTAACGGCGGCGGCTTCACGTGCGCTCAATACACCACCAGCAGCAGCGGCACCACCAGCTGCGGCAGTTCCGCCAGCCTCGTCTATTGGAACGGTAGCGCGCTGAGCACCACCTACGTCTCCAGCGTCCAGCTCACAGCGTCGGTCACCAGCGCGCAGCTTTCCGAGGCGGGTACCGCTCTGGTCACGGTCTTCAATCCGACGCCCGGTGGCGGCACTTCGTCTTCGGCAAATTTCCAGGTGATCCCCGGAGCGAACGGCGAGGGCCTGCCCGCGTTGGTCGACGTCTCTTCCGGTGGCACTCAGGCCAACAGCGGCATCGGCAATCTGGGTCATTCCGGCCCGGTGATCGGGGGTGGTGGACGCTTCATCGCCTTCAGTTCGGTGTCGCAGAATCTGACGACGAATCTTTCCAACAGCGTCGCCAACGTCTTCGTGCGCGACAGCTGCCTGGGCGTCGCCTCCGGTTGCACCCCGCAAACCGTTCTCGCCAGCGTCGCCAACACCGGCCAGCCGACGAATGCCAGCGCGCTCGATCCTTCGATCTCAAGCGACGGCCGCTACGTTGTCTTCAGCTCTGCCGCTACCAACCTCGTCTCCACTGTCACGCCCGGCTTAAGCGAGGTTTATCTGCGCGACACCTGTCTCGGGACCTCCGGCGGCTGCACACCGTCCACCGCGCTCGTCAGTGTTGCCTCTGACGACGTCTCTGCCGCCAATGGCGCGAGCACCCGTCCCTACATCAGCCCCGACGGCCAGTACATAGTCTTCGTATCCACGGCAACCAACCTCGTTTCCCAGGCCACCACCGGCGCGCCGGAAATCTATCTGCGCAGCACCTGCCTCAACTCCACATCTTCCTGTACGCCCACGACGACGCTGGTCAGCCTCGCGCCCGACGGCACCACGCCCGCCGACGGCACCAGCGACAATCCGGTGGTTTCGAGCGGTGGCCGCTACGTCGCCTTCCAGTCGACTGCCACGAACCTGGTCAGCACGCCCACTTCCGGCAGCCGCCAAATCTTCTGGCGCGACACTTGCACAGGCGCGCCCAGCGGCTGCACGCCGTCCACCAGCCTCGTCTCGATTGGTTCCGGTGCCAGCGGCGGAGGCCCGGGCAACGGCGCGAGCACCGAGCCGGCAATCAGCGCCGGCGGCCGCTACGTCGTCTTCAGTTCCCTGGCGACGAATCTGATTGGCTCGGGCTTCGTCTCCGGCACGCCGCAGCAGGTCTACGAGCGCGACATGTGCGCTGGCACCAGCGGCTGCGCGCCGTCCACCGCACTCATCTCGGTTGCCGCCGGCGGCTCCTCGCCCGCCAACTCCGCTGCCGAGTATCCCGCAACCGACCAGTCCGGCCGCTACGTGCTCTTCGCCTCCAAGGCGTCGAATTTGTCATCGACCAAGACCAACGGCTACGAGCAGATCTTCGCCCGCGACACCTGTTTTGGCGCCAGCGGCTGCACACCGTCCACCGCGCTGATTTCGGTGGCCGCCGACGGCACTACGCTCGGCAACGGTGACAGTCTTTATCCGGCCATCACCACCCAGGCCCATTTCGCCGCATTCCTTTCGTTCGCGGACAACCTGGTGGGCGACGACTCGACTCCGACGTACGAGGACATCTTCCTCTCCGTCACCAGCTTCTAGTTCGCCAAATTGCGAAGGAGTTCGCCATGCCACGCTTCCTCTCTCTTCACACGCTTGCCTGCATGACCCGCCAGGGCGCGCAAGCCCTGGTCGCCCAGCTCGCGGCGCCCGGCTCGCCGGTCTCGCTCCGCCGCACCGCCTGGGATTTCGTCGAGGGGAAAATGATTGCCGAACTCGAGGCGCCCGACCGCCAAACGGCCGAGTGCTGGCTCGTTGAGAAAGGCATGAGTCCTCAATGGCTCATGCGCATCGAATATGAGTCCGAGGGCAGTGAATGGAAAGCCGTGTGACGCACCCGCGACTCCACGCCCGCCGCTGCCGATGGTAAATCGAATCCGCAGGCCCGGACCGAAAGCCCCGCGTGAGCAGGGAACTCGCTTGCTCGCGGAGGCTTCGCTCAAACTTGCGCAAAGGGGAGGTTGTTCATGAGCGATTATGCTCATCCGGAAGTTCTGGTTTCCACGCAGTGGGTTGCCGATCACGGCAACGACGCCAACGTCCGCCTGGTGGAAGTTGACGTCGACACCAGCGCCTACGATCAAGGACACGTGGCCGGCGCGGTCGGCTGGAACTGGCAGACGCAGCTGCAGGACGGCGTCCGCCGCGACATTCTCGACAAGACCCAGTTCGAGGCCCTGATGGGCCGCTCCGGCATCACGCCGGAAACCACCGTGGTTCTCTATGGCGACAACAACAACTGGTTTGCCGCCTACGCCCTCTGGATGATGAAGTATTTTCGCCACAAGGACGTCCGCCTGATGAACGGCGGCCGCAAGCTCTGGCTCATCGAGAAGCGCCCCGTCACCCAGGACGCGCCCCAGGTGAAAGCGACCAGTTACAGCACTTCGGGCCCCGATGCCTCCATCCGCGCGCTCCGCGAAAACGTCTTCGACATCCTTAATCGCCGATCCCCTGCCCATCTGGTCGACGTTCGCTCGCCCGACGAATACACCGGTAAGGTGATCGCCCCTCCGGGCATGAGCGAAACGGCCCAGCGCGCCGGACACATCCCCGGCGCAGTCAACGTGCCCTGGTCCCAGGCCGCCAAGGACGACGGCAGCTTCAAGTCCGTGGAGGAATTGAAGAAGCTCTACGAAGGAAAGGGAGTGAAGGGGGCAGATGGCGTGGTTGCCTATTGCCGCATCGGCGAGCGCAGCTCCCACACCTGGTTCGTCCTGAAATATCTGCTCGGCCATGACAACGCCCGCAACTATGACGGCTCGTGGACTGAATGGGGAAACCTGATCGGTGCACCGGTCGAAAAGGGAACCGGCGCCGCTTCCTGATCTTCAACCATGTTCAGCGGGCCGGCCGTGACGGAACCCAGTTCCGCCGCCCGGCCCGTTTTTCATGATTCGCCGGCTTTCGATTGCCCGCTTGTCTTGTCTGTAGGGATACGTCTCGCGCTCGCCGGGGCCTGCCACACCTACGAATCGCCTTGAAACATCTTGCCATTCCGAATTTCCTCGCGTGCCAGCGCCAGCGCCTGATCCGGCGTGCCGACGTAGCGGTACCGGCCCGTTTCCGTCAGCTTGTGATCGCTAAAGGGAAACACCAACAGTCGTCCGTGAACGGAATACTCCGTTCGTGTCGGCAGCCATAGGCCTGGAGCTACCTCCCGCTGCTCAATCTCGAACCAACCGCCCGAATCGATCTCGCTGAATAAGCCGATACCTGCGGAAAAGCTGCTGGTGATCACAGCCCTCCCGCTCACCAGTTGCGCCGCCTGTTCGTCGATCCACACCGTCGCGCGGGCGTGCGCCAGCATTTCCGTCTCGCGTGAGGTGGGCTGGAAGGCCGGATTGGGATCGAGTGCGATGTGGACCAGCGTACGCCCGTCCACCATTTTTTCTCCAAGCCAGGTGAAGTGGTAGGCATTGCCGATCGCGTCGATCAGCTTGGCCCGCTTGCGGTCGCGCTGCCGTTGCACCCGCTCGGAATGCTGCTCGCGCGGATCGTTCGGATCGATTGCGTGCTCCAGCACGCTTTCCCAGTTCTTCAGCTCCTTCCGGTAGCGAGTCATGCTAACCGGCTTGTCTCCGCGCCGGAGTAGCAGGCTTAGGTGGCCCGTGCCAGTCGGTACCAGCCGGTAGGTCTCGTCCGAGGAAATCGAGCCGCCCTTGAACACCACCTTGCGCTCGACCCGCTCATAATCGTAGATCGCCGCGTCGTCCTTGTGCTGATTGGCAATCGTGCGCTCCACCAGCGCCCGCGCACGGTCCGCCGTCGCGCCGGAACGCGGCGCGGCCAGACTCACGAGCAGCAGCAAGGCCTGGATCAGTGCGTGCATGGCGATCTCAATCTATCAGAGTAGTGCGGAACATCAGGGAGCGGTAGCCAGCCGGGGCCCGCGCCGCTTCGCGCCGCGAAACTGGACGCCGGCACAGGAAATGGGGTTGCGCAAACGGGATACTATATATAGCGTAGGCTGACAATTACAACATAACAGGTTGTGAAAAATTCTTGACAGCTATCCCCCAAGCGGTACACTCACCCCCGCAGCGGTTCGGTACTTGAAGGGTACTAATCGACTCCCGCCCAACGTGCCGGGCGGCAATGAAACGAAAACCCGACATTGCCAGTTTCGATGCGTCACCGCCGTTCCCTATTCGGCGGCAAATGCGGTTTTCCGGGGATATTGAGTCACAGAGCTACAATGGATACGACGAGGACCACGGCGGATTCCTTTTCATCCCTTCTTTCCGGCCGAGCCATATTCCACCTGCGGGGGTAAGCGATCGATGGCTGAAGAAAAAACTGTTGTCAACGGGGGGAATGGTCTCACCCAGGCTCATCCGGCTTCCGGACTCACGTTTCGCCGCCTGTTCACCGGCGGCTCCGTCTCACCCTACGACGGCGTCGAGTGGGAGCGCCGTGCCGCGCTCATCTCCAGTGAAAAGGGGCAGGTGATTTTCTCGCAGGACAATGTCGAGGTGCCCAAGAACTGGTCGCAGACAGCGACCAACATCGTTGCCTCCAAGTATTTCCACGGGCGGCTCGGCACGTCACAGCGTGAGAGCTCGATTCGCCAGCTGATTGGCCGCGTTGTCGACGCGATCGTTGGTTGGGGCCAGAAGGGCGGCTATTTCGCCGACGACGCCTCCCGCGACGCCTTCCGCGACGAACTGATCCACATGCTCGTCGAGCAGAAGATGAGTTTCAATTCCCCCGTCTGGTTCAACGTCGGCGTGCAGCCCAAGCCGCAATGCTCGGCCTGCTTCATCCAGTCGCTGCACGACGACATGTCGTCGATCATGGACTTGGCCAAGAGCGAGGGCCTGCTCTTCAAGTGGGGATCGGGCACTGGCACGAATTTCTCCGCGCTGCGCTCGAGCAAGGAAGGGCTCTCCGGCGGCGGCACCGCCAGCGGCCCGGTCAGCTTCATGCGCGGCTTCGATTCCTTCGCCGGCGTGATCAAGAGCGGCGGCAAGACGCGCCGCGCCGCGAAAATGGTGATCCTGAACATCGACCACCCAGACGTCGTCGAGTTCATCGAATGCAAGATGCGCGAGGAGCGCAAGGCGCAGATCCTCATCGAGCACGGCTACGATTCCGGCATCGACGGTGAGGCCTACAGTTCCGTCTTCTACCAGAACGCCAACCACTCCGTCCGGGTCACCGACGAATTCATGGAAGCCGTCGAGCGCGACGGCGAGTGGTGGACCCGGCAGGTGACCAGCGGCGAACCCGCCGAGCGCTATAACGCTCGTGAGCTGCTTCGCAAGATCTCCCTTTCCACCTGGGACTGCGGCGATCCCGGCATGCAGTTCGATACCACCATCAACCGCTGGCATACCTCGAAGGCCTCCGGCCGCATCAACGCCTCGAATCCCTGCAGCGAGTACATGTTCCTCGACGACACCGCCTGCAACCTTGCCTCGCTCAACCTGATGAAGTTCCTCGAGCCCAACGGCGAGTTCCATGCCGAGGCGTTTCGCCATGCCGTCGACATCACCATCACCGCACAGGAAATCCTGGTCGATAACGCCAGCTATCCCACCAAGCGGATCGGCGAAAATTCCCATCGTTTCCGCCCGCTCGGCCTCGGCTACGCCAACCTCGGCGCGCTGCTGATGTCACTCGCGCTGCCCTACGATTCCGACGCCGGCCGCGACATGTGCTCGGCCATCACCGCACTGATGACCGGCGAGGCCTACGCCCAGTCGGCGCGTATTGCCGAGCGCATGGGCCCGTTCCCCGATTACGAGCCAAACCGCGAATCGATGCTCGACGTCATCCGCATGCACCGCGACGCCCTTCGGCCGATCCACCAGGAAAACGTGCAGTCGCAGCTCTTTGAGGCCGCCAAACGCTCCTGGGATCAGGCGCTTGAAACCGGCGAACGGCACGGGTTCAAGAACTCCCAGGTCTCCGTGCTCGCGCCCACCGGCACGATCGGTTTCATGATGGATTGCGACACCACCGGCATCGAGCCCGACCTCGCCTTAGTGAAGTACAAGAAGCTGGTCGGCGGTGGCGTCCTGAAGATCGTTAACAACACCGTCCCGCAGGCGCTCATGAGGCTCGGCTATGAGCCCGAGCGTGTCGCCGAGATCGTCGACCATATCGACCGCCACGGCATGATCGAAGGCGCTCCGGGCCTGCAGCCCGAGCATCTGCCCGTCTTCGACTGCTCGCTCCGCCCGGCCAACGGCGCGCGCGCCATCAGCTGGCGCGGCCACTTGCGCATGATGTCGGCGGCGCAGCCGTTCCTTTCCGGCGCGATCAGCAAGACGATCAACATGCCAGAGGAATCCACCGTCGAAGACATCATGGACGCCTACGTCGAGTCCTGGCGGCTCGGCGTGAAGGCCGTCGCCATCTACCGCGACAACTCCAAGCGCTCCCAGCCGCTCTCCGCCGCCGGTGAAAACAAAAAGAAAAAGGAGGCTTCCGCCACGACGCCCGCGCCTGCCGTTGCAGCCGCTCGCGTCCCGGCTTCGGCCGAAACCGCCGTGAGCGAACGTCAGCAGGAACTTTTCAACAACGTTCAGCGCCGCAAGCTACCGCCCGAGCGCCACTCGCTCACCCACCGCTTCTCGATCGGCGGCACGGAGGGCTATTTGACGGTCGGCATGTACGCCGACGGATCGCCGGGCGAGGTCTTCATCAAGATGGCCAAGGAAGGCTCCACGCTTTCCGGCATCATGGACGGCTTCGCCATGTCGGTCTCGATCGCGCTGCAATACGGCGTGCCGCTGAAGGCGCTGGTCGACAAGCTCATCAACACCCGCTTCGAGCCTTCCGGCTTCACCGGCAATCCGGAGATCCCCTACGCCAAGTCGATCCTCGACTACGTGGCTCGCTGGCTCGGCGGGAAATTCATCTCCCGCGACTATATGGCCTTCCCCGCGGCGCAGGCGGCCATGGCTCCGGCTCCCGTGCCCGCCGGCCTCGCGGCGAAAACCGAGCCGGGCAATGCCCCGGTCCTCGCCACGCTCGACGACGCACCCTCCTGTCCCGATTGCGGCATGCTCATGGTGCCCAACGGCAGTTGCTACAAGTGCGTCAATTGCGGTTCCACCTCCGGTTGCAGCTAGATCGCAACCGATCCTGCGGTACTTCCCTCCTTGCCCCGGCCCGGAAACTCGGGCCGGGGCTTTATTTGTGTGCCGAGCATGTTCGACAGCTTGGAGGTGAAAGTCCTCTACCCAGCCTGATGGAGGTGAAGGGTTAGCGAAGCGCAAGGGCGTCGCCGCGAGGCGGGGTCTGGAGGAAGCGTGGAGCAAAAGCGCGAGCCGATGAACAAGAACCGGATGGGAGGCCTACGGTGCCGGGCGAGCGGGCGAGTGACCGCAAAGCCCATATCCATCAAGGGCACTGGTGGTAAATCCGGCGGCTGCGCGTGGAAGGCGGTCGAACTTACCTCGGGAGATCTGCTGTGTGTCACGGAATCGTGACTGGGAGCGGAGCGATCCGTTCTGACCGCGCGGCAGAAGTCAGCAGCGGGCGTAGTATCCCGGCGAGCCGGGAGAAGGCCCAAACCGAAGGGGGATCAGTAGGAGCGCATGACTCGATGAGCGCCAAGCGGCAGAAAGACCAGCTCCGGCTGGCCTTTGCCGAGGAGGGGAGGAGTGAAGCTCCGAAGGCTTCTCGGGAAGGGACCGAAGCGCTCACGGCGAAAGGCGCGTCCGAACGTCCAGCCAGTCATGAGCGGTGGATGGAGGAAGTTTGCGAGCAGGGGAACTGCTGGCAGGCGTACAAGCAAGTCAAGGCGAACAAAGGCGGCCCGGGGATCGACGGGATGACCGTCGGCCAGCTAGCGGGCCACCTGAAGCAGCACTGGCCCAAAATACGGGAACAACTGTTATGCGGAGCCTACCAGCCGCAGCCGGTGAGGCGGGTGGAAATCCCGAAGCCGGAGGGCGGGGTGCGGAAGCTTGGCATCCCGACCGTGCTGGACCGTTTCATCCAGCAAGCGGTGATGCAGGTGCTGCAACGCAGAGGGGACCCGAGCTTCTCCGACCACAGCTACGGTTTCCGGCCGGGGCGTTCGGCGCATCAGGCGGTGGCCAAGGCGCAGGAGTATATGGCCTCGGGTCATCGTTGGGTGGTGGACCTCGATCTGGAGAAATTCTTTGATCGGGTGAATCACGACCGACTGATGGCGATGATCGCGCGGCGGGTGACCGACAAGAGGGTGCTCCGGTTGACTGGGGCGTTCTTGAAAGCTGGGGTGATGGAGAACGGGTTGGTGGGTCCGACGGCGGAAGGCACGCCGCAAGGCGGGCCGCTCTCTCCGCTGCTGCCGAACATCGTGCTCGACGAACTGGACCGCGAGCTGGAACGGCGCGGGCAGCGCTTCGTGCGGTACGCCGACGATTGCAACATTTACGTCGGAAGCCAACGAGCGGGGCAGCGGGTGATGGCGAGCATCACCGGCTTCCTGACGCGGCGGCTCAAGCTCAAGGTGAACCAGGCGAAGAGCGCGGTGGCACGACCGCAGACACGGAAGTTCCTGGGGTTCAGCTTCACCAGTGGCAAGCAGCCGAAGCGGCGCATCGCGCCGAAGGCCTTGCTGCGGTGCAGGCGGAAGGTTCGGGAGCTGACGCGCCGGACGCGAGGGATCAGTTTGGAGCGGATGACCGAGGAACTCGCCGTCTATTTACGGGGTTGGAAGAGTTACTTCGGCTTCTGTCAGACCCCCTCGGTGCCGAAAAGTCTGGACCAATGGATCCGACGTCGGCTACGGTCCGTGATCTGGAAACAATGGAAGCGCGGTCGGCGACGATACACCGAGCTGCGCCAACGCGGGGTTGGGCAGGACCTCGCCGCCCAAACGGCGGGCAGTCCGCACGGCCCTTGGCGCTTGGCCAATAGCCCGGCCTTGTCGATCGCGCTCTCCGTTGTCTACTTCGACTCGCTTGGTCTTCCTCGGCTGTTCGACGGTTTGGCGTAACCTTCTGAACCGCCGGATGCGGACCCGCATGTCCGGTGGTGTGGCAGGGGAGCGCGGGCGACCGCTCCCCCTATGCCGATTCCCCCTTGGTCCCGTGCCGGTAGCCTCGCCGCCCGGCCACGCGCTGGGAACGGCCCGCCCCCAGCGCATCCTCGACTTCCTCCTCCAACACCTGCTCAATCAGCTCACGCATCCGTTCCCGCAACCGCTGCTCCAGACTCTCCCGCCACGGATTCGCTTCCTCTTGGCGCAAGCCCGGCCTGATGCTACTCTTCGCCATGGCGTATTCTCCTGTGCCCAAAGCCTCTTCGATAGGCCCAGGGCTTTTTTCCTTAACGACTTCTCAGGAGAATACGCCTTTTCTTTTTCTACAGGAATCGGGACAGAACCCGCAGCAGACAATGACTGTCACAGACCCAAACGCTGCACCGCCGGGATCGTTCAACACCTCCTGCGTAACCTGCGCCGAGGGGTTCAACGATAGCGGCGAGGTAGTGGGCTTCTACATCGACGCGTCGGGCAATTTCCACGGCTTCATCGCCAAGCCGACCCCGCAATGATCTTCACGCGGCATCGCTGTTTCGCGGCGCTAGTTTCGGCGTGCCGGGACATGCTGCAGGACCGCAAGCTTCAGAGCTTCCCGAAATGCCATCTTTCTCCGGGTCGATGGGCATCAGCCTGAACCAGCTGGCCCTGCGCCATGCGCTGACGCGCGGCTTTCTCCGCCGAAACTCGCCTAGCGGATTCCCGCGGCCAAGCGGAATCGGACTGGGCGGAGCCGGGCACCTGTGGCGTCACGGCAACAGCAACAGGAGGCTGGACATGAGGAAATGGACTCGGGCCGAACGTGAATTCGTCGAAACCGCCCACGTGGCCCGGCTGACCACCGTGGCACCCGACGGGATGCCCCACGCCGTGCCCGTCTGCCCTCTTTTTGAAGACGGCAGGCTATACGTTTGCACTGACCGCGCCACCGCCAAGGTGCGCCACATCCTGTCCCATCCTCAGGTGGCGCTCGTCTTCGACGATTACACCGAGGATTGGAATCACTTGCGCGGCGTTCTGGTCGAAGGCGAAGCGAAGCTGACGGGGGCTCGGGTGTTTCGGACAATCCGCGCCGCACTCTATCGCAAGTTTCTACAGTACGAAAGGATTGCCCCGCTCGGCGACCGTAGCGCCGTGGCGCTCGAAATCACCGCCCGCCGCAAGGTCAGTTGGGGATTCCAGCCGCTTGCTGCTTTCGCTGATGACGGGTGCAACATGGAAGGCAAGGAGATGCCTGCGCTGGTGCGGGTTCAGCCGCTATCTTTTCCTTGCCTGTGGGAACACTACTTTTTGAAGGGCGGCTTTACACAAGCCACTACGCTCGTCGAGCTTCGCAGGGGCATTCTGGCGCAGGAAACTTCCGTGGAATAGCGCGCTACCAGGCATGCTTGCGCGCAGCGGATCCGGGGGCCCGTTTACCGGTTGGGCCGACCGCCCTTCTGTCGGGGTGTCAGGCAAAGCCGTTGTCCCCAAAGGCGGTGACGATCCGCTCTTCCGTGGCCGAGAGCTGATTCCACATCAGCCGTTGGGCCAGTGAAGGGCGCTTGCGGCGCACGGCGTCAACGACACGGAGATGCTCTGCCGTCGCTTCCTGCGGGTCGAGTCCGAGGTCGAGCCCGAGATACAAGGGCCGGTTCATCTGGTCGAGGACGGAAACTACCGTGGCCTCCAGCCAGGCGTTTCCCGCCGTACGAGCCAGTTGCTGGTGGAAAGCCACATTGCTCTTCAAGTAGCGCTCGTAGGTGTGGCGCTGGCCGGGCCGATAGTCCAACTCCGCCAGGACCAACAGCCGCGCCGCCTGTTCGGGCCGTACGCGCTCGGCCGCCAGCGCCGCCGATTTCGATTCGACGATTCGCCGCAATTCACAGATCTCGCGGATCTCCTTGAGGCTCAATTCGGAGACGGTAAAGGCCTGGCGTTTTACTGCGCAGAGCAAACGCTCGCGGGCGAGCAAGTGGCAGGCCTCGCGGAAGACGCAAAGAGGAACACCGATTTCTTTCGAGAGTTCTTTCTCATCTACGCGTTTGCCCGGAGCGACGCGGCAAGTGAGGATGCGGCGCTTCAGTTCGCTATAGGCGCGTACAGCAGGCGTGACGTTTCGCGAAAGCGTCGACCCTCGGCCGCTGAGCGGCGTTGTCGGGTTGCGTAGTGGCATTGCTCACCCCGGAAAACGTTTCAGTTCATATATCGTATCCGGTGTGACACCGTCAATGGCTTCGTGAGGGCGCCTGTGGAAAAAGCCTCGCCGTCTCAGTGCATGGAGGTGAAGCAGGGCAAAAGCGGGGCGAAAATCATTGTAAGCGATGACTCGGAGTCATCTTTTGCGGGGTCGTGAGGAATTTTCTTCGCGTTGGAATTCTCGGCCGGAGCCTGTTCAGCCGGCGAGCAGAGTGTCGAGCGCCCGGCGGGCAGCGTCGGCATCGGGATCGATGACGATGCGAGCGGACTCAGCCCACTTCTGATGCCGCAGGATGTAATCGGGATCCTTAAGCTGGTGTCCGGTCAAGATCACCACGACTTCCGACTCCGGCGGAATCCGGCCGTTGCGTCGTAGCTTGCGCACACCCGCAACGGTGGCCGCGGAGGCCGGTTCGCAGCCGATGCCGTCCGAGGCGAGCGCAGCCTTGGCCTCCTCGATTTCCTGATCGCTGACGCATTCCACCAGTCCGCGTGTCGCTTCGATCTCGCGGCGCGCCTTCGGCCAGTTCGCAGGCTGGCCGATGCGGATGGCGCTGGCCTCGGTTTCCGGCTGGGAAACGGGCTCGATCGCTTCGCCGGAATTCCAGCTGCGGGAAAAAGGAGCCGCGCCGGCGGCCTGGATCACCACCAGGCGCGGCGGACGGTCGAGTCCGTCGAAAATGGCCAGTTCCCTCAATCCCTTGCCCATTGCCGAGACGTTGCCCAGATTCCCGCCGGGCAGGACCAGGAAATCCGGAGCGCGCCACGAGCGCTGCTCGAGCAATTCGATAACGGCGGTCTTCTGGCCTTCCAGCCGGAAGGGATTGATGGAATTCACAATGTGCAGCGATCGGTCGGCCGAAACCTCTCGGAGCAGACGGAAAGCATCGTCAAAGCTACCTCGCACCTCCACCACGCGGGCGCCGAACTCCAGTGCCTGGGCGAGTTTCGCCCCGGA
The DNA here is from genome assembly GCA_046704165.1 of Candidatus Acidiferrales bacterium. GTDB lineage: Bacteria > Acidobacteriota > Terriglobia > Acidiferrales > UBA7541 > JAKASX01. The sequence continues at coordinate 18,260 of JBJKSI010000031.1, forward strand.
AATGCCCTGATACGGCACGAACATCACCGCGGGCAGGCCGGCGCGCGCCGCGTAGGCGGCCATGGAAGAGGACGTGTTCCCAGTCGAAGCGCAAGCCACCACTTCCGCCCGCGTCGAAACGGCCGCGCTGATGCAGGCGGTCATGCCCAGGTCCTTGAACGAACCGGTGGGATTGGCTCCAAGGTGCTTGGCCGAGAGCCGCACGTCGCCCGCCCAGCGCCCGGCGCGCGGTGCGTCAACCAGCGGAGTCGCCCCCTCTCCCAGCGTGACCGGCGGTACGGTGGAAGGCAGGAAAGGCAGCAGTTCGCGGAATCGCCACACTCCGCTGCGGTCGGCGGGATGGTTGGTGGTCAGGCGGTCTCGCCACAGGCGGCGCAGTTCCGTGGCCGCCACGCGATCGAATTCGTAGGCGACATCGAGCAATCCGCCGCAGTCGGAGCAGCGAGGTTCCTTCAGAGCCAGCGGATGGCTGCGCCCGCAGGCAGGGTCAATGCATGATAGAAACGCACGAGACATAGCAGTGTTTGAACCGTAAAGTCAGAATCTCACAAGAAATATAGAAGATACCACGAGGCGCAAAAGGAGACGTTCGTGCCGCCGCGGAAACGGAACGAGCGGTGGAATCCACACCGCCTTCGGCGCGGGGAACCGGCTAAAGGCCGAGCAGGCGGCGGGCATTGCCGCCGAAAATTGCCTGGCGATCCGCTTCGGGGATCGGAAGCGACGCAATGCTCTCACGCATCCGCTCAATGCTACCGATACGGTGTGGATAATCGCTCCCGGCGACCAGTTGTCCTGCACCGGCGAAGCCTATGGCCAGCTGCAGCGCCGAGGGATCGAAATTCACTGTGTCGTAGAAGAACCGCTTCAGGTAGTGGCTGGGGAGCTGCTGAATCCGGGCGCGGCATTCGGGGAAAGCCTCGTAGCCGCGGTCGAGCCGCTCCGCCAGATAGGGAATTGCGCCGCCCAGGTGCGCCAGCACCCAGCGGATGCGCGGAAAGCGTTCGGCGACGCCGCTGAAGACGAGATGGGCTGCGGCCAGCGTGGTGTCGCAAAGAAAGCCAACCAGCGGCATCAGCCAGTATTCGTTCATCGCCTCGACACCCACCGGGCTGGTGGGATGGATGAAGAGCACGGCTTCCCGCTTGTTCGCCACCTCGTAAAGCGGCCAAAAGCGCTCGTCGGCCAACGCCACACCGTTGACGTTGCTGAAGAGCATCGCGCCGCGCAGATTCAGCTGTTCCACGGCCCGCTCCAGTTCCTTCACTGACGCGCCCGGATCGTTCAGTGGCAGCGTGGCCAGCGCAGTGAAACGGGCCGGACGGTCGTGCGCCAGGCGGGCAAGCGCGTCGTTGGTGAGTGCGGCCAGGCGCGAGGCAACCTCCGGCGTTTCGATGTGCGTGCCGGGGGTGGTGAGCGTCAGCACCTGCAAATCGGCGCCGCGTGCAGTCACATCCGTTTCGCGAAAGTCGATGTCCCGATGGCCAGGCACGGCGACGTTGTAATCGCCGGGGTAGTAGAGCAGCGGATTGCCATCGACGTCGCGGCCGATGCGCACGTTACTCGGGCCTTGTTCGAGTGCCGCCAGGTATTCGGGCGGGTAGAAGTGCGTGTGAAAGTCGATCACCGGCATCTGGTTTCCACTCCTGTGCCATTTGGGATAAGTGCTAAAATTAATGGACTTCACCACCCGAATACAAGCCGGTGGGCACCAAACCGCCCAAGGCACGGATTGCCTGAATCTGCCGATACCGGCCGGAACGCCCTTTCTCGAAGGGGAGCACGATGAAGGGAGCGATGAAGAGGACCGTTTTCGCGCTTGGCGCCGGCCTCCTGTTTTTTCCCTCCCCGACCCCCGCAGCCACCAGACCCGAGAACAACCCGGCCGCAATAGCGCTTTTCCGGCGGGCGTTCAAGGCCATAGACATCGACGCAAAGGATACCCCGGAAGCCGTCCTGCACGCCCGTTTCAGCATCGCGTACGCCCCTGGCAAGATCGAGGACGGGCAACTGTTGCGTATCTGGACGCCAGCCGGCTGGAGCCACGACGAACTGACCATGCCCGGCTACCAAAGCGTGGAGATTTCGGACGGGAAGCAGCTCTGGAGCGCCGGAAATCTGGGTTATGTTCCCTATCCGGTCTTCCTGATCCGGCGGGCAATTTCCTTGCCGGGGATGCTGCACTCCGTCTCGGGACTCGGGCTGAGGGCGCCTGTGCGTTCTCCCGACGGCACCAGTGAATGCGTGGAAACCGCCGACAAGTCGGCGCGCTTCGAATCCTGCTTCAATGCGTTCAACGGAGACCCCGAGCGTTTGGTCGACAATTCGTGGAACGTCACCTACCGCTATTCCGGCTACGCGTCGTTCGGCGCCCGGCGCTTTCCCCGCACGCTGGAGGTGCTGCGGCCCAGCGGTACCGTTTTCGTGAAAATTCAGATCGACCGGCTGGTGCGTGCAAAGAAAGTCGATTTGAGGGACTTTTTGCCGGTACCCGGCTCGAAGGAGATCCCGGTCGCTGCCAGCTGTCCGGAGATCGAGCGGCCCAAGCTGGAGAAGATGGTCCGTCCGGAATACCCTCGCGCCGCCGAGCAGGCCGGGATCATTGGCTTGGTGTACCTGTATGCGGACATCGGCTCGGACGGGATTCCGCGCGGTTTGTGGCCGGTCAATTCCGTGCCGCCTGTTCTGAGCCGTGCGGCGATCGCGGCGGTGCGGCAGTGGCGCTACCGACCGCAGACGTGCAAGACGACCGGAAAGGCCATGCCCGCCAGCGCCCTGGTCACCGTACTGTTCGTCTCGCGCTGAGCGGCGCCGGCCGCCTCCCAATCCTGGCTTCCCAGCCTCGACAAACCCCTGTTTCTACCTAGCTCCCACGGAAAAACCACGATCAACACTTTTCGCCGCCATTCGTTTGCCTGCGAACCAAATTCGTGATTTGCTGACGGGTTGGTCACAAATGGGGACAAAAGAGGTCTTTCATGCGGAGAAGTTTTCTCGGTTGTTTTCTGGTCTGCCTGCTCGCCACGCTCGGGGCGCACGCGCAGGAGGTGCAATTTGTCAACGGCGACCATCTGCAGGGCAAATGGTTGAAAGTTGTAGGGACGACGGTTGACTTCCATTCGTCCGCCCTCGGCGAGATTTCGATTCCGACGTCGAAAATCGCTTCACTCATGATCAACCAACCGATCGAAGTCATGATGGAAAATGGCGCGGTATTCTCTGGCGACTGCGCACACTTTTCCAAAGGTACCTGGATCGTTAAAAGCCACGCCGGTATTCGGAAGTTGCCTGCCGGAACCATCAGCACGATTCTGCCGGCCGCCGCCTATCAGGCCGCGGCTGCGGTGGCAAAAGAGAAGGCGAAGCCTTGGCGCGGCTGGAAAGGCGGCGCGACGTTAGGCTACAGCCTCCAGAACGGCGATCAGAACGCGCGGACGCTCAGCATCGGCGTGAACGCGGTGCGCCACGAACCTCGTCTGCCGGGTATGATGGAGCGGTGGCGCACCAATTTCACCTTCAATATGCTCTTTGCCCACGCGAGCAGCGACGGCGTCACCGTTTCGTCCAACAGCCTGACCACCGCGATTCGGCAGGACTATTTCTTCCAGCCGCAGAATTTCCTCTTCGTGCTCGGCCAGTGGGATCACATCCAGTCGCAAAACCTCGATTTGCGCCAGACCTACGGCGGCGGCTACGGCCGCGAACTCCTTTCCCGCCAGCGCATCCACTTCAGCGTGATGATCGGCGGCACCTTCGCCAATGAGAAATTCTCCGGCACGCCGGCTGCACAGTACGCGGAAGCCCTGCTGGGCGAGCACGCCGTGATTCAACTGAACAAGCAGATCCGGATTGACCACTCCTTCACCTTCTACCCGAACCTGTCGAATAGCGGGCAGTATCGGTTTGACACCGCTTCGGCGCTCTCGTTCAAGCTGAATTCCTGGCTGTCGGCCAACCTTGGCATGACCGACTATTACATCAGCCAGATTCCCACCGGATCGATGTCCACCGTGACCACGATCGGCCCGGGCGGCACGGTCACCACGGTCTCCTTTCCAGCGCATAACAACAACGTCACTTTCACCGCAGGCCTGGGCGTGAATTTCTAACCGCTCCTGCTTAACTGCCGGCAAGATTCTCCGGATCTCGGTCGCATTTTCAGTGAACGGCTTGTCGCAGCGCCGCCGGTCGATACAATGGCTGGAGCAAGAAAGTTCGCGAAAGTCGGGCAAGGCAACGAAGGGAGCAAATGGTCAAGGAGCCGCGGGGGCAGCTCGGATGCACGGTTTGTGCGGAAGGCAGGGTGGAATTTCTCGTCTGGGCCCCGCGCGTGGAAAGCGTGCAGCTGCACCTGATCGAGCCGGAGGAACGGCTGATCGAGATGACGGCGGGCGAGCGCGGCTACCATCATCTGACCGTTGAAGGCGTCGCGCCCGGCAGTCTGTATTTCTTCCGGCCCAGCGGTGGGCCCGACCGGCCCGACCCGGCTTCGCGCTTCCAACCGCGCGGCGTCCACGGGCCCTCGGCCATTGTCGATCCCTGCTTCGAATGGACCGACAAGGGCTGGCAGGGGTTGCCTCTCGACGAATACCTGTTCTATGAAATCCATGTTGGCACGTTCACTCCCGAGGGCACCCTCGACGCCATCCACACACGGCTCGACGAATTGGTCGACCTCGGCGTCACCGCGATCGAGCTGATGCCGCTGGCGCAATTTCCCGGCACGCGCAACTGGGGCTACGACGGCGTCCATCCCTTCGCCGTGCAGGCGAGCTACGGCGGGCCAGAAGCGATGAAGCGTCTGGTAGACGCCTGCCACGCCCGGCATCTGGCCGTCACGCTGGACGTCGTCTACAACCATCTGGGCCCGGAAGGAAACTATCTTTCGGAATTCGGTCCCTATTTCACCGACCGCTACCGCACTCCCTGGGGCGAGGCGATCAATTACGACGGCCCCTGGAGCGACGAAGTGCGCCGCTACTTCATCGAGAACGCGCTTACCTGGATCACCGACTTCCATGTCGATGCGCTCCGGCTCGACGCCGTTCACGCGATCGTCGATCCCTCGGCCCGGCCGTTCCTCGAGGAACTGGGCGCGTGCGTGCACGAGCGCGCCGGCCGGCTCGGCCGCCGCGTGCAAGTGATCGCCGAAAGCGACCGCAACGACGCGAGGCTGGTGCGCGAGCGCGAATGCGGAGGCTTGGGGCTCGACGGCGTCTGGAACGACGATTTTCACCACGCCGTGCACGCTCTGCTCACTCGAGAACGCACCGGCTACTACGTCGATTTCGGCTCGATCGGCCAGTTGGCCACGGCGTTCAACGAGCATTTCATCTATTCGGGCGAGTATTCGGCTTACCGGGGGCGCCGCCACGGCAATTTCGCGCGCGACATCCCCGGCCGCCGCTTCGTCGTTTTCTCGCAGAACCACGATCAGGTGGGCAATCGCATGCGCGGCGAGCGGCTCAGCGCGCTCGGCTCGTTTGACGACCTGAAACTGGCGGCCGGCCTGACGCTGCTCAGTCCGTTCCTGCCGTTGCTCTTCATGGGCGAGGAATACGGCGAGAAGGCTCCCTTCCCCTATTTCGTCAGCCACGGCGACCGGGACCTGATCGAAGCGGTGCGCCGCGGGCGCCGCCAGGAGTTCGCCGCCTTTGGCTGGCCCGGCCAGCCGCCCGACCCGCAGGACGAGGAGACGTTCCTGCGGGCGAAGCTCGATTGGCAATTGCGCGCCGCCGCGCGCCACAGTACTCTTTGCCGTTTCTATCGGGATCTGATTCGCTTGCGGCGACGGCTGCCCGCGCTGGCCGATTGCAGCACGGAAAACCTTCGGGCGATTCCGCAGGAAGAAGAAAGCGCGCTGATCGTTTTCCGCAAACGCGGCGAGAGCGAGGTCCTGATGCTCTTTCATTTTGGCTCCCGCCCGGCGCGGGTCGAGCTTCCCATCGCCTCAGGCGTCTGGCAGCAGGAGTTCAATTCGGCCGCCGAGCAATGGCTCGGCGGCAGCACGGCTCCCGCCCGTCTTGACGCGCAGCGGGAACGGACCCTCGAAACCGGTCCGCGGTCGTTCCTCATCTACCGGAAAGTCGGGTTGAGTTGATGGAACGCTACATCTGCATTCACGGGCATTTTTATCAGCCGCCGCGGGAGAATCCCTGGCTCGAGGCGATCGAACTGCAGGATTCCGCCTACCCGTATCACGACTGGAACGAGCGCATCACTGCCGAATGTTACGCGCCGAATTTCGCCGCCCGAATTCTGGACGGCGTCGGCCATATCGAGCAGATCATCAACAATTACTCGAAGATCAGTTTCAATTTTGGCCCGACCCTTCTCTCTTGGCTCGAGGAGAAGAGCCACGACGTCTATGAGGGCATCCTTGCCGCCGATCGGGAGAGCCGGCGCAATTTTTCCGGACATGGTTCTGCGCTGGCCCAAGCTTACAACCACATGATCCTGCCGCTGGCCAACGCCCGCGACAAGGAAACGCAGATCATCTGGGGTATCCGCGATTTCGAGAGCCGTTTTGGCCGCCATCCGGAAGGCATGTGGCTGCCGGAAACGGCCGTCGATCTGGAAACGCTCGCGCTGCTGGCCCGGAACGGCATCCGTTTCACCGTGCTGGCGCCCTATCAGGCGCGGCGGGTGCGGGCGCTGGGCAAGCGCGCCTGGCGCGACGTCACCGGCGGCCGCATCGATCCCTCCCGCCCTTACAAATTGGTGTTGGGCACCGGCCGCTCGATCGACCTGTTTTTCTACGACGGGCCGATCTCCCGCGCCGTGGCTTTCGAGGGCATTCTCCAGAAAGGCGAATACCTCGCCGACCGTCTGCTCGGCGCGTTCGTTGACTCGCGCAGTTGGCCGCAGGTCGTCCACATCGCCACCGACGGAGAAACCTACGGCCACCACCAGCCCCATGGCGACATGGCGCTGGCCTACGCGGTGCAGTATATCGAGCGCAATCAGCTGGCCCGCCTCACGAATTACTCCGAATATCTCACCAAGCACCCGCCGTCCCACCAAGTGCAGATTTATGAGAACACTTCCTGGAGTTGCGTTCACGGCATCGAGCGCTGGCGTTCGGATTGCGGCTGCAATTCCGGCATGCACTCCGGCTGGCACCAACGTTGGCGCGGGCCGCTCCGCGAGGCGCTCGACTGGCTGCGCGACGCGATGGCCGGTCGCTTCGAGCTTCGTGGCGCTGCCCTGCTGAAAGATCCCTGGGCCGCGCGGAACGACTACATCGAGCTGATCCTCGACCGTTCGCGCGAAAACGCCGTCGCGTTCCTCGATCGCCACGCCACCCATCCGCTTTCTCCCGAGGAGCGCGTTCGCGCGCTCAAGTTGCTCGAGCTTCAGCGCCACGCCATGCTCATGTACACGAGTTGCGGCTGGTTCTTCGACGAGGTGTCTGGCATCGAAACGGTGCAGGTGCTTCAGTATGCTGGCCGCGTGCTCCAGCTCAACCGCGAGCTTTTCGGCGACGATCTCGAGCCCGGCTTTCTCGATCGTCTCGACCGCGTGCCCTCGAATCTCCGCGAGCTGTCTTCCGGCCGCACCGTCTACAAGCGGTACGTGCTGCCGGCAATGGTCAACCTGGAGAAGGTGGGAGCGCACTACGCGGTCAGCTCGCTCTTCGAGGAATACGGCGAGCGAACACCGGTCTACTGCTACTCGGTTGATCGTGAGGATTACCGCTCGTTATCGGCTGGCAAGGTGCGGCTGGCGGTGGGGCGCGCGCTCATCACCTCGGAAATCACCGGTGAATCTGGCCAGGTAACCTTCGGCGTGGTGCACCTGGGAGATCAGAGCATCAGTGGTGGCGTTCGGCCGTTTCAAGGGCTGGAATCCTACGAGAGCGACGCCGGCCGGATTGCCCAGACGTTCGAGCGCTCGGATTTCGCCGAATTGGTGCGCGAGATGGACCGGAGCTTCGGCGCCGGCATCTACACGCTTGAGCTGCTCTTCCGCGACGAACTGCGCAAGATCCTTGCCTCGATCCTCGTCTCCACGCAGGCCGAGGCCGAGTCCGGCTACGGCCAGATGTTCGAAAATCACATCTCGCTGATCCGCTTCATGACGCGCATGGGCATCCCGCTCGCCCGCCACCTGCAGATGGCCGCCGAGTTTACGCTCAACGCCGCGTTGCGCCACAGCCTGGAAGCCGAAATCCTCGACGCTGCCCAGATCCGCAAGATTCTCGAGGAGACGGCTACCACGGGCGTTCAGCTCGACGTGGCTACGCTCGAATATTCGGTACGGAAGAAAATCGACCGTCTGGCCGACTGGTTGAGTGAGGACCCGACCAGCCTCGACCGGTTGCGGGTCCTCGACCAAGCCGCCGAACTCGTCGGCATGCTGCCCTTCGAAGTGAATTTGTGGAAGGCGCAGAACACCTTTTACGGTATTCTGCGGTCGCTCTACCCGCGTGTCGGCAGCGAGGCATCGCTTGGTGACCGGTTTGCGCAGGACTGGGTGGAGCAGTTTCGCCATCTGGGCGAAAAACTTACCGTGCTGGTGCCCTAGATGCCCTGGACCAAGACCCCATCGGCGACCTACCGCATCCAGTTCAATCTGAGCTTCCGCTTTGCCGACGCGCGAGACCTGGTGCCCTACCTGCACGAGCTGGGCATCAGCGACCTCTATGCCTCGCCGCGCTTCAAGGCCCGCAAGGGCAGCTCCCACGGCTACGACGTGATCGACCCCCAGCGCATCAATTCCGAGCTGGGCACCGAGCGCGAATTCGAGGAGTTGGTGCAGCGGCTGAAGGACTACGGCATGGGGCTGCTGCTCGACATCGTTCCCAATCACATGGCGGCAAGCGCCGAAAATCCCTGGTGGACCGATATACTCCAAAACGGCCGGTCCTCGCCCTACGCCGCCTTTTTCGATATCGACTGGCAATCGCCCACGGCCAAAGCTCCGCTACCGGCTTCCGGAGCGGGCAAGGTGGTCTTGCCGGTGCTGGGCAACCTCTATGGCCGCGCGCTGGAAAATCAGGAGATCGCTCTGCGGCTCGAGGAAGACGGTTTCTGGTTCCGTTACTGGGAATCGCGCTTCCCGCTCGATCCGAAGACGTCGCAACCGATTCTGGAATCCTGCCTCGCGCAGGTGCGTGAATCATTCCCCGAAGACCACGGCGCCGTGCTTGGGCTGCTGGAGGTGATCGAGCGGCTCGAACGCCTGCCCGGCCGCGGCGCGGTGGATCCGGAAAGCGTGGCGGCGCGGCGCGCAGACTCGGAGGAGATCCAAAGGCACCTGTGGCAGCTCTTCCGCGAAAACACCGATTTCCGCCGCGCGCTCGAGGCGACGATCCGTGATTTCAACGGCACGCGCGACGATCCAGCCAGCTTCGACCGGCTGGACCGGCTGCTCGAATCCCAGCCCTACCGGCTGGCCTACTGGCGCATCGCCGCCGAGGAGATCAATTACCGGCGCTTCTTCGACATCAATGACCTGGTCGGCCTGCGCGTCGAGCTGCCCGAAGTCTTCGCCGCGCGCCACGCGACAATCCTGCAGCTTGTGGAGGACGACCGCGTCTCCGGCCTGCGCATCGACCACGTCGACGGCCTCTACGATCCCCGAGCCTACCTCGATCGACTCACCGAGGCCTGCGCAGCCCGTGCGGCTGCCCGTGGCGCCGCCGGCCCTTACGTCATCGTTGAGAAAATCCTCGGCGCCAACGAGCAGTTGCCGGAAGACTGGCCGGTCACCGGCACCACCGGCTACGACTTTCTCAACGCGGCGAACGGCGTGCTCACCGATGCGCGCGGCGTGGAACTGCTCGACGCCGTCTACGCCAAATTCACCGGCAAGGCCACCCCGTTCGCCGAGGTCAGTTTCCATGGCAACCGCGTGGTGATGGAGCAACTGTTCGCCGGCGAACTTCGCCGGCTCGGCCATCAGCTCGGCCGGCTGGCCGCCCGCGACCGCTACGCCCGCGACGTGCCGCTCTCCGATCTGCTCCGAGCGCTCGTCTTCGTCACCGCCTGCCTGCCCGTCTACCGCACCTATATCGCCGGCGGTGGCGTCTCCGCGCGCGACCGCGTGTACCTGGAGCGCGCGCTCGATGCCGCCCGTGAACGTCATCGCGGCGACCTGTTCCGGCAGACCGCTTTCGATTTCCTCCGCCGGCTGCTGACGCTCGACCTGCCCGGTGCCTCCGAGGAAGAGCGCCGCGAATGCCTCAGCTTCGTCATGCAGTGGCAGCAGTTCAGCGGCCCGGTGATGGCCAAGGGCCTCGAGGACACCGCCTTTTACGTCCACAACAGCCTGATTTCGCTCAACGAGGTGGGCGGGGATCCGCTCCGGATCGAGCCGCCGCTCGACGTCGTTTCCTTCCACCTCTTCAACCAGGAGCGTTTCGCCCGCCGCCCGGCCACGCTCAACACCACGTCGACGCACGATACCAAGCGCAGCGAGGACGCGCGCGCCCGCATCGACGTGCTCTCCGAGCTTGCAACCGAGTGGGGCGAGCGCGTCTTCCGCTGGCGCCGCTGGAACCACTCAAAAAAACGCGAGGCGCACGGCCGCGAAGTGCCCGTGCCGCTCGAGGAGATGTTCCTCTATCAGACGATGATCGGCGCCTGGCCGCTCGATAGCGAGGAATTGGCCGATTTCCCCGAGCGGCTCACCTTCTGCATGCACAAGGCCGCCCGCGAGGCCAAGCTCTTCACCAGCTGGACCGAGCCGGTGCCCGAGCACGAAGAGGCCCTCTCGGCCTTTATCGAGCGCATCCTCGACGATTCCGAGGAGAATCGTTTTCTCAAGGACTTTACGCGTTTCCAGCGGCGCGTTGCCTTCCACGGCGCGCTGAATTCCCTTTCCCAACTGCTGCTGAAGATCGCCTCGCCCGGCGTGCCCGATTTCTACCAGGGTTCCGAACTCTGGGATTTCAGCATGATGGATCCCGACAACCGCCGCCCCGTCGATTTCCAGAAGCGAGCGCGGCTGCTGGCCGAATTGGCCGCGGGCGAGCATGCCGACCGCGGAGCGCTAATCGAGCACATGCTGCTTCACTGGCAGGATGGCCGGTTGAAGATGTACCTGACGCGCAAGGCGCTCGAATTTCGCCGCCAGCACAACGCCCCCTTCCTCGAGGGCGACTACCTGCCGCTGCAGCCTACCGGCAAGAAGAATGAGAACGTCTGCGCCTTTCTCCGGCGAAAGGACCACGGCTGGGTTCTCGTCGCCGTGCCGCTGCTCACCACCGATCTGGTCGATGCCGGCCATATGCCGCTCGGACAGAAGGTCTGGGGCTCGAGTGGTCTTCCGCTGCCCGAGGATTCTCCGGTCGAATGGCGCAACGTGCTGACCGGTGAAACGCTCAAGGCCGGCTCGACCCGCCGCAAGCGCTGGCTGCTGTTAAAATCCGCCTTCCGGCATTTCCCGGTAGCCCTGCTCGAGGGCGGTTCTTTTTGATGTTGCCCGCCGAAGTACACTAGAACCAGTCTCCGGGTGCCGGAACGGACTTCCGTGGCGAGCCCGTTCCTGCGCAAGAGATGAGAGCGAGACGCGGAACGGCTTTGGCGGCGCCACGTTTCCCGGGAAACATGCCAGTCTCGTTCGCGCCCAAGCGGAAACATGACCACTTTCAGCACCGTCGAATTCCTGCTCTGGCTCCTGCTGGCCGCCTCCGTGGTCGCGGTGATCACCGCACGGCTCCGCATCCCCTACACCGTGGCGCTGGTGCTCGGCGGGCTGACGCTCGGTTCCATTCATCTGCCGTTGATCGCGCAGCTGATCCAGAACCGGCCGGACTGGCTCACGCCAGACGTGGCTTTGGTGGTCTTTCTGCCGCCGCTGCTTTTCGAGGGCAGCTTGAAAATCCAGTTGCGGCATCTGCGGGAAAACCTTGTGCCGATCCTGCTGCTGGCCACGCTGGGTGTCTTTGTCGCGGCTTTCATCACCGCCTTTGCCGTGCACTGGGCGATCGGCTTGCCGGTTGCCGCGGCGCTCGTCTTTGGTGCGATCGTTGCGCCTACCGATCCCATCTCGGTGCTGGCGATTTTCCGCAGCATGGCGGTGACCAAGCGGCTGGAGGTGATCGTCGAGGGCGAAAGCCTGTTTAACGACGGAACCGCCGCCGTCCTCTTCGGCATCCTGGTTGGCGGCACGGCCAAGGGTGGGCTGAGCCTGCTCTCAGGGGTTCAGCAGTTCCTGCTGGTCGTACTGGGTGGCGTGGCGCTCGGCGTACTGTTCGGCTTCGTGATCAGCAAGATCACCGAACGGATCGACGATCCGCAGATCGAGATCACGCTGACGACGATCGCTGCCTACGGATCCTACCTGGTGGGCCAGTCGCTGCATGTCTCCGGTGTGATCGCGGTCGTGGCTACCGGGCTGATGATCGGCAACTTTGGCGCGCGCGTGGGCATGAGCCCGCATACGCGCGTCTCGCTCTGGTCGTTTTGGGAATACGTCTCGTTCGTGATCAATTCGATCGTGTTCCTGTTGATCGGTCTGCAGGTGCGCATCGGCGATCTGGCGCAGGCGTGGCGGCCGGCGCTGCTGGCGGTGGGAGCCGTGCTGCTCGGCCGGGTGCTTTCGATCTACGGGCTGGCGCCGGTTTCGAACGCGATTACCGAAAAGATTCCGCTGCGCTGGCAGCACGTATTGGTTGCCGGCGGCCTGCGCGGCTCGCTCTCGCTGGCGCTGGCGCTCGGCCTTCCGAGCCATTTCCCCTATCGCACGCAAATTCTGGCGATGACGTTTGGCGTCGTCGCCTTCACCATCGTTGTCGAGGGCATGTCGATCCGGCCATTGCTGCGCTGGTTGGGCATCGCCTCGCTCCAGGAGGACGATTACGACCGCGCCCGCGTTCGCCGCTCGGCTGTGCTCTCCGCGCAGGCGCAACTCGACGATCTGCTTCGGGAAAACCGCATCTCCACGCCCGCCTACGAACTGCTGCGCCGCGAGCTCGATCAACGGCTCGACGCCACGCAGAAGGAGATCGAGGAGGCTTCGCACCGCAATGAAGACCGCCTCCGGAGCGAGATCATCCAGGCCCGTTCTCGCCTGAAGTCCGCAGAAAAGAGTGCCATTGAACAGGCGCTGCACGACGGCCTGATCCTGCAAAAGACCGCCTCGGCCATGATTGAAGAGGTGGATCGTAGGTCAGACGATCCGGAAAAAGGAGGCGCGGAAAGCTCTGAACGTTGAGCCGGCCGCAAAACTCGCGCCTTTGCCGTCTGCGAGACGGCAAAAGCCGTATGATAGAATGAACCAGCCCGAATTGAAACCTTGTGTTTTTTTCTTGGTTCGTTCCCGTCGGTAGAGCGGAGAATAGCCGGCGACGTTTTTGCTTTTTCCCCCGGCAAGCTTCCCCGAGGGGACCTTCCGCCCGGCAGCTTGCGGTGCGCGCAGGAGAGGGAAGAAGGATATGAACTCGGAAAATCCCTCCCGGATTCCGGCTGGGATCGGCCGGCGTCCCAGTCGAGTGGTAATCGGCAACGTGCGGCCTGAGGTCAACGGCGGCCGTTTTCCCATCAAGCGGGTGGTAGGCGAGCCGGTTCAGGTATCGGCGGACATTTATGCCGACGGCCACGAGGTGCTCTGCGCCCGGCTGCTGTATCGTCACCAGGGGACCGAGCGCTGGTCGGAAGCGCCGATGACCGAGTTGGGTAACGACCGCTGGGAGGCGAGCTTCCGCGTCTCCGCGCAGGGCCACTATCTCTACACGCTGCAGGCTTGGATCGATCCGTTTCTCAGTTGGCGCCGGGATCTGCTCAAGCGCGTCGAGGCCGGCCAGGAATCGAGTGTCGACGTGCTCGTCGGCGCCGATCTGCTGGAGCAAACCAGCCGTCGATTTACCGGTACCGACGCTGTGGAACTGGCGGAATGCGCTCGTTCGCTGAGGACCGAGGCGGAAACCGCGCTGCGTTCAGCCGTCAGCCGCGCTCTCGACGAGCGTATTGCCGCCCTGGCGGAAAGGCACGCGGATCGCAGCACAGGCACGACCTACGAACGCGAGCTCTGCGTCGTGGTCGATCGCGAGAAGGCAAGTTGCAGTGCCTGGTACGAGCTGTTTCCGCGCTCCGCCGCTGCCGAGCCGGGCCGCCATGGTACGCTCCGCGACGTGATCGCGCGTCTGCCCTATGTTGCCGAGATGGGTTTCGACGTGCTTTATCTCCCGCCCATCCATCCGATTGGTCGTTCCCACCGCAAGGGCAAAAACAACGTCACCTCGCCCGAAGGAGACGACGTCGGCAGTCCTTGGGCGATCGGCTCGCGCGAAGGCGGCCACAAGGCGATTCATCCCGATCTCGGCACCTTCGATGATTTCCACGAACTGGTGGAGACGGCCCGCGGCCACGGTATCGAGGTTGCGCTGGACCTCGCTTTCCAATGTTCCCAGGACCACCCTTACATCAAGGAGCATCCCGAGTGGTTCCGGATCCGACCCGACGGCACGGTGCAGTACGCCGAAAATCCGCCGAAGAAATACCAGGACATCGTGCCTCTGAATTTCGACATCGAAGCCTGGCGCGAGCTCTGGGAAGAGCTGAAGAGCGTGGTGCTTTTCTGGATCGGCCACGGCGTGAGCATCTTCCGCGTCGATAATCCCCATACGAAGCCGTTCGCGTTTTGGGAATGGCTGATCAGCGAGATTAAACGCGACTATCCCGACGTGCTGTTCCTCTCCGAGGCCTTCACCCGGCCCAAGGTGATGTACGAGCTCGCCAAGCGCGGATTCACGCAGTCCTACACCTATTTCGCCTGGCGCAACACCGCGTGGGATCTGACTCAATATTTCACCGAACTCACTCAGACCGGTGTGCGCGAGTATTTCCGGCCCAACCTCTGGCCCAATACGCCCGACATCCTTACCGAGTATCTGCAGTTCGGCGGGCGTCCGGCGTTTCTGGCGCGGCTGGTTTTGGCCGCCACGCTCGGCGCCAGCTACGGCATCTACGGCCCGGTTTTTGAGCTGTGCGAAAATCGGCCCATGCGGCCCGGCAGCGAGGAATATCTCGATTCGGAGAAATATCAGGTGCGGCACTGGCCGATCGAGCAGCCCGACAGCCTGCGCGAGTTCATTGGCTTGGTGAACCGGATCCGCCACGAAAATCCGGCGTTGCAGTCCAACGCCCGGCTTCGCTTTCATCCGGTCGACAATGACCAATTGATCGCCTATTCGAAGACGAGCGAAGACGGCGGGTCGGTGATTCTGGTGGTGGTCAACCTGAATCCGTATCAGACGCATTCCGGCTGGGTGGAATTCGCGCCGGAAAACGCTGGCGTTGCCGAGCAGCAGGCCTATCAAGTCCACGACCTGCTCACCGGAGCACGCTTCTTCTGGCAGGGCCCGCGCAATTTCGTCGAACTCGATCCGAGCCGTGCACCGGCGCACGTCTTCCGGGTGCGCCGCCGTGTGCGGACCGAGCGGGATTTCGACTACTTCCTGTAGCGGGAAGTTTCCGGGGAAGCGGCGGGGAAAGGAATCGACGCGGTCATGGCCAGCGACACACTCTGGTACAAGGACGCCGTCATCTACGAGCTTCACGTGCGCGGCTTCTACGACGCCGACGGGAACGGCGCTGGCGAATTTCGCGGCCTCACGCTGAAGCTCGATTACCTGGCCGACCTCGGCGTTAGTGCGATCTGGTTGCTGCCCTTTTATCCCTCGCCGCTGCGTGACGACGGCTACGACATCTCCGACTACACCAACATCCACCCCGCCTACGGTACGCTCGACGATTTCAAAATGTTCCTCGATGAGGCGCACCGCCACGGCCTGCGCGTGATCACCGAGTTGGTGCTCAACCACACCTCCGATCAGCATCCCTGGTTTCAGGAGGCTCGCAGCTCTCGCGACAATCCCCGTCGCGATTGGTACGTCTGGAGCGATTCGGTGGAGCGTTACAAGAAAGCCCGGATCATCTTCACCGATACCGAGCTTTCGAACTGGGCCTGGGACCCGGTTTCGAAGTCCTACTACTGGCACCGCTTCTTCAGCCATCAACCCGACCTGAATTACGACAATCCTGCGGTGTGTGAGGCGATGTGGGAAGTGATGAAATTCTGGTTCGGGATGGGCGTTGACGCGCTTCGGCTCGACGCGGTGCCCTATTTGGTCGAGCGCGAGGCCACTTCATGCGAAAACCTGCCTGACACCCACGACGTGCTCAAAGCCCTCCGCAAGCGGATCGATGAGCAATTCTCTGGGAAGATGCTGCTGGCTGAGGCCAATCAGTGGCCCAAAGACGTGCGCGAATATTTCGGCGCGGGCGACGAATGCCACATGGCCTTCCATTTCCCGCTGATGCCGCGGATGTTCATGGCCGTCAAGCTGGAGGACCGCAAGCCGATCGTCGACATCCTCCAGAATACGCCACAGATTCCAGACGTCTGCCAGTGGGGCATTTTCCTCCGCAATCACGACGAACTGACGCTCGAGAAGGTCACCGACGAAGAGCGCGACTACATGTACGATGAGTTTGCCAAGGAAAAGCGCGCACAGCTCAACATTGGCATTCGTCGCCGTCTGGCCCCCCTGATGGAAGGCGACCGGCGGCGCATTGAGCTGATGAACGGCATGCTGATGTCGATGCCAGGCAGCCCGATCCTCTACTATGGCGACGAGATCGGCATGGGCGACAACATCTACCTTGGCGATCGGAACGGTGTCCGCACCCCGATGCAGTGGAACGGCGGCTGGAACGCAGGATTTTCCAACGCCGATCCCGAGCAACTCTATTCGCCGATCATCTCCAACCCGGTCTACGGTTATCAGGCCGTCAACGTCGAATCCCAACGCCGCTACGATCATTCGCTGCTCTCCTGGATGAAGCGGCTGATTCAGCTTCGGAAATCGACCCGGGTGTTCGGGCGCGGCTCGATGGAGGTCCTCACGCCGCAGAACCACCGCGTGCTTGCCTATCTGCGCGAGTTGGGCAACGAACGGATCCTCGTGGTTTGTAACCTGGCGAGCCAGGCGCAGGCCGCCGAACTCGACCTGCGGCGCTGGAAGGGATCGATCCCGATCGAGATGTTCGGGGGAAACCTGTTCCCACCGATCGGCGATCTGCCGTATCTTCTGACGCTTGGTCCGTATCAGTTCTATTGGTTTCGTTTGCGCCGGCTGTAGCGGGCCGGGAGGCTCCGGAGTCTCCGGCCGGCAGGAAAAGGTAGCTAAGGGAGAAGGAAGTTGGCCGAAACGTCAACCATCTCGGAGGAGTTCCTCCGGCAGCTTACCGCGGTCGGCGAGGTGGACATCCTGGTCGGTGTCCCCACCTTCAACAACCGGGACACGATCGAGCGGGTGGTCAGCGCCATTCAGGTAGGCCTGACGAAGTATTTCCATCGCGAGCGCTGCGTGCTGATCAATCCCGACGGCGGCTCGACCGACGGCACGACGGAGATCTTCAAGAATGCGTCGGTGCAGGATTTCGGCATGCTGCTTACCTCCAACCCGCTCCGCACTTTCCATCGCGTGAGCGCCCCCTATCACGGCATCCCCGGCAAAGAGACCGCGCTACGCTCTCTCTTCACTGCGGCCGACCTGCTCCGCGCCAAGGCTTGCGCCATCTTTCCGCCCGATTCCCTCAGCGTCACACCGGAATGGGTTGACAGCCTGATTCGGCCGATCTATCGCGACGGTTACGACTTCGTCTCGCCCGTCTACCAGCGCCAGAAATTCGATGGGCTGCTGGTGCGCGGCCTGGTGGCGCCGGTGATCTCCGCCCTCTACGGCTCGCGGATTCGCGAGCCGGTCGGCAGCGAAACGGGGCTTTCGGGCCGGCTGGCCTGTCATTTCCTCCAGCAGGACATCTGGGAACAGGACATGACGACCTTCGGTCTGGAAATCTGGATGGCGGCGGCGGCCATCGTCGACGATTTCCGCATCTGCGAATCCTTCCT
This sequence comes from Candidatus Acidiferrales bacterium, assembly GCA_046704165.1. Taxonomy (GTDB): domain Bacteria; phylum Acidobacteriota; class Terriglobia; order Acidiferrales; family UBA7541; genus JAKASX01. The sequence continues at coordinate 36,122 of JBJKSI010000031.1, forward strand.
CGGCCCGAAACTCCAGGCCGCAAAGCAGTTCGGCCAGGACGTCACGGGCACGATCCGCCAGGTGGTTGGTTCGCTCTTCCGCTGCCTCGACATGCACCAGGGCTTTTGGAAGGCGCGCGAAGGTTCTCAGGCGCTGCCGCTCTTCGGCTTTCAGTACAACGTGGCGCTTGAGCCACTGCGCTTCAGCAAGCGCGGCATCCTCAACAGTTTCCGCAACCGGGTCGAGCAACTCGCGCCCATCCTCGAATCGATCCTCACGCCGCAGACCCTGGTTGAAGTCCGTGGCATCGCCCAGCTCGCCGAGCGCGAGTTCCGCTATCCCGACGATCTCTGGGTAAAGACGATCTACGAATTTGCCGCCGCCCATCACCGGTCGGCCATCAACCGCGATCATCTGCTCCAGGCGCTGCCCCTGCTCTATCGCGGCTGGGTCAGCTCTTTCATCCTCGAAAATCACAAGGCCGAAGCCGCCCGGGTCGATGAGCGGCTCGAGGCGCTGGGCAAGGAGTTCGAACACTTGAAACCGTACCTGGTGGACCGCTGGGAAGCGGGAACAGGAGGCGAGCGATGAAACACTTGGTTCTGCAGAGTCTGAACCAGACGTTCGGCAGGTTCTACGGCATGCTGCTCGAGTTTCTGCCTCATCTGCTCGCCATGCTGATCATCGTCGCTGCCGGCTGGCTGGTGGCGATTATTCTGAAGATCATCGCCCGCCGGCTGATGGCGTTGGCTCAGGTGAACAAACTCTCTGAGGGTTCCGGCATCACGCAGATTCTCCGAAAAGCCGACCTGCCGGCTCCGCTCGACCTGTTGAGCCAGCTGGTTTTCTGGGTCATCTGGATCGGCTTCATTCTGCTGGGAGTGGACGCGCTGGACATTCCCGAACTGCAACTGCAGATCTCGCGGCTCTTCCTGTATCTGCCGCAAATCTTCGTCGCTCTGCTCGTGCTCTTCGTTGGGCTGCTGGCGGCGAACTTCTTTTCGCGGGCGGCGCTGCTGGCCGCGATCAACGCCAACCTGCCGTCGGCTCGGATCGTGGGTGGCTTCGTACGCTTCATCATCATTTTTCTGACGATTGCGATGGCTCTCGAGCAACTGGCGCTGGCCCAGCGCACCGTCCTGATCACGTTCTCAATCTCTTTCGGCGCAATCATGCTGGGACTGGCGATCGCTTTCGGAATCGGTGGTCGCAACGTGGCGCAGCGGGCACTCGAGAACGTGTTCGCTCCCACGCAGACGCAGAAACAGGAGGAAAAGGAAAAAGCCGAGGAAATCCCCCCGCTCTAGCCGTGTGCCTCCCCGACGCGCGCCGGCCCGGCGGAGGATTCGTTTCGGATTCGGCAGCAGCTTGAGCGCCGGCGCTCCGTTTCGCCGGCAGGAGATTCGATCATGGACATCGCTTCCCGTCTTGCCACCTGGACCGCCGTCCGGAAACCGCTCGAGCAGGGCTTGCCCGCGTTCCTCACGGGCCAGCGCTGGTTTGGTGGGAAGATGCGAGCGATCCGTGTCGCCGAAATCGTGGACGTGGTGCCGATCCCGCTCGACGCCGCGCCGGCCGCGATCCTGTTGGTGCGCGTCGAGTATGGTGACGGCTTGACGGAAACCTACTGCGTCCCGCTGATCGAGCGTATTGCGGGCGCCGGGGGACCGGGTGAGGCGCCTTCGCTGCGGATTCGCGACGGTGCTGCCGAGCGCATCTTTTCCGACGCCCTCTGGGATCGCGATTTTCTCGTTCATCTCTTCGAAGCTCTGGCCTCTGCCGCCAGCTTCCCCGGAATGGTGGGGAAACTCGCCGGCTTGCGCACGGACTCGCTGAAGGCCATTCGCCGAGTCGCTCCCGTCCCGCTCGATCCTTCGGTGATGAAGGCTGAACAGAGCAACACCTCCGTCCTCTACGGACGATCGTTCGTGCTGAAGTTCTTCCGTCACGTCGAGGAGGGCGTGAATCCCGATTTCGAAATCGGTGAATTCCTCTCCGTCCGCGCCGGATTTCGCCACGTCCCGTCGGCCGCCGGCTCCTTCGAATATCGCCGGCCTCAGGGGCAGCCGGCCACCCTGGGCATTCTGCAGGGCTTCGTCCCTAATCGTGGCGATGCCTGGCGACAAACGCTCGAGGCGCTTGATGGTTTTTACGATCGCGTCGAAAGCGGCGGTTTGCCGTCACCCGCAAATGGGCAGGAACTCGCCGCGGGATTGCTCGGCGCCTATCCCGCCTCGGCCGCACTGCTCGGTCGGCGCACCGCCGAGCTTCATCTGGCGCTCGCCTCGGACGCCCACGAGCCCGATTTTGCCCCCGAGCCTTTCACGATCGAGGATCAACGCGAAGTGTCGAGCATGATGATTCGCCTGGCGCTCGAGACCTTCGGCCTGCTGCGCCGCCGCGTCGGGGACCTCCCCTCCCGACTGGGCGAGCGGGCCCGTGTGGTGCTCAGCCTCGAGGAAAAGATTCTCGACCGTTTCCAACGGCTCGGCGAGCGGCCACTCGGTGGCCTGCGCACACGCATCCACGGCGATCTGCATCTCGGCCAGGTACTGGCCACCGAGGACGATTTCGTCTTCATCGATTTCGAGGGAGAGCCGGCCCGTACGCTGTCCGAGCGCCGCGCCAGGCATTCGCCAGTGCGGGACGTCGCCGGAATGCTGCGCTCGTTCCACTACGCTGCCTACGCCGCTCTGTTCCGCCGGATAGATACGGCCGGTACGGCATCGCCCGCCTTTGCCGCGCTCGAGCCTTTTGCCGCCGCCTGGTATCGGGCGATCTCCGGCCGTTTCCTCGAAAGCTATCTCGAAACAGCTGCGGATGCGTCCTTCCTGCCACCAAGCCGCGAGGAGTTTGACTTCTTTCTTGGTCTCTGGCTGCTCGACAAGGCAGTCTACGAGTTGAAATACGAACTGAATCACCGGCTGGACTGGATGGCCATTCCGCTCGAGGGCATCTGCGGACTGATGGAAGGAGGCTGATCGGCGTCGGTTTGCTTTTTCCGCGAGTGGTTGACGTGGGCCGTAGTTTGGTGTTTGGCTGGTAAGAGTGGCGATGATGGATGCTTGGGCCGGCAATCGCGCCGGCTGCACCGGGGAAACGCCGATCCTACCTGGCAGGTATCGGAAAATTTCTCCGAGCTCTCGTGTAAATTTTTCTCTCTTGAGGATTTCGCACCGGAGTGGCGAGAGGGTGTCGCGGGACGGCGTCCCGCGCAGCGCATTTCGTGAGGAAAGGAGGCCAGCGTCCCATGGCAAAAACCAATGCCAATGATGAGAAGGACCCGGTGGTGACTCCCGGGATCGAATACGGCAAGTCGCTCCTCACCGACGACGATCTTTTTCTGTTCAACGAGGGTTCTCACACTGACTTGTTCCGGAAACTCGGCGCACAGCTCTGCGAATTCGACGGCCGACCCGGCGTAGCGTTTGCCGTCTGGGCGCCCAACGCGCAGACCGTTTCCGTCATCGGCGATTTCAACGGCTGGGAGAAGGCGGCGCACCCGCTTCGCGCGCGTAGCGGCTCGGGCATCTGGGAAGGTTTCATCCCCGGTCTGGGCCCCGAGACGCACTACAAGTTTCACATTGTTTCTTCCCACGCCGGTTACCGCGTCGACAAGGCCGACCCGTTCGCTTTTCGTGCCGAGGCTCCGCCCCGCACCGCCTCGGTCGTGTGGAATCTCGACGACTATTCCTGGAACGATGGCGAATGGATGAGCACGCGTCGCGACCGGCATTCGCTCGGGGCGCCGGTTTCGGTCTACGAAGTCCATCTCGGTTCTTGGATGCGTGTGCCCGAGGAGAACAACCGCCGGCTCACCTATCGCGAGTTGGCGCCCCGCTTGGCCCAGTATGTGCGGGATCGCGGTTTCACTCACGTCGAGTTCCTCCCGGTGATGGAGCATCCCTTCTACGGTTCCTGGGGCTACCAGACCACCGGCTATTTCGCCCCAACCAGCCGCTACGGCACGCCGCAGGATTTCATGTTCCTTGTCGACACGCTTCACCAGAACGGCATCGGCGTGATCCTGGATTGGGTACCCTCGCATTTCCCCTCCGACGAGCACGGCCTGGCCTTTTTCGACGGCACCCATCTCTTTGAGCACGCCGATCCCCGCCAGGGCTTCCATCCCGATTGGGGCAGCTACGTCTTCAATTACGGGCGCAACGAGGTGCGCAGCTTCCTGCTGAGCAGCGCGATGTTCTGGCTCGGCGTTTACCACGCCGACGGACTGCGCGTCGACGCCGTCGCCTCGATGCTCTATCTCGACTATTCGCGCAAGGAAGGCGAATGGATTCCCAATCAATACGGTGGCCGCGAAAATCTGGAAGCGATCAGCTTCCTGCGCCGGCTGAACGAAGACGTCTACAAGAATTTCCCCGATGTCCAAACGATCGCCGAGGAATCGACCTCCTGGCCGATGGTTTCGCGCCCCAACTACGTTGGCGGGCTCGGCTTCGGCCTGAAGTGGGACATGGGTTGGATGCACGACACGCTCGAATACTTCACCAAGGACCCGATCTTCCGCAAATATCACCACGGCACGCTCACCTTCCGCATGATTTACGCCTTCACCGAGAATTTTCTTCTCCCGCTTTCGCACGACGAGGTCGTTCATGGCAAGGGCTCGCTGCTCGGCAAGATGCCCGGCGACGAATGGCAGCGCTTCGCCAATTTGCGCCTGCTCTACGGCTATCAGTTCTCGCAGCCCGGCAAGAAGCTGCTCTTCATGGGTGCTGAATTCGGCCAGGTAGCCGAATGGCACCACAACGAGAGCATCGAATGGCACCTGCTGCAGTACGCTCCGCACCAGGGCATCCAGCAATGGATCAGTGACCTCAACCAGCTCTATCGCCGAGAACCGGCGCTCCATCAACTCGACGCCGATCCCGAGGGTTTCGAGTGGATCGACTGCAACGACAGCCAGGCCAGCGTTCTCACCTTCCTTCGCAAATCCCGCTCGCCCGAAGAAGCGATCCTGGTGGCCTGCAATTTCACGCCGGTGGCCCGGTCGAATTATCAGGTGGGGGTTTCCCGCGGCGGTTACTGGAAGGAGATCCTCAATAGCGACGCGACCGCCTACGGCGGTACCGGCTGGGGAAATCTTGGCGGCGTCGAAGCTTCCCCGGTCGGCGTTCACGGCCGACCCAATTCGGTCAGCCTCACGCTCCCGCCGCTCTCGATCATCTTTCTGAAGCCGGTAGGCGCGGCGGGCTGAGCTTCAGCGCCCGGGCAGTTTGCCGGAATTCCGTAGGTCGATGAGTTCTTCGGGAAAAGGTTCGAAGAGCGACTGGTTTTCGAGGCCTGTGCGCCGCCTGGAAGCCTACCAGCCCCGCCATCTTGTGGATGTTGGCTTCAGCCACCACATAAGGCTCCGGAATCAATGAAGCTTCAGCCCGTGAAGCACTCAGCTCTTTCCCGAGCCTGTTGGACCGTGGCCAACCGCGGCTCGACATGCGATGATTCCGGCAGGTGAACCTGAGAATGTTTTCCGATGGCTGCTGATTCCCAATCGCTCGAATCGTTGCGTTCCGATCCTCGCGTCACCGTGCGCCAGGATGGTCCTCCCGATCCCGATGGCCGCTGCGCCCTTTACTGGATGCAACGCGCCCAGCGCGCAACCGACAACCCGGCGCTCGACGTTGCCGTTCGGCTCGGCAACGAACTGGGAATGCCCGTCGTGGTGTTTCTCGGCCTGATGCCTTCCTATCCCCGCGCGAATCTGAGGCATTTCCGTTTTCTGATCGAAGGCCTGCCCGATCTTGCCGGCGGCCTGCGGAAACGCAACGTCGGCTTCCTGCTCCGCACCTGGCCCGAGCATTCCTTGGCAAAGGTTTGCCAACAACTGCACCCAGCGCTCATCGTTGGTGACGAAAACCCGTTGCGCGAGCCGGAGCGCTGGCGGCAAAAAGTGGCCCGCGAAATCCGCCTGCCATACTGGACGGTCGACGCCGACGTCGTCGTTCCCTCGCGTTTGCTCATGAAACAGCAATTCGCCGCGCGCACGATTCGCCCGCGCATCCACGCTCGCCTCGGCGAATTTCTCCTGCCCGGCGCGGACCCCGTCGCCCGCAGGCGCTGGCGCATGCCACCAGGCGTCGCCTCGCTTTCTCCGAAGGACGACTTGATGGCCGGCTGGAAAATCGATCGCAGCGTTCAGCCCGTTTCCACGTTCCGCGGCGGCGGACGCGAGGCTCACCGGCGGCTCGAAGAGTTCGTCACCGCTAGATTGCGCCACTACCCCGAACGCAGCAACCACCCTGAGTTCGATGGCACCAGCCGCCTTTCGCCCTATCTTCATTTTGGCCAGATTGGCCCGCTCACCATCGCCATGGCCGTTCGCCGTGCGAAGGCGCCCGCGGGTGCGAAGGAAGCATTCCTGGAGCAACTGATCGTCCGTCGCGAACTGGCCGTGAATTTCGTTCGTTTCAATCCCGAATATGATTCGATCGAGGGCGCTCCGGTCTGGGCACTGCGCACGCTCGCCGACCACGCGCAGGACCCTCGTGAAGTTCTCTACTCCGAGCGGCAGCTCGAGAACGCAGAAACACACGACCCACTCTGGAATGCCGCGCAGAAACAGATGGTGGCCGCCGGTTGGATGCACAACTATCTGCGCATGTACTGGGCCAAGAAAATCCTGGAGTGGACGCGATCCCCCGCCGCGGCCTTTGATATCGCCGCGCGTCTCAACGATAAATACGAACTCGACGGCCGCGACCCCAATGGCTACGAAGGCGTCGCCTGGGCCATTGCCGGCAAAAGCGACCGCTCATGGTTCGAGCGCTCCGTCTTCGGCACCATCCGCTACATGTCCCGCGCCGGCGCCTCGCGCAAATTCGACGCCCGCGCGTACATCCGTCAGATCGATGAACTCTGAAAACGACGGCGTGGCAAGGCCCTGCGAACGGGATGCAAAAGGAAAAAGCCCAAGACCGGGCTCCATTCCGGCCGTGGGCTTTTTTCTTCGAAGAGGAATGCGTGCCGGCAGTTTGTGCCGGCAGGTTCAGATGGCGGAATCGCGCGAGGAGCTTTCACCGGCCCTCACGGCGCTTCCTTCCTCCTCGGACCAGTCCACCTCTTCCTGTTCCGAGGGGGCAAGCGGCCGCTGGCCGCGGCGCATGGCGATGATGCCGGTACGTGCCATCTCCAGCACGCCGTAGGGGCGCAGCACGCCGAGCAGCCCGTCCACCTTGTCCTCGGTCCCGGTGATTTCCAGCGTGACCGAGTCGAGCGAGACATCCACCACGCGCGCCCGGAACACGTTGGCCAGTTCCAGGATGTGCGGCCGCACGTCCTGCGGCGCCTTTACTTTGATCATCGAGAGGTCGCGCACGATCGCTGGTTCCTCGGTGATGTTATCGACTCGCAACACGTTCACCAGCTTGTAGAGATTCGCCTCGATCCGGCGTGCCTGATCGGGATCGGCCTCCACGGTGATACTCATGCGCGAGACGTCGGGCTTTTCCGTCCGTCCCACGGTGAGGGAATCGATGTTGAACGCGCGGCGGCGAAACAGTCCCGTCACCTGCGTCAGTACGCCCGGTTTGTTTTCCACGTAAACAACGAAAGTATTCAACATGGTCCCCTCAGTCATCCGCCGCCGTCTCCACCAGCGGGCTCGGGCGCCGGATCATCTGGTCAAGTGCAGCTCCGGCCGCCACCATGGGGTAGACCGCGTCCTCCTGCTCGACGCGGAAGTCGAAGAGCACCGGACCGTTGTGCGCCCTCGCCGAGCGCACGGAGGGCACCACCTGCCCCCGCTCGGTCACGGTCATCGCCCGGATGCCATAGGCTTCGGCGAGGCGGGCGAAATCCGGGCTCAGCAGCGGCGTCGACTGGTAATTCCGTTCGTAGAAAAACTCCTGCCACTGCCGTACCATGCCGAGGTAGCCGTTGTTGATCACGGCGATGTGTATCTTGAGGTTTTCCTGCACCATCGTGGCCAGCTCGGGCAGTGTCATTTGGAACCCGCCGTCGCCGACCACCACCCAGACCTCCGCCTCCGGCCGGGCCACCTTTGCGCCGATAGCCGCCGGCAGCGCGAAGCCCATCGTGCCGAGCCCACCCGAGGTGATCAGCGAGCGCGGCTGCTCGTGCTTGTAATACTGCGCTTCCCACATCTGGTGCTGGCCGACGTCGGTCACCACCACCGTGTCGCTTTCGGCCGTCTCGCGCCATATGTCGTTGATCACGTGGGCAGCATAGAGGTGCCCGTTGTCGGGCAGCGACTTGATGTCGCGCACCGCCGCATCATCCTTGTGGCCGTCGATCCAGTCGAGCCACGGCTGGCGCTCCTTCGCCTCCACGCGCGGCAACAGCTCGTTCAGCACTTCGCGCAGATCGCCCACCAGCCCGACGTCCACCTTCACGTTCTTGTTGATCTCGGCCGGGTCGATGTCCACGTGGATCTTCTTCGCCGTGGCGGCGTAGGAATCCTTGTCTCCGGTCACCCGGTCGTCGAAACGCATGCCGAGCGCCAGCAGTAAATCGGCGTTCTGGATGGCATGGTTGACCCATGCCTCGCCGTGCATGCCCATCATTCCCAGATACAGCGGATGCGAGGCCGGAAACGTGCCAAGGCCCAGCAGCGTCAGCGCCACGGGAATTTGCGCTCGCTCGGCCAGCTCCAGCACTTCCCGCATCGCGCCGGAAACCAGAATCCCGTGCCCGGCCAGGATCACCGGCCGCTTGGCCGCCGCGATCAGCTCGAGTGCACGCTCGTATTCCTTCGCCGGCGGAGTCAGGTTCGGCCGGTAGCCGCGCAATTGCGGCTTGGCCTCGTCCCAGTCGAATTCGCAAGTGGCCTGCTGCGCGTCCTTGGTCAGGTCGATCAGCACCGGGCCTGGCCGGCCCGAGCGCGCCACGTAGAACGCTTCACGCACTGCTTCAGCCACGTCTTCGGCGCGCGTCACCAGCCGGTTGTGCTTGGTCACCGGCAGTGTGATGCCGGTGATATCGGTCTCCTGGAAAGCGTCCGAGCCGATCAGCTTGCTGCTCACCTGTCCGGTGATGCAGACGATTGGCGACGAGTCCATCATCGCCGTGGCGATGCCGGTCACCATGTTCGTGGCGCCCGGCCCCGAGGTGGCCACGGCCACGCCCACGCGGCCGCTGGCACGCGCGAAGCCGTCGGCCATGTGCGTCGCGCCCTGCTCATGCCGCGAGAGGATATGCTGGATCCGGCTGTGTTTCAGCGCGTCGTAGGCGGGCAGAATCGCCCCGCCCGGATAGCCGAAGACGAGCTCCACGCCTTCCCGCTCCAGGCATTCCCAAAGAATTTGCGCTCCCGTCATCTTCTTCTTCGTAGACATGGTCCCCAAATCCCCTTCCTGTTTCCCTCTGCGGGAAACCCGCGGATTGCGGGGCAGCCGGCGCCGCGCCGCAATCCGCGTTTCCACAACCGTCAGGCCGAAGCCGTCTTTTTCTGCTGTAGCCAATCCATGTGTGAACGCAACTCGGCGCCGACCTTTTCGATCGGGTGTTCGAGGTCGCGCTTCAACAGGGCGTTGTAGCGCGGCCGGCCGGCGGCGTCCTCTCCGATCCATTCCTTGGCGAATTCGCCCGACTGGATCTCCCCCAGGATCTTCCGCATCGCTTCGCGGGCGTGTTCGTCGATCACACGCGGGCCACGCGAGAGGTCTCCGTATTTCGCCGTTTCGCTGACGAACTGGAGCATGCGCGCCAGCCCGCCCTCGTAGATCAGGTCGACGATCAGTTTCAACTCGTGCAGGCACTCGAAATAGGCCCCTTCGGGGCTGTAACCGGCCTTGGTCAGCGTTTCCCAGCCGGCCACAATCAGCTCGCTGACGCCGCCGCACAATACCGCCTGCTCGCCGAACAGGTCCGTCTCGGTCTCCTCGGCAAAGGTGGTTTCCAGCACGGCCGCCCGAGTCCCGCCGATCGCCTGCGCGTAGGCCAGGGTCCGCTCAAAGGCCTTGCCGCTGGCGTCCTGCTGCACCGCAATCAGGCACGGCACGCCGCGCCCTTGCTCGTATTGCCGCCGCACCAGGCTGCCTGGCGCCTTTGGCGCCACCATCGTTACGTCCACGTGCTGCGGCGGCTGAATCTGACCGTAATGAATATTGAATCCGTGCGCGAAGAGCAGGATCGTGCCCGCCTTCAGGTTCGGCGCCACCGCTTCCCGGTAGAGCTTTGGCTGGGTCATGTCGGGCGCGAGCATCATGATCAGGTCGGCCCCCTTGACCGCCTCTGCCGGTTCCACCGGCTTCCAGCCGTCTTCGATCGCCTGCTTCCACGACCGGCCGTTCGGCCGCAGACCGATCACCACCTGCTCGCCGCTATCGCGCAGGTTCAGTGCATGTGCGCGTCCCTGGCTGCCGTAGCCGATCACCGCGATGCGGAGACCCTCCAGCGCCTTGGGATTTGCATCCTTTTCGAAATACAGCTTTGCCATTGTTGGTGACTCCTATCCAGGTGGATTCTTTAGAATTTCGCTTGCGGCGCCGCGGCAGCCGCCGTCTGCAGCGGTGCGTTCGTCACCGCTCCCTCGGAAGCTGACGCGGCCAGCGCCGCGTATTTCGCCATGGCGCCTTTGGTGTACCGCGGAGCGGGCGGCCGCCACGCCGCGCGCCGCGCATCGAGATCAGCCGCCACGTCCAGCCGCCTGGTCTCGATGTCGAAGCTGATCCTGTCGCCGTCGCGGATCAGCGCGATCGGGCCGCCCACGGCGGCCTCCGGCGCCACATGCGCCACCATCAAGCCATGCGTGGCGCCGCTGAACCGCCCGTCGGTCACCAGCGCCACCGAATCGGCCAGTCCTCGGCCTACCAGCGCTGCCGTCACCGCCAGCATCTCGCGCATGCCCGGCCCCCCGCGCGGGCCTTCATAACGGATCACCACTACGTCGCCCTCTTGGATTGCACCCTGCTGCACCGCCTCGAACGCTAGCTCCTCGCTGTCGAACACCCGTGCCGGTCCGCTGTATTGCTGCCGGCCATGCCCCGCCAGCTTCACCACGCAGCCCTCGGGCGCAAGGGTTCCGCGCAAGATCGCCAGTCCGCCGCGCTTTGCCATCGGATTCGCCAGCGGCCGCACCACCTGCTGGCCGGTGGCTTCCTTCGCCTGCCGGGCCTCCTCAAAAATCGATCGGCCGGAGACGGTCGGCCCGTCGTGCAGCAGCCCCGCATCGAGCAGCCGCTTGGCGATCAGCCGTTCGCCGCCGGCCCGTTCCAAATCGGGCGCGGTGAACCGCCCGAAGGGTTTCAGGTCGGCCAGCAGCGGAGTCCGCGCCGACACGCGGTCGAAATCGTCGATCGTCACTTTCAGGTCCGCTTCCCGCGCGATTGCCAGCAGGTGGAGCAGCGCGTTGGTCGAGCCGCCCGTTGCGGCCACCGCCGCAAAGGCGTTTTCCACGCCCTCACGAGAGAGAATGGCGCTCGGGCGAACGCCCTGCCGCAGAAGCTCCATCACCCGTTTGCCGGCTTCGCGCGCCACCCCTTCTTTCCGCGGATCCGTCGCCGGCACTTCGTTTGATCCCGCCGGCGACATGCCGAGAAACGCGGCCGACATCGACATCGTGTTGGCGGTGAACTGCCCACCGCACGCCCCGGCGCCCGGGCAAGCGTGGTCTTCCAGGTCGGCCAGCTCTTCACGGGTCATTTTCCCTGCGGCACAGGCGCCCACTGCCTCGAAGACGTCCTGAATCGTGACGTCGTGCCCCTGGAATCGTCCGGGCTGGATCGATCCGCCGTAGAGCATTAGCGACGGCACGTCGAGCCGCGCCAGCGCCATCAGTGTTCCCGGAATCGTCTTGTCGCACCCGGAAAGCGCCACCACGGCGTCCAGCCGATGTGCTCGCACCACCAACTCGATCGAGTCGGCAATCACTTCGCGCGAAATCAACGAAGCCTTCATCCCCTCGGTGCCCATCGTGATCCCGTCGGAAACCGCGATCGTGTTGAACTCGATCGGCGTTCCGCCGGCCTCGCGAATACCCTGTTTCACCGTCTCGCCGAGTTGCCGCAGGTGGTAGTTGCAGGGGGTCACTTCGGTCCAGGTGTTCGCCACGCCCACCAACGGCTTTTCCAGGTCGGCGTCGGTCAACCCGGTGGCCTTCAACATCGCCCGTGCGGGCGCCCGAGAAAGGCCCTTCTTGATATCATCACTGTTCATGCGGCACTAGCTCCGTTTCCTTGTGTTCTTGCTTCTTCGGACGGAACGGTCTTGTTCCCGCCAAAGAGGTTATTGAAGCGTACTGCGCTACGCTCGTCCAATTTATAGTTTTCTGTTTGTCCATAAAATATTTTTAATCTTCAACTGTTTCGTATATGGGGTTGCTCTTGTCGCTTCACCTTGAAAACCCTTGGAAAAACAAGAAAACCCGCCGCCAGTGCAGATCTGGCTGCGGGCTCCGCGAAAACACCGACTTTTCGTCTTTCCGTCTCTAGCTCGCCAAGCTCCCTGCGCCAGATCGCGGGCATTTGCGCACAAAGCAAGCGCAAACACCCGCCGGAATTCGAATCTGGCCTTCGTATGCCACGACACTGCCATTTTGCTACAAGGTGGCGGAGACGGCAAACGCGCCTTTGGCGAAAGATCGGCGCACACGCGCTGGTGCACGCAGGCAGTCCCGCATCAGGCTACCTTCGTTGTGTCCACGGCAGCGGGGAACGGTTTTCCGGTCCTCCGGTTGACAGAATCCATATGGGCGCGCTACATTCCGGACTGGGTTTTTGAGTAGCTCGATGACTCGGACCACTTCACTGCGATTCGACAGCTTCCTCTTTACGGGCCGCTTCCTCTTTGGGGGAAGCGGACTGCAGGAGGCTGCGTTCGCGCGGAGTGCGAGCTAGAGACCCGGCAAACGAGATAAAAACAGCTTCCCGGCAGGCCGCAACCTAAAAGCGAGGTGGCGGCCTTTTTTGTTGTCCGCAAACGCTTCGGAGGCGAGAGACAGAGGAGAGCAGGTCAATGAACCCGATCCAGGATCGGCGAAGCAAGGTTGATGAAATTGACGAGCAGTTGGTGGATCTGTTGAACCGCCGAGCCCGGCTGGCGGTGGAGATCGGCGAGCTCAAGCGGAAGCATCAGATGAGCGCCATCTCGCCCGAGCGTGAACGTGAGATTCTCGATCGCGCCTGCCGATCAAGCGTAGGTCCGTTGGACGACGAGGCGATTGAGCGTTTGTTCAGCGCCATCCTGAAGGAAACTCGTCGCGCCGCCGCCGAAGCTTGGGAAGCCGCCATCCCGAGTGAGTCGTACCGATGACCGCCCCGGCATCTGCCTCCCGCGTCGCCTTCCAGGGCGAGCGCGGCGCGTTCAGCGAGGAAGCCGCCATTCGATTGCTCGGCGAGCGGATCGAGCTCGTTCCGCGGCCCACCTTTGACGCGCTCTATGCTGCTATTGACGACGGCGCCGCCGACTTGCTACTCGCTCCGGTGGAAAACAGCTTGGCCGGCACCGTGGTTGCCTCGCTCGACCGGCTGCTCGAAAGCGGCCTGCACGCGATCGGCGAGGTGATTATTCCGATCGTCCACTGCCTGATCGGCACGCCCCAGGCGACGCTCGATCAGGTCGTGAGTGTCGAATCCCATCCCGTAGCGCTTGCCCAGTGTGAGCGCTTCCTTCGCGAAAACCCGAATCTGGTCCGCCGCGTCACGCTCGATACCGGCGGCAGTGTCGCCGAGGTCATGCGAGACGGCGATCCCACGCGCGCAGCCATTGCCGGCAGCCGAGCGGCCGCCATTTACGGCGGCAGGATCCTGCGCGAGCACGTCGAGGATCACCCGGAGAACTACACCCGATTCCTGCTGCTCTCCCCGTCAGCGGAAATCAGTCCCCGCGCCAACCGCCTTTCGCTTGTGGTCGAACTGGCCCACGCTCCCGGCGCGCTCCATACGGCCCTGGGCGTTTTTGCCCGTCGTTCGATCAACCTGCTCAAGATCGAGAGCCGGCCGCTCGCCGGCCGCCCATGGCAATATCGCTTTTATCTCGATCTGCAGGCTTCGCTGAACGATCCCTCGACGCGTGAGGCGCTCGACGAACTCGGCCGCTCGGTTGCCAGCATCCGCACACTCGGCTGCTATCCCGCCTGGCAACTCACGCCAGACGGAAAAGCCCTCTCACGCTGAGCGAAGCGGCTCGATCAGGGCCATTACGCCAGAACGCGGAAGAAGGTTGTTTTGGAATGGTTCCGGCCCGCACGGCCGGCCTGCGCCGCGCAGATCCGACCTGCTTCGACGTTGCCGTTTTCCGTCAGGCACGCTTTGCTTTGGCCCGTTCCGGTTTGGCGGGCGCGGCCAATCTCTTGTCCAGCTCCCTCATGGCTCCTTGAAGCGCGCTCTCCTCATCAGAGTATTCCTGCCAGGTCACCGCCGGCTCGACCGCCCAGGGCACCAGTCCCTGGACGGCAGTTCCCCGGACCGAGCAGCGTGCGCTGAAGGGTGACTTGTGAGCGGGTCTCAGGCAGTTTCTGAGAACCTCGATGCGGTACAGGGATTCTTTCCCCGCCCGGATTTCCACGGTTCTGACTACCTCATGCACTTCGTGGAACGTTTCAAATTTCGCATAATTAGCCGGCGTATCGCTCATCTTGGCCACCTCGCTCAATCAATTTTTTTCCTTGCCGCCGAATCTCACGGCCGCCATCGAAGAGTCCGGTTCATGAGCTCTGTGAATCTCGCGGTTGCCCAGCACAAATGAACTGCTCACGGCACGACGGAATGATTACAGAGAGAGGCGAATCGGCGATTGAGCTTCGGTTTCCTTCACTGCGGGCCCCCCTTCTTCTTGCCAGAATCTTACCAGAAACGCATGCGAGAGGGTTCGAAGCAAACCCGGGGGCAAATGGGCACGGAACCACGCCACACGCGCAAGCGCACTCGCCGCCTCTTTTTTGAATGGAAAAGACAAGGGTTGGTAGCGGTACGGGGAATCGAACCCCGGTTACCAGATTGAGAATGTTGAGTCCCTATTCTCCGGGCGCTCCGAGCAAGCATGCCGCCTATCCCGCTTTTCTCATCGAGGAATTGAAAAAGGCTGTCGCTTCCGGCATAAGTAGCTTTGCGAAAGAAACTTCTGCCGAGGAGAAGCGACAGCCCAATGCCTACAGAGTGTAACCAAGAAAGCCTTGAATTTCATCCCCTGAAAGGGCGTCAGGTGGTGAGCCGTTTTGACGGCGGCGAGATCACCACGGACGCTGGCGGGCTGCTGCTGCGCGAGGTGGAGCAGCGCACCGGGATTGTCGCTCGTTTTGCGGCCTGTTTTGGGGACCATCGCAAGGCAGAGCAAATCGAGCACAGCGTCAGGGAGTTGGTGGCGCAGCGGGTGTACGGGCTGGCACTGGGCTACGAGGACCTGAACGATCACGACCGGCTGCGGGCGGACCCGCTGCTGGCGGTGCTGGCCGACAAGCCGGACCCGACCGGCGAGCGCCGCCTGCGGGAGCGCGACCGGGGCAAGGCGCTGGCGGGCAAGAGCACGCTGAACCGGCTGGAGCTGACCAAGGCTGTGGTCGAACAGCAAGAGCGCTACAAGAAAATCGCTCTCGATCTCGGGGCGGTCGATCGCCTGCTGGTCGAGATTTTTCTGGAGGCGCACCAGGCGCCGCCGGCCGAAATCGTGCTCGACCTGGACGCGACCGACGACCCGCTGCACGGCAACCAGGAGGGGCGGTTCTTCCACGGCTACTACGGTCACTACTGCTACCTGCCGCTGTACGTCTTTTCGGGCGATCATCTGTTGTGCGCGCGGCTGCGGCCGTCGAACATCGACGCGGCGGCGGGCTCGCTGGAGGAAGTCGAGCGGATCGTGGCGCAGATTCGCCAAGCCTGGCCCGAGGTGCGGATCACGCTGCGCGGCGACGCGGGCTTCTGCCGGGAAGAGCTGATGGCGTGGTGCGAAGAGCACCGAGTGGATTACGTGTTGGGGCTGGCGAAGAACGGGCGGCTTCGGGCGGAGATTGTCGCCGCACAAGAACAGGCGGCGGCCGAGTTTCAGGCGGAGCGGAAGCCGGCGCGCGTGTTCAAGCAGTTTTGGTATCAGACGCGGGAGAGTTGGTCGCGGGCGCGGCGGGTCGTCGCCAAGGCCGAGCATCTGGCGAAGGGGCCGAATCCCCGCTTTGTGGTGACCTCGTTCGGCGCGGAGGCCTGGGAGGCGCGCCGCTTGTATGAGGAACTCTACTGCGCGCGGGGCGAGATGGAGAACCGGCTGAAGGAACAACTGATGTTGTTCGCCGATCGGACTTCGACGGCCTGGCTGCGCAGCAACCAGATTCGGCTGTATTTCTCTTCGATCGCCTACACGCTGCTGGAGGCGCTGCGGCGGTTGGGATTACAGGCTAGCGAGCTGGCACGAGCGCAATGCGCGACGATTCGCCTGAAGCTGCTGAAGATCGGAGCCCAGGTCCGCGTCACGGTGCGCCGGGTGTGGGTCTGGCTGGCGGAGGGTTGCCCTTACCGGGAACTGTTCGCGCAGGTGTACACCCAACTGCGCTCGCTCCCCTTGCGGCGCTGAAGCAGCGCTCTCCGCTCGGGACTCGTTACCCAGCAGCCCTCCGAGGCCGCAGTGTCTCCGCAGCGGCGGAACGCGCACTGCAAATGGAACACTTACCGCTCATCGGGCGACAAAAAGAAGTGGGATGGTTGCCTCCCGACGCAGGTGCCGCCTCAAAAGCAGCTCGCCCGCACCCGCCCGAGCCTCCTCGCAGCTTTTCCATGGGTCGGTGAGACATGCGGG
>JBJKSI010000032.1:0-68199 GCA_046704165.1 Candidatus Acidiferrales bacterium
GCTTTTTCCGCGCCTCTTCGAGCGGCGGCGCGGGTTCGGTCATCCGCCAGGGATCCAGAATTTTCTTCAGCAGCTTTTCGTCGAGCAGCTTCTTTTCGAGAGCGATCTCCGGCACCGGCCGGCCCGTTTTCACGCTCTCCTTGGCAATCTCGGCTGCGGCCGCGTAGCCGATGTAGGGATTGAGCGCCGCCGCCGTGGAAACCGTGGCATGGGCATAGTAGCGGCAGCGGTCCGGATTGGACCGGATGCCGTCGACGCATTTCTCTCCCAGTGCCTGCATCGCGTTCTTGAGGATCTCAGTAGAATGCAGCACATTCCAGGCCATCGCCGGCATCATCACGTTCAGCTCCAGCTGGCCGGCCTGGACGGCCAGTGCCGTAGCCACGTCGGCTCCCACCGCTTGAAAGGCGACCATCGCCGTCATTTCCGGCATCACTGGATTCACTTTGCCCGGCATGATCGATGAGCCCGGCTGGCGCGCCGGCAGGAAAATCTCCGCAAATCCCGTGTTCGGACCGCTGGAAAGCAGCCGCAGATCGTTGGTGATGCGGATCAGCTCCAGCGCCAGGTTGCGCAGCGCCGACGAGGCCGCCGCCATCGCAAGGTTGGACTGCATCGCGTAGCGCAGGTCCTCGGTCGGCTCCAGCTTTTGTCCGCAGATCTTGCTCAGGTGCTTTACCACCAGCTTCTGATACCGCGGATGCGTGTTGACGCCTGTGCCCACGGCCGAGCCGCCCAGCCCCAGTTCGCGCAGGAAATCCTGTGCCTGAGACACCAGCCGGTCGGCGCGATCGAGCGCGGTGGCGTAACCCGCGAACTCCTGGCCCAGCCGCACCGGAACGGCATCTTGCATGTGCGTCCGCCCCGATTTCAAAATCGGATCGAATTCCCGGGCCTTGCTTTCAAACGATCCCGCCAGATCTTCGAGCGCTTCGCGCATATCGGCCAGCAGCAGCAGGGAAGCGAGCCGCATCGCGGTAGGGAAGACGTCATTGGTCGACTGCCCAAAATTCACGTGATCGTTCGGATGGCAGAGTTCGTACTGGCCGCGTTTCCCTCCCAGCAGTTCGATCGCGCGATTGGCGATCACTTCGTTCGTGTTCATGTGGAAGGAAACGCCGGCGCCTGCCTGGTACACGTCGACCACGAACTGGTCATTCAGTTCTCCCGAAATGACCTCATCAGCCGCCCGAATGATCGCCGAGGCCCGCTTCCGGTCGACAAGCCCCAGGTCGCGGTTTGCTGCCGCCGCCGCCTTCTTGATCATGCCCATCGCCTGAATCAGCTTGGGATGCGCTCGGTAACCGCTGATCGGGAAATTTCCGACCGCTCGCACCGTTTGAATGCCGTAATACACGTTTGCCGGGACGGACAACTCTCCCAGCGAATCCTTCTCCATTCGCCTTTTCATTTCGCTTGCTCCGGTAGTTTTGAAATGCGCATCCTCGCCGCCGCGTCCGCTCTCCGGCAGAGGACGATCCATTCCCGCATCAATATCCCGCCCGCCACTCTCCGGCGGACAGGCCGCAGACGCCAACGCCGGCCGCAACCGGCGGCGCGCGACTTCTGGTACAGCAAACAAGACACCTGCCTCAGTGATGGTAAGCGTGGTGCCGAGTACGAGCATACCGCCGCGCGTACACCGCCATGTTCACCAGAAAGACACCGATCGCACCCCAGCGCAGCAGACCGAGCGGAAACGTCGGCGCGACCACGGTTTGCAGGTAATGCAGAATGAAGTCTCCCTGATAGGGAACCCTGCCGGCCACCAGCAGAAACCACTTTTGCGCAATCGTTAGGGGACAGGGCCAGGAGACGTTCTCCATGACCACTCCGTAAAACAAGGACAGTATGTGGAGGCGTTCGAGTGTCGGATGCCCGCTGGTGATCAGTGCACCGCCGACTACGAAAGCGTTGAAAAGGAGGTGGACAACAAGAACCACACCCGCAAACAACAGGAAGGCGTCGGTCACCAGCTCCTCCTTTCGTCTCGATTATAGCCCCACGAAACTCGGGAAGAAGTCGTCAGCTTGCCGAATGCCCAAAGAACAGTCCCGGTACGCAGCGCAAACGTGCCGCCTGCGGGCGCGGGGAAGCGACAGCCAACCGAGAGCATACACCGGGACCGGCCCGGATCGAAGCGATCGCAGGCCGGAACCCGGAATCGACAATGTCTGATAAGGTATATTATGTTAAATAACTAGTGGGCGCCGCCGCTGCACTTCGATTCTTCGTAGCTGATGAGCTGCTGTAGTAGTGGCTCGTTACCCCCGACCAGCGGCCGCCCGTTCACGAAAAACGTTGGCGTGCTATTGACGTGCAGGCGCTTTCCCAGTGCAACGTCGTCCTCAATCTTCTTGTGCGTCGCCGGAGATGCCATGCAAGCCTGGAGGCTCGAAGCATTCAGGCCGGCCTGCGTCGCCAGGCTGGCCAACATGTTGGAGGCGTTGTCCGGCGTGATCTTGTTCTGGTTGGCAAAGATCTCATCCCGCATTTTCTCGAAGTCGGCCGGATTCTGCTCAAACGCGCAGCGTGCCGCCAGCGCACCGTTGAAGGCCCAAGGGTGAATCTCCGTAAGCGGAAAATCCATGAACGTGAACCGCACCTTCGGGTACTTCGCCTCGAGCTGCTTCATGACCTCGTGGGCTTCCCGGCAATGCGGGCATTCGTAATCGCTGAACTCCACCACGTTGACGCAAGCCTTGGCGGGACCAACGAACGGACGGCCGGTGATCGCCGACGAGAGCGTCTTCCGCGCCTCGGCAAAGGGATCGGTCAACAGGTTCGATATGGCCCCGCGAATCATATACTCACCATTGTGGGTGACGTAGACGACCGCGTGATCCGATTGCCCTCTGTAGCTGATCACCACCGGCACCTTGTACAGATCAGGGATCGGCGTAGCCGACGGCGCATCGACTTTCAATTGGAAGTCCGGGCCCCAGGCGTAATAGTTTCGTAGATACGCCTCGACGCGCTTCTCGATCTGCGTCACCGAGGGGGCTTTTGTCGGGGTCTGCTGCCGGGCCCAGAGCGCGGCTCCTGCAAACAGGATGCAGATGGCCAGTCCGACCTGAAAAACTCTTTTCATTGCGGGTCCTCTCCGTTTATCGGTCATGAATTAAATATTGAATTAGGATAGCAGCTTCAGGTGACGTATTTCTGCGCGATCGGAAACCGGCGACCGACACTGAAGGCTTTCGATGTCACCTTCAGCCCGGGCGCGGCCTGTTGCCTCTTGTATTCGTTGCGATCCACTCGCACGGCGATATCGCGCACCAGCTCGAGGGGCAGCTCGAGGTGAGCTGCGATCTCCTCGGGACTCTTCAGGTCCTCGACGTACGCCTTCAGAATCCGGTCCAGCACCTCGTAGGGTGGCAATGTGTCCTGATCCGTCTGGTTGGCGCGCAATTCGGCCGAGGGCGGCTTGGTCAGGACGGTTTCGGGAATCAGCGGCTGGCAGGCGTTCACCAGCCGGGCCAGCTCGTACACCATGATCTTTGGGATGTCGGAAATCACGGCAAGTCCCCCGGCCATGTCGCCGTAAAGCGTGCAATACCCTACCGCCAGTTCCGATTTGTTGCCGGTGCTCAGTACCAAGCTGCCGAATTTGTTGGAGAGTGCCATCAATAGATTCCCGCGAATGCGGGCCTGAATGTTTTCTTCGGTCACGTCTTCAGCCAGGCCCTTGAACACCGGGTCAAGCGCGGCGCGGTAGGATTGGAAGATCTCGCCGATGGCTAGCCTTTCCAGCCGGATGCCAAGGTTCCGAGCCAGTTCGTCTGCGTCGCGCAAACTGCCTCCGGTCGAATAAGGACCGGGCATGGCTACACCCAGAACGTTTTTCGCGCCGAGCGCGTCAACGGCGATGGCGGCCACCAGCGATGAGTCGATGCCGCCGCTCAGCCCGATCACCACGTTGGTAAAGCCGCATTTGCGCACGTAATCGCGAGTGCCGAGCACGAGAGCCTTATAGACGGACTCCAGTTCCCCAAACGGCTGGCCGTGCACGTCGCCCGCCCCTTCGGCACAGTCAAACAGCACCAAGTCCTCGGAGAAGGCCTTCGCCTGCGCGGCAACCCTGCCGTCGGGCAGCAGCGCGACGCTCGATCCGTCGAAAACCAAGCTGTCGTTCCCTCCCACCTGGTTCACGTAGACCACCGGCACGTGGTTGTTGCGCGCGATGGCGCGCAACATGTCGGCGCGCACGCCGCGCTTGTCGATGCTGAAGGGTGACGAGGAAACGTTAAGCAGCAGATCGGCGCCCTGCGCGATCAATTCCGCAACCGGATCCCGCTCGTACAGGCGGTTCCTCCAGAAGCTCTTGTCGTTCCAGATGTCCTCGCAGATCGTCAGGGCGATGCGGCGGCCTTGGAAGGAGAATACCTCTTGCCGGTCCGCCGGCTGGAAATAGCGGCTTTCGTCAAAGACGTCATAGGTGGGAAGCAGCATTTTCTGCTGCTCGAAGAGCACGCGTCCCTCGGCCAGCAGGGCGGCGCAGTTGGCGGCGCGTTTGCCCGTCTTGCTCCGCGCGTAGCCGACGTAGCCGACCACGGCAGGAAGCGGCACTTTACGGGCCAGCCGCGCCAACTCCTGCCGGTTGCGCTCTACGAAATCCGGCCGCTCGATCAGGTCGTGCGGCAGGTAGCCGCAAAGGCAGAGCTCCGAGAAAACGACCAGGTCCGCCCCCAGCCCGCTTGCCTGCCGCGAGTATTCCAGGATGCGGTCCACATTCCCGGCGAAATCGCCAACTGTGGGATTGACCTGCGCAAGTGCGATTTTCATCGTTCAGGCCCCAAGCATACGGAGGTCGGGGCTGGACTTTCAACGTGCGCAGGCGCGCCAGGCTGAGAGGTAATCACGGGGAAAGACCACTCCGGACACACAAAGAAAAGGCCCCCTCTCGGCGAGGGGGCCGGCCGTAGAAGCCCGGGAATGCCCAAATTAGACGCTGAAAGAGGAGCCACAGCCGCAGGTACTGCGGACGTTGGGATTGTTGAACTTGAAGCCGGCGCCTTCGAGCGACTCGACGTAATCGATCTCTACGCCGTCCAGGTACATCTCGCTCATCTGGTCCACCATCACCTTCAGCTCGCCGAACTCGTAGACGTTGTCCATCTCGTTCAGCTGATTCTCAAACGCCATGTGGTAGGTGAAACCAGAACAGCCGCCACCGACAACCGCCACTCGCAGGCCGGCAGGGGTCGGGTTCTGCTGATTCAAGATTTCCTTGACCTTATCAACGGCCACAGAAGTCAAAGCCAACATATCGAATCCTCGCTCCTTTTCGGTCCTTCCAACGAAATCCAATTATATCAGATTCGGCAACCCGTGAATCGGATTCAGGGCAATCGTGCCGCCGAAAAGTGCCACTTCCCTCACTTCCCTGCCCGCATCCCCGCTTCCAGTGCAGCCATCAACGCTCGATTGCGGCAATCACCGCGTCTGTAAATTCTCGCGTGGTCGCCTTTCCGCCGGTGATATCGCGCGTCAGGTGGCAACCTTCCTTGTAGACACGCAATACCGCCGTCTGCACGTGTTTTGCAGCCTCAGTCTCGCGAAGGTGATCGAGCATTAGTGCGCTGCTCAGCAGCACAGCCGTTGGGTTGGCAATTCCCTTCCCGGCGATATCGGGAGCGGTGCCGTGAACCGCCTCGAACAGCGCTGCGTCGTGGCCCAAGTTGGCGCTGGGCACAACGCCCAGACCGCCGACCAGTCCCGCTGCCTGGTCGCTCAGGATATCGCCATAGAGGTTCGTCAACAGCAGCATGTCGAACTGGTGGGGATTCATAACGAGCTGCATAGCGGTATTGTCGACGATCAGCTCGCGGTACTGGATGTCGGGATACTCGGTCGCAACCTTGCGGATGCAATCGAGAAACAGCCCGTCGGTCAACTTCAGGATGTTGGCTTTGTGAATGGCGTGGATCTTCTTTCGCTCGTGCTTGCGAGCGTATTCGAAGGCGAAGCGAGCGATCCGTGTCGAAGCCTTTTCCGTAATGATCTTCAGGCTGACGACGACGCCGGGAACCACCTGATGCTCCACGCCCGAATACAGGTCCTCGGTGTTCTCGCGCACCAGCACCATGTCAATGTTCCGAAAAAGGGAGGGCACGCCTTCGATATTCCGCACAGGTCGGAGGTTCGCATAAAGGTCGAGGCTCTTGCGCAGCGCCACGTTCAGGCTGCGGAAGCCCTTGCCGATCGGGGTTGTCATCGGCCCCTTGAGCGCCACCCGCGTCCGCTGAACCGAGGCAATGGCTTGGTTCAGAAAGGCATCGACCGGCTCGTCCGGCTTCGGCTCGCCCCGTTCGATCACTTCCCAATCGATTGAAACGCCGGCGGCATCGAGAACATCCTGAGCCGCACGGCACACTTCAGGTCCTATTCCATCACCGGGTAACAACGTCACTTTGTGTGTCATGTTTGAGATTGCCATTGTAGAAAAAGGAGGCGGAATTTGCACTTGCCTTGCAATTCAGCGGCAAAAGGCAAGTTCTTAAGGAGGGTTGACGGCAACGGCTTTGCTCTCAACAATCGGCACAAATGTGCGTGATCTCACTCACCCACAAACAAATCAATCGAAGCTGGCGGAGCAACTACTTCCCTTTCTATAACTTACAAAAAGGCGCACAGAAAAGATTTTGGCCCACAAGATGCTCCAGAGCGAAGTATGGCAGGAGTGTCTCCTGATCCACATTTCCTGCAGCACTGCGCAAACGGAAACTCCATCTCGGAGAGGCACACAATGCATCGAATCGTCCATACCGCGGCCAGGAAGAATTCCAAAGGGCGGAAGATGTCCGCTCCCGTGCCCGAAGGCGCACCGAAGGAAGCGGCCTCTTTCGCCGCTCAGGTCAAGAGTCTGACGAATTACGAGGTTTGGAAACGCGTCGAGTCCATGAAGGACAGGTTCACCCCTGGCCATGAGGCCGAAAACAAGGATTGGTGGCGCTTTCAGATTCTCGTGGACGAACTGCAGTGGCGGCTTTCGGGTCTCGAGGGGGTAGCCATCTCCGCCGAACGGCCTCGCCTGGTCGCGTAGGACTCCGCGGCGGAAAACCCGGTATCTGTTCCGCTGGGGTGCGCCCGGTGGCCAAGCAGAGGCGTGTCTATTGTATCTCAAGAGCCAGTGCGGCTGCGGATCTCTTGCATGGTGAGCCGGGCCTGCTGCGCCACTTGGGCCGGCATGCCCGCCACCCCGTGGGCATACGGGGCGATGACGGTCAAATCGTCCGGCTTGCCGATCAGGTAAAGGGCACGGAGCGCTTCCCAGGCCATCTGAGAACTTGGAGCAAGCACGGCAATCGGTTGCCCGGCCTGGACCCTGGCACCGTCCGCCGCGGCCCAGCGTGCCAAGCTTCCAGGGACGCCGGCACGCACGTCCAGCTTCCTCTTCCCCACCAGAATCCGCGCCACGAGTGAGTCCGTGCCGACGCTCTGTCCCACGTCCATAATGCGCTTGAGGACGCCGCTCTCGGGCGCGAGCAGCGGCTCGCCGGCGAGCATGCGCACGATCTCACTGTGCCCACTGGAATCCCGGAAGCGAACCAGAGCCAGTGCCGCGTTCATCCGAACCAGCGGCTGGGAATCGTTCAGCATCTCCAGCAGAGTCTGGTGAAACCGCGGCACGGTATTGTCCTGCCCCATCACCCATGCGGCGGTTTCGCGAATCTGGGGAATCGAGCAGTTGGCCAGCCGGACGATGTCCGGGTAGAACTGCGTCACCGAGCGGTCACCGCGAATGATGCGGTCGGCAACCAGCGAAAGCGCGTGCTGCGTTTCCTCAGGGTCGTTCAGGCGCGTCAGATACTGTTGGATCTGGGAATTCGTCAACGGCGTGCCAAACCAGGTGGAATGCCAGAAGAGGAACGGAACCAGGATGGCCAGAAACGTCAGGCCAAGCACGAGCAGCAGCCAGCGCGTCGCCACACCGCGTTCGGAATCCATGGTCGAAAGCATCACCCTTCCGCGCCCATCATGCCCTTTCAGTCTACACAAAGCTGCTCACCCCGCTCCGAGCCGCCTGCCACAATCTCGGAGCCGTGAAGGACCGACCCCCGAAGCCGCACCTGGCATCACACCTTCGTCCGGTTTTTCCCTTTATGATCCTCTCAACGGAAAAACAAGCAGACAGAGTCCCCGCTCCCGCCGCTCCAGACGGCGGTCAGTGAAAGAGCATGAAATAGACAACCACTCCGGTCACCGACACAAAAAGCCATGCTGGCAGCGTCCAGAGGGCAATGCGTCTATGCTTGTCGAAATGTCCGCGGAACGCGTGCACCAGGGTGATGATCACCAGAGGAACGATCGCCGTGGCGAGAATCGTATGGGGAATCAGGATCGTGAAATAGAGCGTGCGCAGCCAGCCGGTGCCTTTATAGCGAACGATTCCGGCGTGGAAATGGAACCAAACGTAGCCCGCCAGGAAGAGACTCGACAGACCAAATGCCGTCAGCATGCACCAATGGTGGGCGCGAGTGCGTCCTCGGCGAATAAAGAAGTAGCCGGCAACGAGCAGTACCCCGCTCGACGCGTTGAGACTCGCGTTTACCTCGGGCAACAGCTGCACGAAACCCTCGACCGGAACGAACCGCGACAACTCACTTCGCGGCTTTCCGGAAGCGTGCCGGGACCGGCAGATACCCCGCCTTGGCCGCCGTCGAAATGGCCGTCAGACCGAAAATGGTCCCGGTGACCAGGCAGACGAGAATAGCGAACAGGCCATCCACGCCCGCGAAAGCCAGACCGGACGTAAAACTCAGAATCAAACCAACCAAAGAAAATAGCGAAAGAAGGGCCGCGATCAACATCAGGGCTCACCTCTATACTCGGAGACTTGCCGAACGTGCTGCCGGGCCGATACACAAAAATCCCCCTTCCGGCGATCCTCTCACGAGAGCCGGTTCCGCAACGCTAGCGGAGGCAGCGCCTCCGCATCGTGACTTGCCAGAACTGAAAAGCAATTTGACGACCGCAGGGGCGGTTGCATGGGCTGCATCGTAACCGGTTCAGTGCGACTTGTTCAGCATCATTAGCGCAAGAAGCAAGGGCAAGTAGAGGGCCGTGGCGTGCATCAGCCATTTCGCGCGCTGATTGGTTTTCGTCCGTGCGGCCCACAGACAGACTTGCACGAGCAACATTCCCAGGATGAGAGCACCGAAAAAGTAGCGCAGCCCGGTGAGTCCGGTCACGGCGGGTAGCAAACTGACCGGAACGAGCACCGCCGCGGTCCAGATGATCTGGCCAAAGGTCGCCGAGCCAGAGGGATCTCCCACCGAGATCATTCGCATCCCCGCCCGCTCGTAGTCCTTGCGATAGATCCAGGCGATCGAGAGAAAATGCGGGAACTGCCAGAAAAAGAGGATCCCGAAGAGTATCCAGGCGTCCACCGAAAGCGAACCGCGAGCCGCGGCCCAGCCAATCAGCGGCGGCACGGCTCCGGGAAAGGAGCCCAGCGTCGTCGCATGTCGCGTGTATCGCTTGAGCGGCGTGTACACGCCGAGATAGGCAACCGAGGTGAAAATGCCAAGCGCACAGGTTAGTGGATTCAGAAGAAACGCCAGCAAAAGCGCGCCGGCGATGTCGAGCCCGAGTCCGAAACCCAGCGCCTCGGCCGGATGCAGCGAACCGATCGGCAGCGGTCGCGTCGAAGTGCGGCGCATGCGGCCGTCGGGATTCCGCTCGAGATAGTGGTTGAGCGCGGCAGTGCCCGCGCCCATCAGCGTGGTACCAAAAACGGCTCCGGCCATCCGGCCCAGGTCGACCGGTCCCGAAGAGCCCATGTAAAAACCCGCAAGCGTCGTGATGACGACGAGAAAGGTCACATCCGGCTTGGTCAGAGCCAGATATGCCGAAGGGCGTGTGAGTACAGCGGGGGCGGCATCTACGCGGCTGGTGCTCACAAGACCCTCGCGGACACGGAATACGCCGCGGTCAATGAAAAGAACCGCGACAACTGTGCCTGGTAAAACACGGCCCCGCGGGCGAAGAAAGCACCCGCAACCAACTCGAGGAATGCATGTACGGTGGTTAAGACATTGAAATGGCGCGGCACCACCGACGTCCGCCCCCTTTCCTTTCCCTGCCCTTCTCTCACGAGTACTTTTCCCCCTGACCAAGCCACACATGGGACGACAACCCCCATGGGCTCCGCGCCTCAACCGGACTCTTGTTGTGAAGCTTCTCGATTCTTGCCGGCCCGCCCGGACCAGCAAATGACGTCGCTTATTGTAACGCATGCGGCCGGTCGATGTGGGCCCAACTCAATTCCCGCCCCGGCCGACCGCTCGTCACTACCGAAAAAGCCAAAAGCACGAGAGGTGCGCCATCTCAAACTTGCACGGTCCCACCGGCCTGTGGCGGCGCATCGTCCGCGAAAGACCGGCGGGACCGCGAAAAAAACAAACGTTCTCTTTGCCGCTCGCCGAGGGAGGAGATTACGACGAACGGCGCCCATTCTCAGTTCATTTCGCCTTGAAGGAGAAATTGACCGTCTTGGTTTCCTTCTGGCCGACGGTAACCTGCTGGTCCGTCGTTCCATATTTTTCCTGCCAGGCTTCGACGGTATACGTACCCGGAGGCACATTCTCGATCGTGAAAGTGCCGTCTGCTCCCGTCTTCGCAAAATACGGATCCTTGAAGACGAAAACATAAGCCCGCATCCACGGGTGGATGTTGCACTGCACCGGGATGGCCATTTCCGCGCGCGGAAACTCCTTGACGATCGGCGGCGCGCCCTGCGGCTGCGATTCGTTCCACTGGCGATTGATCTTTGGCATCACGTGGATGTTGTGGGTGAGCGGATCGCTGTTGATGACCTCGAATTTCTGGTCGGTCATCAGGGTGAGGATATGCGGATGGTACATGCACCCCTTCTGGTCGAGCGTGACGGGTGAGCTCGGCGTTGGATAGCTGTAGTTGCCCAGTCCCGACTTGATATAGACAACCACGTTTTCGAGTGCTCCGTCCTTGCCCACCACCACTTGCTGGCTGTGAACCGGTCCCTTATTGTTCTTCTCGCAAGCGGGATCGGCTCCCATCCGGATAATCGGCATGCGCGGTGCCTTGCCGATCAGCTTCACCGTTCCGGTGATCGTACCCGCTGTTGCCGTATTCACCGTGGCGGCGGGAGCTGAGGGCTTCTCGGCGGTCTGCTGGGACTTCTTCGCACAGCCGGCAACGGCCAGCGTCAGAACGATGGCCGAGGCCAAACCAACGATTCTTCGTTTCATCTGCGATCTCCTCCCAAGGGATCATGGCCCCGAGCCTTTCGGAGCGCAAGATTTTCCGTATTCGCGGCACCCCCAGTCAGGGGATCGCGGCAGCACATCGAAACAGCCCCCTACATCACGGCCCGTTACCTTTGCCGAACACGTGAACTTCGCAACGGAATTCGTTCATGGCCCACCCGAACCCGATCGATCAGCTCCCTGCTGCCGGTGTCTGGCCGAGGAGCCGATGCTGCTCCTGCGGTGTCATCTCAAACAGATAGCGAACGAGCAGCTTGGCCATGTCTCCTTTGTAGTTTTTCGCAATGGCGGGCAGAGGACCGTTGAACACCCATCGCCCGTTCACCTTGCGGAACAGCCCCGAGGGCATGGCCGTACCTGGCGCCATCGCGGCGGGATTGGTGATCCATTGCAGGGTCCAGGCGGGCCGTAAGCGGTCCTTGGCCAGTAGCAGATTGGGCGCGCTGGCGTTCTTGTCGTGCGCCGGAACGCCCGTCATGTGGCACTTCAGGCAAGGCGCGGCAGGCGAGGTGAAAATCGCCCGCGCAATCTGTGTCTCCTCCGGAGTGAGCGGCTTGAGCGTCGGCCGCATGTATTGCCTTGGCTGAGACGACATCGCCTCGAAAAAGCTCACCAACGAGCTGATTTCGTCGTTGGAGAGATAGAAGGTCGGCATGCGCACCTGCAGATAGCGCCTCACGCCGTCCCGGTTCGTGTCCGTGGTGCTCAGCGCCGGGTTGGCCAGGAAGTTCTTCAGCCACTGCGGCTGCACGCGCGCACCTTCGAACGTTAACACTGGCGGCAGATTGGCCGAGTCGGCCCCCTGGTACATCGGCAACGTCTGCAGCACGCTCTCTTGCCCCACGGCGATCTGGTGGCAACCCATGCAGTTGTACTTGGTGACGATCCACCAGCCCTTCTGGATTGCAGCCGCCTCGCCCTTGGGCTTGTAGATGTAATAGGGCGGCAAGGTCGAATCGTCGATGCTGCCCAGCAGGAACGTCGCGAGCGCTTCCCTGTCGTTGTGCGTCAGTACCGGCTGTGGCATGTGCAGGCGGTTCATCGGGTCCGGCCGGTATCTGCCGGTATCGTAAACGCCGGGGCTTTTCAGTTTCTGCTCGATGAAACCACGAAGGTTGTTCCACGGACCGTGTGGCGCCGGTTTGCCGTCGGGGAGAATGCCTTCCTGCGCCTTTGTCAGCAGGAAGCCGAAATCGAGTCGGCTGAGCGGCTTCGATCCTTCGTCGGTAAGTTCCGTGCCGATGCGGCCCTGATTCTCGAGCCCGGCGATTTCGTGGCAACCGGCGCACCCATAGAACTCCACCAGCGCCTTGCCCTTCGCAAAAAGCTTCGGATCGTTCATGTAGGACGCGGACGGGTACTTCATGTCCGTCCGTTGCGTCTCGAGGAAGCTTGCGATATCGCGCGCGTCCTGCCAGCTTAGCCGGAAGCTCGGCATCACCGTCGGGTTCTGCCATTCGATCTCGTGACCCTCGAACGTCGAGTGCTTAGCGTCGAAAACGAACGGCAGCCCCGCCTTCTTGTAGTCTGCCGGCGAGAGGTCCTTGTGCAGGAAAGGATCGTAGGGTTCGCTGCGCAGGCGCGGATTGTAGATCCAGCGTACCAGATAGTCGTACTTGTCCTTTTCGCCTACGCGGCTCAGGTTGTCGGCGAAGTCCCCGCCGATCCGCGATTTCCCTTCTCCGATCGAGTGGCAAGCCAGGCAACCCCGCTCCATAAAGAGCTTCTTGCCTCGCACCGGATCTCCCGGCACTTGTTTCGGCTCCGGCGGACCCTTCAACGCGTCCTGCCAGATGAACGCGGCGATGGCCCGCACCTCGTCAGGCTCCAGCCGGAATTGAGGCATCTGCGCCGTCGGGTCGAACTGATGGGTGTGGCCAATCCAGTATGGGATCCAGTTCTGGTGCAGCTTCAGCCGCGCTTCCTTCAGGTTCGGGCCCACTTTCTTGACTTCCTGGAAGAGGTCGTGGGCCTTCGTCTCGAGCGAAGTCACCTGTGTATCGATCTTGGCGTTGTCCACCGTCAAGCCGGTCGCCTCAGCGTAGTACCGCTGCGCTTCGGCGTTCGTCGCTGCGGTATCGCCTCGGTGGTTCAGTTGACGTGCCTGTTCGACGTTTGATTTCTTCTCGCGCTCGAGGTCCTGAATCAGGTGCTCCGCATCCTCGAGTTGAGCCGCCTGATCGTCGAAGCCGTTGTATTTGTGGCAGCCGATGCAGCCCTTCACCCGGAATAGATAGCGCCCACGGTTCAGCACGGGGGCGTAGGGCGTCCAGGCATCGGCGGCATGGCAATTCTGACAGCCGGCCTCGTAATTGGACGGATAGTAGAGCGGCCACGGCCAATGTTTGTTGCGGCCATGCGCCACCTTCACGCTGTCCAGACCCCAGCCGTTTCCTCCGTGGCAGGTGGAACAACCAAATTCGCCGAGAGGGTGCAGCCGCAACAACACCTGTTCGGGATGCGTCGTGAACGCTCCCGCGCTGCGGCTCTTCGGCATCCCGAGATTCGCCTTGGTGAGCGTGATCTGCGGAGGCACGACCGTGGCCAGCATGCCCAAATGGCAGGTCTGGCAACGGTCTACCAGTGAACCGCCGCCAAGATAGTCGAGAGACTTCCCAGGCGGGTTCACGTAGACTTGGTGGATCGTGAAATCCATGTCGCGCGCCTTGTTTAGCAGTCCGTCGAGCTGCGCCGCGTTCAGCCCCGGCAGCATCTTGTTCGTATAAGCCGTCAGCTTGTCCTGCTCGGCCTTCACCGGAGCATCCACCTTGCCCCGCTCGGCCAGAAATTGGGCCTTCTCGTCGAGCAGTCGGTTGAACTCGTTGTTCAACTGGTCGAAATCGAAATAGCGTTTCTCGATCTTTCCACTGGCTGTCGGCCACTCGATTTCGTGCTTCTCCGCCCGCGCCCGCTGCATCGTCCGGAACTTGCTCTGCTTCTCGCTCCGGTAAGCTGGTGTGGAAGGGATCTCTTCGTAATCGTAGGTCAGCGAACCGACGTAGCTGCGGACCGTCTGGAAGGTGTGCAGCATGGCCGCGCGCTGGGCGTCGGCCAGCGCGATCTGCCGCTCGATCTGCTCGTCTTTGGGCAGCACTACGCGGGAAACCGCCTGGACCGCTGCATCGAGCTTCTTGAATTCCGCGCTGTTATGCAGCGCCCGCTCGGCCGCCCGGCGCTGGGCCAGGCGCTTTTCCAGATACCGCGAGTAGACGTGGGAAAAGCGTGCTTGATAGGACCGCCAGGGACGGAGCCCAAACTCCTCGTTGTAGAGCGACCATCCCAGCACGGCGATCAGCGCCAGCGCGGCCACCAGCATCACGCCCGCGAGCGACTTGGTGGTGACGGGATCTGGCGGCGGAGGTTGTTGTGGCGGCAAGAGTTCCCCCCGCTCCTAGAGATTTACCTGCATCAGAGATTGAACCATGGCGTTTCCCAGACGTACTTGATCCGGAACAGGTGCCGCATGAAGAACGTGAGCGGCAAAGAGAGCATGACGATGAGCAGCACTTCCATCACGACCACTTGCAGCAGGCTCATCCGTCCGAAAATTTTTCGGCTGAACGGCGTCGAGGTGATGATCTTGTAGAAGATCCAGGCCGCGACAATGAAATACAGACCCACGGGTATGATCCCGAACAGACCCTTGGCCCACAACGCCGCATAGGGTTTCTGGCTTACCGGTAAGAGGTGCACCAGCCACTTTCCGTTGATCCCAAATAACTGATCCAGGTTTCGCGTGGCTAAGAATTCCACGCGGTCCGGGTCCCAGGTTGACGTCGGCCAGAACCACATGAATCCCGGTCCCCGAATGAACGTGCCGATCGTGGCCAGCACCAGCCACATCGCCTCGAAACCGATCAGGAACGTCCAGATCGCGTAGCGCCGCTGCTTGTAGGTGTAGTAGCCGTTGCCCAGTGGGTTGGCGTCGATGAACGGAATCGCCATCAGCCCGAGGATGATGAACGTCGGCATGGCCACGCCGGCGATCCACGGATCGAAATACTCCAGCATCTCCTGCAAGCCCAGGAAATACCATGGCGCTTTCGCCGGGTTCATCGTGATCGCGGCGTTGGCCGGCTCCTCGAGCGGCGCGTTGATCGTTAGCGCCCAGACGAGCAGGATCACCGTGATGATGATCGCGGCCAGCAGTTCCATCCGCAGCAGGTACGGCCAGACGTGTACTTCCTTCTGCCAGCTTGGATGGTAGGGCTGTGTCTTCCGGTGGTGACTCCGGGCCAATTCCGGATCGGCTTCCAGCTTGGCGATCAGTCGATCGTTCGCCTTCGCCTGCCGCAGGCCGAACCAGGTGAAGAACGGAACCAGGATCAGCAGCGCGACCACCGGAACATTGTCCGGATTCGAGGCAATCACCCAAAGTTGGTGCCAGTTACCAAGCATAGGCCACGTCCACCTGTGGTCGGCCAAAGCGAAATGGCCGGATCATTCGTGCATCTCCGATTCCAGCATCACCGGCGAAGGACCGGAAATTCCTCCATCCTTGCGAATCCGCCAGAAATGCACGCCGAAGAAGATGGAAATCATGAATGGCAACGCGATGCAGTGCCAGATGTAGGCACGCAGCAGCGCGTTCGAATCCACGATTGAGCCGCCCAGCAACGCGAACCTCACGTCGTTGTAGGCGGTCATTCCCAACTGCGGTCCGAAGGGACCTTCGTGCCCGATCAACGGCGTGGCTCGCGCCATGTTCGTTCCCACCGTCACCGCCCAGAATCCGAGCTGATCGTCTGGCAGCAGGTAGCCGGTAAACGAGAGCAGCATCGTGAAGACCAGCAGCAGCACGCCGATGCACCAGTTGAATTCCCGTGGCCGCTTGTACGACCCCGTGAGAAACACGCGGAACATGTGCAGCCACACGGCAATGATCATCAGGTGCGCCGCCCAGCGGTGAATGTTGCGCAATTGCAGGCCGAAGGGGACGCTGTTCTCGAGGTCCAGAATGTCGCGGAATGCCTGCACCTTCGTCGGGTGGTAGTAGAACATCAGCATGATCCCCGTGAAGGTAAGCACGAGGAACAGGTAGAAGCTGATGCCGCCCATCCCCCACGTGTAGCTGTAGCGCACCGCGTCGCGGTTCACCTTGGTGGGATGGATGTGCAGGAAGAGATTGTTGAGCGTATGGAGTGCGCGATTGCGCGGCTCATCGATCCGGCCTACGCGAAAGAAGGCCTTGTAGAGCTGCGTGTCTTCAGGCCGCTTCAGCTCGTCGACCTGTTCCCGGAATTTCTCCTGGACCCAGCCCTTGAACCGATGAACGCGGCCGTTGGCCTCTTCCTCGAGGCCTACTTTGCCCTTCGAGTGATGCTCTTCCGCCATTCCAACTCCCCCACGCAGCGGTCGGGACGAAAGAATCAGACAAAGACGTATGACTTTGAGTTCAGTAAGCTACACTCACACCCGACGCCGGATGATCAGCAGAATACGGCGCCGCCTTCAAAGAACCTGCCCAGTGGCAACATCTCCGATGCGGTCGGAACCCTCCGGCCGCGGGGTAAACCATCACTGCCTGGCCCCTTTACAATCGTAGCCGCTGCTTTGACATAGGTACTTGAAGATACGCACGCACGGCCATCGGCCGCACCTGCGTCCCACCAGATGAGTGCATTTTTTGGAAGAGGAGCAACAGTCCGAGCTCTTACGCGGATGATGTGCGACCAACTATCAGGAAAGACCGAACCCCGGATCCCACGGATTACCCTTAACTGCACCCGGAAAGCCTCCCGTTTATGAGTCCCTTTTTGGTCACCCATTTACTCGGCCCATTTCGGTTTGCTTCATGACATCAGCGCAATTGACCAATGCCACATTCACAGGCCTAGGCGCATTGTTATATGTCTCCCCCGCCCCTCTGTCAAGATAAGACCTTCGAAAAAAAAGAAAAACTCGCACGACCGACATGCCGAATTTCGTTGCCGTGCACGGTTCACAAGGCCCCGGCGCCTTTTTTTTCGCCATAGCCCGCGCACCAATCCATTGACGATTGCGTCCTCTCGCAGGTTTGTCCTGCCTGGAATTCTTCGTGGAAAGCAGCGCTAGGAAGCGCTTTGCGTATCGACTTCGGCGTGCACCGACGCTTCCAGCTGAACCGCCTGAAGAACCAGATCAGCCAGAGCGGCGATAAAACGGGGAGAGCTGTCGAGTCCGCGCATCACGGCGAAATCCTCAATACCGAGGCTGGCGGCCAGCGCCCGCGCTTCCAGGTTGATCTCGTAAAGAGTTTCAATGTGCTCGGTGACGAAGGAAATCGGCACGACGAGCATGTGACGCACGCCTTCGGTCGCCAACCGCTCTACCGTCCCGGTGAGCGTAGGACCGAGCCATTTCTGCGGCCCCACACGGCTCTGGTAACAGAGGGTCGTGGCATTCGACCAGCCGCCCTGCTTCAGCACCAGTCGCACCGTCTCCTCGATCTCCTTCTGGTAGGGATCACCCCCTTCGATCAAGCTGAGAGGGAGACCGTGGGCGCTGAAGACCAAATGCACATCGGCGGGCCGCTGAAATTCGGCGAGCGTCTGCTCAATGCGTTCCACCAGCGCGCTCAAGTACAGCGGATGGTCGTAGAAGCGATCAATCAAATGCGTGGGAATGTCCCGGTGACGCCAGCGCCGGTTCCACTCACGCAGACTGGAGCCAGTGGTGGCGCGTGAATACTGCGGGTAGAGGGGGAACAGTACCAACTCGTCGAGTGCGGTTCGCTCCAGCCGTCGAATGGCTTCGAGAGTGTTCGGATGCCAATAGCGCATTGCGATGACGATGTGCGGCTCGACCCACGGCTCGAGCGCATCTGCCAGCGCCAGCGACTGCCCCTCGGTCAGTTCGCGAATCGGAGAGCCACCGCCGATCGCGGCGTAGTGCTCCCGCACGCGCTGCGATCGCAGCTTCGAGATCAGCCACGCTAGCGGGCGTCGCGCAATCCACGACAGCGGAAAATTGATGATATCGGGATCGGTGAAAAGGTTGTAAAGAAACGGCTGCACTGCGTCGAGGCGGTCGGGCCCACCCAACTGAAAAAGAACAACACCGACTTTCTTGCGCGGTTCCATTCGATCAGGCCCGCTCCGGCGTCAAACCTTGCTGCTGATGCGTTCCTTCAGCCGCCGGAACTCGTCTTCCAGTCGTGCCAGCCGACGACCGACCGTGGCGGAGTAGACGAAGAAGATCGCCCAAGCGACCAGATATGCTGCTAGGATACTCCAAAAATTCCTCATCAGGTTACCTCTTTCGACTCCAGCGATTCCAACTCCTCATCTTCAAGATCCGAGGAAAGTTCCGCCACCTTGTGACGCAAGGCCGCCAGCCGGTACCGGTAGCGGATCATGATCACCATCAATCCCAGCATGCCTGCCCAACCGAACAGGAAAACGTGCCACATGACCGGGTTCAGACCGGAATTCGGCCCGCCACCAATCACCGGCTGGGGATGCAACGTACGCCACCAGCGGATCGAAAAATACGAAAGCGGCACGTCGAGAAAGGCGAAGATGCCGAAGATGCTCGAAATCATCGCCCGCCGACCCGGCTCGGGCACCATCGCTCGCAGGATCAGGTAGGCCACGTAAAGCAGTTCGAGAATGAACTCCAGCGTAAGCCGGGCATCCCATGTCCACCACACCCCCCACACCGGCTTCGCCCAGATCGGCCCGGTAATCAACACCACCGTGGTGAACACCAGACCCACTTCCGCTGTCGCCACTGCCAGCCAGTCCCATTCCGGCTGCCGGCTGGCCAGATAGCCAATACAGCCGAAAAACGAGACGAAGAAGGCCAGGTAGGAGCAAAAGCCGCTCGCGACGTGAAAGTAGAAGATGCGCTGGATGTTCCCCATCGTCAGTTCACGCGGAGCGATGAAGAAGATGGCGTAGCCGGCCAGCCCCAACACGATCGCCGTTGCCAGCGTCGCCAGTCCCCAGAGGCGTTCCCTTGACTTCATCGTTTGTTCCATCCGCTGCACCTTCCCGTCATTTGCTCGTTTCACGCCGGTGAGCCAATCGTTCATCCTGCGAGGCCGCCCGGCATGCGCGCCTCGCGCAATACGAAACTACTCCTCCACCAGGAATCCGCTCAACAGCCACGTGGCCGTCAGGAAAATCACGTCGAATCCGCCGAGCATCGCCAGCCACTCCCGGCCCAGCATGGGCTGCGGCCCGATCAACTCCGCCGTCGCCTCCACACCCGAGATCAGCACCGGCGCGATGATCGGCAACAGCAACAGCGGCAACAGAAGCTCGCGCATCCGCGCCTGCGCCGTCATCGAAGAAAACACCGTTCCCACTACCGCCAGTCCGAACGTGCCCAGAAACAACACCACCACCAGCGGCCCCACTTCGCCCCAAATATTGACGTTGTAGAACACACTGAAGACCGGCAGGAACACCACTTCCGTCGCGGCCAGAAACAGGAAATTCGCCAGGATCTTGCCGAGCAGAATCGCGAATGGATCGATCGGCGCCAGCCGCAACGCCGAGATCGTATCGTTCACCTGTTCCCGGACAAAACAGAGTTGCAGCATCAGCGTACCGGCAAAGAAAAATGCCATCCAGATCAGGCCCGGCAAAATCCGCTGACTCTCCTCCACTGTCGGGGAAAAGGCAAAGCTGAAAAGCCCCGCCACCATAATTACGAAGAAGAGCACCGTATGGGTCAGGTCGTGCGTGCGGAGTTCGATGCGCAGTTCCTTCGAAAGTACCGCACCGGTCGCTCGGGTGAGGTTCACTGCCGCGCCTCCCGTGCCACCGTCGCAGCCATCGCGGCGCTGTCGCGTTCCAATCGTCCGGCACGGAGCCAGATCGAACGCTTTACAACATCGGACAGCGTCTCATCGTGCGTGCTGACGATCAGGGTCGCACCGGCCTGGTGTAGCCGAGACAAAGTGCTCTCCAGCCATTCCCTGCCCTGGCGGTCTAGCCCCGTCGACGGTTCGTCGAAAAGCAGCAGCCGCGGTTCGGTGATCAGGGCCCGGGCGATGGCCAGGCGCTGCCGCATCCCTCGCGAGAAGGTTCCCGCGGTGTCACCCGCGCGTTGCCCCAGCCCCACGGATTCGAGCACCTGAGCAATCCGCTCGTCGGCATCCCTCAGCCCGTAGAGTCTTGCGAAAAAGGAGAGATTTTCCTGAGCGGAAAGTTCGTCGTAGACGAGCGCCTTGTGCCCCACTAGGCCGATCTGCCGCCGAACGTCTTCGACTCGGATGTTCTCGGCACCGATATGCTTGACGGTTCCCGCCGTCGGGCGCACCAGCAAAGCCGCCATTCTCAGCAGCGTGGTCTTCCCCGAGCCGTTGGGTCCGAACAGCGCGACGAATTCACCTGGCTTGATCGAAAGCGTTACCCGCCGAAGCGCCAGCAGTCCCCCGTAGCGCTTCTCAACGCGGTTGAACTCCACCCCCAACGATTTTTGCAAAGCACAGTCCACGGCCAACGCGCAATCCGAAAGCTTGGCCCCACCCTCCAAGCCCTGCGGCCCGCGCGTCCGACTTTCCCGTTCGCGCGCGGCAACTGCCCGCCGGCGGTTATCCCTTCACAAGATCGCGCAGCGCCTTTTCCAGTCGCTGACGCTGAACGAGATACTCGCTTTCCGCCAGCGTTCCCGCCTGCCGGCGAAGCTCCAATCGAAACAATGTCTCTTTGATCTCGTCGACGCTGTTTCGCAACGACGACTCACCACTTCCCACCTGCTGTACGGTTTGCGGCGTCGGCACCGTCGCCGTCCCCGTCCCGCCGGCCGGCGTGGCGACCGCAATGGGATTCCGTGATTTCCACCACAGGAAAAATGCGCCCAGCACAAACAGAGCCACAAATCCACCGATCAGAATTCCCCTCAGGCTGTTCAGCCGTGGCGGCAAAGCTTCCGCCACCGGCCCTCCCGTGCCGGAAGATTCGCTTCCCTGCGCGTCGGCCGACTGGCCCTGGCCGCTGTTGTCGGAAGGCGGCGGACCGGTGCCGGAAACCGAAATCGCCAGTTCTGTCCCCGGCTTGCTTCCCTGGTTGGAATAGACCGACCAACCATGCTCGCTGCCTGCGGGCGAAAATCCCGCGGCATCCACCTTCACCGCAGGCGGCGCGAGCAGCATCGACATCATGGTCGGATAAATCGAAGGCAGTCGCAGCATCGCCTGGTCCGCGGAATAGTCGAGCTTGAAGGAAAATCGCACGCCGTTGTTGCCGGGCCGAAACGGAAAGATGATTGCGTAGCGATTATGGCCCTCGCCGACCGTCCCCTGCACCACAGGCATGTTGGACGGTCCCCACGCCTCCACCTGGTTCAACTGGGCGCCCTTCGGCAGCTGGAATTCGAAGCTGCCTTTTGGCCGGAAATACGATTTCGGCGGCTTCGTCTTGTTCTCGATATCGAATTCCTCGCCCACCATCAGGCTCGTTCCCTGCGGCTCCAGCGCGATGATCCGGTGCAGTACGCGAAAAGCCGAACGGTCGGTGGTCGGTTCGTAGACGTTGATCTTCACGTTGGCATCCGGCTGGCCGGGTGGCAGCGGAGCGTGATAATCCACGCCGTCAAAAACCGCTTGCAACAGCATCATCTGCTGGCCGATCAACGCATTGTCGATCTTGAACCGCCCCTGCGCGTCGGTTTTCGTTGTGATGACCGGCTGCATCCCGTTCTGCAACTGCAACAGCGTCACCTCGACGCCCGAGGCCACTTTCCCGGTCGTGCCGTTGCGCACCACACCGGTGACCGTGCCTGCCAGCGCGGGCAGCGCCGCGAGCGTCAGCCCCACCATCAGGATCAGCAAATGCCGGAGCGAACGATTCATTTGCTCTCTCTTGCGCGTGCGCGGCGACTGGTTACCGACGGCACGCTTCCCGTTAGGGTCTCGATTTCGGCGAGCACTATCGCCGCCTCTCGCTCGAGGGATTGCCTCGTCTCCTCGAAATCCTTCTCGGAGTATTTCCCGGCCCGGTGATCGAATTTCAGGTCGCGCAGATTTTCGTAGATCGTGTCCCGCCGTTCAATCAACTGGTCGAGCCTCGAGCGGTGGGGGGCCAAGTCGGCCGGATCAACTCGAATAAAGAAGAGAAAGGCCAGCAACCCTAGCAACACCACACCGCATACAATCCCAATTCCGGTCCCCATTAATAATAGTCCTCATCCTCGGTCTCGGCACGTGCCTTCGCAATGAGGTCCGGACGCGGTTTCAGCCGGGTCGCCGGAACCGGAGCCTGATGCAACGCGCGGTCGCGCCAGCGTTGCACCACGATGATCGCCAGCGACAATCCGAAGAGCGACGCAAAAATCGGCATCAGCCACGCCGTCAGGTCGAACCCCCGGGCCGGAGGCACCACCAGCACCTGCGGGCCGTACTCCTGTACGAAGGATTGCAGAATTAAGCTGTCCGATTCGCCGCTCGCCACCCGGTGCCGTAGTTCCGCCATTTCCTTGTCGTGCATCAGGCAGCGGTTCGTTCCCTGGTGATCGCATTCGGGGAGGATCGAGTTGCAGCCGCACATGCACATCAGCTTGCTGCCCAGTTTCTGCACGCGCGGATTCGAGGCCGGCACCATTGCGTAGTTCGAAGATTTCCCGGAACCCGGCATCGATTCCGGCACCGCGTTTGGATGGGGATTCGCCGCCTGCGCCGCCGCCCCACCCGTCTGCGCCAGCGCCGGCGCACCCAGGCACAACCCCATCAGCAGGATCACCGGCAGGGCGCGCATGGCATTTCGTGTCACGCTACCGAGTCTCATCAACGACGCCTGTTTCCACTTCCGCTTCGGCGCCGGCCGTCCCGGCTACCGGGCGCGGCGCTCCCGGCGAAGGCGGTGCCTGCGAAGGCAGCATCGCCAGCAGCGTTCCCAACACCACCACCAGCCCGCCCACCCAGATCCACTTCACCAGCGGACGCACGTAGGCGTTGATCACTGGCTTGTTGTTCTGCGGATTCGGTCCCGAATAGACCACGTAGAGGTCGCGCGTCAGCGTCGAGTGAATCGAGACCATCGTCTCGGTCACTCCGCTCGCCGGGAAATACCGCCGCTCGGGAAACAGCATCATCGTTGGTCGGCCGTGCTGGAACACCTCGATCGAGGCCTGTTCGGCCGTATAGTTCGGCCCTTTGACCGTGTCGAAATTCTGGCAGTAGAGCGAGTAGGGACCGATCCTGGTCTGCGAGCCCGGCGGCAGATCCACCTTCTTCGAAAGGTTGAACGCCTGCCCGGCGATCCCGATGAACACCATCACCACGCCCAGGTGCACGATATAGCCACCGTAGCGGCGCGTGTTGCGCATCGTCAGCCGGCCGACCGACTGGAACAAGTTCAGGCCGGAATGCGCCCGGATCACGCGCGCGCCCCGGTAGAACTCGCTCAACACCGTCAGCGCCACGAAGACGCCAAGGATCATGCACACCAGTGCGTAAAACTCCCGGTAACCGAAGGCATAGAAAACCGCCCCGGCCGCCAGCCCTCCGACCATCGGCCACGCAAAATTGCGGAGCAAGCTGTCGAACGACGTCTTCCGCCACGCCAGCAGCGGACCCACGCCGGTCAGGAACAGCAGGAACAGCGCGATCGGCACGTTCACGCGATCGAAAAAGGGCGGGCCAACGGAAATCTTGCTCCCCTGCACCGCTTCCGAAATCACCGGGAAGAGCGTGCCCCACAGCACCGCGAACGCCGCCGCCAGCAGCACCAGGTTGTTGAACAGGAAGCTCGACTCCCGCGAAATCACCGAATCAAGCTGGTTGTCGCTCTTCAAGTAGTCCCGGTTCATCACGTACGCGAAGACGCACACCAGGATCAGGATCGCCAGAAACACGATAAACCACGATCCGATTGACGACTGCGCGAACGCATGCACCGAATTCACTACGCCGCTCCGCGTGAGGAACGTTCCGAGGATGGAAAGCAGGAAGGTACAGAAGACCAGCCACACGTTCCAGACCCGTAACATGCCCCGCTTTTCCTGCATCATCACCGAATGCAGAAATGCGGTCCCGGTGAGCCATGGCAAGAGGCTCGCGTTCTCCACCGGATCCCATGCCCAGTAGCCGCCCCAGCCGAGCACGGCGTATGCCCAGTGCGCTCCTAGCAGGATGCCGCAGGTTAGGAAAAGCCAGGCGATCATCATCCAGCGCCGCGTCAGGTGAATCCATTTCTCACCCGGATATTTCGCCAGCAGCGCTCCCAGCGCAAAGGCGAAGGGGATCGTCATCCCGGTGTAGCCCAGGTACAGCATCGGCGGGTGAATCACCATCGAGGGGTATTGCAGCAGCGGATTGAGGCCACGCCCGTTCGCCTGTGTGAAGATCTGCATCCCGCCCCCGGCCGTCGGCGTGCCAAGAATCGAGAAGGGACTCGCCGCGAAATTGTTCAGGAGCAGGAAAAAGCACTGGACGCCCGCAATCACCACCCCGACGTAAGGCATCAGCTCGGGATGCTTGCCCCGGTTCTTGAACAGCACCGCAAAGGCGTAGATCGAGAGCACCCACGACCAGAAGAGCAGCGATCCCCCCTGGCCTGACCACAGCGCCGCAAACTTGTACACCAGCGGCAGATGACGGCTGCTATGCTCGGCCACATACGTCATCGAGAAGTTGTTGCTGAAAAACTCGTACAGCAGGCTGCCCACGCCCAGGGAGATCAGCGGGAACAACACCATTCCCGCGCGGCGGGCGCTCTTGATGGCAAGTGGGTTGCGGGTTTTGATGCCGACGATACCGGCAATAAACGCATAGCCGGCCGTCACCAGGGCCAGAATTAGTGCAAAAGAGCCAACAATGTCCACGAAGCTTCTACCCCCACGTCATCCCCGTTGACGCACAAGCGTTAGTGCGCTGCTACCGTCGCCGAAGCTGCTTTGTTGGCGCCCGGCGGGTCGCTGGTTCGCGCTGCTACCGGAGCGGCCACATACTTCGACGCGCATTTCGCCTCCACCTGATCGGCGACGAAACGCCCGTTGGGCATGAGCCGTCCCTGCACAACGGCCTTGGCATGCTTTTCGTAGAAGGTGTCCGGAAGCGGGCTCGTACCGACGTAGCTGACCGGCAGCGTCTTGCCCTTTTCGGTCAGAACAAAATCGACCTTCCCGCCCAACTGATGGATCGATCCTTTTTCCACGTATCCCGAAACGCGCATGCGTTGGTGGAGGGCGGAGCCTTTCAGCTGCGACAACTCGGGCAGGGTGTGGTAATAGGCTTTGCTTTCCGTTGCGCCCAACCAACCCAACCAACCCAGAGTGACGATGATGATCACAGCCCCAACGGCAAACTTTACTCGGGCGTTCAAAAGGAGCCTCCTCCGCTGTTTAAACTAAACGAAATTCTAGCACATAGCCCCTGAGCCGAAAATGTGCCTTTTGTCACGAAAAAAGAAACTCGATGCCCTGTTTCCCCTCTCCAAACAAGGCCCCTTCCCTCGTCATTCAATGGCTCGTCCTCATTGTTCCATTGGCGGCGCGCCGCAAACCGGTTATCCCACCATCAAAATCTTGAATCGACGGAGGTTGGAGCGAATCGGGAAAGCAGCGCAGCCACTTGCTCGCGGAAGCGTTTCCGCGCAGCCGCATCGGTAGGGGCTGCAAGGCCCACGGGCTCCGCTTGCCAGAGCAGCACTTCCGCATCGAGCCGTGTGGAAAGGGCCTGGGCCACGCCGCCCATCTGATCGGAGAGCAGGAGCACCGACTTCGGCCTGTAGGAATAGCGAATGCGGCGCTCCAGGGTCGGCATCAGTCGGGAGAGCAAGGCACCGAAATCCGCCTGGTCCTCAGGTTCTGCAGGGCATTCCACCGCTTCGGCCACGAAGAAGCCGCCGTGTTGAAATTGCCGCAGCAACGCTTCCTTGTCGGTAGTAATGGGGTCGATGCCGCAAGCAGTCAGCAGATCTTCGAACAGGGCGCAAGCGGCGGGATCCTTCGGCATGCTGCCGGGATGGTAGAAGTGGTCTTCCTGCGCCGCTGACGGAGCGGGCATTAGGAACAGTGTGGTGATGTGGATCGGCCGAAACCGGCTGGCCCATTCCAGCCGTGCAATCCGGCGCCGCATGTGCTCCGGCGTTGCCTCGCGTGTACATCCATCGCAGTGAATTGGCCGGACGGCCGCTTGTGTTGCCGACATTTGTTCCCCTTTCAGGCCGCGTGGATTGCCCTCGCGTACTCTGCCGCCGCATCGTTCGGCAACAGCACCCAGAATGTGTAGATGCCCAGAGCCGTACCCAGCGGGAAATGGAGCAGGGCGAGCGCGCCGAGAATCAGAGCCACGATCCGCGCCCATGGTTCACGCTGCCACAAACCCCATGCGGCTGCCAGTCCTGCCGCCCCCAGCACTAGCACGCCCACCCCTATGGTGGTCAACAGGCCTGGCAGGAAGAGATGGGAGAAGGGCCAGCCGAACATGAAAAGATGCGGCATGAACATCGAGCCGACGAACAGCGCCGCGAAACCTGCAAGAATCCGCAGCACTGAGTAGATTGCCCACAATGTCGCCAGCACGGGCAAGTGCCGTGCCAGACGCGTTCGCCCTGCCGGCGTGGCTGTTGGCACCGAGCCGATGACAGGTTTGCCGCATTTTCCGCAAAACTGAGCATTATCGGGGATCGGGTTTCCACATGAGTTGCAATACATTGTTCTGAAGCCTCTACAGGCACACTACGTATCG
The DNA here is from genome assembly GCA_046704165.1 of Candidatus Acidiferrales bacterium. Taxonomy (GTDB): domain Bacteria; phylum Acidobacteriota; class Terriglobia; order Acidiferrales; family UBA7541; genus JAKASX01. The sequence continues at coordinate 26,872 of JBJKSI010000032.1, forward strand.
CACAAGCCCAGGGTTCCTGAATATTTGCAGATTATAGCAGGCGGTTTGCCATCCACTTCGCGCTGATTCGGCAGCTGCGTTGGCAAATCGAGCATCCCGCGCGCCGGCCGCGCCCCAATCGCCGGGAAAGACATGTTCGGGAACCAGGCAAGGCGAAAGTGCTCTCAGTCGCTGAAAAACTGGCCCATTTTGCGGAATTTCTGGTAGCGGCGCTTCACGAGTTCCTCGACTGGCAGCCTCGCCAATTCTTCGAGCGCAGGATCGAGAACCGCTTCAAGGTTCTTCGCCGTCGCTTCCGGATTCTCATGCGCCCCGCCGGCGGGCTCGGGAATGATCTCATCGATCACGCCCAGTTTGCGGAGATCTTGTGCGGTGATCTTCATTGCCTCCGCCGCGCGATCGGCCTTCGACGCATCGCGCCAAAGAATCGAAGCGCACCCCTCGGGAGAAATCACCGAATAGATGGAGTTCTCCAGCATGTGCACGCGGTCACCCACGGCGATCGCCAAGGCCCCGCCCGACCCGCCTTCGCCGGTGATGTTCACGATCACCGGCACCGGCAGCCGCGCCATCTCCCGCAGATTGCGCGCGATCGCCTCGGCCTGTCCGCGCTCCTCGGCGTCGATCCCGGGATAGGCGCCCATCGTATCCACAAAGGTGATCACCGGCCGGTGGAATTTTGCCGCCAGCTCCATCGCCCGCAGCGCTTTCCGGTAGCCCTCCGGTTTCGGCATCCCCCAGTTCCGCGTCAGGTTCTCGCGCGTATCGCGCCCTTTCTGGTGACCGATCAGCATCACCGGCCGTCCGTGGAAACGCGCCATGCCGCAAAGAATCGCCGCATCGTCACTGAAGGTGCGATCGCCGTGAATCTCGCTGAAACCCTCGAAGAGCAGCCGGACGTAGTCCTGGATATAGGGCCGTTGCGGGTGGCGCGCCAGCAGCGTACGCTGCCATGCCGTGGGACCCTCGATCATCTCGTGCCGCAGCTCGCTGATCTCGTTCCGAATACGCCGGATTTCCTTGGCCGCGGTGGGATCTGAACTGGCCCCCGATTCCAGTTCGTTCACGTCCTTCTCGAGCCGTTCGATCCGGTCACGTTTGTTTTTTTTCGATTCCGCCATTTCAGCTCGCCGTTACCCGCGCTTCTCCCCCGCAGAGTTCCCGCACTTTGGCCGCCAGATCGCGATCCGCACGCACGCGCCGCTCGGCCTCGAGCGTCACCTCCGAACCGTCCGATCCGACCAGCTCGAAAATCACCGGGCACGGTCCGGGACATTCTCCAAATAGTTCATCGAGCCGATCCAATAATCCCGCGTCGACGGCCTCCATCGGGAGTCTCAACCGGAACTGGGGCGGCATCGCCGCCGCCGTCTGCTCGATCGGCCGCGCGTCCATCACCACCACGCGCGTGCCCACTTCCTCCACGTTCACCCGTCCGCGTACCACCAGCGGCGACCCGCTCTTGAAGACCGCCTCCAGCCGCCCAAATGCCTCGGGAAACGCCAGCAGCTCGGCCATCCCCGTCATGTCGTGCAGCGTAAGGATCGCCCAGCGGTCGCCCTTGCGGGAACGCATCGCGCGCATGTTCACCACCACGCCCGCCACCAGCGCCTCTTCCCCGTTCTCGCACTCCTCCAGCGCTCCCAGTTCCACCACGTGCAGGTCGCGCAGCCGCGCCGTGTATTTCGCCAGCGGGTGCCCGGAGATGTAGAGTCCCAATGTCGCATGCTCGGCGGCAAGTTGTTCTTCCTCGCTCCATTCCTCCACCTCCGGCATCTCCGGCTCGGGCACTTCGGCTCCCGATTGCGCGGAAAACAGCCCGTGCTGGCCGGTGGCGCGCTGCTGGCCGGCGCGCTGTCCCCAGGCAATCGCCTGATCGATCGCCGCCAGCAATCGCGAGCGGCTCACGCCGAAACAATCCGTCGCCCCGCCCTTGATCAGACTCTCGAGCACGCGCCGGTTGATCAGCCGCGGCTCGATCGATTCGCAGAAATTGAAAAGGCTGCCGAACTTCCCTGCCCGCTCTCGCGCCTCGATGATCCCCTGCGCCGCGCCTTCGCCCACGTTCTTCACCGCCGCAAGTCCAAAACGAATCGAATCGCCCACCGGCGTGAAATAAAGCCCGCTTTCGTTCACATCCGGTGGCAACACCTGAATGCCCATGCCACGCGCCTCGTGGATGTAGCGCACCAGCTTTTCCGTCTTCCCGATTTCCGAGGTCAGCAGCGCGGCCATGAACTCCACCGGATAGTGCACCTTCAGGTAAGCGGTCTGGTAGGCCAATAGGGCGTAGGCGCAGGAATGCGACTTGTTGAACCCGTAACCGGCGAATTCCGCCATCAGGTCGAAAATCCGCTCCGCCTTCTTTGCTGGCACCTGCCGCTCCCGGGCGCCATTCAGGAATTTTTCGCGCTGCGCGGCCATTTCCTCGCGCTTCTTCTTGCCCATGGCCCGCCGCAGCAGATCCGCTTCGCCCAGCGAGAAGCCGGCCAGCCGGTTGGCGATCTGCATCACCTGTTCCTGATAGAGGATTACTCCCCAGGTCTCCTCGAGCACGTCCTTCAACTCGGGCAGTTCATACGTCACTTTTTTCCGTCCGTGCTTCCGGTCGATGAAATCGTCGATCATGCCGCCCTGAATCGGCCCGGGGCGGTAGAGGGCGTTAAGGGCGGTCAGGTCTTCCAGCCGCGAGGGCTGATAGCGCCGCAGGATGTCGCGCATGCCATGCGATTCAAACTGGAAAATGCCGGTCGTGTCGCCGCGCGAGAAAAGCTGGTAGGCCTCCTTGTCGTCAAGCGGCAGTTGGTCGAGTTCGAGCTTCAGGTCTCGATTTCGCGCCAACAGGTCCAGCGCATCGAAGACCACCGTCAGCGTGGCCAGGCCCAGGAAATCCATCTTCAGCAGGCCTAGCCGCTCGAGCGCCTTCATGTCGTACTGCGTCGTGACCTGGTCCTCGCCCATCCGGTAAAGCGGCAGCACCTCACGCAGCGGTCGCGGGCTGATCACCACGCCGGCGGCGTGCGTCGAGGCATGCCGCGCCAGGCCCTCCAGCCGCTTCGCCACTTCCATCAGGTCGCGCACCCGCGGCTCGCGCTCCGCCTGCGAGCGTAACTGCGGCGCCGTCTTCAATGCGTCTTCGAGTGTGATGTTCAGCTCGTTCGGCACCAGCTTCGCCAGTCGGTCGGCCTCGCCGTACTGGAAATCCAGGGCGCGCGCGGCGTCGCGCAGCACCTGTTTCGCTCCCAGCGTGCCGAAGGTGATGATCTGCGCAACGTTTTCGTCGCCGTACTTTTCCCGGACGTATTCGATCACTTCGCCTCGCCGCCGCATGCAGAAATCAATGTCGATATCCGGCATCGACACCCGCTCGGGGTTCAGGAACCGCTCGAACAGCAGGTTGTATTCCAGCGGATCCACGTTGGTAATCCGCATCGCGTAGCTCACCAGGCTGCCCGCCGCCGATCCGCGGCCCGGTCCCACCGGAATGCCCTCTGAACGTGCGTGGCGGATGAAATCCCAAACGATCAGAAAGTAGCCGGCAAAGCGCATCTTCCGAATGATCTCGATCTCGCTGTCGAGCCGCGCCTCGTATTCGGCCAGCGAATGGTGCAGCCGACCGGCCTGCGAGAGCGCTCCCAGCCGCTCGCGCCGTTCCTCGAAGCCTTTCCGCACCACCTTTTCGAAATAGCTGTCGACCGACTCGCCCTGCGGCACCCGGAATTCCGGAAACGGATTCGCCACCGGCTCGATCTTTACCTGGCAGCGCCCGGCGATCTCCACCGTCCGTGCCAGTGCCTCCGGCAGCTCCGCGAACACCCGCGCCATCTCTTCCGCCGTCTTGAAATAGAACTGTTCGGTCGAAAAATGCATCCGGTTCGGATCGGTGATCGTCCGGTTCGTCTGGATGCACACCAGCACGTCCTGCGCCCGCGAGTCGGCTTGCGTCAGGTAATGGCAGTCGTTCGTCGCCACCAGCGGGATGCCGGTCTCCCGCGAGAGCTTCACCAGTTGCCGGTTCACCGGCTTCTGGATTTCCAGCCCCTGGTCCTGCACTTCGAGGAAGAAATTGTTTCCGCCGAAGATCTCGCGCAACCGTCCGGCTGATTCCATCGCCCGCTCGTACCGCTCGTCCATGAGCGATTCGGCCACCTCGCCGCGCAGGCAGGCGGAGAGCGCGATCAGCCCCCGGCTGTGCCGCGAAAGCAGTTCGTAATCGATACGTGGCTTGTAGTAGAAGCCTTCCAGGTATCCTGCGCTCACCAGCTGGCACAGGTTCCGGTAGCCCTCGTCGTTTTCGCAGAGCAGGATCAGGTGGTTGGGCCGCTCGCCGTTTCCTTCACGGTCGTGCCGGCTGCCACGCGTCGTGTAGACCTCGCAGCCGATGATCGGCTTGACGCCGTGGCTGGTGGCTTCCTTGTAGAAATTCGCCGCGCCGAACAGGTTCCCGTGGTCGGACACCGCGACAGCGGGCATCTTCTGCTCGGTCGCCTGCCGGACCAGGCTCTTGATCTCGCAGGCGCCGTCCAGAAGCGAGAAATCGGTGTGCAAATGAAGGTGAACGAAGCCGGAACTCATCCCGCGCGGTATTGTAACAGACGTTCCCTTCGCCCGGTGCCTGGCCTGTCATCCCCAGCGAAGCGAAGAATCCCGCAAGCGGCGAGTCGCGTCGGGCAGAGCCTCGGGAACCCGGTTCTAATGCCGGGCCGCTGCTTTCTTCCGTCCCTGCTCCGGTTTCGTCCTGGCCCCGGCCTTTGCCTTGACGGCCTTGGCCGGCTTGGAGCTCGCGACCCCCTTCGCCGCTTTCGCCGCTTTCTTCGCCGGCTTTTTCGGCTCGGGCTTGATCCCGGCCAACTGGCGCAAAATCCGGTCGCGATCCACCACGGTCTTCCCTTTCCCCTTCAGTTCCAGCTCAAAGAACTGTTCGAGGATCCGGTCGAACTGCGGCCCACGCGCCACGCCCAGCGCCTCCAGTTCCGCGACGGGCAGGCTGAAGCGCAGCGGGCGCCACTTGTGCAAGTAGTTGCGGATTTTGTTGTTTACTCGCGGATTCGAATGCTCGGTCTGCACGAAGGCCATGACGTCACGCGGCAGCCGATCCAGATACCGGTAGGCGTCCTTCGGCGCCTCGGTCTGTTTCCCCTTCAGCACCTTTTGCGCCTCTCGCGCCGCCGCCTCCAGCTTCGAAACCGCCGCCACTTCATCCGCCCGCAAGCCCGCCTTGTGCAAGGCCAGCGACCGTTCGCGCGGCGCCAGTCGCCGCACCAGATACCAGATCACCGGAGCAAACATCCTCAGCTTCAATCCTGCCCCCGTCATCTGTTCCATCGCCCGGTCCAAGTGTCCCAATCCTTCATAGTCCGGGTGTCGCTTCGCCAGGCTCGGATGGATCGCACCGAGCAATCCATGCGATTCCCACGCCTTCAATACCGCCATCGGATGATCTTCGTTGCCAAGTTGCCGCAACTCCCGGCCCACGTCTGCCGCCGGGATCTGCTTGCCGAGTCCGCGCTCGATCGCCAGCTCGAACCATTCCTCCGTGCGGCTCTCCATTTTGAAATCCAACCGGGCGCTGTATCGCAAGATCCGGAACAGCCGGATCGGCTGGTTCGTGAAGCAATGAATCGACAGGGCGCGCACCTCGCGGCGTTCGATGTCCGCCAGGCCGTTGGTCGGATCGAGCAACAGCCCGCGCGAGGCGGGATTCAGCGAAATCGCCACGGCGTTGCACGAAAAGTCTCGCCGCCGTAAATCCTCCATGATCGTCGCCCAGTGGTGGGTTGGCTTCGTCCCCGGCAACGCATACACTTCATCGCGCGCGGCTGAAACCGAGCCGTCGACGTCGCCGTGGAAGATCAACTCTGTCTCCCGCAACTTCGGCGATTCCGCCACCACCTGCGCTCCGCCCTTCGCCAGTTCGCGAACGATCCCCGACGGGTTCCCTTCCACGGTAAAGTCCAGATCGTGGATCGGCGCACCCGAAATCATGTCCCGCACTGCACCGCCCGTCAGATAGACGTTCACGCCATGGCTTTGCGCCAGTTCCTGCACGCGCACCAGCGCCGCATGCTGTTCGGGGGAAAGGCGGCTTTCCAGCAAAAACATATAGTCGGGCATCGATTGTCCTCGCAGGCGCCTTCAGGCGCGCGGATGATGAGCCTTGTACACTTGCTTCAGCCGGTCCTGCACCACATGGGTGTATATCTGCGTCGTGGCTATATCGGCGTGCCCCAGCATCATCTGCACCGAACGCAGGTCTGCCCCGCGCTCGAGCAGGTGCGTGGCAAAACTGTGCCGCAGCTTGTGCGGCGAGAGTCGAATCCGCAGCTTCGCCTTCCGCCCGTAGGCCGCCAGGATCTTCCAGAATCCTACTCGCCCCAAACGCCCACCCATCTGGTTGACAAAAATATAGGGACTCGTTTTCTTCTTCAGAAGTTTCGCCCGCCCGTGACGAATGTATTTCTCCACCGCTCCCAGCGCTGCCCGGCCGGCCGGCACCAGCCGCTCCTTGTTTCCCTTCCCGACGCAGCGCAAGTACCCCATTTCAAAGCGGATGTCGTCCAATTTGAGCGAGACCATCTCGGAAACGCGCATCCCGGTGGCGTACAGTAGTTCGAGCATCGCCTTGTCCCGCAAACCATGCGGCGTCTTCGTATCCGGCTGGGCCATCAGCCGATCCACTTCTTCGACGCTGAGGAAGCTCGGCAGCCGCGAACGCACCTTCGGCGATTGCAGGTGTTCGGTCGGATCGGCGGGAATCATCCCTTCCCGCTGGGCGAAACGGAAGAAATTCCGCAGCGTTACCTGATGCCTGGCCACGCTCCGGCTGTCCAAACCTCTCTTGTAAAGGCTTTCGAGAAAATCGATGATGTCGCCGCGGTCAATCCCCTCCAGGCTCTCCCCGCGCTCGGCGACGAAGGCGGCAAATTTGGCCAAATCCCGTCCATAGGCCAAAAGCGTATTTTCCGCCAAGCCCTTTTCCACACCGGCGTAATTCAAGAAGGCACGGATAGGGACTTGCAAGCCTTTTTTGTTCAATTGGTTAGCTTTCTCTGGATTTGTCCCACCCAATGCTGTTGCCAGCTTCCGGTGAATTGTCCTCTCGTCTCAGGATTGCTCCAATCGCACCTAAGGAGCCGGACTGAACGTTTCTGGCTGGGATGGGTCGCAGGAGCGGGAAATCCCACCCTAACCCACTCGACTGCAAGCACTTGACACCAACAGCCGGTTAACATAGCATACTCACGGCCCGAGGGCAACCATCTCGTCGCCATTGAATCGCCACAAGCCAACTTCGACGTTCAAGAAGGTCGCGGTGGTCCGGCTCGACCACAAAACCGAGCTGGGCTATATCGATCCCGCTCGACTTGTCCACGCTAACGCCGCCGATATGCTCACACTCGAGGGCGAGCACCACGAGCTTCCCTTCTCCGAGATCAAGAGCATCCACTTCGTCCGGGAATTCGACCAGCCTTTCGCCCCCGCCAGGAAATCCTTCCTGAGCCGGCCCCGGCAGGATGGGCTGTGGGTTCGCCTGCGTTTTGTCGATGGAGATCAGATTGAGGGACTCGTGCCAAACGATCTTCTCGGCCTGCTCGGAAACGGCATCCAGATCACACCTCCCGACAGCAACGGCAACAGCCTTCGTCTTTTCATCCCCCGTGCGGCACTCACCGAGATGGTTGTGCTGGGTGTTGTCGGCGCCGCCCGCCGCACGCGGCCGGCCGCGGCCCGGACGCCTGCCTCGCAGGGCGATCTCTTCGGCTCTTCTTCCGGCTGAAGCGCGTCGCGGCGACTTTTTCCCTGCGTCTGGTATAGGTATAGAGGAAAATCATCCGGAAGCCTGTGCGGCAACCGAAGGAGCGGGTGATGAAACTGGCGGACTTGGCGGAGCGTCTGGACTGTAAACTCGAAGGCGACCCCGATCTGGAAATTACTGGCGTCGCCGGTCTGACCGATGGCCGGCCGGGCGACCTGACGTTTCTGTCGAATCCACGCTATCGCTCCGCTGTGCGCGACACTCGCGCCACGGCCATCGTTGCCGGCAATGATGCGGGTCGCATGCCTCTCGCGGTTCTCCGCTCGCCGCACCCCTACTACGCCTTCGCGCGCGCCATCGAAATCTTCCACCCCGCGCCCACCTTCGAGCCAGGCATTCATCCCACGGCGATTGTCTCACCCTCCGCGCAGATCGGACCCGGCGCACACGTCGGCCCATACTGTTTTATCGGGGATAACGCTCGCATCGGCCGGAACGCGGTGCTGCACAGTTTCGTCGCCATCTACCGCGACGCGGTGATCGGCGACGATTTCTTCGCCCATTCCCACGCCGTCGTCCGCGAAGGCTGCCTCGTCGGAAACCGGGTCTTGCTGCAAAACGGCGTGGTGGTCGGCTCCGACGGCTTCGGCTTCGCCCGCACGCCCGAGGGACACTGGCACAAGATGCGCCAAGCCGGCGTCGCCGTCGTCGAAGATGACGTCGAAATCCAGGCCAACAGCTGCGTCGATCGCGCCACGATCGGCCAGACGCGCGTCGGCTGCGGCGCCAAGCTCGACAACTTGGTCCAGGTCGGCCACTCGAGCAGCGTCGGCGAAGACACGCTACTCTGCGGCCAGGTGGGCCTGGCTGGATCATCCCACGTCGGCAATCGCGTGATTCTCGCAGGGCAAGTCGGTGTTGCCGGCCATCTTACTATCGGCGACGGCGCCGTTCTCACTGCGCAAAGCGGCGTTCCCAACGACGTGCCTCCGGGCGCTTTCTATTCCGGCTATCCCGCCATGGAAAACAAGGGCTGGCTGAAGTCCGTCGCGGCTTTTCATCGCCTGCCCGAACTCCTGCGCCATGTCCGCGAACTCGAGCGGCAGGTGGCTTCGCTTCGCCGCCCCTCCCAGAAGGCTAAGCGCCGCTCTCCAGGGCGCGGCGCAGCCAGACCACGCAAAAAGAAATAGAGGGCCGCCGCACACTTTTCAGCCGCGCCGCACATCCCGCCGAATCCCGTGCCTTGATCATCCTGAAGGAATCCGGCCGGGGTCCGGGAAGCTACCCGGTGCAACGCTTCCAACGAATCGCCGCCGATGGCCGATTCACCGGGCAACAAATCGGGATTCCCCTTCGCGTCGATCACACATCCGGTCGGGAGAGGAAATCAGGAAACAGGAAGATGGATGGAGTGCGCTCAGCGCTGGTCGGAGGGCAGTCCGCTGGAGATCTGCCTCCTTACGCGCTCGAGCAGCTTTTCCCGGTCTTTTTCGGAATATTTGGAAACGTCGATTGGTTCGTGGCACAGGAGTCGAATCTCTCCGGGTCGCAGCCAATGCTCGCCTTTCGGCAGGACTCGCTCCGCGCCGGTGATCGTGATCGGCACCACCGGCCGCCCGGCGCGAATCGCCATCAGGAACCCGCCGCGCTTGAACGGCAGCAGTCGCCCGTCCGGGCTGCGCGTTCCTTCCGGGTAGATCACCATGGATGTGGCGCGCCGCAACTGGTCCACCGCCAGATCGGCGCTGGCCGCCGCCGCTTCGCGGCTTGAACGGTCCACCGGAATGAACTCCGCTTTCCGCATCGCCCACCCCAGCAACGGAATCCTGAACAGCTCCTGCTTCGCCAGGAACCCGATCCGTCGTGGCATGGAAACGAACACCACCAATGGATCCACTCCGCTCGTATGGTTCGCCATGAACAGGCATGGTCCCGGAGGGATGTTCTCCATACCGTCGACTCGGCTGCGCACCCCCGCTAGCGCCAGCGCCACCCGCAATCCCACTACCGACGCCAGATAGAACGGCCCGATCGTCCCCGTCAGCCACGCCAGCAAAAGCAACGGCAAACCGATCACCAGCGCAAACAGCGCCAGCACCGTCACCGCAACTATCGTGCGCAACATGTTCTTTGGAATTCTTCCCTTCAGCCGGCTCGCGCCTTTGTCCCCGTGCCGCCGCACGCCGCTTCTTTTCCGCGGCAGGTTTCTCGGCACTCTCTCGGCCGCTTGGCTAATTCGTGGTGCCGTTCAGCAGTCCGTTGAGTATCCGGCGTTCGGTTGGTGTGGGATTCGCGAGCGGCGTAACGCGATACAGCGTTACGTTGCGGCGGCCAAATGTCAGCGGCAAAGTCATCGACCGGCCGGCCCTCTCGATGCGCAGCTGCACCGTTTCGCCCGGTTCGTGCTCCCGCGCCCAGAACTCGGGGTAGCGCGACGGCGGAGCGCCGCCCGCCGAAATCAGCACGTCGCCTTCTTTCAATCCTGCCTTCGCCGCCGCTCCGCCCGGTTCCACCTCGCTCACGATCGCCTGGCCGCGCCGCATCGTCCACCGGAATCCCGGATCGGCCACCGCAACCTGCTCGGTATTTACGCCGAGTCCCGCGCGACCGAGTACCCTGCTCCACGCAATATCAGCCGTTCCAGCGACGTAGCGTCGGAAAAATCCCCCGAGGCTGCGCCCGGCCACGTGATCGACCGCCGCTTCAATCGCCGCGGTGCCGTCGTAATAGCGGTGTTTCGCCGGATACTGCGCATACATGTACCGCATCACGCTATCCAAACTCTTGCGGTTGTTTGTCACCTCGCGAATCCGCAGATCCAGCAGCACACCGACCAGTTCGCCTTTGTTGTAGTACGAAATACTGCGTCCCGGCCGATTGTAGAACGAATACTTCCCGTACCAGGTGTCGAGGCTCGACTCCTCCACGCTCTGCCAATGTCGCGCCGGCTTCGATTGCAGTTCGGTAATCATCTGGCTCAGGTGCGCATAGTACCGTTTGGGCGTCCACAATCCCGAGCGCACCATCGTGTACGCCGCGTAAGTGCTGGTCACGCCTTCGGCAAACCAGAGCGACCTCGTCCACATCGGGTGCTCGTAATCGTACGGAGTGAGCGATTGCGGCCGGATGCGCTTCACGTTCCACAGGTGAAAGAACTCATGCGCCGTGACCGCCGGGATCTCCGAAAACTCGGGCACGGCGATCGCTGTCCCGTTCGAATGCTCCATGCCGCCGCCACCCGCTCCCGGCCCTATGTGATAGATGAACAAGTACTGCTTGAACGGCACCACCCGCATCATCCCCGTTTCGTATTTCACGATCTTCTTCAGCCAGCCTTCCAACTGCTCTTGGTTCCAGCGCGCGCCGCCCATCGCCACCATCACCACGCGCAGGTGCGCCCCGTTCTCGTTGAACCGGAACTCGGTGAATTTGCCCGCTTCCGCCGGAGCGTCGACCAGCAGGTCGTAATTGCCCGCCTCGTAACAGGCCTGCGTTGGGCAGTCCGCTGCCTTCGGCAGTTCGACGGCGATTCTCCAGCCGGCCGGTATGCCGGTGAACTGCACCTCGCTGGTTTCCTTTCGCCGGCTGGGCACGTAAAAAAGAATCTCGGCAAAGTTGATGAAGGCTTGCCGCTTGTCCAGTTGCGTGCTGAACGGCCCCGGGCTGTCCCAGTAAATGCGGTAGCGGATCTGGACGGTCCCGTTGCCGGTAATCCGCCACGTGTCGCCGGTCAGCGCCCACACCGGCAACGCCTTGCCCGCCGCGCTGGCGCGCACGTCTTCCACCCTTTCCGCAAAATCGCGCATCACGTACGTCGCGTTCCAGGCGGGCATTGCCACCACCACCTGCCCGTGAACGTCCGGTACGGTCATCGTCACCTGAAACATGTGCGTCGTCCGGTCGGCGAGCGAAACCTTATAGACGATCTTGGCGCTCGCAGGTCGCGCGAGCGCTGGCAACAGCACGAGCGCCGCCAGCAGCGCGGCGCGAGGGGCAAGACTCTTTTGCAGCCTGGAAATCATGTGCAGGAACACGGAGCACCTTCCCGAATGGCGGTATCAGAGCCGCTCATTGTGCCCCACCGCCGCTCCGCATGGAAAGGAGAAACACAACGCACAGGGCCCGCCGTACCTCTGCGTGAACTGCGGCTGCCCCCGGTCCGAATATTCAGGAGGGAATTTTCCTTATCCGCCCGCGCGCCGCTCCAGCGCCGCAAGCAACTTCTCGCACAGCCCGTCGAAGCTGCCATTTGAAAGCGACAGCACCAAATCCCCCGGCTTCGTTTCCCTGCCGAGGCATTCGGCGATTTCCGCCGCCGAACCCAGCTCCTCGGCCGGACGTCCCGCCCGCCGGATCCGAGCCACTACGCGATCCGGATCGAGCCGCTCGTCGTCGCGCAACAGGTGCGGCCGGTTCACCGGTCCGATCACCGCCGCGTCCGCCGTCGCCAGCGCATCCGCCAACTCGTTTTCCAGCAGGTTGCGCCGCATCGTGTTCGACCGCGGCTCGAATACCGCCCAGATGCGCCTCCCGGGCCAGCGAGCGCGCGCGGCGGCGATCGTCTCGGCAACCGCCGTGGGATGGTGCGCGAAATCGTCCACCACCAGAACTCCGTCTGCCTCGCCGCGCGGGTCCAGACGCCGCCGCACGCCGCGAAAACTCCTCAGCGCTTCGCGAATCGCTTCCGAACCAACGCCGCGGCCGCTGGCCAGGGCAATTGCCGCCACCGCGTTCCGCACGTTGTGCCGTCCCGACAACCGCATCTCGAAGCGGCCCACTTCCATCGACCCGTGCATCGCGCGAAATCGCGTCGCTTCCTCGCCGAATTCCACGTCCCGGGCGGTCCAGTCGAATTCTTCGCCAATTCCGTAGGTTTCCACCGGACAAAACGCCTTCGCCGTGATCCCACGCACCGCCGCGCTCTCGCCCCACGCCACAATTCGTCCGTGCTGCGGCACCACGTTCACCAGCCGCCGGAACTGCAACTCGATGGCCGCCAGGTCCGGATAGATGTCCGCGTGGTCGAATTCCAGCGAAGTGATGATGACCTCGTCCGGATGATAGTGGAGAAACTTCGGCGCCTTGTCGAAAAATGCCGAGTCGTATTCGTCGCCCTCGATCACGAACTCCTCGCCGCCTCCCAGGCCGTAGCTCTTGCCGAAGTCCTGCACCATCCCGCCAATCAGGAAATTCGGCTTGTGCCCGGCAACATGCAGAATCCAGGCGAGCAGAGACGTCGTCGTCGTCTTCCCATGCGTCCCGGTCACCACCAGCGATCGGCGTCCCGGCAGGAACACCTCCTCCACCACCGCCGGCAACGACCGGTACGGAATCTTCTCGTCGAGAATCCGTTCCACTTCCGCGTTTCCGCGCGACAATGCGTTGCCGATCACCACGCAATCGGGCCGCGGATCGAGGTTCTCTTCCCGGAATCCCTCTTTCCACGCGATTCCTGCCGCCCGCAGCATCTCGGATGCCGGCGCGTAGACGCCTGTGTCCGAGCCGCTGACGTCGAACCCGCTCTCGGCCAGCATCGCCGCAAGCGACGCCATCGCAATCCCGCCGATTCCCGCCAGATAGATCCTTTCGCCGCGTTTCATGCCGGTTCCACCGCCGGTTCCAGAAAATCGAGCCAGCCTTCACCGCGCGCCACCAGCCGGGCCCGTACGCCAAGCGGCACCGTCAGCATCGGCCGGCGCGTGTGTCCCACCGGCGAGCCCCAGACGATCGGCACATCCAGCGGCGCGAGCAACCGTTCCACCACGTCCCACACCGTGGGACCGCCTTCGACCGGCGGCTCGCAGCCGGGGAAATCGCCCAACAGAAAACCACGAACGCCCGCCAGCTTTCCCGCCAGCTTCAGGTGCATCAGCGCCCGGTCCACCTGATACGGCTTCATGTTGCAATCCTCGATCAGCAGAATCGAATCCTCCGTCTCCGGTTCCCATTCCGTGCCGATCAGCGCCCGTAGCAGCGTCAGGCAGCCGCCGGCAATGCGTCCTTCGGCTTCGCCGTCGACCATCGTTCTGCCCTTCAGCGGCAGATTCCATCCCTCTTCGCTCTCGGTCACGGCTGTCCAGAACGATTCCTCGTCGTACCCGTCTGCGCAGCCGGCGCCGGCGTCGAATCCCGCCGCGGCCATCGGCCCGTAGAACGTCACCCAGTTCCAGCGGTGCCACGCGAGCCCGTGCAGCAGCGTCAGGTCGCTGAACCCGACGAGCGCTTTCGGCTGCACCAACTCCAGCCGGTCCAGTGCGTCGAGCAGGTAGCCGGTGCCATAGCCCCCGCGCGCCGCGATCACGCCCTCCGTCTCAGGCTCGGCCAGTGCCGTCGCGACTTCCTGCACCCTCTCGGACGCCGGTCCCGCAAAATATCCGTCGCGCGCCAGCACCGCCTCATTCCATTCCGCGCGGAATCCGAGCCGCTCCAGTTCCAGCGTGCCGCGCCGCAGTTTCGCCTCTTCCACGGGACCCGCCGGTGCCACGATCCACAACGACGAGCCGGGTCCAAGCGCCCTCGGCTTGTAAATCTCTCTCCTGCTCATCGGCCTTCAACTCTCAGGATAAAACACGCCTTCCGCCGTCAGTTCCGCCGGCCCTGTCAATTCCACCACGTCGTCGGCCTCGCGCCAATGGACTTCCATCTCGCCCAACTCCGTCACCACCGTCACCCGGCGACCGGTCTTGCCGTTCACTGCAGCCGCCACGGCGCAAGCACTCGATCCGGTACCCGAAGCCGTTGTGTGCCCCACGCCTCGCTCCCAGAATCGCGCTTCGATCCGGTCCGGCGCCAGCACCCGCACGAATCCCGCATTCGTGCGCTCCGGAAAATAGGGATGGTGCTCGATCTGCGGTCCCAGCCGCATCCAGTCGATCTGCTCCAGATCGTCGACCAGGACAATGCACTGGGGATTGCCCATCCACAGCGGAGTCACCGGCAAAATCCCGTCACCGATCGGCAGCCGATATCCCGTCGCCGGCTCTGCCACCGGCTCCGGCGGCTGAAAGGGGATCTTTCCCGCGGCGAACGAAGGACGAACGATCTCGCTCTGAAAGATGTATTCGCTGCCGCGCCGCCCGCGGAAGATGTGCCGCTTCTCTCCGACGCGCGTCTCCAACGTGAACGTAAATCCCGGCTCGATCCCGGCGGCCCGCGAAGCCAGCCACGTCACCGCGCAGCGCATCGCATTGCCGGAAAGCCCTGCCTCGCCGCCGTCCGCATTGAAGATCCGGAATTTCCATCGGCCGGCGCCCGCGGGCGCCAGCAGCGCGATCCCGTCAGCGCCCACCCCGGTATGCCGGTGGCAGATTCCCGGCGTCACTTCGCCGGGTGCACGCTCGCCGAGCGCCGATTCCTCGATCACCAGGTAATCGTTTCCCAGTCCGTGCAGCTTGGCGAATTGAATTTCAGCCATCTATCCCCAAATGAGCCCGCTCTCACCCGGCAGCCATCGGCCGGAGTTTCGCCGGTCGATGGCTGCCGGGCACCTTCAATCCGTTCAGCGAATGTACTTGCCGACAATAGCCGCCAAACGCCGCTTCGTCGCCGCCGGAATCCTCTTCCGTTCGGTCACGAACGCGGTCGAAAGCGCCGAGCCGCACTGGCACGTGCGTCCCTCCGGCATGTGCGCAATCGCCTCGCGCACCACCTTCTGCACGTTCTCGGCGTTCTTGTTCACGTTGGCCACCACCTGGTCGCTCGTCACCGTGTCGTGCCCCGGATGCCAGCAATCGTAGTCGGTCACCATCGAGACGCTCGCGTAGCACAGCTCGGCCTCACGGGCCAGCTTCGCTTCGGTTAGATTCGTCATTCCGATGATGTCCCAGTTCATCCGCCGGTAAAACTGCGATTCCGCCAGCGTCGAATACAGCGGTCCTTCCATGCATACGTACGTCCCCCCACGATGCACTTTCACGCCGGCGCGTTCGCAAGCGCCCGCAAGCACCTCGCCCAGGTCGCCGCAGGTCGGCTTGTCAAACGCCGTGTGCGCAACCAGCCCCTGTCCGAAAAAGGTTGAGGCGCGCCCGCGCGTCCGGTCGAAGAACTGATTGGGAATCACGAACTCGAGCGGCTGCAGTTCCTCGCGCAACGAGCCAACCGCGCTCACCGAAATGACTCGCTCAACGCCAAGCATCTTCAGCGCGTAGATGTTCGCCCGGTAATTGACCTCGCCGGGCAGAAAGCGGTGCCCGCGCCCGTGCCGCGCCAGAAACGCAACCCTCCGGCCGCTCAGCGTGCCTACCACCAACGCGTCCGATGGGTCACCGAACGGCGTCCGCACCTTCACCTCGCGCGCATTTTCCAGTCCGGGCATTGAATAGAGACCGCTGCCTCCGATAATGCCCAGCTTCGGCGGCTGCTGCCTCGCGCCACCCTTCGCTCTTGCCTTGGTTTTCGCCTTCGCCTTTGTCGTCTTCTTTGCCATGTCACCTCGCTAATGTCCGTTGTGCACACAAACGGGGGGAATACCTGCCAGTCGCTTCGAAACTTTGCACCCACGGGGGTCGGGGCTTCAGCCCCGACAAACAGCCCGGCCACAATCAGGGGCTGAAGCCCCTGAAGTCTCCGCCACCATGGTTTGCAAACAGCCTGACTTTGTCATCGACCGTTCTCACCCTTGCCATGATCCCAGCTTCATACGGCAGCCCCACGCGCCGTGTTTGCGCGTGGGGCTCTCCCGAATCGACTTCTCCTCAGTCCACCGCCACCGGCTCGGCCTCGAACCTGCCGTCACGCTCGCGAAGATACGCCGCAGCAACGTCGGGATCGTGCCCGAAGAGGCACAGCCAGCCTTCCTTCACCAGCCGCGGCAGCCACTTCTTCTTGTTCTCCAGTGTTGTCATCGGGTAGAGGTCGTAGCCCATGATCCACGGATAGGGCAGGTGAACCGCCATCGGCACCAGATCGGCCAGCAAAATCGCCGTCTGTCCGCCGCCGGAAATCTTCACGCATTGCATGTCCCGCGTGTGCCCCGGCACGACGATTAGCTCCACTCCCGGAGCCACCTCCGTGTCTCCTTCCACCGTCTGCCACTGCCCTGTCTCGTCCATCGGGGCAAAATTGTCGTGCAGGTAGCTCGCGCGATCGCGCTCGTTCGGCCGGCGAGCATGGTCGAGCTCGCCCCGCTGCACCACGTACCGCGCGTTCGGAAATGTCGGCACTACGCGGTCGTCTTTGCGCCGCGTGTTCCAGCCGCAGTGGTCGAAATGGAGGTGGGTATTGATCACCACGTCTACGTCTTCCGGCTTCACGCCGCGCTCGGCCAGATGATGGGGCAGCCGGTTCTTCTCCTCTTTCTCCAGATTGTAGATGTCGGCGTGCTTCGCGTCCCATTTTTCTCCGGCGCCCGTTTCGATCAGGATCCTCTGCCCCTGTCCGCGCAAAAGCCAGCAGTTCATCGCCATCCGGATTCGGTTCCGCGCGTCGGCGGGCGACTTCTTCTCCCACAGCGGCTTCGGCACCACGCCAAACATCGCGCCGCCATCCAGGCCAAACAGGCCGTCCGTTACCAGTTGCAGTTCCCAATCGCCAAGTTTCATTCGATCCCCGCTTTCCCCAGCACTTCGTCCACCGCCATGAACGGGTCCTTTTCCCGCGCCGCCACCGCCGCCGCCAGCAACTCGAGTTGCCGGTCGTCCAGGTGCCGGCCCACACGCAGCATCAGCCGCCGATGGAGCAGTTCCACCAATCGCTGTTTCCAGTGCTCGATCCGCCTCCGCGACCGCTTCCCTCCCGCCAGCATGGTCGACGCAAACCGCTCGATCATTCCCGCCAACTCGCTCACGCCGCTGTTTTCCGTCGCAATCGTGCGCACCACCGGCGGCCGCCACCCGTCGCGCTCCGGCACGATCTGCAACATCGCGCGCAACTCCCGCTCGAAGCGGTCGACGTCCGGCTGGTCGGCCTTGTTCACCACAAACAGGTCGGCGATCTCCATCAGCCCGGCTTTCAGGTTCTGGACGTCGTCGCCCATCCCCGGCACCAGCACCACCAGCGTGCAGTCCGCCAGTCGCACGATCTCCACTTCGTCCTGCCCCACGCCGACGGTCTCGATCAGAATCACGTCCTTGCCCGCCGCATCGAGCACCAGCGCCGCTTCCGCCGTCGCCTCGGCCAGCCCCCCCAGCCACCCACGCGTCGCCATCGACCGAATGAAAATTCCCTCGTCCGATGTGTGCCCCTGCATGCGGATACGATCGCCCAGGATCGCACCGCCCGTGAAGGGACTGGTGGGATCGATCGCGATGATGCCGACCGTCTGCCCCGAGCGCCGGTAATGCGCCGCCAACCGGTCCACCAGCGTGCTCTTGCCGGATCCCGGAGCGCCGGTCACGCCGATGATCGCCGCCCGCCCTGTATGCGGAAACAATTCCCGAACCAGCTTCTCCGCCTCGGGCCGGGCGTCCTCGATCGCCGTAATCGCGCGGGAAATCGCCCGTACTTCGCCCGCCCGAATCTGTTCTGCCCAGGAATTCACGACGGCTGAATCATACTAAGAGGACACGTCAAAACTCAAAAACAACCACGCACTGCCCGCCTGAAGATCGCAATAGCACGGGCGACCCGTCTGCTCCCCCGCCTGCCTAAGTGTCCCACCCCGTCCGACCCCTGTCTTTTTCCACACCCAGTAGCGTAGCCACTCCCCGGCTCGCCGTTTTCTGGCGGCCTGGCTGCGCGCCTTTCCCCAGCTCCGCCACGGCATCACCCACCGCCACATCGCACCGCCCGCTCCCAGCCAGCATCGGTGCGGGCGACCCCCGTCGCCGCTCGCTCAGGCCTGGGCTGTTAAGGGCGACCAAGTGGTTTGCCCGCGCTCGCCCCGGAGCTTCATCCCCGCCCCAGCAACTGCCGCGCAATCACCAGCCGCTGAATCTCGCTCGTCCCCTCGCCGATCGTCGCCAGCTTCACGTCGCGATAGTACTTTTCCGCCGGGTAGTCCTTGATGAACCCGTATCCGCCCAGCACCTGCACCGCTTCGTTCGCCACGCGCACCGCTGTTTCGCTCGCATACAGCTTCGCCATTGCCGATTGCAGCGTGTGGTGCTGCGGTGGATCGCCGTTCGCCCGGGCTTGGTCCGCCAGCCATGCCACCCGGTACGTCAGCAGCCGGGCCGCGTCGATCTCGGTCGCCATGTTGGCCAGCTTGAACTGGATCGCCTGAAAATCGCTGATCGGTTTGCCAAACTGCCGCCGCTGCTTCGCGTATCGCGTCGCGGTCTCAAACGCCCCCTGCGCCATCCCCAATGCGAACGACGCAATCGAAATCCTGCCGCCGTCGAGCACCGCCAGGCTGTCGATGAATCCGTGCCCTTCCTTGCCCAGGAGATTTTCCGCCGGCACGCGGCAGTCGCTGAAGATCACCTCGCTCGTGTCGCTCGCGCGCAATCCCAGCTTGTTCTCCTTCTTCCCCGGCCGGAAGCCGGGCGTGTCTTTCTCCACGATGAACGCCGAAATCCCATGGTGCCCCGCACCTCGATCCGTCACTGCCATCGCCACGCACACGTTTGCGTAATGCCCGTTCGTCGTGAAGGTCTTCGACCCGTTGATCACCCACGCGCCGTCGCGCTTCTCCGCCACGGTTCTTGTCCCGCTGGCGTCCGATCCCGCCTCCGGTTCCGTAAGCGACCAGCAGCCGAGCCATTCGCCGCTTGCCAGATGCGTCAGGTATTTCTCCCTCTGTGCCTCGCTGCCGAATTTGTAGATGTGGTTCGAGCAGAGCGAATTGTGCGCCGCCACGATCAGCGCCACCGACCCGTCCACCCGTGCGAGTTCCTCGAGCGCGATTGCGTATTCCACGTAACCCAGCCCCGCCCCGCCGTACTTCTCCGGAAAGATCACGCCCATCAGCCCCAGCTCGGCCAGTTGGGCGACCGCTTCCGAGGGGAAATGCGACGTCTCGTCCCATTCCGCTACGTGCGGCGCGATCTCCGTCTCGGCGAATCCGCGCACGGTCTTCCGCAACTGTTCTTGTTCGTCAGTAAAGGAAAAGTCCACGGCCCGACCCCTTCGCGTGTTTTATACCAGCCAGCAGTTTTGTTTATATCACAAAGAGGCTCGCCCCCGTTCCCGCTTTCTGATGAGATTCGAAATGAGCGAATTTCCCGAGAGGAGTAAGAAAACAACACGCCGCAGCCACACGGTCATGCCGGTGCGGCAGCCGTTTTTTTCTTCAACACGGTTTTCCCGCGAGGAAGGTTCGACTAGCCGGCCTGCGACCACGGCGAGATCAGTGCACGAGCTTCGCCGCCGCGGCCAGATCGGATACGCCCATCACCACCACCGCCTGCTTCGTTCCCTTTTCGATCGTGCCGTAGACGTAATCGACGTTGATTCCTTTCGCGGCCAGCTTCCGCATCACCCGCCCCAACGCGCCTGGGCGGTGACTCATCCCCACTACCAACGCCGGCTCGATCACCGTTTTCAGCCCGAGCTTGTCGCACACCTTGCGCGCCACGTCCATATGGCTCACCAGCAGCCGCACTGGATTGATTGGTCCGGCCTCGGTCGCCTGAATCGCCTCGATATTCACCGCAACCTTCGCCATCTCGCTGCAAAGCGTCGCCAGCGCGCCGGGACGGTTTTCGAGCGTCACCACGAGTTGCTTCACTATGGCCAAGTCTGCCTCGTTCGTTCGCGGCCGTCAGCCGCAAAGGGATTGTGTACCGCTTCTTGCCGCACTTTACCATACCCTCCCGCCCGGGCATCCGCCGATATTGCATCTGATTCGGTATGACCCGGTCCGCGACCTAGCCATCCCCGCGCGTATCATGAAAGTCGACGGTCAGGCAAAAGCAATGCACGCTGAAAACGACGATCTCGATCTTCTCCGGGCGCTCTGCCAATCCTCCGACGTCGCGCTGGTACGCCGCGCCTGCAGCGCTCTGCGCACCCACCCGTGGACGCAACAGGAGCACGCTGTCATCTTCGAATGCTGCGCCGCGCTCTCCGCCTGCGGCGTCCGCATCGACTCCCGCCGCCTCGCCGCCCAACTCACCCGCGCCGGTTTCCCCGACGTCAATCTCGACGCCCTCTTCGCGCCCGTCCCGGATCCCGATCGCGAACTCGCCCGCCGCGTTGATGCCCTACTAAAGGAAAAGAGATGAGCGGGAAATCCATCCTCGGTCCCCGCGTCCTTCGCTGGCTTTCGATCGCTGACCTCGTCGGCCTTCCCGTCATCATCGTGCTCTTCATCTGGCGCTGGCAGTTCACTCATTTCGAAGTCTGGATCGTTTTCCCCATCTGGATCATTGGCAGCTTCCTGCTGCACCGCGACACGCCGAAAACGCTCGGCTGGCGCGCCGACAATCTCAAGCGCTCCGGCATCGAAGCGGGCATATTCTTCGGGGTCTCCGTCGCCATCGTGCTCGCTATCGCCTTTGCCCGCGGCATGCCGCACCACCTCCTCTGGAGCGCGATTGCCGAGCATCTCTGGGCCTACTTCGCCTTCTGCCTTCTCCAACAGGTGGCGCTCAATTCGCTCGTCAACAACCGCGCGATCTCCCTTTTTCGCCAGCCGTGGCTCTCTTCCCTGGTCGCCGCCCTCGTTTTCGCATCGGCCCACTGGCCCAATCCCGTGCTGGTGCCAATCACGCTCGTCGGCGGCTTTGCCATGGCCTGGCTCTTCCGCCGCAACCGCAACATCCTCACGCTCGCTCTTGGCCAGGCCATCGTCGGTTCGCTCCTTTCCTGGGCCTTCCCTGCGCCCTGGATTCACAACATGCGTGTCGGTCCGGGGTATTATCGGTGGAAGTGAACGCGCCAATCGTGTAGGGTGTGCCGGCGAAGGAAAAGGAAGAGGAACTCCAGCAATGCTCACCGCGTTGCGCTACTACTGGACCACCACAAAGGGCTATCGTCTCCGCCCTTGGGCGAGCCCCTACATCCGTTGGCGATTGGAAACTTTCTTCGGTATCGAAGTGGCAGGAATCAGCGGTTGGGCCTTCTTCCGGCTCTTCTGGCGCGAACGCGCCCGCATGCGCAGATTCCTGCGCTGGGTCGCCGAACGCCAGGCGGCACAGTCCCGCAGCTCCTCCTAGCCAATTCCCTCGCCGCTAGCCGAATCCAAAGTTTCAGAAAGGCGTCCTTCCCTGCTGCTCCATAAAAAAAAGGACCTGCGCGAGACGGTTTCCGCCCGCCCCGCACAGGTCCTCAGGTTCTGCGAAGACCGGCGCCCTTAAGAGCTATAGGTGCCGCTTCGACGCGTCTCTCTAGTGCCGGTGCCGGCCGTGTGGATTGCCGCCTCGGCCTTGCTTGTCATGCGAACCGCCGCGTCGACCGTGATCGCCGCCCCGGCCTCCCGGGACGCCGCCTCGTCCGCCTTGCCGACCCCGCATCTGCTGCCGGTTCCCGTTGGACCGCCGGGCGAAGTTGCCTCCCTGCCGTCCGTGCTGAGCCGGTTGCTGCCGGAAACGCTGCGTCGGTTGACGCCCCACGTCGCCACGCCGCTGGCCACCACGTTGCGCGAACCCGTGTTGCATGTTCGCGCGCTGTCCCCGCCGCATCTCTCTGAAGCCGCCCTGCCTGGGCTGTTGCCGCCCGCCGTTTCGCCCGCCAAACACGTGCCACTGGCCGCCCTGACGTCCGTTACGGCCCCTGAATTGTTCCGGGTGATAGGGTCCTCCGGCACGCGTCGCCCGAATGGCGTGGCGTCCCATGAATCGTCCCGGCCTGTCCGTTGCGGCAATACCCGGCCGACCATGGTTCACCGACCAGCGCAAATCCCTCCTCTGGCCTGCCAATCTCCTCTGGCGGAACTGTTCGCTCATCGGACCCATGCGGCGCTCGCGTTCGGCCGCGAAATCACGCCACGTCGGTCGGGCCATCACTCCTCCGCGCCCGCCGTTGTAGCTGATCCGCCGGCCGTCCCAGTGATGGTGCTCGTCCCTGTCGTAAAAGTGGTGGATATACCTCAGGTCCAGCCGGTTCACCGCGCGGTTGTAGAAGAACCTGTCGTGGTCCCAATATCCGCCGTCATAGCCGCGGCCCGGATATCCGAATCCGTAGTTGATGCCACCGTAGAACCCGACCCTCGGCCCCCAGTAGCCGCTATGCCAGATGAAGACCAGTCTTACCGGGTTCCAACCCCAGTAGCCGGGCGTCCAAAGCGCGCCCATGAAAGGTGGCCGCATCCACGTGCCAGGAACCCAGTAATATCCGTATCCCGCTGACCACGCCCAGTAGCCGGGCGTCCAGATATAGCCCGGGCCGGGACATAACGGCTGCGTGTACACCGGCAACGGTGGCGGACCGAAGCTCACCGAGATCCCAACGGAAACCTGGGCTCCAGCGCCGGCGGCAGCCTTTGCCTGCACTGGCAGGAAAACCAGAATTCCGACGAGCAGAAGGGCCGCGACCCCGCCCACGCCCATTTTCCACGCCGCTCTCAAATCCGTCTTTTCTCTTTTCACGGCGACTCCTCCCGCATTTTCGTTCTGTTGCGCGTTGCGTTCACCAACCAGCAGGGGTTTTCTGCTGATCATCCTGTCCCCACCCTTACAATAAGCTTCGGCACTGCTTTCTCTCAGGCCGAGCTGCCTGATTCCGTGTCTCTCGTACATAGACAGGTAATAACCTATTCATCTACAACACGCAAAAAGTCCCTACTCTTGAGACGACCTTTCGCCCGCCATGGCTGCCTCTTTCCCGCCCCCTTTTTCCGGCCACCTTACTCGTAATGGTCATTGCCCAGTACAGTACCAGCCGTCTTCCTCGGGCTGTAACCCCATGGAACCGCATGCCTTGGAATGTGCAACAAATTTCACTGCCGCTTGTCGATGTCACGCTTCCGCACCATGGCTCTTGTGTCCGACGAATCCCCAACCCCGATAAGCCAAAGCTCGATCCGCCGCTATGGGTCGCCCCGCCAAACTGTAAAACTTCATACTTCAATGGCATGCGGACGACGCTTCACCCGCATGGTTTCGGAAGCCGAATTGCCCGGCCCCGGCTTCCCTCTGAGCGGTTCTGGTATTGCCCCTTACGATTCGCGGTGCCTTGCGGAGTCTCGATTGCAAGTCACCACTCGGGGGAAACGAAACGTGACCCGGAACGCAACCAGCGACGCGCATACTTCCAAACGCAAACACAGGCGCAATCTCGGCTGGAAATTGGCCGAATGGGCGGGGCTTTTGCTACTCGTCGCTGCGGGATTTCTCTTTCTCCAGCCGTGGGCGTCCTCGCGTACTGCGCCCGCGCCGGGGCTACCTGCTGTCACGCCGATGCCGCCTCCCTCGGCAAATGACGTCCAGGTGTTCGCCACCGAACCGGCTGTCTCCGCATCCGCTGCTGGCCGCTATTCCGTCATTCCGGGTGGAGTGCACAGCGAACGGCAACTCGCTCGAGTTTTGGCCGCCAATCCCATCGTCGCCCGGCACTACGCGAATTTCGATCTGCAGAAGTTGCGTTTCTTCCGCCTGCGCCATGGCCGCGATGCCTATGTCTCCTATCGCCTTGGCAATCTGATCTTCTGGACGAGCCGGAAAATCCGGCTGTTTGCTGGCGAAACCTTGCTCACGGACGGCGTCCATCTCGCCCGTGCCCGTTGCGGAAACCGCGTCTCCTTCACGCCCAGGCAGCCAACCACTTCCTGGGAGCCTTCGGATCTGGCTCTGGCATCGCCGATCCTCCGTCTTACGCCGGCCTTCCCAAAGCTTCCACCTCTCGGCAGCCCCGACATCCACCTACTCTCGGCCGACGGTTCCCGTCCCTCGTCAGGCGTCCTGCCAATCTTTCCCATTTTCTTCCTTCCGCCCGGCGGCGGCTCCGGCGGAACTCCCGTCACGCCTTCCACTCCTGTCGCGCCCCTTCCCACGCCGGAACCCGCCACCCTGATCCTCTTCTCCTCCGGTCTTGTGATGTTGGGCACGAAATACCTCTGGCATCTGCGCCGCCGCTGATCGCTTTGCCGTTTCCCCTCTCACGAGCAAACCTCAGCGAAGCCGTTCCCATCCGCGATCTCCGTTCTGCGTTTGGCCCTCCTTCGATCAGTGAATTGTTGTGTTTCGATTGCCGCCAGTAGAAAATGGCCCGTTCGCCAATGAGAAAGAATGGAGATGCAAAAGGAATGAAGAAGGCATTCGGTCTTCGCGCAAATGTGGTTCTACTGTGTCTGGTCCTTTGCAGCTTGGTGCTGGTGGGCAATAGCCGCGCCCAACGGCGTGCGCACCGGCCGCCTCCGAAACCCGGCCCCATGCTGGCCGAGGGTTATCTGAATTTCCAAACCCCGAAACTTGACCTGAAGCTGGTTCGCTCTTCCCAAACCGTGGCCGCGCTCGATCCCAAGGCCGAAAGCAGCTTCGACTATTCGCCCGGCGACCGCCTGATCAGCCGCTCGCACAACGGCTACTACCAGCTCGGCGATATCGACCTTCGCCTCCGCACCGGAAACTCCGGCCCCTGGCAGGGCTTCTCCACCGCTCTCGACCGCCATCCGGTCAAGGCTCTGCCGACCTCCGGTGGCGTTCTCGCAGCAGCCAATCTCGCTCCCACGCTGCCCACGAATATCCCCCTCTCGATCACCCGCGTCTGGGCCGTGCAGGACGGCCATCTCGTCCTCCAGTACGTTCTGAAGAACAAGACGAACAAGACGGTCGAGGTCGGCTCGCTCGGCATTCCAATGGTCTTCAACAACATCCTCACCCGCCGGACGCTGAAACAGGTCTACGCGACCTGCTCCTTCTTCAACCCGTACATCGGCGACGACGCCGGCTACGTGCAAGTCACCCCGGTCAGCGGCGTCGGTCCGGTGCTGCTGCTCGTGCCCGACGGCAAGACGCCCCTCGAAGCCTACAAGCCGATCCTGAATCCGCACGGCTATCGCTTCCGTCAGTGGAAACCCGAGCTCTTCAAGGGCCTCACCCCGCGCAGCAACACGTTCGAGGGCTTCTACGACTGGATGGTCCATAGCCTCGCCTACGCCCAGAATCAGTGGAAAAACGCCAAGCAGTGGAATCCGCCCACCGAGCTCGTCCTGAAGCCCGGCGAGTCGAAGACCTACGGCTTGAAGTTCCTCGTCGCCTCTTCGGTCCGCGACGTCCAGAAAACGCTCATCGTCAATCGTCGCCCCGTCGCGGTCGGTATTCCCGGCTACGTTCTGCCCACCGACATGAACGTAAAGCTTTTCTTGAAGTATCCGGAAAAGATTGCTTCAATGGAAGTTACACCACGGGGAGCGATCTCGATTCACCGGGAAGGCTCTCGTCCGGGCGGCTGGAAAACGTTTACCGTCCGCGGCAAGATCTGGGGCCGTTCCCGTCTCGCCATCACCTACCGCAACGGCTTGGTGCAGACGGTCAGCTATTTCACCATCAAGCCCGAAGCCGTGGCCGTCGACAACATGGGCCATTTCCTCACCACCAAACAGTGGTTCGTCGATCCCAGCGATCCCTTCCACCGCAGCCCATCGATCATGAGCTACGACATCGACACCCACAGCATCGTCACCCAGGACCCGCGCGTCTGGATCGCCGGCTTGAGTGACGAGGGCGGCGCCGGTTCATGGCTTGCCACAATTTCCAAGGAGTGGGTCGAGCCGAACCCGGAAGAAATCAAGAAGTTCGAGGAGTTCGTCGACGGCGTCATGTGGGGTCACCTGCAGAACAAGACCGGCCCGTACAAGTACGGCGTGCACAAGAGCCTGTTCTTCTACCAACCCGATCTTCTGCCGCCCCATTACTACCACACCAGCATCAACGGGCACCCCATCAACTGGCACAGCTGGGAGAGTTGGAACAAGAAAGCCGCCGACTCCGTTGGCCGCTCCTACGATTATCCCCATGTCGCCGTCGCCTATTGGGTGCTCTATCGCCTAGCCCGCGATCACAAGAATCTCGTCACCGATCATTCCTGGCGCTGGTATCTCAACCAGGCCTACGAAACCTCCATGGCCATGACGCGCTACGCACCCTACTACGCCCAGTTCGGTCAGATGGAAGGCAACATCTTCATCAACATCCTCACCAGCCTGCAGCGCGAAGGCATGACCCAGCAGGCGAAAACGTTGGAAGCCGCGATGCGCAAGCGTGCCGATCACTGGCGCGAGAAAGCCTATCCCTTCGGCAGCGAAATGCCCTGGGACTCGACCGGACAGGAAGAGGTCTACGCCTGGATGCGCTATTTCGGCTACCCGAAGAAGGCCGACGTCACCATCAACGCCATCCTCGGCTACGACCGGACAGAACCCAACTGGGGCTACAACGGCAGCGCCCTGCGCTACTGGGATTTCCTCTACGCCGGCGAGACGCCAAGGCTCGAACGCCAGCTCCACCATTACGGTTCGAGCATCAACGCCATTCCCCTGCTCTCCGACTACCGCATGCACCCGAGCGATTTCTATCTGCTCCGCATCGGCTACGGCGGCATCATGGGACCGCTCGCCAACATCGATCGGCAGGGCTTCGCGTCCTGCGCCTTCCACGCTTTCCCCGACATGCTTCGCTACGATTCCTATTCGGGTGACTACGGCACAAACTTCTTCGGCGTTGCCTACGCCATGGCCACCTACGTCGTTCACCATCCGGTCTTCGGCTGGCTAGCCTTCGGCGGCAATATCCACGCCAGAGGCCACCGGATCAGCGTGACCCCGCTCGACGCCTTCCGCCAGCGCATCTACATGGCTCCCGAAGGCCTCTGGGTCACCCTGGACGCGGGCAAGTTCACCCGCGCCCGGCTCGACACGAAAACGGGCGTCGTGCGCGTAGCCCTCGCCCCTGCAACCAAGTACACGCCCACGGCCTACCTGCGCGTTAGCCAGCCCGCCAGAATCCACGGCGTGGGTACCTATCGCCCAGTCGGCTCGTTCAAGATGGAGCGCGGCGCCTATGTCGTGCCCCTAAAGCACAAAGCCACGTGGGTGGAACTGAAACCGCAACACTAAACCACCCGCATTGACGAAAAGGGCGCGCAGCCACTCCCGGCTGCGCGCCCTTTTCTGAACAAACCCTGGTTCTCCCCGCCAACCCCTCCCGGTCGTCACCCTGTCAAAGTCTCCGCGCCCGGCGACGGCATTTCCACCTTCTCCGGCGCAGATTTCACCTCCACCGGTCCGATCCCGGGACGTTTCTTATGACTGGGAAGAGTTTTCGCGGACCATCGTCGCAGCGGCCCTATTTCTCCGCCACGATCGACTGGAAGAATTCCTCAATCGACTTCTTCGCCGCTCCTTCGAGCATCCGCGAGCCGACGGCGGCGAGCATGCCGCCAAGTTGTACTTCCGCGGTATAACGAATCTCGGTCTGGGCGCCTTTGGCGGCAAGTTCCACCTTGCCGTCCCCATTCACGAATCCCGGGCCGCCTCGTGCAGATGTCTTCAGCCGCATGGAATTGGGTGGGTCCTTCTCCGAAAGTTCCACCGTACCCTCGAACGTTCCCGATACAGGCCCCATCTTGTATTTGATCGCGGCACGGTAATGGTCGGGGCTGGTGGTTTCGAGCTTATCGACGCCCGGTAGGCTCTTCGCCAGCACGGCGGGATCGTTCAGCTTTTCCCAGACGGTCTCCTGTGGCGCGGCAATTATGCATTGGCCTTCAATATTCACTCTGTCTCCCTCCGGCACGGGCGATGGCTGCTTCGAGCGCCCGGCGCGCGTAGATGGCGGCGGCGGCGCGGCGATATTCCGCCGAGGCATGGATGTCGCCCAGCGGACCGATGCCGTCCGTGACCTTGGCCGTCGCCTCGGCCAGCAGTTTCGCATTGACCCTTTTCCCGGTGAGCGCCTGTTCGGCGGCGGTGGCGCGGTAGGCTCGGGCGGCCACGCCGGTGATGCCAACGGCGGCCGACTCGATCCTGTCCCCTTCTTCAAGCGTCACGCGAGCCGCCGTGCCCACCAGGGCGAATCCTGAGGCTTGCTGATGCAGTTTACAATACGCCGCGCCCGAACGTCCGCTCCGGTTCGCCACGTGCACTTCCGTGAGGATCTCGTCCGGCCGCAATTGCGTGGTCAGCAGGTCCACGAAAAACTCCCCCGCGGGAATCGTGCGGTTGCCACCGCTCGACGCAGCGACAAACTCGGCATCCAGCGCCAGCATCGCCGCCGGGTAATCGGCCGCCGGATCCCCATGCGCCAGGCTCCCGCCCACGGTTCCCCGGTTGCGCACCTGTACGTCGCCGATTTCCGCGGCCGTCTCCGCCAGCAGCGGACACCGCTTCCGCACCACCTCCGAACTCTCAATGTCGTGATGGGTCGCCAGCGCGCCGATCACGATCTCGCCCGCCTCCTCGCGGATCGAGCGCAGCGAGCGAATGCGTCCGATATCGATCACGTATCTCGGCGCCGAAAGCCGCAACTTCATCAGCGGCAGCAGGCTGTGGCCGCCGGCCAGCAGCTTGGCTTCGTCGCCGTGCCGCTCCACCAGCCGCAGCGCTTCCTCCAGGCTCTTTGGAGCGCAGTACTCGAACGCGGCAGGAATCATCGCCCCCCTCCCATCCGTTCCGGCACGCTCAGCTCCCCACCGCTTCCGGCCGCAAGGCCGGCGACGACAGGTGCTCATGCACGATCAGCCATTTCCCGTCACGCTTTTCCCAGACGGCCGTCTGCTCGGCCGTAAATTCCTGGTCGCGGCCATCGGCCCAGACGATCGCTACGCGCAGCAGCGTCGTGGTCCAGGCCACGTTCTTCTTCTTGGTCACCTGCAGTTCTCCGCCCGGCTCAAACCGCAGGGACATCGCGTTGTCGAAAAGCTCCGCTTTCATTCCTTCCCCGTACGCTCGCCAGCCGTGGTATTCCGTTTCGCCCAGCCCGTAGAACACCAGGCCGGCGTCCTTTGCGTAGAGCGGCGCCACTTTCGCCAGGTCGTGGGTCTGAGCCGCCGCCGTCCAGAGCCGGCAATAGCGCGAAATCAGCGCCCCGAACACCTTTTGCGGCGGATCCGGTCGCGCCTGCCGTCCCTGTCCCGACACCAACGCCACCGCAACCATCGCCAGTGCAATGGCCGCCAGACTCAGGCCTGTCAGGTCCGAACCCCCGCGCCGATCTGTTTTCATCTTCCCCTCCGCGTCCGGCCGGTGGAACTGGCCGTAGCTTCCCTAACGGCCCGCCAAACCCGTTCCCGCTTCAGCGGTATGTCGATGTGCCGCACGCCGAGATGCGCCAGCGCGTCCACCACGGCGTTCACCAGCGCCGGAGTCGAACCGATCGTGCCCGCCTCCCCCACTCCCTTCACACCCATCGGATTCACCGGCGTCGGCGTCACCGTCTTGTACGTCTCGATCTTCGGTATGTCGGCCGCACGCGGCACCGCATAGTCCATCAATTCACCCGAGAGCAACTGCCCCTGCTCGTCGTACACCGCCTCTTCGAAAAACACCTGCCCGATCGACTGTACGATCCCGCCCTGCAACTGCCCTTCCACCAGCAACGGATTGATCACGTTGCCGCAATCGTCGGCGGCGACGTATTTCAGCAGCTTCACGTCGCCGGTTTCCCGGTCCACTTCCACTACGGCCACGTGTGTGCCAAAGGGAAACGTGAAATTCGACGGCTCGTAGAAGTGCGTCGCTTCCAGTCCCGGCTCGACGCCCTGCGGCAGCGTCTTCGCCGTGTACGCCGCCGCGACCACTTCCCCGAACGGCATGAATTTCTTCGCGTCGCGTTTCGAGACCACCTGTTTCCCGCGCAGCGCCAGCTTCGCCGGTTCCTCCTGCATCAGGTGGCCGGCGATCTTCAGCAGCTTGTCGCGCAGTTTCTCCAGGCACCGGTACATTGCCGTTCCGCCTACCGCCAGCGTGCGGCTGCCGAACGTGCCGATGCCGTAAGGCACCGCCGACGTGTCGCCGTGAACGATGATCACGTCGTCCATCGTCACCCCCAGCATGTCCGCGGCAATCTGCGCGAAGCTGGTCTCTTCACCCTGCCCGTGCGGGGACGAGCCGGTGAGCACGCGCACGCGCCCCGTGGGCTCAATGCGCACCGTCGCGCTTTCCCAGCCGCCCGCCGGCATCGCGCTCGAGGGACCCAGCGCGCAGATCTCCACGTAGCTCGACACGCCGATCCCCAGCAGCCGCCCTGTCTTCCGCGCTGCGGCCTGCTCCCGCCGCAGCTTCGTGTATTCCGCTTTCTTCAGCGCCAGGTCCATTGTGCCTTGATAGTTCGCCGTGTCGTAGATCAGCCCGGTCGCGGTGGCGTACGGAAACTCCTTCGGCTTCGGAAAATTCTTCCGGCGCAACGCCGCCGGGTCCATCTTCAGTTCCGCGGCCACGGCGTCCAGGCCACGTTCGATGAAGTAAGTCGCTTCGGGCCGCCCCGCGCCCCGGTAAGCGTCGGTCGACATCTTGTTGGTCAGCACGCCGGTGATTTCCACGCGCACGTTCGGCAGTCGGTAGCAGCCGCAGATCATCAGCCCGGTGAGCGTCGGGATCAGCGGCGTCAGCAGTTGGTAATAGGCGCCCAGGTCGGCTGCGATCCGCGCGCGCATGCCGAGCAGCGTTCCGTCGCGCTTCACCGCGATTTCCATCTCGCAGACCTCGCCGCGCCCCTGGATCGTCGCCAGGAAATTCTCCCGCCGCCCCTCGGCCCATTTCACCGGTTTTTCCAGCTTCATCGCCAGGTGGCAGGCGAGCGCTTCTTCCGGATACACGTTCAGCTTGCTGCCGAATCCGCCACCCACCTCCGGCACTACCACGTAGACGCCGTATTCCGGAAAATTCAGCATCGCGGCGATCTGCGTCCGCAGGATGTGAGGGATCTGCGACGAGGACCAGAGCGTCAACCGGTTGTCCCCGCGGTCGTATTGCGCCAGCACGCCACGCCCTTCCATCGCCATCGGAATCAGCCGCGGATTTGCCATCCGCAGCTTCACCACGCGGTCCGCCTGCTTGAACGCCTTCTTCACCTCGCCGCCTTCCAGAGCCCAGTGATAGGCGGCATTGTCTGCCAGCGCTTCATGCACGCGAGGCGAATCCCTGAGCAGAGCCTTTTCCGGATCCACCACTGCCGGCAGCGGATCGTAATCCACGTCAACCAGGCCGAGCGCGTCGCTCAGCGCGTAACGGTCGCTCGCCACGATGGCGGCCACCCCTTCGCCCGAAAACCGCACCTCATCGATCGCCAGCACCGGCCGCGGAGCCGGCTTCAGGTCGGGAATCTGGATCGCGCACGGCACCGGCCCGATCGCGTCCCGCACTTCGTCGCCCGTCACCACCGCCACGACGCCCGGAGCACGCTGCGCCCGAGTGGTGTCAACGTTGCGAATTTTCGCGTGAGCGTACGGGCTGCGCACGATTCCCAGATGGAGCATCCCGGGCAACGTCAGGTCGTCGACGTAATGGGCAATGCCCCGCAGCAGCCGAGGGTCTTCCTTCCGCTTCAGCGGCTTGCCAACGTACTTCGTGGTCGTGGCCATCTTCCCCCTCGCGCGGCCGCTTGCCGCGGCCCTACAAGTTGTTGCGAAACCCGCCGTCTTTGGGGATCGGGGCTTCTGCCCCGACAAAAAGCAATTCAAAACAAGAGGCTTCTACCCCTGAAGCTGGCCCGCCGAGGGCTTGGCAACAACTTCTAGCGCTTGCGTGCCCGCAGCTTTTTCCCGGCATACTGAACCGCTTCGACGATGTGCTGGTACCCCGTACAGCGGCACAAGTTTCCGCCGAGAGCACGGCGAATTTCACCTTCCGTGGGGTTGGGATTGTCGTGCAACAACTGCACCGCCGATAGGATCATGCCTGGCGTGCAGTAACCGCATTGCAGGCCGTGCTTCTCCCAGAAGCCTTCCTGCACGGGATGCAGCCCTCCGGCCGCTTCCGGCGTCGCCGCGAGCCCTTCGATCGTGGTGATTTTCGAGCCGTCGGCCTGAACCGCCAGCATCGTGCACGATTTCACCGCTCCGCCGTCCACCAGCACCGTGCAGGCTCCGCACAGCGAAGTCTCGCAACCCACGTGCGTCCCGGTCAGTCCCAGCGCCTCGCGCAAGTAATGCACCAGCAGCGTCCGCGGCTCAATTTCGCTCTGGCAGACCTTCCCGTTCACCTGAACTTGTATTTCGACGCCCATGGCTCCTCCAAGGCGGGGTCTCACTACAGGAGCATCGGCAGGCGCCTCACGTTAACTCGGCCGGTCGGTAAATTTCAAGATGTCGTTCGACACTACAGCCAGAAAAGGAGAATTTCTCCTCAGACCGGCCGCCATCGCGGCCTCGTGGGACTAGGACTGTGCAGAATCTTGCGCTGTAAACCTTACGCGCTGCCTGCGCCGTTCTTCAACGTGTAGGAGCTGAGCACCTGCATATAGTTGCCGCGCTCGAACGCCCCCGGATCGGCCACAGACCGCCGCGCCATGCTCCCCTGCATCTGCCGGATGGACTCGTACTCATGCTCCTCCATCCAGCCACGCACTTCGTCGAGCATGCGCGCGATCTCCCCGATCCCGCTTTCCAGCAGCGCCGAGGTCGCCATGGCTACGCGCGCGCCGGCCATCATGCACTTCAGCACGTCGGCGCCCGTGTGCACGCCGCCGGTGATTGCCATGTCGGCCTTGATCTGGCCGAAGAGGATCGCCACCCAGCTCAGCCTCGGCAGCAGTTCTTCCGACCGGCTCAGATGCAGTGCCCGCACCACTTCGAGCGCTTCGAGATCGAAATCCGGCTGGTAGAACCGGTTGAACAGCACCAGCCCGTTCGCACCAGCTTTTTCCAGCCGTTGCGCCATGTTCGCCAGCGAACTGAACGACGCGCCGATCTTCACGGCCAGCGGCACCTTCACCGCCGCCCGCACTTCCGACACCAGATCCACGTATCCCTGCTCGATCTCGGCCCCGCTTACCGCCGGATCGACGGCCAGGTGGTAAATGTTCAGCTCGATCGCGTCCGCGCCTGCTTCCTCCATCATTCGCGCGTAGCGTGTCCACCCTCCCTTCGATTTGCCGTTGAGGCTGGCGATCACCGGCACGCCGACACTCTTCTTCGCCCGCTCCAGATGCTTCAGGTATCCCTCCGGCCCCAGGTTGTAGTCCTCCAGGTCCGGCAGGTAGCGAGACGCTTCCGGCTGGCTCTCCGCGCCTCGCTCGAGCGAGCGGTTCAGCTCCAGCGATTCCATCTCAATCTGCTCTTCGAAGAGCGAATGCAGAACGATCGCTCCGGCCCCGGCCGCTTCCATCCGCTTCAGGTTGTCGATCTCCTTCTGCAGCGGCGACGAGGAGGCGACCACCGGATTCCGCAGGTTCAAGCCCAGATAGCTCGTGCTGAGGTCGATCATCAGTCGTCTCCTTTCGCGGCCGGCGCGGCGGCTGGCTCTTCCTCCGTCTCGCTTGCGCGTTTCTCGGGCGGCGCCACAGCCGCCAGCGCCTCGTAGAGTTTCCAGCGCGCTTCCACGTCGTGCTGCGCCTCTTGCAGCAGCCGGCGCGCCGTCTCCGGATCGCTGTTCTGCAGGATGGTGAATCGCGTCTCGTTATACATGTACTTGTTCAGCCCGACGCTCGGCTTCTTCGAATCCAGCTGCAGCGGATTCTTCCCCGCATCGATCAGCGCCGGATTGAAGCGGAAGAGCGGCCAGTACCCGGCCTGCACCGCCGCTTTCTGCTGCTCCATGCCGTGCTTCAGGTCGTATCCGTGCGCGATGCAGGGGCTGAACGCGATCACGATCGACGGCCCGTCGTACGCCTCCGCTTCGAGCAGCGCCTTCAGCGTCTGCATGTCGCTGCCACCCATCGCCACACGCGCCACGTAGACGTTCCCGTAGCTCATCGCCATCAGCGCCAGGTCCTTCTTCGGCGTCCGCTTGCCGGCAAACGCAAACCGCGCCACCGCGCCCAGCGGCGTCGCCTTCGACCGCTGCCCGCCGGTGTTCGAGTACACCTCGGTGTCGAGCACCAGCACGTTCACGTTGAAGCCCGACGCGAGCACGTGGTCCAGACCCCCGTAGCCGATGTCGTAGGCCCAGCCGTCTCCGCCGATGATCCATACGCTTCTGCGCACCAGCGCGTCGCACACCGCTTCCAGGTCGCGCGCCTCGGCGGTCTTCATCCCCGCCAGCTTCTCCCGCAAAGCCTTCACGCGCTCCCGCTGTTCGCCGATTTCCGTCTCGTTCGCCTGGCTGCTCTCGAGCAGTTCCCGCGCCAGCGTGTCGCCAATCATGCCCGAAAGCCGCTCAACCAGGTGCCGCGCGTAATCCTCCTGCTTGTTGAGCGCCAGCCGCATGCCCAGCCCGAATTCCGCATCGTCCTCGAAGAGCGAATTCGACCACGCCGGCCCGCGCCCCGCCGCGTTCTTGGTGAAGGGCGTGGTCGGCAGGTTGCCGCCGTAGATCGACGAGCACCCGGTGGCGTTGGCGATCACCGCGCGGTCGCCGAAAAGCTGCGTCACCAGTCGGATGTAGGGCGTCTCGCCGCATCCCGCGCAAGCGCCGGAGAACTCAAAGAGCGGCTCCAGCAGCTGCACGTCTTTCACCTGCCCGTGCCGCAGCTTCTCCCGCGGCGCCTCCGGCAGTTCGAGGAAGAACTTCCAGTTCTCTGTCTCCTGTTGCCGCAGCGGCGGCTGTGCTTCCATGTTGATGGCCTTGTGCTTCACCTCGGACTTGCTCTTCGCCGGGCACACCTCCACGCACAGCCCGCAGCCCGTGCAATCCTCAGGCGCCACCTGCAGCGTGTACCGCAGTCCTTCGTATTCCTTCCACCACGGCTTGGCCGATTTGAACGTCTTCGGCGCCCGCCCCAGCGCTCCCGGATCGTACAGTTTCGCCCGAATCACCGAGTGCGGGCACACCATCACGCACTTGCCGCATTGTATGCACAGCCCTTCGTCCCACACCGGGATTTCCAGCGCCAGGTTCCGCTTCTCCCACTGCGCCGTCCCGGTCGGAAACGTGCCATCCACTGGCAGAGCGCTCACTGGCAACAGGTCTCCTTCTCCCGCCAGCATCCGCGCCGTCACCTTCTGCACGAACTCCGGAGCCTCCGCCGGCACCGGCGGCCGCATCGTGATCTTGCTCGCCGCCCCCGTAGGCACTTTCACTTCCTCCAGCCGCTCGAGCGTCCGGTCGACGGCGGCGAAGTTCATCTCCACCACCGCCTCGCCGCGCTTCCCGTACGTCTTGCGGATCGCTCCCTTGATTGCCTTGATCGCTTCGTCCCGTGGCAGCACGCCGCTCAGCGCGAAAAAGCAGGTCTGCATGATCGTGTTGATTCGCCGGCCCATGCCGCTCGCCTGCGCCACCGAGTTCGCGTCGATCACGTAGAATTTCAGCTTCTTCTCCAGAATCGCCCGCTGCACCTCTTCCGGCAGCTGCTCCCACACGTCGTCGCGCCCGTAGGGGCTGTTCAGCAGAAACGTCGCGCCCGGCTCGGCCAGTTTCAGCACCTCCATCCGCTCGAGGAACGAAAACTGGTGGCACGCAACGAAGCTCGCCTGCGAAATCAGGTAGGTCGACCGAATCGGCTTCGGCCCGAACCGCAGGTGCGAAATCGTCACCGCCCCTGCTTTCTTCGAGTCGTAGACGAAGTAGCCCTGCGCGTACAGATCGGTGTTTTCGCCGATGATCTTGATCGAGTTCTTGTTCGCGCCCACCGTGCCGTCCGAACCCAGCCCGAAAAACACGGCGCGAACCGTCCCCGGCGTCTCGGTCGAAAACGACGAATCGTAGTCCAGGCTCGTGCGCGTAACGTCGTCGCGAATCCCCACGGTGAAGTGGTTCTTCGGCGCGCTCTTCTTCAGCTCGTCGAAAATGCCGTGCACCATCGCCGGCGTGAATTCCTTCGACGACAGCCCGTACCGCCCGCCGATCACCTTCAATCCCACCTGGAACGGCGCCTTGCCCGACGCCTGCGCCTCGCTCACCGCCGTCACCACGTCCGCGTAGAGCGGCTCGCCGAGCGATCCCGGCTCCTTCGTCCGGTCGAGCGCGGCCAGAGCTTTCACCGTCGAAGGCAGCGCGGCCACGAAATGCTCGGCCGAAAACGGCCGGTAGAGCCGCACCTTCACCACGCCCACCTTCTCGCCCTGCGCCGCCAGATGTTCCACCGCCTCTTCCGCCGCTTCCGCGCCCGAGCCCATCAGCACCAGCACCCGCTCGGCGTCCGGAGCCCCCGCGTAATCGAACAGCCGGTAACGCCGCCCGGTCAGCGAACCGAATTTCTCCATCACCCGCTCGACGATTCCCGGGCAGGCCAGGTAATAGGGATTCACCGCCTCCCGCGCCTGGAAGAAAACGTCCGGATTCTGCGCGCTGCCGCGCAGCACCGGCCGGTCGGGCGAAAGCGCCCGATCGCGATGGCCGCGCACCTGATCGTCCTTGATCAGCGCCCGAATCGTTTCCTGCTCCAGCATCTCCACTTTGGCGATTTCGTGCGAAGTGCGGAATCCGTCGAAGAAATGAAGGAACGGCACGCGCGATTCCAGGGTCGCCGCCCGCGCCACCAGCGCCAGATCCGTCACTTCCTGCACCGAATTCGACGCCAGCAGCGCGAACCCGGTTCCCCGGCACGCCATCACATCGCTGTGGTCGCCGAAAATCGAAAGCGCGTGCGTCGCAACCGTCCGCGAAGCCACGTGAATCACCGCCGGCGTCAGTTCCCCGGCGATCTTGTACAGATCGGGAATCATCAGCAGCAGGCCCTGCGATGCGGTGAACGTCGTCCCCAGCGAGCCTGCCTGGATCGCACCGTGCAGCGCGCCGGCCGCCCCCGCCTCGCTCTGCATCTCGATCACTTCCGGCACCGCGCCCCACAAATTGGTTTTGCCCTTCGCCGCCCATTCGTCCGCCCACTCGCCCATCGGCGACGCCGGCGTAATCGGGTAGATGGCGATCACTTCGCTGGTCTGATAGGCAACGCGAGCAGCGGCCTCATTGCCGTCGAGCGTAACAATCTGTTTGGACATAACACTCTCTCCCTAGGTCCGGAGCGAGGCCTGATGGCGGGCGCGGATCGCGCGGAACTTCTGTCGGAAAATCTCGGTCTGCTCGAAGTATACATCCATTGGCGCGGTCTGCCAGCGCCGAAGTCATGGTAGGGTGATAGTTCGCAATCTCCCTGCCGTGCCGGATCGCGTGCCGCCTGCACCGGTTCGGCGGAGAGATTCCGAAGCCCCGCCGGTTCCGGGGGCAGGGCTTCAGCACTGACAATGCAGGTTGCGTGCGTCCGGAGGCCTCAGCTCTTGAAGCGTCCATTGCGCCGGCTTCGCAACAGTTTCACATCAGGAGACGAGAATGTTGAAACAATGGGAGCAGCACTTTCTCTCCGGCCACTGGTGGAAACATCCGGCGGAGATCTTTGCGCTGGCCCTCGCCGCCTGGATACTGCACCGCTATGTGATCGCCTGGCTCCGCAAGCTCACCCGGCATACCGAGTCCACGCTCGACGATATCGTCGTCGACCTGCTGGCCCGGGCGCTGCGGCCGCTGCTGGTCATCGCCGTCGTCGCTGGCGCGATGAACGTCCTGCCGCTGCCCGCGCATTTCCTGGATGTGGCCAACCGGGTCCTTTATCTGGGCGCGCTCGCCGTCGGCCTCTACTACCTCGTTCAGCTTCTCCAGCTCATCCTCGAGCGCTGGCTGGTCCGTTCCGCGGCTCATCAATCGCTGCGCGATCCGATTCGCTTCATCGCCAAGGCCCTCTTTGGCGCCCTCGCCCTGCTCATTGTTCTCGAAAATCTGGGCATCAATCTCACCGCCGTCTGGACCACCCTGGGCGTCGGCAGCGTCGCCGTTGCTTTGGCCCTCCAGGACACGCTCGCCAATTTCTTCGCCGGCTTCTACCTCCAGCTCGACCGTCCCATCCGCATCGACGACTACATCAAGCTCGACACCGGCCAGGAAGGCTTCGTCCAGAAAATGAGCTGGCGCTCCACCCGCATTCGCACCATCTGGAACAACTACGTCGTCGTCCCCAATTCCAAACTCGCCTCCGCCGTCATCACCAACTACTCCATGCCCGAGCCCGGCATGTCTCTGCTGATTCCCATCGGTGTGGGCTATTCCTCCGACGCCGACCTGGTCGAGCGGGTCCTGCTTGAGGAAACCCGCGAAGTGGCGAAGGAAATCCCCGCTCTGCTGCTCGAACCGCCTCCCTTGGTCCGCTTCATGCCCGGCTTCGGCGATTCCTCGCTGAACTTCACTCTCATTTGCCGCATCGCCAACTATATCGACCAGTATCCGATCCAGAGCGCGCTCCGCAAACGCATCCTCGCCCGCTTCCGCCAGGAAAGCATCCAGATCCCCTTCCCCCAGCGCGACGTCCATTTCTTCGTCGAGAAAAGCGACGAAGCCGCCCGCATCGTCGTCCAGCAGCCTCCCCCTCCCGATCCGCCCCAAAAGTGACTCGTCCCGCCGCCGCGATTCGGTAGGCGCGACGCGCCGCGTCGCCCGCCATTTGAAGTTTCAAATTTCAAATCTGAAATCTCGCGGAAATCGGCGGGAGCTCCGCTTCCCTCGCCCCACCACCCCCTCCGCGAGACACTGGCAACCCGATTTTTCGCAAGGGCACGGCCTCAGCCGTGCCCTACGGGCTCCCGATCCTCTGCGGCTTCAGCCGCTGAGGGCCAGTCGCTCCAGCCATCCGACAGGCCCTACGATCCCGGCCCCTTCGGCGGCGGCTGGTCAAAGTGCAGGAACCGCTCGGCCACAAACTCGCTGGTAATCGCCTCACCGCTCAGCACCATCGCCAGCATCTCCCCGCCCAGCACTTGCGGCGCGATGATGAAATCCGGCTGCACCAGCCGCACCCGCTGCAGGTGCTTGCTGTCGTTCACCGCCACGATCGTCTTCGCCTTCCCGTTCAACTCCCTCACCGCCAGCGCCGTGAACGCGTTGTCGGAATCGTCCGAGCGCATCGCCAGCACCGCCTGCGCCTGCCCGGCTCCCGCCTTGATCAGGATTTCCCGGCTGTTCGCGTCGCCCACCACGATGTCCGCGTCCTCGAACTCGCCCTCCTCGGGCGGCTGCGGCAGGATCAGCGTCACCGGCTGGTTCCGTTTGTTCAGCTCCCGATAGGTATTGAAGGCCAGCGGTGTGGCCCCGACGATAATGAAGTGATTGGACCGCTTCACCGGTTTCTCCCTTCCCCGCATGATCTGATCCACGCTCCGCGTCACCACCGGCCCCACGATCGCGCTGATCGACGTCGCAAACACCGCAATGCCCAGAATCATGATCGAGACGGCGAATAGCCGCGCGTGCGTGGTCTTCGGCGTGATGTCGCCGTAGCCCACCGTCGACATCGTCACGATCGAGTAATAAAACGCCGTGGCGTAGTCCTTGATCGGCGGTTTGAACTCGTTGCCCAGGTACAGGCTGCCGAACACCGCATAGATCAGCAGCATCAGGCTGCTCGTGATCGCAAACAGCGTCCCGGCGGCCAGGCTGCTCCGCGTGAAGTACCCGTGCGCCAAGAGCAGCAGCACCAGCAGCGCCGCATCGTAATAGATGAACAGGTGATGCACGCCCCGCGGAAATCGCAGCAGCACCAGCAGCATCGCCACCGTCAGCACGATCGTGAAAATCCACGAAAACCGCGACCGGAACAGCAGCCCCACCGACATCAGCAGCAGCGCCACCCCGATCAGCAGAAACGGCATGCTGGCTGGGGGAAAATTCAGCAGCCGGCTGGGAAAGTTCGAGAGCAGTTCGTGCCACCGGCTTCCAAACTGGCTCTGGAGCAGCAGGAAACCGGCCAGCGCCGAGGCCAGCGCCAGCGGAACATGCGGGAACCAATACCGCGCCCGCACG
The DNA here is from genome assembly GCA_046704165.1 of Candidatus Acidiferrales bacterium. Lineage (GTDB taxonomy): Bacteria > Acidobacteriota > Terriglobia > Acidiferrales > UBA7541 > JAKASX01. The sequence continues at coordinate 67,269 of JBJKSI010000032.1, forward strand.
CGCTTCGGCACCCACTGCCCCAGCCGCCGCAACCGCGCCACCGGCCCCGAGGCCACCAGCCACTGTCCGGCTTTTTGCCGTTCCGTTGCCATAGCTTTCCGCTGACTTCCCCCTCTTGGGCCCAAACCTACCCGTTTCCGCCCCATCGCCGCAAGGCCCACGTCTCATCCCCACGCCTCCCACATCCTTGCCCTTCGCAACAAGAAAACTTGCATACGCCGCGCACCTGTCGTAGAGAAGAGCCTGCGCCGGAGAAATGTGATGAAAGCAGCCTCGAAGAAGAAGCCGAAAAAAGTCCTGGTCATCGACGTCGGCGGAACGCACATCAAGGTCCTCGCCACCAGCCAGCACGAGCACCGCAAATTCAACTCCGGCCCGCGCCTGACCCCTGCTCAAATGGTGAAGGGCGTCAAGCAGATCACCCGCGACTGGAAATACGACGCCGTCTCGATCGGCTATCCCGGCCCCGTCGTCTCCGGCAAGCCGCTCCACGATCCCCAGAACCTGGGCAAGGGCTGGGTCGGCTTCGATTTCCGTAAAGCCTTCGGCTGCCCGTTAAAAATCGTCAACGACGCCCAGATGCAGGCTCTCGGCAGCTACCACGGCGGCCGCATGCTCTTTCTCGGCCTCGGCACCGGCCTCGGCTCCGCCATGATCGTCGAAGGCGTTGTGCAGCCGATGGAGTTGGCGCACCTGCCCTACAAAAAAGGGAAAACCTACGAAGACTATCTCGGCCTGCGCGGCCTCCAGCGTCTGGGCAAAAAGAGATGGCGCAAGCACGTCTCCGACGTCGTCAAGCGCCTCACCGCCGCCCTCGAACCCGACTACGTCATCCTCGGCGGCGGCAACGTCAAGGAACTCAAAAAGCTCCCGCCCAAGTCCGAAGCCGGCTCCAACGACAACGCCTTCCAAGGCGGCTTCCGCCTCTGGA